>NZ_CP118734.1:1290000-1890000 GCF_032594935.1 Streptococcus sp. 29892
CGGTTGCTACCAAGCCATCGATGATTTCCTGGTTACGTCCCTCTGAAAAATTTGGAATACATTCTACAAGTTTTGCCATTTGAAAACCTCTTTCTTATTATGATTGTTTAGCCGATTTACTTACTTTTCAAACAATTTAGCAACAGAAGACTGAATTAAGTCCTCATCTGCCAAATAAGGAATGGTGATATGGTCTGTACCTTGACGCATTTGGTTGTACTCAATAGCCGTTTCAATCGCATGGTCATTACGAGCCCAGTTCCGACGCGCTACACCACCCATGGTATCCCAAGCGATAGCTGATTTGATAATCTCATCCACGCGCTCGCTTCCATCCAATACCAGACCAAAACCACCATTGATAGACTTACCAATACCAGTACCACCACCATTATGGAGGGCCACAAGACTCATACCACGCGCCGCATTACCAGCGTAGCACTGAACAGCCATATCGCAGGTCACATTTGAACCATCCTTGATGTTGGATGTTTCACGGAATGGGGAATCAGTACCTGATACATCGTGATGGTCGCGACCTAGCATAACAGGCCCAATTTTCCCTTGACGAATGAGCTCATTGAACTTCAGCGCGATATTGACACGACCCATGCAATCTTGGTACAGAATCCGTGCCTGAGTTCCTACGACCAACTGATTTTTCTCTGCGTCGCGGATCCAGTTGTAATTATCACGATCTTGGTAACGGCGAGTTGGATCAATCACATCCATAGCAGCCTTGTCTGTAGTAATCAAGTCCTCATGCTTGCCACTCAAGCAAACCCAACGGAATGGACCGTAACCATAGTCAAAGAGCATAGGTCCCATGATATCTTCTACATAAGAAGGCCAGATAAAGCCATCTTTATCATCCAGACCATTCTTAGAAATTTCTTTGATACCTGAGTCATAAACTGACTTCATAAAGGCATTACCATAATCGAAGAAATAGGTTCCTCGGTCAGTCAGGGTCTTAATAGCTTGATAATGACGCTCCAGGGTTTTATCCACTAGACCAACAAAGCTTTCCTTATCCTCTGCGAGTAAACGAGTACGCTCCTCAAAGCTAATACCGACTGGACAGTAGCCTCCATCATAGACATTGTGACAAGAGGTTTGGTCAGAGAGAAGGTCAACTGGAATATTCTTTTCAACCACATATTCCAGCAAATCTACAATATTTCCATGATAGGCGATTGAGGTAGATTGGCCTTTCTCTTTCGCAGCCAGGGCCAAGGTCAGAGCTTCTTCTGGACTTTCTGCCAACTGACTAATCCAACCTTGTGAATGGCGAGTTTCAATCCGCGACTGGTCTACCTCGGCTACAATAGCAACTGCCTTAGCAATTTCAGCAGCCTTGCCCTGAGCTCCACTCATTCCACCTAAACCAGATGAAATAAAGAGTTTTCCTGTCAAATCCCCATCATCAGCTACACCCAATTTCAAGCGTCCAGCATTGAGAAGTGTATTGAAGGTACCATGAACAATTCCCTGAGGACCAATGTACATCCAGCCACCAGCTGTCATCTGACCATAATTGGTCACTCCCATTTCCTCAGCGATTTCCCAGTCCTTCATGTTGTCGTATTCACCAACCAACAAACCATTGGTAATAATGACACGCGGTGCCTCTGGTTTGGATTTAAATAGACCTAAGGGATGACCTGATTCGACCACCAAGGTCTGTTCTTCTGTCATGACCTCCAGGTATTTTTTAATCAAACAATATTGCATCCAGTTGGCACAGACCGAACCTGTTTCCCCATATGTGACTAACTCATACGGATAAAGAGCGATTTCAAAGCTGAGGTTATTATCAATCATGACCTGCATGGCCTTGGCAGCTGTACAATTTCCCTTGTAGTCATCAATCGGCTTGCCATAAATTCTTTCTTTTGGACGCCAGCGATAGCCATAAATCCGCCCACGAGTTCTTAATTCTTCCAAAAATTCTGGAATGACTTCCTCATGGTATTTTTTTGGAATATACCGCAGGGCATTTTTCAAGGCAATCTCTGTCTGAGCCTGTGTTAACCGAAAGCCCCGGTCTGGTGCTCGTCTGATGCCTTCCTCAAAGACTGTCTTTTCAGGCAAGACATCATCTAGCTTAATGGTCATTGCTGCCGCAATATCTTTTTCTTCAAAATGTGACATAGGTCATCCTCCTTTTGAATCTAGTGCTTGTTTCCTTCCTCAGAAATAGTTCCATCTCCGAGCAAGAACTTTTTATACATTCCTAGTTTACCTTTTATCCGTCTATATAAAGTCTGTTAATATGTTATTTTAACAACTTTTTATTTTTTGAGAAAAACGATTTATTTTTGACAAAAATTTGACGGTTTTGTATTATCCTAGAACTAAGAACATCATACAAGGGAGGACGCACTATGTTCGCAGACAAAATATTGACCCATTTCAATCAGGTATTTTGCCCCAATGACCCCGGTCATCCTCTAGCTGGTAAGGAAATGGCTGCAGCCACTATCTTAGAGGATGGCTACATAGCCATCAAGGATGGAAAAATTCTTGCAACCGGGACTGGAGAGCCTCAAGCAGACTTAGTTGGCCCTGAAACGATTCTTCTTTCATATCAAGGCAAGGTGGCCACCCCTGGACTGATCGATTGCCATACCCACCTGGTCTATGGAGGAAGCCGAGAGCATGAATTTGCTCAGAAACTAGCTGGCGTTTCATATCTGGATATTCTGGCAAATGGTGGAGGTATTTTGTCCACGGTACGAGCAACCAGAAAGGCTGATTTTGATACCCTCTATCAGAAATCCTATAGACTACTGGACTACATGCTAGACCATGGTGTGACTACCGTAGAGGCTAAAAGTGGCTATGGACTGGACTGGGAAACAGAGAAAAGACAGTTAGAAGTGGTGCAAAAACTTCATGAGGACCACCCTATTGATTTAGTTTCTACCTTTATGGCAGCCCATGCCATTCCATCAGAATATAAGGGAAATAATCAAGCCTACTTGGACCTCATTATAGAAAGCATGTTGCCACAAGTTAAAGAAGAAAACTTGGCAGAATTCTGTGACATCTTCTGTGAGCAAGGAGTCTTCACGGCAGAAGAAGCTCGTAGCCTGCTCACAAAAGCTAAGGACATGGGCTTTAAACTCCGTATCCATGCTGATGAGATAAAAAGTATTGGTGGGGTTGACCTGGCTGCCGAACTGGGTACAGTCAGTGCCGAGCATCTGATGGTGATTACTGACCAAGGCATTGATAAACTTAGTCAAGCCAAGGTTATTGGCAACCTCCTTCCAGCTACCACCTTTAGCCTGATGGAAGATACCTATGCACCCGCTCGGAAAATGCTGGATAAGGGGATGGCGATCACCCTGTCAACCGATAGCAATCCAGGCAGTTGCCCAACTGCCAACCTCCAATTTGTCATGCAACTAGGTAGCTTCATGATGCGTTTAACACCAGTTGAAATCTTGAATGCTGTGACCATCAACGCTGCCTATTCCGTAGACAGACAGACCCATATTGGTAGTTTCCACCCTGGAAAAGCTGCAGACATTACTATTTTTGATGCACCCAATATCGACTTCCTCTTCTACTTCTTTGCTACCAACTTAACAGACCAAGTCTATAAAAAAGGCCTCTGTGTCAGAGGTTAATAAGCAACAAAAAGGGAAGCCTCCTCGACTGGAAGCTTCCTTTTTCAATTTTCTTACCCAATCTGACTGCCGTTTGGCACGGATGGATCGACTGTTAAGAGTGTTAAATTGTCACCATGTTCGGCTGAGAGGATCATGCCCTGGCTGAGCAAGCCCATCATCTTACGTGGCTTGAGGTTGGCAACGATTTGGACTTTCTTGCCGACCAACTCTTGCTCATTTGGATAGTACTTGGCGATACCAGATAGGATTTGACGGTCCTGGCCATCACCTGCGTCCAGACGGAATTTGAGCAGCTTGTCAGAACCCTCCACCTTGGCTACTTCCTTGACTTCGGCCACGCGGATTTCCACCTTGTCGAAGTCCTCGAACTTGATCGCGGCTTTCTCGTTTTTGAGCTCCACATCAGCTGGGTCCCATTCTTTTTCTTCCTCTTGGGAAATAGCAGAGCTGCCACCCATTTGGGCTTGGATATAGGCGATTTCCTCTTCCATATCCAGACGTGGGAAGATAGGCGTGCCTTTTGCGACTACGGTCAAACCTGCTGGAAGACCTGCAAAATCAAGATTTTCAAGGTCGAATGCTATACCCAAACCAAGTTGTTCCATAATGGCATTTGAAGTGGTCATCATGAATGGCTGAATGAGGTGAGCCACCACACGAAGACCTGCTGTCAAGTGAGCCATGACTGCTGCCAACTTGTCACGGTCCGCTTCGTCCTTAGCCAAGACCCAAGGTGCAGTTTCATCGATGTACTTGTTGGTACGGGAGATGATATTCCAAACAGCTTCCAGAGCGCGTGGATAGTCAACAGCTTCCATATACTTGTGGTAGCTTGCCAAGTTTTCAGCTACAACTGCCGCCAAGTCCGCATCAAAATCTGTCACGTTGGCAACAAAAGTCGGTACCTGACCACCGAAATACTTGTTAATCATAGCAACCGTACGGTTGAGCAAGTTTCCAAGGTCATTGGCCAGTTCATAGTTGATACGGCCAACGTAGTCTTCTGGTGTAAAGGTTCCGTCAGAGCCAACTGGCAGACTACGCATGAGGTAGTAACGCAGTGGATCCAAGCCGAAACGCTCGACCAGCATTTCTGGGTAGACTACATTACCCTTAGACTTAGACATCTTGCCGTCCTTCATGACAAACCAGCCATGAGCGACCAAGCGGTCTGGCAACTTCATATCCAACATCATGAGCATGATTGGCCAGTAAATGGAGTGGAAACGAAGAATGTCCTTGCCAACCATGTGGTAAACTGTTCCATTCCAGAAGGTGTCGTAGTTGGCTGTTTCTTCCTGACCATAACCCAAGGCAGTTGCGTAGTTGAGCAGGGCATCAATCCAAACATAGACAACGTGCTTTGGATTGGACGGCACAGGTACACCCCAGGTAAATGAAGTACGGGATACTGCCAAATCTTCCAAGCCTGGCTCGATGAAGTTTTTCATGATTTCATTGAGGCGACCATCTGGCTGGATAAAGTCTGGGTGGGCCTTGAAGAACTCAACCAATTTATCCTGATACTTGCTGAGGCGAAGGAAGTAGGATTCTTCTGAAACCCAGGCAACCTCGTGACCGCTCGGAGCGATACCTCCTGTTACCTTGCCGTTTTCATCTCGGAAGACCTCTTCTAATTGGCTCTCAGTGAAGAATTCTTCGTCTGAAACAGAGTACCAACCAGAATACTCTCCCAAGTAAATGTCGTCCTGCGCCAGCAATTTTTCAAAAACAGCCGCCACCACTTCCTCGTGGTAATCGTCGGTCGTGCGGATGAACTTGTCGTAAGAGATGTCTAGCAAGTTCCAGAGCTCTTTAACGCCAACCGCCATGCCATCAACGTAGGCTTGTGGTGTCAAACCAGCCTCTTTTGCCTTCTCTTCAATCTTCTGACCATGCTCATCAAGCCCTGTCAGATAGAAGACCTCGTGGCCCATCAGACGCTTGTAGCGAGCCAAGACATCGCAGGCAATGGTCGTGTAGGCTGAACCGATGTGAAGTTTTCCAGACGGATAATAAATCGGCGTGGTGATATAAAATGGTGTTTTTGACATGATATAATCCTTTCAGAAGGCTAATGAAACCTTTTTCTAAACGCTTTATTTTATCACATTTTTATTCAAAAACAAAGCGACTTCCTATTCCAAACCCTCCACTATGTGATATACTAGTAAACAGTTATGAAAAAGTTTGAGGTTTCCTATGTTTTCTCCTAAGAATTTATTGATTCATCTATTTTATGTACTGATTGTGGTCGGTCTCTTTTTATATGGAGCCCAGGATTCACCCCTGATTGGCAATATGACCATGGCCCTGATTGCTTTGGATTTAGCTATTTTAGTCAAGGAAAATAGCCACGTGGCAAGCAAACTGCTCCTGACACCTTTTTGGCTCTTCTTCTATCCAAATACCTTCTTTACAGTGACCCAACTGACTACTCTCCAACTAGCCAGTAATACCCTATGGGAACAAAGCAGCTTGATACTCTTCATTCGGAATTTGTGTTATAATGGTGGAAAGGAGATAAGAGATGATCAAAAAAACTGCCAAATGGGAAAGGGACGGTTTTGTCCTACAGTCCTTTCAAACGGGCTTTGCCGAGAAATACTTTAAAGACTGCTTTTCCATGCCTTCTGCAGAAATCTACCGTTTGACAGGGAGCTCGGGAACTTACACTAAAGATGACGTTATCAACTTCTACAATCGGATTGTGGCTGACCCTGATCGGTTTGATTTTATCTTGATTGCACCTGACGGAACCTTTATCGGTGAGTCGGTCATCAATGAACTAGATAGGGAGAATAACTCCGCTAACTTTCGGATTGTTATCTTTGACGAGGACTATTTGGACCGTGGTTTGGGCTCTTGGGCAGTCGAGAAAACCAGAGATTTCGCTTTTGAGCAGGTTGGCTTACATCGCTTGGAATTGGAAGTTTTTTCCTTCAACCCGCGTGCCAAGCGTGCCTATGAAAAAGCAGGTTTTCGTTTAGAAGGTATCAAGCGTGACAGCCATAAGACAGCAGACGGTTATGCCGATACCCTCATTATGTCCATTCTAGAAAAGGAATGGAAAGTACTCAAAAAACCAGCCGACTAGGGCTGGTTTTTGTGTCTTGTCTCTGCAAACTTACCCAATCTGACTGCCGTTTGGCACAGATGGATCTACTGTTAAAAGTGTCAAATTGCCGTCGTGTTCGGCTGAGAGGATCATACCCTGGCTGAGCAAGCCCATCATCTTACGTGCCTTGAGGTTGGCAACGATTTGGACTTTCTTGCCGACCAACTCTTGCTCATTTGGATAGTACTTGGCGATACCAGACAGGATTTGGCGGTCTTGTCCATCACCAGCGTCCAGACGGAACTTGAGCAACTTGTCAGAGCCCTCCACTTTGGCTACTTCCTTGACTTCGGCCACACGGATTTCTACCTTGTCGAAGTCCTCAAACTTGATTGCAGCTTTCTCGTTTTTGAGTTCCACGTCAGCTGGGTTCCATTCTTTTTCTTCCTCTTGGGAAATAGCAGAGCTACCACCCATTTGAGCTTGGATATAGGTGATTTCCTCTTCCATATCCAGACGTGGGAAGATAGGCATGCCTTTTGCGACCACTGTCAAACCAGCTGGAAGACCAGCAAAGTCAAGGTTTTCAAGGTCAAATGCTGTTCCCAAACCAAGCTGTTCCATAATAGCATTAGACGTCGTCATCATGAATGGCTGAATGAGGTGTGCCACCACACGAAGACCTGCTGTCAAGTGAGCCATCACCGCTGCCAACTTGTCACGGTCAGCTTCTTCTTTTGCCAAGACCCACGGAGCTGTTTCATCGATGTACTTGTTGGTACGGGAGATGATATTCCAAACAGCTTCCAAAGCGCGTGGATAGTCAACTGCTTCCATATACTTGTGGTAGCTTGCCAAATTTTCAGCCACTACTGCCGCCAAGTCCGCATCAAAATCCGTCATATTTGCAACAAAAGTTGGCACCTGACCACCGAAATACTTGTTAATCATAGCAACCGTTCGGTTGAGCAAGTTTCCAAGGTCGTTGGCCAGTTCGTAGTTAATACGACCAACATAGTCTTCTGGCGTAAAGGTGCCGTCAGAACCAACTGGCAGACTACGCATGAGGTAGTAACGAAGTGGATCCAAGCCGAAACGCTCGACTAGCATTTCTGGATAGACCACATTGCCCTTAGACTTAGACATCTTGCCGTCTTTCATGACAAACCAGCCATGAGCAACCAAGCGGTCTGGCAACTTCATATCCAACATCATGAGCATGATTGGCCAGTAAATGGAGTGGAAACGAAGAATGTCCTTGCCAACCATGTGGTAAACTGTTCCATTCCAGAAGGTGTCGTAGTTGGCTGTTTCTTCCTGACCATAGCCCAAGGCTGTCGCATAGTTGAGCAGGGCATCAATCCAAACATAGACAACGTGCTTTGGATTGGACGGCACAGGTACTCCCCAAGTAAATGATGTACGGGATACTGCCAAATCTTCCAAGCCTGGCTCGATGAAGTTTTTCATGATTTCATTGAGGCGGCCGTCTGGCTGGATAAAGTCTGGGTGGGCCTTGAAAAACTCGACCAATTTATCCTGATACTTGCTGAGGCGGAGGAAGTAGGATTCTTCTGAAACCCAGGCTACTTCGTGGCCGCTCGGAGCGATACCGCCTGTTACCTTGCCGTTTTCATCTCGGAAGACCTCTTCTAATTGGCTCTCGGTGAAAAATTCCTCGTCTGATACGGAGTACCAACCAGAATACTCTCCCAAGTAAATGTCGTCCTGCGCCAGCAATTTTTCAAAAACAGCCGCCACCACTTCCTCGTGGTAATCATCAGTCGTGCGGATAAATTTGTCGTAAGAGATGTCGAGCAAGTTCCAGAGCTCTTTAACGCCAACCGCCATGCCGTCAACGTAGGCTTGTGGTGTCAGACCAGCCTCTTTTGCCTTCTCCTCAATCTTTTGCCCGTGCTCATCAAGCCCTGTCAGATAGAAGACCTCGTGGCCCATCAGACGCTTGTAGCGAGCCAGTACGTCACAGGCAATGGTCGTATAGGCCGATCCGATGTGAAGTTTTCCAGACGGATAATAAATCGGCGTGGTGATATAAAATGGTGTTTTTGTCATGTTTTTTCCTTTCAACTCAGGGCAAATGAAACCCTGTTCTTGATAACACCCCATTTTATCATATTTTTGTGCAAAAACAAAGCGACTTCCCATCCACAATCCTTCTAAGATATGTTATACTAGAAGAAGTTATGAAAAAGAATGGGGTTGTCTATGTTTTCACCTAAAAATCTCTTAATCCATCTATTTTTTGTTATTATTTGTGTCGGAATGCTCTTAAATGACGTTCAAAATACCGGCCTGATGTGGAATATGCTCTGGGCCTTGTTGGCCTTGGACTTTGCTATTTTGGTCCGCCAAAATAATCATACTGCCAGCAAGCTCTTGATCACACCATTTTGGCTCTTCTTCTATCCTAATACCTTCTACATTTTGACCGAACTGGTCAATCTCCAATTTACCAGCACAGCCCTCTGGGAAAGCAACAGCTTGCTCCTCTTTATGCTCTATGTCCCAGCTATTCTCTTTGGAATTATGGCTGGCGTGGAAAGTTTAGAAGCTATTTTCAAAAGCTACAATGTCAAATTCTATGGCTTGCGTTTGCTGATTATTGGTAGTCTATCCCTCTTTGCTAGCTATGCTATTTATATCGGTCGCTATGCCAATATTCGCTCTTGGGATATTTTCACGCGCCCCCTTGCTGTTCTTAATAATATGGTCGCAGCAATGTCTTGGGACACCTTCCCTTTTATCTTTGGCTTCACCCTCATACAAATCATGGTGCTAGTCTTTGCAGTAGATGAATAAATTCAAAAGAAACAGGTCAGCTGTTTCTTTTTGTTTTCTAATACTTAATCCAAGCTTAAACAAGTCCTAACAATTTGATGACAAGTCCCCATTCTCTGCCTGAATGTGATATACTAGCTTTTATATTTTAATGAAAGAGGTTTGTCATGTTTACAAAGAAAAATGTTTTTATCCATATTTTTTTCCTCATCATCGCTGCCGGTCTAAAGCGTTACGGTGTCACTGCACCTGACTTGACTTGGAATATGTTTTTGGCTTTGGTGGCACTTGATTTTGCTATCCTCACCAACCACACAAAATCTAATATCCTCAAAATCATTGCTGGGCTCCTCTGGCTCTTTTTCTACCCCAACACCTTTTACATGGTGACGGACATCGTCCACATGCACTTTGCCAACACAGTCCTCTGGCAACGGGAAAGCATGATTCTTTTCATGCTCTACGTCCCAAGTATTTTCTATGGGGTCATGACTGGCGTGGAAAGCCTGCGGCTGATTTTCTCTGCCTTCTCTATCAAGTCCTACTGGTTCAGGCTGTTTCTGATTGGTGGTCTTTCCCTTCTATCCAGCTTTGCCATTCACATCGGACGCTATGCACGGCTCAATTCCTGGGACATCTTTACCAGACCAAGCTTGGTCGTCAGCGAAATGATTGAAGTTATTTCTTGGGCTGCCCTGCCCTTCATCCTGGGCTTTACCTTTATACAAATCATGGTCCTAATTTTCTCAATCGATGAATAGCAAAAACCGGCAACAGCCTTGTACTGTTACCGGTTTTTCTTATCCAAAATGGAGTTGTTCAAAAAGATCTTGCAAGTCGGCAATGATCTCTTGATGAAAATCCTTATAATAGGTTTTCTGGTCAGAATTAGGAAGTTTTTCAATATCTGCTAAAATGTCCTGATAGCGTCGTAGAAGGTTCTTACCAGCCACTTTATCTATCTCATCCATTTCATCAATACCTGTTGCAATGTCATCTAAACTGTCATATTTTGCGATTATTCCCTCGGTCCACTCCCGCTTGTCCTTGTTGAGAGTGACAATCTTTTCTGTCAACCAGTCTTCAAACCTTTCCTCTTCTGTCAAAGACTGGCTATTAGCGGCGGTCTTAGTCACTCGGTCGGATTTACTAGAACGAAGGTAATTCCGATAAAACCAGACGGCAAAAAGAATGACTAGAATGATATTGACTGGAAAAACAAAGCTAAGGGTGAACAGTACGGTCAGCCACAAGATCAACTTGACATTTCTTGCCGCCTTCTCTGTACGTCTGTTCTTCTCCTCCCACTCGTCCAATATAGCCTGGGCTTGAGCAGTATAGGTTTCAACCAATTTTGCCAGTCGGACCTTTTTCTCTGGGTCATCTTCCAACTCCATAGCCAAATAGGCTTGATTGGCTCGAGCCTTGGCCGCCTCATAAGTCTGGACAGTCGCTAAGTATTCCGCATTGCTATTCATCTGATTCAGCAAGCGATCCGTCTGCCCTTTGATAAAGGTCCGATCGCTTGATGTTAATTTACGGTAAGGCATAACAACCCCCTCCTGAATATCTGAAATATACTAGCATTTTGCGCTAGCCTGTGTTCTTTTGCAATGCTCGTAACTATTATTTTCTTCTGCCAAACAATAGGCATAAAATGACCCAAGCACCTGCCAATGCGATAATGATTACAGGTGAGGACCAGAGTAAGATAAAAATCCAAATAAAGAGTTTCATAAAGAGTTCTTCCATTTGTCTTTCCTCCTACTTCCTACGTCTGAGACCAATCGCTATGGCGATACAGCCCACCAGATAACAAATCGAAAATGTTAAAAACAAAAACAATTCACTCATATATTTCTCCATTGATCTACAAATAATTAAAATTGTGCATGTAGCCAAACATCTAAAATATCTGTCTCTAGAATTATTCCAAAAGATCTCTGTACTCAAATTCACTCATCTTAGTGTCAAGTAACCTACGAGCAATTTGATATTCTCTAACTTCATCTTTGTTTAAATGTTTGATAGCCTTTTGTTGAAACCTCTGATAAGTATGAATAAAATCAATAATCTCCTGCCTTTCAACAAGTTCATGGTCAAATAATTCTGGATTGAAATGAATTTTGGCTAATTTTTCCAAGGTTTCTTCGTATAAGTTATAGTGTGCCATATGCTCTGCCAATAACTCTTGATGACAAGTCTTGGACTGAATCATACTAACAATTTGATTGGTATATTTCACTACTTGTATATGTGAAGAAATCAAATCTGGGTCATGATCCAAAAGATGAACTAACTTAGACTTCTCTGGATCTCTAAGTTCTACTTCGTTCGTAAAATTTTCTATACAAGCTTCAAGTCCTGAAAGAAATTCAAGGCTCTCAATATCCCTCATCTCTGCAACCAAAACACTACTAAATTCCTCCTTCAACTCATTAAGCCTGGTGATAATCGCATAAGCATAATTTAGTTTCGTTCGCGGTTGTAACTCATAAGAAAATGGATTTTCTAAATCCTCCATCCAAGCAACGACTCTTTCTATTAGATTCGTTACTTCTTCACGGAAGTCTTCCGAATCGATAGTTGCATACATCATTTCACTCTCAGCCAAGTAATTTCTTGGTTGCCCTCGAGAATTTAATTTTGACATAGTAAGTACAAACTCTTTTTGTTCAGGATCCCTCATTTTCACCTCATAAGTAAATCCAACCAAAATCTCTATAAAATCTAAATAATGGCTCAGCACTGGCACATGTCCCAGTGCGTAATACAACTCATCCTTAAAATGCTCTATTTCATTTAAAATGCAATAGCCCTGTTCTAGCACATCCCTAGTTTGATATTCATAAGGACTCTTTTCTTTCAGGTTAATGATCCAATTTCTAGACTTTAAAATTAGCTGGTTATGTAATGTTAGATAATAAGATAAATTTTGAATAGGGTAGATTTTCTGCTCATCCTCCTGATTTTCAAATTCATCTTTTGCTTTTGACTGCATATTTAAAGAGGATTCGTTGTCCCCTTTATAATACAGGCTGAGTAATATAAACAATAGCGGAAAAGTGATATACCAATATTTAAAAAAAATTATTATTGGATGATTCATCCTATCCCCTCACGATTTCTAATAATTTTTCATAGGAATCCACCACATCGTACATGTGGTCGTCCGCAATCAAACCTTTTTCCTTCAAGGCTTTGAAGTGGGCCTTGGCACACTCAATTTTTGCAAGCTCTGCTCCTTTCAGTTGCAAACTAGACATGGAACCCTTGGTTTCGGCTACAAAGTAGACATGCTTAACCGAACCATCTCGAAAGGCAATTGCCCAGTCAGGGTTATAAGCACCCAAAGGGGTGGAAATCTTAAATTCGCTTGGCAACTTAGTATAGACCATAACCTCTTCAAATTGATCCAGCTCTTCTTTGAACTTCCGCTCCGTATCCGAATCGACCTTTACATAATTATACACGCCTTTTTGCGATTCCAGTATCCGTTTGTCCGACAATTTTCCGCTTTCTGGATTATCCGTAAAAACAGAAGTGTCAAAGGTTTCTTCCAAGATATTGTAACGAATGTGCTCAATCACCTGACTGGCCTTTTGCTCATTGATCAGGCGGCTTGTTCGTTGGATAAATGCCTCAGGGTTATAGGCGAACATGTCAAACTTGCTTGGTGAGATCTGTTTCAGGATATTTGCAACTGTTTTTCGTTTCAACTCCGTGCGACTGGCGATTTCACCCAACAAATCATAGCGGAGTTGAATAGAAGACTTGTCCAATTCAGCCTGACGCTTGCCGTCTTTATTGACCTTGAAATCCAAACCTTGTTCAGCCTTCATTTCCCTTGCCTCAGCTTCTGTAATCATATAGCTTGGCTTTTTGACAAAGAGAGCCTCATTGATAACATTGACCGATTTTTCAATCAACTCCTCATCGTCAAACTCGACATAGTAGGTAGACTTGTGATGAATGCTTTCCCACAGACGTTTAAACTCTTGACGGTTGTAGTTGTCAGGATTGATTTCTCTAGCAAAGACAACTTCCGAATCATTTTCACGCTCAATCTGGTAACGATTGGCATCGTAAATAGATTCCAAAATGTCTTTTACCGCCACTTCATAGCCAGCCAGATTTTCAGATAATGTAAACTGATTGGTAGCCTTTTGTTCAAAGTAAGTGGTGGTCAGATTTCCCTTGCTGTCAATATAATCTTGTTTAATCAACTGGTATTCAATCTCTTTAGCCACTTCCTTGGTGACTGTCAGTTTTTGACCGGCTTCATTTTCCAAGACCTTATTGACAAAGAGGTCCACTTCCACCTTGCTTGGACGATCAGCCAAGATTTCCTTGAGTTCTCTTTGCAAGTTCTTAGCAAAATCCTCGTAGCTTTCATTGGCAATGACGGTCAATTTGTTAATATTATGAACATCAGCTCCTAAGAGTTCCTCATCCTGACGGACACCTTTTTGGTCAACAGCAAGACGCATCCCACGACCAATCTTTTGCCGTTTTTCTGTCTCCGTACCCGTATTTTTCAGAGTACAAATCTGGAAGACATTAGGATTGTCCCAGCCTTCTTTGAGGGCTGAGTGGGAGAAGATAAAGCGTACTGGCTCATCAAAGGACAGCAGACGCTCCTTGTCCTTCATAATCAAATCAAAGGCATCTTTGTCGTTGGACTGGTTGTTTCTCTTCTCAGTTGCCGATTTGTAATCCACAAACTTGACCTTGTCCGATTTTTTCACCTTATCAACGGAGAAATAACCTGCGTGAACGGGATTGCCTTTCTGATGATTATTTAGATAATGCCAAAAATTGCTGCCATGGAGGTTGGGATCTGCCAACAAGGCCTTGACCTGGGCTTCATATTCCTCTTCAAACATCTGGGCATAGGTGCCATTGTAGGCATCATTTTGCTCGTCGTAGCACTTGTACTTAGCTACCTCATCAATGAAGAAAAGGGATAGCACCTTGATACCTCGTTTGTAAAGGCCTTCTTCTTTTTGCAGGTGACTGGCAATGGTTTCCCGAATCTGGATACGACGGATGTCATCTTCGTTGGTTTCCCCAATCACTTCGCCCACATGGAGTTTGCGATTGGCACCGATTTGAATGGAATTTTCACCCTCACGCGCATCAAAATGACTCAAGGTCCAACCATCTTGATAGGCTGGGAGATTACCAGACTCTTCATAGAGAGCAAAAGGCTCTTCCACCAATTTGGTTACACGCTTGACATCGCCTGCCTTGGTTCGCATCTCAAACTCAATCCGAGCCTTTGGAGCTCCTGTTTTTTGCGGAACCAGTTCTTGTAGATAAAGGTAGCCTTGTGTACCTGTGGTAGAAGTCTGCTCCACGGTCTTAACGGCAATCTTTTTAACCAACTTTTTATTATAGGCGTCCAAGGCATCCAGACGATAAATCATATCGTGCTTGTCCTTATGAGTTGCTGAGTAGCGGAGGGTAAATAGGGGCTTGAAGTCCTCCAAGCGTTCTTTAGTCTTTTTCCCCTCAACCGACTGAGGCTCATCGATAATCAAAATCGGATTGGTCGCCGCGATGACATCGATGGGCTTTCTCCAGCGGAAACTTTCCTGCTCGGTGTGAATGCGACGGGCATCTGCTCCAGTGGCATTAAAGGCCTGGGAGTTGATAATCATGACCTGAATATCCGAGGAATTGGCGAACTTGTCCAGCTCTCCCAAACGGCTAGAGTCATAGACAAAGTAGCGTGGCTTCTTGCCATACTCCATCTGGAAATGGTCTGCCATGATTTCAAAGGACTTGAGCACCCCCTCCCGAATGGCGATACTCGGCACCACAATGATAAACTTGAGCCAGCCATACTGCTTGTTGAGCTCCATCAGGGTGCGGATATAGGTGTAGGTCTTCCCTGTCCCTGTCTCCATCTCAATGGTCAAATTGTAAGACGGATGACCATCCACTTTTTGGATGGATAGGTTTTCAGATGGTTTAAGTCCATAGCGGAGCTGCTGATTTCGCACCTGATGGCTGATAGTGTCCTGTGAAAGCTGGATGGGAGCATTGCGGAAACCGATAAAATTCATATCCAGTTCCGCACCTGTCCCTTGTCCTTTATCCATGTGGTAGTCAAAACCGCTATGTTTGCCCTGACCAGTAAAAACATCCACAACAGAGGCCACCGCATCTAACTGAAATTGCTGCTGCTTAAATTGAAGTTTCATTGGTTGCCTCCGTTAATAAAATCTTTTCCCAAATTGTTTGTAAATTCATCATGAACTTTTTTTATTCGTGAATTTGAAATCTTTTGTGACTTTCTAATTTCAAGTTCCATTACTGTTACCAAAGTATCGTTTAATTGGTCAAACGATCCATAATTTGTTGAACGAGGTTTTCCAATTTTTCTACAGTTTTGAATAACTTCAATCTCTTCATCCATAGCATCTACAAATTCTTGTAATTTTTCTGCAACAGTTTTACTAGCTATCAAAAACCCTTTTGCATACAATCCTCTTATAATATCATAGTATTCAAAAATTAGCTCGTGATCATTGTAGATTTTTTCAAGATAATAAGCTAATTCTCCATACAACTCAACCTTTTTTTCAAATAAAATCATGTGAGTATTATCTTTTTGGGTCTTCCACATTGCAAGAATAGATAATACTAGAGCTGCAATTCCAGTAAAAGTTTGACCAATGTTAGAAATCAATTCCCAGTCCATCACCCTACACCACCTTCACTTTGGTATTTGGGGCTTCTTCTTTGAAGATTTGACCTAGGTTGATTTTGGCTGCGGAGTTGGCAAAAGATTCATCCTTGAAGACCGCACGAAGCGGCTCTTCTTTGGCGATTTGGCGGAGGACGCTTTCTGAAATCTCATCTGCAAAGCAGGCTATCAAGGCACCACCTGCCACATTGTAAATGTCTATGCCGTCAATTTGAGTTTTAGCGATTGGAAGAGATAATTCCATGCCCCAGGTCAGCATAATCTGGAAGAGGAGGTCAAGGTCTGTACGACCGTCTTTGATGTTGGAAACACTGTCAAATAGGCTTTCTTGGCTAAAGCTGTCTGGTGTTTGGCTGACATCCTTGAAGTTTGAAGTATCCAGCTTATAAGCTCTAAAACCAAAGTCTTGCTTGCCGACTGTTTCAGGATGTTCTTCCTGAATCTTTTTAGCAGCCCGACGAATCCGCTCACGGGAAATCTGGTCAATGGTTTCATAGCCAGCCTCCTTGGCAGCTGATTTGTCTGCCACCTGCTCATCTAGCGTACAGAGAATGTACTTGCGGTTACCACCGTCTTCAGCGTTCAACTGCATAACTGCATCAGCCGTGGTGGCGGAGCCAGCGAAGAAGTCGAGAATTATTCCCTCACTTTTTAATCCTAATTTTATCGTTTCTTTCACAAATGAAGTTGGTTTAGGATAATCAAACACACGTTGATCATCGAATAATTTTTTAACCTCAAGTACAGCCTGTCTATTAGTATAGCCATCTAAATACAATGTCCCAAATGGCAATCTTTTTTCCGAATAATTACCGTCGGTATCAATTTTTTCATATATTTTGTAGTAAACTTTATATTTACTTTTATCTTTTTGAGATCTTGTGAACTCAATCATTCCCAGACTAAGGGCTTTTAAAAATTTATCTCTACCCCAAACCCAACGATATCCATTATTTCCTTCCTGGCCACCAGGAAAAATACTAACTAAATCGGGACCTTCTATCGCATAATCCAAAGATTCTATATAGCCAAGACCTCCATTTTCTAGCGGTTTGAGATAATAGTATCCTCTTTCCTCAAAATACTCATCTTTTTTATTATAGTGTTCTTGTCTTTGAACAGGCTTCTTGTTTAGCTCTGTACTAGAATTTTTAAGATAGACCAAACAATTCTCATGTTCAATTGCAATACCTTTAGAATCAGATTTTCCTCCCTCCATAACTTTACGAATAAATTCCCCAACAAAATTCTCCTCCCCAAATATCTCATCACAGATAGCTTTGAGGTTGGCTTGTTCATTGTCATCGATGGAGATAAAGATAACGCCACTATCTTTGAGAAGGTTGCGAGCAAGGACCAGGCGCGGGTACATCATATTGAGCCAGTCGGAGTGATAGCGGGCGGAGGATTTTTCATTCTTGGTCAAGCCCACTCGTTGCAAACCGTCCTCATCTCGCAGGTCCATCTCATCTGCCAGCTCTTCCTCACTCATCTGAAATTTATCTGAGTAGACAAAATCCTTGCCTGTATTGTATGGCGGATCGATGTAAATCATGTCAATCTTGCCCAGATAAGACTCCTGTAAGACCTTGAGGACTTCCAAGTTGTCCCCTGTTATAAAGACATTTTCAGACTTGTCAAAGTCAACACTTTCCTCAAGATCTGGGCGGAGGGTCTGGCTGGTCGGTTTACCTGCCTCCGCAATCGCTCCGCGTTTGCCGACCCAGGTAAACTCATAGGACTCCCGCCCCTCAACAATCTCTCGTGAAAGGAATTGGCGTAGCTTGTCAAAGTCAATGGCTGGTCGTAATCTGCCATTTTCATCACTACTTTCTGTTAGAACCTCAGGAAAAAGCTGACCAATTTTTGTAATGTTGTCTGATAAAATATCTTTTGAACTTAGGTCTAGCTTTTCAACTTGAGTGTAGTCTCCAAGCTTTCGCTGTGCTGTGCTGTGCTGTGCTGTGCTGTGCTCATGGTAATCTCCTTTTCTTAGGCTGTCAAGCCTTTTTTGATGATGTAGATAAAAAATTGTCAAACGATTTTAGTTTGTGGTATAATGGTTTTGAAAAAGGGATTGAGCGTCAACTCAATCCCAGTAGAACCGCTTTAAAGACGGTGGCTCATATTACGGAAATAATCCGTCCTACTCGCTCAAAAGTGGGGACGGATTATTTTTTGTCATCTTTGAAGATTTTATAGCACAAGCCTATCAAGGCGATGGTGAAACCACCAAAACTCAATAAAGTTTGTACCACTTCAAACGCTGTCAAAAGATTGTTACCCCCTTTCCGTCAGATTTTGATGAATTGCACATAGGCATCACCGTCCTCTCACAAAGAAAGTAACCACCGTCTTTCTCCTACATCCATTTATGGATACAGGAGCACTTTTCTACTGTTCTATTATACCATATTTCCCACAGATTTTACCTATATTTAAATGTTTGCTGAAACTTCATATAGCATTTGTCAAACGATTTTAGTTTGTGATATAATAGTTTCGAAAAAAGGATTGAGCACCAACTCAATCCCAGTAGCGTTTCCTTCCGTTTTCGAGAAACGACCTCAAACAGTCTCCCAGACTGTTTGAGCATTTTAAAGACGGGACGAATGAAGATTACAGTCAACCTGCTAGTTCACTCGGTCAAAGTTTCGTAGCGGTTGGCTGTCTTTTATTTTTTACGATTGTTAAAAATAAATGTCAGTAGCACGATTAGTAACGTGCCAAACTGAAACATCAGCCCAAGGGCCTCTGCGACAGACATTAGTTAGAGTAAAATCAATTGAGATGCTGATTGTCTTTGGCATCGACATGAGATTTTTGAAACAATACTTTTCAAAAATCGAATTAGTGCAACTTTTAGCCAAAATGACTAGATTTTGGCGTTTTTTGATGAGAAAGTTTTACTTTCCATCAAAAATGAAGTTGCCACCTCCCAAAATAGATTTCCGCCCCACTTTTGGAACTTTTCTACTGTTCTATTATACCATATTCTCCACAGAATTTACTGTGGATTTTTTTGAACCTGTATTCACTTGTGAAGTGCTTTCGTATAAGTAATAGTTGTTAGCTAATCAAGGCAGTTTTTTGAAGAAATACTTGCTGTATTTTGAAAAAAACTAACGATGAGTAGCTTAAAAACTAGCCTTAGATGAAGGTGCTGAACTGTGAATGCTGGTTCTCAACTGTTGGATTTCTTCTTCTAGGGCTTTGTAGGCCTTTCGAAGTTCCATTTGTTTGCGCATGGCTTTTTCGGCAAACATCTTTTTCTTGAGCTGGGCTGCTTTCTTTTCCATTGCTGCTAAGCGTTCCGTCTGCTCAATCTGGTCTTTGATAGAAGCTCCGCCCCCGACCAGTTCTTCTTCCCCCGCCTGTTTGACCAAGTTTTCATAAAACTGGTCCAAGTCCCTTTCTTGGTAGGTCAATGCCAGAGGTTTGTCTGTTTGAAAGTGACGAACAATCTTAAAATTTCGTCCCTCTCTCAATTGCGCCAGCTTTTCCTTAAAATGAATCACATACTGGCTAGTCCCGTCTGGAAATACCAGATGAAAGAGAGTGTAAAATCCCAGATAAGTGTCCAGCTCTGCTAGTAAGTGCGGGTCTAGTTGCTGGCTCAAAAGGTCAATCCGAAGGACGATAATTTGCTGAATGGTCTTGCCCACTGGAATGGGGAGGGTCTTGGCATCTAATTGATGGGTAGCGGTAATCTGGCCGATTTGTTGCCGGAGGAGCTGCTTATCAGCTGTAGACAGGCCAAAATTATCTAGAAAGTCCTTGTTGCCTTTTTGATAAGGCTTATAGAGGACTTTGGGTCTTGGAATCTGAGTAGAAGGTAAAAATGGCATCTTAGTCTTCTCCTTTCAAAACGGCAAAGAAGGCCATCAGTTCAAAATCATCACTTCCGTCCACCCCGCTATCCATAAAGTCAATGGTATCTGATGTGAAGAGGGACTCATTGAAGGTCTCTTCATCGCTCTCCACGAGATTTTCAAGACTTCTTTGCAAGAGGTAGGAGTAATGCTCCATTTTGGCGCCATCATCAGTGGCACGATTGTAGGTTGCCACCAAATCTTTCTCAGGCTGATGTTTGCCCTTGGTAATCATGCGTAGGTGCTCCAGCAATGCCTTGGTATCCGCAATGGAGTAGACTGTCTCTCCCTGCTCACTGATATAGACCAGATAGTAGGGGTGAAGACGATTTTTCTTACTGAGATGGGTCTGGTGGGCAATATTCTTCAAGAGGAAGATGGCTCCAGCTGGTTGACCTTGCCCTGCCTGCACCACTGCTTGAAGACCTTTAGGCATTGCCTCTAACTCTGGGTGTTTGGCTAAATAGCTGAGCAGGTCCATACGGTAGTCTTCCAAACCTAGATCCATAATGGAAATCCCCTCATTCATATCTTCCAAATCAACGACCTCTGTCTGGAGGCGTTCGAGCTGTTTCTTCCGATAATTATTATCCTCGATTTCCTCATTGGTCAAGACATTGTCATCAGCCGTTGAAGTCAATACAGAGATTTTCATTCTGGATTCCACACGCGCCTTGAGATCGATATAAGCATCCAAAGCTATGTTGGGCCAAAAATTGACCAGCTGGATATATTTGTTCTGACTACCGATACGATCTACCCGACCAAAGCGCTGGACAATTCGGACAGGGTTCCAGTGAATGTCATAGTTAATCATGGTATCAGCGTCTTGCAGGTTTTGACCTTCTGAGATAACATCTGTCGCAATCAAGACATCAATTTCCCGATGATCATCAGGATAAAGCAAGTCCTTCTGCTTGGATCTCGGTGAAAAATAGGTCAGAAGGGTGTTCAAATCCTTATTTTTGAGTGGCAAAGTGGTCGAAAAACCTTTTGTCCCTGAAATCTGGGCTGTATGAAGTCCATACTTATCCAAGAGATAGTGGCTAATATTTTTATAAAGATAGTCTGTTGTCGTCGCAAAGGCGGAGAAGATAATCACTTTCTTGTTATCTGGATTGATTGGCTGTGCCAATTTGTCATCAATCAAGTTAAACAAGGTCTGTAATTTCTGATCTTCCTGTGGTGTGATTAAATTGACCAGATCTTCTAATTCTCTCAACACTGTTTGGTCAGCCTGTAAATCCCTCTTCCAGGATAAATAGTCCATATCAGATAGCTTTATAGGGAATTTCTTTCCAACAAAGAAATCTGTATTGCTATCTTCGACATCAAAATCATCTTCAGCCAACTCTTGCAACTGAACACTTCCCTCACCACCTGCAACTTCAAACTCTTCTATGCTCAGAATTGTTTTGTCTACATAAGCCTTGACCACGTCAATCAAGGTATATCGAAAGGCCTCAATCGAACTTTCCAAACGTTTCAAGAGGTTAATCATCATCAGTTTCTTAATCCCCGTTTCCCGTCCAAGTTGGGTCAAACCTTGCCCTTCCGCTTTTTCATAGCGGGAACGTTTTGAGGGATGAATGAAAAGACTTGGCTGATAGATTGTTAATTGAAGTTGGTCTAACAGAGCATAAATCCGTTCATAAGTAATATCTCTTCGATTGACCGTCAAGTCTGGATAGAAGTTTTTAGGGGCCAGTCGTTCTGGAAAATCACCAATCGCATTTTTATCATAAAATTGTCGGATATGCTTACGGCTTCGTGCAATGGTCACGCTATCAAGGACTTTAAAGAAGTCAAAGTCTAGTTTGTCAAGTAGAGCAGCTGTTGTACGGTATTCTGCTGGTAACTCTGCCCATTGATTATAAGCAGCCTGTGCCAGACGGAAGATATCATTGATGGAGGATTTGGTATCTAATTTGGCATCAAATTGTGCCGCATCGCCTTCATAGGCTAGGGCAATTTGATTTTTCAAATCATTAAAGCGGTTATTGACAGGCGTAGCTGACAGCATGAGGACTTTTGTCGGTACACCGCTTTTGATGATCCGATTCATCAAGCGGGAATAGCGGTTTTCACGACCTTCTTCAATCTCGGCATCAGATGAACCACCGTTTCTAAAGTTATGCGACTCATCAATGACCACCAAATCATAGGTATCCCAACGATTTAGTGCCAAATCAATGCCATTTGATGTTCCCTTGTCACGACTGAGGTCTGTATGGTAGAGGACGTCATACTGGAGATAGCGGTCATAAATGGGATTGTTGACATAGTCGTGACGGTACATATTCCAGTTGTGCTCCAACTTTTTGGGACAAAGAACCAAGATCCGTTTGCCTCGATAGGCATAGTAGGTCATGACAGCAAGAGCTGTAAAGGTTTTTCCTAGACCGACCGAATCCGCCAAGATACAGCCGTTGTATCGTTCCAATTTTGAAATCAGCGACTTGACCGCATCCTTTTGAAAATCATACAAGAGATTCCAAATCTTGGTTTCCTTATACTGAACATGTTCATTTGGCAGTTGGTCTTGATTGACATCTTCTAAAAATTCACTAAAGATATTATAAAGCATGACATAGTAGAGAAACTCTGGCGAATGTTCCTTATGGGCCAGGGTCAGATTTTCTAAAACTTCCTCGGTCACATCACGGAAATATTCATCATTTTCCCAGTAGTCTTCAAAGTTTCGTAGATAGGTCAAACTTTGTGGCTCTGTGTAGAGATTGCGACTGGACTTAAAAAGTGAATTTTCATAGCCCAATTCCTTACGGTCAAAGTTTTTCAGCTTGTCAACCGCGATGATTTGACCGTTGTCAATCCGAATGCCGTTGTCAATTTCTTCATGGACATTGATAGACTTAAACTGAGCCTTTCGACGTACCCAGTCGGCACATTCTCTGGCAAGCGATTTTTGGGTCAGTTCGTTCATCAATTTGAGCTCGTACTCAGCTCCAAATATAGATGATTCTCGCTGTTTCTTGGGTATAGTATATTCGCGGTATTCTTTGGCGACTTCGTTGGTCGTGAAGGTTGGACTTGTAAAAATAAATTGCAGCTCTTCAATTTGCTCGAGCTCTTCTTTTAAAGACTGATAAGCAAACATGGAAAAGGTTGCTGCAGCCATCTTAACTTTACTGCCTTTTCCTAAATGTTCTTTTAACTGATCTCCTAAGAGAACCAGTCGGTTATCAATTTCCATAAAATCTCCTTCAAATGTTGATTCCAGATGTAGTATACCATCTTTAGACAAGGATTTCTAGCTCTCTATCCTCCTCACCATCTCCTCCATATCATAGTCAAAAAGCAGGTCATGGCAGTCCGTAAAAAGCTGGCGACGCTTGTCATCATCCACCACCGCGATATCCACTCCCCTATCGTCATAGCAATGATACAGAACCTTTTCCTTGCTAGATAGAAAGATAAGAGAAGCAGAAAGGTAGTTAAAGCCACCATGGTCAGCCTTGATAATCTCCCACAAGAGAGCTTTCAAATCTTGGTCAGCGACCGGAAAAAGATAGCGTTCATAGACCAGCACTTCTCCCGTCCAGTCCTCCACTTCAATCAAGTCAGGCTCAGGACACTTGTCAAAGTTAAATTTCGATGTAAAATGCCAAAGGTAAGTGTCGATGTCCCTATCTTCCAGTCGAAGCAGTGAAAGAACCACATAGTCGTATGCTGAACTAGCCCGCCCCAAAAGCTCAACCGCACGCGCATAAGCCCTATCCAGATACACTTTTCTAGGTAGCTCTTCAGCCTCTTCCGCAGGACCAATCTCAAATCGGAGCGCCAGAGGGGTCGCATAAAAAAATGGACCTACCAATTGGTGTTCTCCAAATTGAAAATCTGATAGCCAATCCTGTAAATGCATGATGTATCTCCTTCTATACTTTTGTATCATTATATCACGCTTATCAAAATTCTGTCTAGTTTTCCATAGGAAAATATGATAGACTAGTACTAAACACAAACTAGGAGAAAAATATGAAAACAGCATTCATTTCAGAAAAAGCCAAATCACGCTTTAACCTCAATTTTATCCTATCGCCTATCGTGGGCATTATCTTGATGATTCTAGCGGAAATTATCGGCTATATAGTCATAATGACCTTATTTTTCAACTACATCTATGACCCATTTGTATCACTAAGTTTGGAATTATTTTCCTTTGCCTTTATCAGCCTCGCTGTTATCCTCTGGGCTAGATTTCTTGAAAAGAGCTCCTGGTCTGGACTGGGCATGATAAAAAAAGGAGCCCTAAAAGACTTCCTACTGGGTTGGGGATTGGGTGCAGCCATGTTAACAGCCTGTGTTTTGCTCATGTGGGCCTTTGGTGTCGTGCAGTTTACTAGCTTCCATGTTTCGCCCGCCTTTCTGGGAGAATTTCTCATTCTGGTCTTGGCTTGGTCCGTTCAGGGAACGACCGAAGAATTACTCACTCGGGGCTGGATGTTTTCTTCCCTAGCTACCAAGCACAATATCCCTGTCGGTATCCTTATTTCTTCCCTCTTCTTCACCTTTCTCCACTTGGGAAATAATGCTATCTCCCTCATTCCTATCCTAGACCTGACCCTCTTTGCCATTCTGGCCTGTCTGGTCATGTTGAAAACAGGCAATCTCTGGGTGATTGGTGGTATCCATGCCGCATGGAATTGTTTCCAAGGAAATGTCTTCGCCTTTCCAGTGAGCGGTAACCAGGCTGGTCAAGCCTTTATTGCAGTAGAAACCTCTGGCCCAGACTGGTTGTCAGGCGGTGCTTTCGGTGTGGAAGGATCCGTTATCAGCCTCATCGTCCAAGGTCTTGTCATCGCCTGGTTGATTTACGACCTCTACTTTAAAAATAAAAACACAGCTCAATAATGAAGAAAGACTGTCGGCTATTCACTAGCTGACAGTCTTTCTTTTAAATCCTGATAAAAAATAGCTCTGCTGATTTGATAGTAAGGTCTGACATAGAATGATAGAAGGTTGAGGGTCAGACATTCACTGATAAACCAGACAAAAAATGCCAAGTCCAAACAGAAAGCTTTCCAATAAGCTCCCTTCATCAATAGCTGACTTTCTTGAAAAACAGCTCTAGGCTGATGGTAGCGGTCCTCTGCTAGTTGGTCATATAAAACAAATACGGTCTGGGAGAAGCGATAATGGATAAAGAAATAGATTAAACAGCCCAGGGCCAGAAGAATGAAGCCTGTCTGTAAGAGTTGGCTTGGATGATAAAGTGCCAGCTCTGCCATTGCCCCAGGCGATAAAATCATCAAACTATGCAAAACCAAACCGGCGATGAGATGGCCAATACCTAGGACCAGCGGTAGCCCCGCTAGAAAATCAATCAAGTAATGGAAAATCAGGGTGATTAAAACTGGTTTTGTCCACTCCTTTCTAGAAAGGGACAGGCTACCCTTTACATTAAGCTTATCTACTTTTCCTTTGAGAAAGGACATGAGCTGAAAGCTTGCTAGACCAAAGAGAATGTGTATGATAGCATTCAATATCGAGCTAGTGACCAGGGCCAGAGAGAGATGGGCTACCAAGCGTTCTACAACCAGACTGCTATCCTGCCTAAGCAGAAGAAAGCCTCGCAGGGCAACAAATAAGCCCCCGCCAAGATGACAAATAGACAATACCACTACAGGCGAAAAGGCGGCCGTCATGCCCTGGGTTTCCTCACGGATCAGGGTAGCTTCTGCCATCTTCTCCTTCATCCACATAATCATCCCTCCTTTCAACTCTCTACATATCAACTCAACCATTCGCTCTACTAAAGTAAAAGCTAAGCCACCGACGATGATATAAACCGATTACTTTCTGAGAAAAGACTTTTAAAGACAAGAGGATTTTTTGCCTTCAAGTCCTCATAAAACAAGACCCTACAGGTCCAATAATATGGATAAACATGGAAAGCTAGCAATCCCAAAGTCATGAAAATACCGATAAACCAGCCCAGGAAAGACAGGTCTAGCAAAAACAAACGCCATCTATTTCCTTTCATCAATTGCCAACTCTGTCTGAATAAGACCAAAGGTGAGGAGTAGGTCCCTATTGCCACATGGTCATAGAGCAGAAATTCGACCAGACTAAAACCATAGCCAATAAAACTGGTCACTAAGCCACCTATGATGAGCAAGGCTAGCCCTAATTGCATACTACTAGAATGAAATAGGGCACCGATGTCTGGTAGTAGTCCAAAATAGATAGCTCCTAAAGCTCCCTCATCTAACAGCGCCCAAGTAATCAAGCTGGTTCCAATCAAAATCGGTAGACTGCACACAAAGAGCAAGGCTCTTCGAATGACAACCGTTAAAACCAGCGGGAAGATATTCTTCTCATCCAGTCGGTTAAAACAATCCATGAAAGTCAGACGGCAACCTTCTTTTCGAACAAGTCGTATGAGCTGAAAACAAGCGGTGATAATCAGGCATTCTATAGCCATATTAAAAAATATGCTTGGTGGAGATAGGTGGATTTGAAAGCTACGAACACTACCAAATTCCTCAATCGTTTTGTTAAAAATAGGGATACCAGCCCAGCCATAAGCAAGCTTCAAGTAAGATGTAACCAGAGTAGAGAGAAAAGAAATCAAAATGGGGGGCATAAACAAGAAAATCATCCCATCTGTTGTACTTCTAATATCTCTTGCTTTCGCACGAATATCACTATTTAGCATAGATTACCCCTTTCGTTTAGCCTTCGGGTCTAAGACCAGCAAGGAAAAATCTCCTTGAGTTGATACCTACTATTGATAAACTAGCCTTTAATTATATATATTATACTATTTTGTACAAGAAATTTCTATAAATTCTATAAAAAAATTGCAAAAAATCCTAGTCTGAAAACTAGGATTTGATAAAATCAGATTACCATCCTTTCTCTACTCGATGACATCAGTTCTGTTCTTCTATTCTGTATTCCAAACCATACTGGTCACGCGATAGGTAGCCATAATCTACCAAGTAACGTCTTAAAATAGCATAATCATCATAGATCTCAGCTAGAAAGGCATTGACATCTTTTTCTGTAAATGTCGAGCCCTTCTTAGCCAATTCCTCCTGCAAGTAGGCAAATAAAACTTGCTTACTTTTCAATTTTTTCGGAATGACAAGCAACTTCCCATCTCGGAAAAATTTTTCGTGAATATCTTGACTGTTCATACTTCCTCCAAAAATCCTAGCCCGCAGGATAGGATTTAGTAGTATAGTCTTTCAGTTTGCTTTTAGTACTAGGCAACGAGCTGCAGACAGTACTGGAGTACGGCAAAGCGAGTTCAAATAATCTGAAATTATTTGAAGTTGGAGATAAGGAAACGGAGTTTCCTCATACGTCTAAGTAATAAAAGATAAAATGAAAGACTAAAGTTTAACGGATTTCAGCTCCAAGTGTTTCGAGCGACTTACTGATTTTCTCCATGTACTTAGCCACTTCCTCATCCGTCAGGCTATCCGAAGGATTTTGGAAGGTCAGGTTGTAAGCCATAGACTTCTTACCAGCCTCAATATTGCTGCCCACATAGACATCAAAGAGGGTCACCTTGGTCAAGCGTTTGACGCCCGCAGCCGCAATGGCATCCAAGACATCCTGATGTTTGACATCACTGCTCAAGAGCAGGGCAATATCACGGCTAACCGCTGGGAATTTAGAGATTTCGGTAAATGGCTGAGCAGGCTGGAGAGCTTCTTCAATCGCATCCAGATTGATTTCAGCCACATAAGTCTCAGGAATACCGTAGTCCTTAGCCGTTTGAGGATGTACCTGACCGACAAAGCCGATAACCGCCCCATTCAAATGGATTTCAGCTGTCCGACCTGGGTGCAAGGCTGCAATCTCACTAGTCGCCACAAAGTCAACTGCCAACTTGTAATGAGCAAAGATAGCTTCCAAAATTCCTTTGGCATGGAAGAAATCAACAGGCACAGCTGGTGTTTGGAAGTCCTTTTCAGCTACCAAGCCAGTCAAGACAAGGGCAAACTTGTTGATTTCTTGTGGCAGGTCTTCTTTTGGATTGCCAGACTGTTCAAAGATCTTACCGATTTCGTAAAGAGCCAAGTTCTTGTTCTTACGAGCCACGTTGTAGGCCACTGTTTCCAACATACCAGACACCATATTTTGACGAAGGGCAGAGCGATCAACGGTCATAGGCCACATGAGTTCGGTTACAGTGGTTGGACGAGCCGCAAACTCCACAGCCTTGTCAGGCGTTGTCAAGGCGTAGGAAATGATTTCTGTCAGGCCTGTACCTTCTGCCAGGCTACGTACTTGGCGACGGATGTTCTGGGTCAGGGTCAACTCGCCTGCTGTTCCATCCTCTTTCGGAAGAGTGGTCGGCAGATTATTGTAACCATAAATACGAGCGATTTCCTCTACCAAGTCTGCTGGAATGCGAATGTCCCAACGGCGACGCGGTACTGCGACTGTAAACTGACTTTCATCGCCAGTTGTTTCCATACCTAAACGACGGAAAATGTCTGCGATTTGTGCATAGTCGAGGTTAGTCCCGAGCGAGCGGTTAACGTAATCAATGGTTGCTGTGACTGGGACATCCGAAGTATCCACGCTGCCCGCAGCGACGATACCAGACATGACCTGACCGCCAGCCAGTTCCGCAATCATAGCAGCGGCTGTATTCATAGCTTCCGTCAAGGTCGCTACGTTGATGCCTTTTTCAAAGCGAGAAGAGGACTCAGAGCGAAGGTTGAGGCGACCCGAGGTCTTGCGGATCGACTTGCCGTCAAAGAGGGCAGCTTCCAAAACAACCGTTTTAGAATTATTGTCAATCTCTGTATTGGCACCACCCATGACACCACCTAGAGCAACCGCCTTGTCCGCAACGGAAATGACGATGTCATCGGCAATCAAGTCACGTTCTTCGCCGTCAAGAGTTACCAAGTTCTCACCCTCTTTTGCCTGGCGAGCCACGATTTTCTTGCCTTCAAACTTATCAAAATCAAAGGCGTGCATTGGCTGACCGAAGTAGAGCAAGATGTAGTTGGTGATGTCGACCACGTTGTTAAGCGGGCGGATACCTGCGTTCATGAGCAGATTTTGCAACCACTGTGGACTTGGTGCGATGGTCACATTTTCAATGACACGAGCCGTGTAGGCAGCCACCTTGTCTGACTCGATAGCCACTTCAATCACATCGCTGGCCTTCTTGTCACTTTCTTCCAAGACCACTGGCTTGAAGTTGACCTTGCTGTCATAGATAGCTGCCACTTCGTGAGCCACACCACGCATGGAAAGGGCGTCGGCACGGTTTGGCGTGATAGACAGCTCGATAATCTCGTCGTCCAGGTCCAGGTATGAAAAGATTGGCTCACCCACCACTGCATCTTCTGGCAGGTGGTAGATACCGTCCGCAAAGACCTTTGGCACAACTGAGTCGGACACGCCGATTTCGCTCAATGAGCAGAGCATCCCCAAGGACTCAACGCCGCGGATTTTGCCTTTCTTAATCTTGTAGTTTCCAGCGATACGAGCTCCTGGTAGAGCGCCGATCACCTTGATACCAGCTTTCACATTTGGAGCACCGCAAACGATTTGCGTGATTTCTTCGCCCACATTGACCTGGCAGATATTGAGGTGGGTATCTGGAATTGGCTCAGCAGATATAACCTGACCGACAACCAACTTAGAAAGGCCAGCACTCTTTTGCTCAACCCCTTCTACTTCAATTCCTGTTGTTGACATTTTTTCAGACAAGTCATGGCTTGTCGCATCAAAGTCAACCAGTTCTTTTAACCATTTGTAACTTACTAACATATTATCCTTTCTGGTGCAAAGGCCGTTTCAGAAGCCAATCCACATCAATCTTATCACCGACCGCAAACTCATGCTGGCCAAATTTTTCAAATCCGTATTTGGAATAGAATTTCTGAGCCTTGTAATTATGTTCCCAAACTCCCAGCCAGACCCAGTCACAACTAGACTGCTCTGCTTTTTCCAAAGCAAATTCAAACAAGACCTTCCCAAGACCGCGACCTTGAAAAGCCTGCAAGAGATAGATACGCTGGATCTCAAAGGCATTTTTCAACTCCTGCTCCGTCTGGGCAGGACCTTTGTTAAGCTTAAGATAACCAGCTATCTGATTATCTACTCTTAGAAAATAGTGCTGGCAATTGGGGTCCGACAACTCACGGGTCAAGACCTCCACGGAATAAGACTCCTCGAAGAATGCTTCCAACTCCTCTGGATCATTGTCATGAGCGAAGGTCTCTGCAAAAGTCTGCTTGGCCAACTCCTGCAAAACGGAAACCTCTTCTAAACGTATCGAATCTATCTGCATCTCATTGCCTCTCATTCTAACTGGGTTAAGTAAGCTGCTAGAGCGGCTACCTTTTCTCTCAATCAACAATCTACTAACTTTATCGGATTACTAGTATTTCAAGCAAAACGATATTTTTTGCTTGAAAGCCTAGTAAGGTAGCTAGGAAAATAGCTCAATAGCGATTTCCGTTCACCTACTCCAGCGGTGTTACGACGGTTCAAGGTTGAAAACAACATTTTTTTCAACCTTGAACCTAGTGAGGGGAGTAGGTAGACCGCCATAGCGGCTACCGTCCTGTTTCTAGATACTTTCAGTATCAGAAACAGGTCTCACATCAAAATTGCTCCGAGAATCGTACATCACCTTGGTAGAAACCACGAATGTCGTTGATACCGTAGCGAAGCATGGCAATCCGTTCTTGACCAAGACCGAAGGCAAATCCAGAGTACTTGGTTGAGTCAATGCCACTCATTTCCAATACTTGTGGGTGGACCATGCCAGCACCGAGGATTTCAATCCAGCCTGTTTTCTTACATACGTTACAGCCATCCCCACCGCACTTGAAGCAAGAAACATCCACCTCAACAGATGGCTCTGTAAATGGGAAGTAAGATGGACGGAGACGAATTTGACGCTCTTCACCAAACATTTTCTTGATAATCATTTCAAGCGTACCTTTGAGATCGCCCATGGATACATTTTCACCGACAACCAAACCTTCAATCTGGTGAAACTGATGGCTATGGGTCGCATCGTCCGTATCACGACGGAAAACACGCCCTGGCGAAATCATCTTCAAGGCACCTTTTGAAAAATCATGCTGGTCCATAGTCCGTGCCTGAACAGGTGACGTGTGGGTCCGCATAAGAATTTCTTCTGTGATGTAGAAGGTATCCTGCATATCACGCGCTGGGTGGTCTTTTGGCAAATTCATGCGCTCAAAGTTGTAGTAGTCTTTTTCCACTTCAAATCCGTCAACGATTTGGAAGCCCATGCCCAAGAAAATATCTTCGATTTCTTCAGAAGTTTGGGTCAAGACATGACGTTTTCCGACCTTAACCTGACGACCTGGCAAGGTCACATCAATGGTTTCTGAAGCCAATTGTTGTTGGATTTTTGCTGCTGCAACCTTCTGAGCTGTTTCTTCAAAAGCAGCTGTCAGCACATCACGAACTTCATTGACTTGTTTACCCACGATTGGTTTCATTTCGTTAGATAGGTCTTTCAAACCTTTCAATAAATCCGTCAAAGACCCTTTTTTACCCAAAACCGCAACACGCAGGTCTTGTAGTTCTTTCTCTCCTTGGTGCTGGATTTCTTTTAACTTTTCTAGTGTGGATTGGCTTAATTCAGCCAACTGTTGTTCAATATTTGACATAATTCCTCCAATAAAAAAACGCATGACACCACTCGTATCGGAGCGTTGTCACGCGGTACCATCCGTTTTCATCTGCAAGGCAGACCTTGTTTCTAAGTCCTTGTGTGAGTGAATTCGACCAACTTTCACTGATTGAGCTTACAGTCACGGCTCAACTCCCTGGACAGTTTCCATAGGTGTACTAGTCTCACAGACTTCTATTCGATTAGTATTAGTTTACCAAAGTTTCTAGATTTTAGCAAGTTAAATACCGCCAAAGACTACTCAACTATATACTCAAAAATTGGCTTGTTACCAATTCGTGTTCCCCTCTGCACCTGAATTTGCGTTCCTTTTGGAAGAGTAGCTGCATAATCTAAATTAATATAGTCTTCTATAGTGGCATCTACATCAACTGTTTCAACAGCCAATTGAATTCCAAAGGAAAGTCCCTCTTCTTCAACTAACATCCGAAATAGCTCTTGCACTTCTTTCTTATCCTTTGATGCTACCGAATAAGTGCCGTCTTGATAATGTAAGTATTCTTTTAATGTTGAAAATCGTTGCACCAAGCTTGGTTTAGGGTGAGTGATATCTAGATTAGACTCTGAGATAGTGTAAATATACCAGTCATCTAAAGTAGCCTGAGCTTCTTCTTGTTTTTCCTTTGCCACTAGATTTTCTATCATTTCATCGACAGGATAGACTCCTGCTTCAAAACGGCTATTAACTAGCTCTGATCCAAACAAGTCCCACATTAACTCATCCGCAGATTCCGTACCTGTATTTGAATAAGTCAACCTCTTGCGTTGATTATCCTCTAAATCCCAGATTCGACCATCGGTGACATAGACATAGGTTTCAAAATGACCAGCTTCCGACCAGTAGGTACTCGCTGTTTCAACCCTAACAACTTCTATTCCTAAACGTCCTTCTAATGCCTCTCTAACATAGAGTTCCTCGTTCGTCCGAGCAGATTCTGGAACCATACAGGCAGTAAGTAAAAATGAAAAAACAAAGATTGTTGTAAATTGCAGTAACCATTTCTTATTCATTCACCATAATCTCCCCACTATGATAATTGATACTCAAACCACTCTGCACATTTGGAACAAATACATTGAACTCTAAGCTACCGTCGGATGATTTTGCTTCTAGATGGCTTCCTACGGGAATTAGGTCGTCTTTTTCTGCATAGATTAGGGTAACACGGTAGCGGACACGCTTGTTCTTGTCCAAAGCTTTTCGTACCAAGGTTTCAAAGTAATTCTGACCTGTTGAGGTAGGATCATTGGCTTGGTTAGACCAGGCTGTTTGAACCGCTATGTTTTTTGGATTGCTTGTTGAGGCATCGAATCCAGCTAGACCACCAATCAAAGCATAGCCAAGCAGATGTCCACGATCAACTGCATGATCATATTCCCCTGGCAAATCATGAATTTGGTGCCAGCCAGCAGGAGTCCATGATGTACGCCCATTACCAGTTGCTTCACGATCCTTATACTGACGTGTTGACTTAGCCAATAGGGCATTGGCTACCGTTGGAACCGTTTCTCCTTGCACAGTCTTAGTCTTGTTATCCCCATAAGGTGCACTAGCGACTGAAGCATCTAAATCGGTCTTATTGCCGTTGATTAGAAAAGCTCCAGCTCCATTCCATTCAATGGAATTCCCAAGTTGTTTCCTTACTTTCTCCGTCAATACCGAACTAGCCAGCTCCTGGCTAGGTGTAAACTCGCTTGCTTGCGACTGATTGACATAATAAGAATAGTTTGCAGCATTGTCGCTGCTCGTATTATTTAAAAAGTAGCCACCACCAACTACAACAATAGTAGCTAACAAACTTAGTAGGCTCATAGCCTGTTTCTTTACATTTTTCTTCGCCATAAAATCCCCCATCAAAAAAGTAGGTTACCCTACTTTCCTGTAAATTTATTGATTAAATCCTGCCATTTTGCAGGGGATAGGACTGCAAATAAATTATCCCCATCACCAATGACACCATAGCCTACCATAAGTCCTAAAGCAAAAACCAGTAGGGCTAAAAGTGCTACGATAGCAACCAGAAGCAGATTTTTTCCAACATAGTTCAGATTTTCCTTAAACATTTTCACTTTCTCCACCTACACGTCTGATGTCAGCGCCAAGTCCTGCCAATTTCTCATGGAACCGATAATAACCTCGGTCCAAGTGGGACAATTTCCCAACAATCGTTTCACCTTCAGCGACCAAACCTGCCAAAATCAAGGCTGCACTTGCCCGCAAATCCGTTGACATCACCTGAGCACCCTGCAAGGTCTGACCACCTGTAATGATAGCTGTATCACGCAAAATTTCCGAATGCAAGTCCATCCGACGCATCTCTTCTAGATGCTGGAAACGATTTTCAAATACTGTTTCAATCATGGTTGATTCCCCCTTGGCAACTGCCATGAGAGCCGTAAACTGCGCCTGCATATCTGTTGGGAAGCCTGGATGCGGTAAGGTTTTTACAGTTACGGGTTTAAGTTTATCCACTTGCGAACGAACTCGGATACCCCCTTCTTCTTCTGTCACTTCAACCCCCATTTCTAGCATCTTAGATATGAGAGGACGGTTGTGTTCCCAGACAGCATCCTTGACCAAGACATCTCCGCCTGTCATTGCAGCAGCCACCATAAAGGTCCCTGCTTCAATACGGTCTTGAACAACTTGGTGTTCAGCTCCATGCAACTGGTCAACACCTGTGATGGTAATGGTTTCTGTACCTGCCCCCTTGACCTTGGCACCCATTTTATTGAGGAAAATTGCTAAGTCAACGATTTCTGGTTCCCGCGCAGCATTTTCCAAAACAGTCGTACCTTGAGCAAGCGTTGCAGCCATCATTAAGTTTTGCGTAGCCCCAACACTTGGGAAATCAAGATAGATATGAGCCCCCTGCAATTTCTCTGCACTCGCCTCAATATAACCCGCACGTTGCTTTATCTTGGCACCAAGTGCCTGCAAGCCCTTCAAATGCAAATCAATTGGACGACTACCAATGGTACACCCACCCGGCATGGATACCTTAGCATAACCATTGCGAGCCAAAATTGGCCCCAGAATGACAATAGAGGCACGCATCTGGCTTACATACTTATAAGGCGTTTCATTGCCAAGACGACCTGTCGCATCAATGTCAATAGTCTTGCTATCTTCATCAAATTTGACCCGAACTCCTAAACCACGAACGACGTTGTTCATGGTATAGACATCTGACAAAATAGGCACTTGAGTTAATTTGGTCTGTCCTTGACTAGCTAATACCGTCGCTGCCAATAAAGGCAGAACAGCATTCTTAGCACCTTCGATTTCTACCTGACCCTTCAAGCCAGTTTTACTACCTTTAACAATAATTGTGTCCATTTACTATCCTTTTCTTACTTAAATCACATACTTGCAAATGAGCGCCCCACCACCAACAATTCCAAGAAAAAGTTGGATACCAGGTAGCCCAGAGCAATGGCTAGAAAGAGAATGAGCAGGTTGATTTTCTGCTGGTTTTCTCCAGTAACCTTTAACCACCGTGACCAGTCAACTGTTGTCACCAAAAGATGATGGGCCAGATAGATAAACAGTATGTGACTAAAAAATTGTAAAATTGAAATAATCATGCTTCCATTATACCATGAAAACGAAAAATGAGATTGAACCAAGTCCAATCCCATCTCTTTTAGTGTGTTAATGTTTACCAACTCGAATACGGTTAATAGCCCTTTGAAGTGCAACTGTAGCACGTTTTTCCAAATCAGCATTGTGGGCCTTATGAGCTTCTTCAAGCTCTCTTTCGGCACGCAACTTAGCCCGTTCTGCACGACTGATATCAATATCACGTTCTCGCTCTGCTGAGTCCGAAATCACCGTAATCATATTTTTATTGATTTCAATAATCCCACCATTGACAGCAATCCAGTCCACGTGATTTTCATCATCAACACGGCGGACTTTCATTTCATCAATTTCTAAAACGGCAATCAGTTCCTCATGCCCGGGATAAATTCCCATCTCACCTTCGACAGTCTTTACCAAAACAAAGGCTGCATGGTGGTCATATTTCATTCCATCTGGTGTCACAATTTGAACAGTCATTTGTTCCATAGGCCACCTCTTAGAATCTCATTTTTGCAGCTTTTGCGACTACATCCTCAATCGAACCGACATTTCGGAAGGCATCTTCTGGTAGATGGTCATGCTTACCGTCCAAGATTTCCTTAAAGCCTTTCACTGTTTCAGCCACTGGCACATAAGAACCTGGCATACCTGTAAATTGCTCAGCAACGTTGAAGTTTTGAGATAGGAAGAATTGAATACGACGAGCACGTCCAACCAAGGTCTTCTCTTCGTCAGACAATTCATCCATACCAAGAATAGCAATAATATCTTGCAATTCTTGGTAACGCTGAAGGACACGTTTGACTTCCATAGCAACTACATAGTGTTCTTCCCCTACGATTTGTGGAGAAAGGGCACGAGATGAGGATGCCAAAGGATCTACTGCTGGATAAATACCAAGCTGGGTCAATTTACGCTCCAAGTTAGTCGTTGAATCCAAGTGGGCAAAGGCTGTTGCTGGCGCAGGGTCTGTATAGTCATCGGCAGGCACGTAGATAGCCTGGATAGATGTAACAGAACCTTTCTTGGTTGAGGTAATCCGTTCTTGTAATTGACCCATCTCCGTCGCAAGTGTTGGCTGGTAACCAACGGCTGACGGCATACGACCCAAGAGGGCAGATACTTCTGAACCAGCCTGCGTGAAACGGAAGATATTATCGATGAAAAGAAGTACATCCTGACCTTCCACATCACGGAAGTATTCCGCAATGGTCAAACCAGTAAGAGCAACACGCATACGGGCTCCTGGTGGCTCATTCATCTGACCAAATACCATGGCCGTTTTTTCAATAACACCTGATTCCTTCATTTCCCAATACAAGTCGTTCCCTTCACGAGTACGCTCACCAACACCGGTAAATACAGAAATACCACCGTGTTCTTGGGCAATGTTATGAATCAATTCTTGGATAAGAACGGTCTTACCAACACCGGCACCACCGAAGAGACCAACCTTACCACCTTTTAGATAGGGTGCTAGGAGGTCAATTACCTTGATACCTGTTTCCAAAATTTCGCTTGATGTAGATAACTCATCAAAAGCTGGTGCTTTTTTATGAATTGGCTCACGTTCAAAATCAGCTGGGAAAGGCTCATCAAGGTCAATGGTATCTCCCAAGACATTGAAGACACGACCTAGAGTTTCCTTACCGACTGGAACGGAGATAGGACGACCTGTATCAAGGACCTCCATGCCACGAGTCAATCCATCAGTTGATTCCATGGCAATGGTCCTAACAACGCCATCACCAAGTTCCAAAGCAACTTCAAGCACAACTTTTTGCTTGGAATCATCATTTTTGTATACAACGAGTGCGTTGTTAATCTCAGGAAGTTTATCTTCTGCTGCAAACGCAACGTCTACAACTGGTCCGACAACCTGAGTAATTTTGCCTGAACTCATTCTATTTCCTCTATTTCTATTACTCAAGGGCTGAGGCACCAGCTACAATCTCAGTAATTTCCTGAGTGATCGATGCCTGACGAGCCCTATTGTATTGAATTGTCAAATCGTTAATGACATTCTTAGCATTATCCGTTGCTGTCTGCATGGCCGTCATCCCAGCCGCATTTTCAGCAGTTTTGGCATCCAAAATCGCTCCGTAAATGGTGGATTCTGCATATTGGGTCAACAATTGCTCCAGAATGACTTCACGGTTTGGCTCCAATTCGAAAGTAGATGTATAACCATCTGCTTCATTATGGTCCAAATCCTCAACAGGAAGCATCTGCTGGACACGCACCTGACTGGTCAAACTATTGACATGGTGGTTATAACAGACATACAATTCATCGAAAAGTTCATTCTTATACATTTCAACAGATTTAGAAATGATTTTTTGAACCTCTTCAAAGCTTGGGTTGTCCGCTAGACCGCGCAATTCAAAGACAGGATTGATACCACGGGCACGGAAGAAATCAGCCCCCATACTACCAATGGCAATAATTTCATACTCATCTTTTGAGTCATGGTCCTGTTCAATCATGCCCATGACAGCTTTGAGAATACTGGAATTATAAGAACCCTTTAATCCACTGTCAGAGGTAATGACAATATAGCCTGATTTTTGAACTGGACGGCGAATCAGCATTGGATTGCTAGTGTCAGAAGCCATCAATTCTCCACGCAAGAGGTCCGTTGTAATCTGACGAACCTTGCTAGCGTAGATCTGAAAGGATTGGGCTAATTGCTCTGATTTGGCTAGTTTAGATGCCGAAACCATCTGCATGGCACCGGTGATTTGACTGGTTTTCTTAGTAGATGCAATTTTTGACTTGATTTCATTGAGAGAACCTGCCATCATTCACTCCTTTACTTAAAGACAGACTGGTCTTTGAAGGCTTGAATAGCAGCATTCAACTCATCTGTATCTGGAAGGTCTTTCGTCGTACGAATCACATCCAAAAGACTATCATAATGCAAATCAAAATATGCGTATAGCTCTTCTTCAAATGCCAAAATGTCATCAATTGGCACTGAATCCAAGAAGCCATTTGTCAAAGCATACAAAATCAAAACCTGTTTTTCAACTGGAAGTGGCTTATGCAAGGGCTGTTTCAAAACTTCGACAGTCCGACGACCACGGTTGAGTTTAGCCTGAGTTGCTGCATCCAAATCGGAACCAAACTGCGTGAAGGCCTCTAATTCACGGTAAGAAGCCAAGTCGATACGAAGGGTACCCGCAACCTTTTTCATAGCCTTAATCTGTGCCGAACCACCCACACGCGATACGGAAGAACCCGCATCAATGGCTGGACGGATACCAGAGTTGAACAAGTCGTCTTTCAAGAAGATTTGTCCATCCGTGATTGAAATCACGTTAGTCGCTATATAAGCTGAAATATCACCTGCCTGGGTTTCGATAAATGGCAGAGCTGTAATGGAGCCACCACCTAACTCATCTGAAACCTTGGCTGAACGCTCAAGCAAGCGGCTGTGCAAGTAGAATACATCACCTGGGTAAGCTTCACGACCTGGAGGACGACGAAGCAAGAGGGACAATTCACGGTAAGCAACCGCCTGTTTTGACAAATCATCGTAGACAATCAAAACGTGCTTGCCTTCATACATGAACTCTTCTGCCATGGCAACGCCGGCATAAGGAGCCAAGAATAGCAATGGAGAAGGTTGAGAAGCAGATGCCGTCACGACGATTGTGTAATCCAAGGCACCATATTGGCGAAGGGTTTCAACCTGCGTACGAACTGTTGATTCTTTCTGACCAATGGCAACGTAGATACAAATCATATCCTTGCCTTTTTGGTTGAGAATAGCATCAATGGCTACAGATGTCTTCCCTGTCTGACGGTCACCGATAATCAATTCACGCTGACCTCGACCAATTGGAACCAAAGCATCAATAGCCTTAAGACCAGTTTGCAGCGGCTCATTTACTGATTTCCGTTGCATAACACCTGGCGCTGGGTACTCGATTGGACGGGTTTTAGTCGTACGAATGTCACCAAGACCATCCACTGGTTGCCCAAGTGGATTGATGACACGACCAATCAAGGCTGAGCCAACTGGCACTTCCATGATTTTACCAGTCCGACGAACAACAGAACCCTCACGGATATCTGTAAATTCACCAAGAATGATGATACCAACATCGTTGGTTTCTAAGTTTTGGGCCATACCAATGGTGCCATTTTCAAATACCAAAAGCTCTCCACTCATGGCATTGTCAAGACCTTGCGCACGGGCGATACCGTCACCAATGTAGGTTACGACACCAGTTTCTGTATAGTCAAAGTCAGGCTGAAAGCCTTCAATTTGTTGTTTTAGTAAAGCGCTAATTTCTTGTGCATTTATCAAAAGAACACCACTTTCTATTTTCTAAAGTTTTTTTCTAACATCCTTCAATTGTGTCCGAACACTTGCATCGATTACCTTGTGGTTAACACTCACAATGAAACCACCAAGTAGACTTTGGTCTAATTCTTCGATGATAGTACGTACACGTAAGGAGAATCGTTCTTCCACTAACTGACGTAGTCGGTCTTTTTGCACCTCAGTCAAAGGATAAACAGAAACCACATGGGCTTCAAATTCATTTTTAAATTTACTAATCTGTAAACGGACACGCTCTAATGTTTCCAGTAGCAAGTCTGCATGCCCATCACGAATAATATCCTCAATCAAATCATTGATTTGCCAGAAACTTGATTGGCGAACGGTTCGTACGAATGCAGCTTTTTCCTCTCTTGATACCGTAGCAGACAACAAAAGACGATTGAGTTTGCTATCATGGATAATCGTAATCAATTCAGAAAGCTGGTCATACATTTCCCAAATTTCTGCATGATCACTGACTTTTTCAACAAATGATAGAGCGTATTTTTGCACAAGGGCATTTTCTCTAGCGTTCATCTACTTTTCTCCCAGCTTATCCAAATAACGATCAATCAAATTGCTGTGAGCTGCCTGGTCTAGGTCTTCTAAAATGATTTTACCTGCCAAATCAACTGCCAACTCAGCCACTTGAATACGCAGGTTTTCCTGAGCTTCACATTTTTCAGCTTCGATTTCCATCTGCGCTTTTTGTTTCAAGCCTTGGATTTCAACTTCTGCCTGTTCAAGAATACGTTTTTTCTCTAGTTTCGCTCGCTCAATAGCGTCTTGAATGATTTTTTGTCCTTCAACACGACCTTGAACCAATTCCTGTTCCCGTTGTTGAACCAGGTTTGAAGCAGCTCTTAATTTTTCATCTGCCGCATCAATATCATTGGCAATCTTATTGGCACGTTCTTCAAAAATACCTGTAATACGATCCCAAGCGAATACACGAATAAGGATTATCAATATCGCAAAAGAAGCCGTTACGAGAATAAAGTTTCCAAGAACAGTGCTAGATTGCATTGCTAAAATTGTTGCCATATTTTTCTTTCCCTTTCTTACTCACCATGACCGTGGATTTTTTTGTTCAAGTACATGGATACCAGCATGACAAATACATAGCCTTGCAAACATGAAATGAAGACAGAGAAGCCTGTCCAAACAATGTTTAGTGCAAATGCAACTGGATAAGCTACTGCACTTTGTTGTGATAGCTGTAAAAGAAGTGAAACCAAAACCTCACCTGCGTAAATATTACCGTACAAGCGCAAGGCTAGTGAAGCAAGGTTGGTAATTTCTTCTAAAATGTTCATCGGAGTCATTGCCAAAGGAGTCACAAAATCTTTCAGATATTGCTTAACCCCTCTACGGCGAATACCTTCGACATGACAAAAAACAGTTGCAATGGCTGCTAGTCCAAAATCGTAGGCCATGTTGGCTGTCGGAGATGTCCACAAATTATGACCTTCCGCTGTTTCCAACTTGGTCATCAAACCCAAGTTATTTGCTACCAAAAGAAAGGTGAAGACTGTGAAGAAGAACAAGGCGTACCTTTTAGCATCTTCATCTCCAAGATTTCCCTTAGTGAAATTGATAGTCAATTCGTACACATACTCCAAAACATTCTGTTTACCTTTTGGCTTCAGTTCCATTCGGCGACTAGCCCAAAAAACAAGTAAGAAAATAACGGAAATGGTTATAATAGAAACCAATACCATGGTCAGATCAAAGGTTACGGGACCAAGGGTAAGGGTTGGACTTAAATGTTCTTCCAATGGAGGTTCCCCCCTTTTCTATTTCTCTATTTTCTACTATTTCAAGACAAACATCATAGCCAAGGTTACGAAGAAAGTTCCCTCGATAAAGGCAACACCTAAGAATACACCAGCCATCAACTTGCTTTGCATTTCTGGTTGACGTGCAGTCGAACTAAGGTAAGAAGCGACCAATATACCCTCTCCAATACTAACACCAAGACAGGCCAAACCTAAAGCCAATGCGCCTAAATTCATAACGAATTCTCCTTTTAAAATTTAATACCATGTAAGGATACTCCTAAAACATCTATTTGTCAAGAAAATACCTCCTTTGGAAGCGTTTAATTCGCTATTGAAATAGAAAAAGAAAAGACCTGCTGTCTTTTCTTCCTATTTATATAGCAGAATGGATATGACTACTTTCTTCAATGAAACGTTTGGCCATATTTTCTCGATCGACCTGCTCCGTATCCAAAGTGATAGCCTCATCAGAAACCAGGTCCGTATCCGCAAAAAATTCAATATGATTTTGAAGATTGTACAATTCAACTGGCGCATCTCCACCAAACTCTCCATCAAGATTGAGAAGAAGGCGGCTGTCGGAACTAAGGTTTTCGATAGATAAAGACCTTGTCTTGATATACTCAATTAAATCACTCTCAATATGCTTCCCACCGTCCAAGACCTGCCCAATTAACTGAAGAATTTCAAACAAGTTTCCAGTCTTGACCATTATCAAGGTGAAATTCCCATCATCCAATTTAGCATCTGGAACAATTTGCTCAAAACCACCAATGGAATTAGTCAAGGCGACGAAAATCATCGAAACAGAGCCTTCAAATACTCCCCCATCGTGCGTCACTCGTACAGGTGTAAATTGGACTTGTGGCAAAAGCTCCGCCCCCTTGACCACATAAGCCAAATAGCCAAACATGGTTTTGAGCTGACTTGGCACACTGTAGGTCAATTCTGTCAGAGTTCCTGCGGCAGCGATGTTAATGAAGTAATGTTCTTGATAAAATCCATTTTTTTCATTCTTTGCCAAGCCAATATCCATCAAAATCGTCTGGTTTTTCCCAATCAGCTTGGCTGCTTCAATCGGGTTGCCACGAGGGACCTTAAGAGCACGCGCATAGTCATTGGTCGTTCCTGTTGGAATAATAGCCATCTTTGGTCTATTTTCAAGGGGAGCAATTCCGTTGACCACTTCATTGATGGTGCCATCTCCTCCTGCTGCGATGACTAGGTCAAAGCCCGCCTCTGCTGCTCTTTTCGCCTCATTTTTTGCTGAATCTTTTGTGGCCGTTGTCTGAAAAGCAGAGGTTTCATAACCGAAACCTTCTAAAATTTCTAGTACGTCTACCACATTTTTTTTCATGATTTCCTGACCTGAGGTAGGGTTGTAAATCAATCTTGCTCGCTTGCGTTCTTCCATATCCTATACCTTAAAGGCTTTCTAACCAAGCCTCATCTTTTATTTCAATTCCTAACTCTTGGGCCTTGGCCAACTTGCTTCCTGCGTCAGCACCTGCGACAACTAGGTTGGTCTTCTTGGAAACAGAGCCTGCTACGTTGGCACCCAAAGCTTCTAGCTTAGCTTTGGCCTCGCCCCGCTTCATCCGTTCCAACTTACCAGTTAATACGACCGTAAGTCCAGACAAGGCAGCATTTTCATCCGCTACCTGTCCCAGATAGGCTAAGTTTACGGCATTTTCCTTAAGTTCAGCTAAAAGTTGCTGGGCACCTGAGCTCACAAAGAAGCTGGTCAAGGACTTGGCTATTACCTGACCCAATCCTTCTAGGGAAGCAATCTCGTCTTGGCTGGCTTGAGCTAGGGCTTCCAAGTCGCCAAAGTTTTCCAGCAAAATCTTGCTGGCCTTGCTGCCGACATGGCGAATACCCAAACCGAACAAGAGCCGTTCTGCTGAATTTCCTTTTGATGTCTGAATGGCCTGATAGAGCTTGTCTGCGGACTTTTCCTTGAAACCGTCTAGGGTCAAGAGGTCGTCAACAGTCAGCTTGTAAATATCCGCCACATCCTTGACCAGACCTGATACAAAGAGTTTTTCCACAATGGAAGACCCTAGACCTGCAATATTCATAGCATCACGGCTAGCAAAATGCTCCAACTTGCTCATCAACTGACTTGGGCAGATGGGATTGATACAACGGAGGGCCACTTCATCTTCGTAATGCTGCAAGTCGCTCTGACAAGACGGACACTGGCTTGGAACAGGCATGACTTCTTGATCTTTTCGGTACTTGTCCACTACTTTCAGAACTGCTGGGATAATGTCCCCCGCCTTGTAAACAATAACCGTGTCGCCAATACGGATGTCTTTTTCTGCGATGTAATCGACATTGTGCAAGGTGGCACGACTGACAGTCGTGCCAGCTAACTGAACAGGGCTGAGATTGGCTGTTGGAGTGACGACACCTGTTCGACCAACGGTCCAGTCAACTGATAGGATTTGGGCTTCTTTTTCCTCTGCCGGAAACTTGTAGGCCACTGCCCAACGTGGTGCCTTAACAGTAAAACCTAATTCTTCTTGGATGGCTAGGTCGTTGACCTTAATCACGATACCGTCGATTTCATAGGGCAAATCTTCTCGACGCTCTGCCATTTTTTCAATAAAAGCCCAAACATCGTCCATGCTGTCGGCCAACTGGTAGTCGTGGTTGGTCACAAAGCCTAGAGCATCCAGCTTTTTCAGCACTTGCGACTGGCTGGTCGCTTCAGACGGACTAGCCTCTTGGTAGAGGAAGGTAGCAAGACCACGCTGAGCTACTACACCCGTATCCAGCTGGCGGAGGGTTCCTGCTGCTGCATTACGTGGATTGGCAAACTCAGCCTCTCCTGCCTCCTGACGTTGTTGGTTGACGCGGTCAAAAGAGGCTTTGGGCATATAGCACTCGCCACGGACAGTAATATCAACTGCTTGAGGTAAGGTCAGGGGAATATCCGCTACTCGCTTGAGGTTTTCGGTGATATTCTCACCGACACTGCCATCGCCACGGGTTGCTCCAACGACCAGGTTACCCGCTTCATAGGTCAGGGAAATGGACAGACCGTCAATCTTGAGTTCGCAGATATAGGTCGCCTGGGGAAATTCCTTGCGAACACGTTGGTCAAAGGCATCTAATTCCTCACGCGAAAAGGCATCCTGCAAGCTAAAAAGAGGATAGACATGGCTATATTTTTCAAAGCCGTCTAAAATTTTGCCACCAACGCGATGGGTTGGACTGTTGGGCAAAACCAATTCTGGATGGGCTGTTTCCAGTTCCACCAATTCTCGATAGAGTTTGTCGTATTCGGCATCAGACACGCTTGGTTTGTCTGAACGATAGTATTCGTCGGCATATTTGTTAAGTAAGTCTACTAATTCTGATATTCTTTTTTCCATAAGACAATTATACCACGACTTAAGATGGCAACTGAAGATTTTAGTTTTGAATTAGGTTAGGAAATTTTAAATACATTTGAGCAAAAAAAGGGTATAATAGATATATAATATTTTCGGAGGTGCCCTATGGCTGTAACATTTAAAAGACAAGATGATTTGGAAAAAATGCTAGAAGAATTTGCATCCTTTGACAAACTCGAAGAAGTTGAGTTTCCAGACCCAACAAGCACTGAAAAAAACAAGCAGAAAGTTGACGATAAGTAAGGATGTTTGGATTTGAGCAACTGCCCTCTTCTGTTTTACAGGCGGGGGCTATTTTCCTGTCAATTATCATTGAAGCCCTGCCCTTTGTTCTGATAGGTGCAATTATTTCTGGTTTCATTGAGGTCTTTATCACACCTGAAAAGGTAGTCAGATTTCTACCTAAGAATACCTTTCTGGCCATCCTCTTCGGGACCTTTCTAGGCTTTGTTTTCCCTTCTTGCGAATGTGGGATAGTCCCTATTGTGAATAGGCTCTTAGAAAAAAAGGTGCCTAGCTATACTGCTATTCCATTTCTAGTGACTGCCCCCCTTATCAATCCCATCGTTCTTTTTGCAACCTACACTGCGTTTGGAAATTCTTGGCTTCTGGCCGCCTATCGTGTTCTAGGATCTATCTTGGTCGCAATCGTCCTTGGTCTGGTCCTTGGCTTTTTGGTCAAAGAACCGATTAAAAACCAACAGACTGCCTGCCAACCGACCCATGATTTTTCAGATAAAACCAACTGGCAAAAAGTCGGACTAGCTTTTATTCATGCCATTGATGAATTTTTCGATACCGGTCGATACTTGGTCTTTGGTTGCCTCTTTGCTAGTTTAGTACAGGTCTATGTTCCAACAGCTATCTTGACTTCGATTGCTCACAGCCCTCTATCAGCTATCTTGCTCATGATGGGACTTGCCTTTCTGCTCTCCCTTTGTTCTGAAGCAGATGCCTTTATCGGTGCATCCTTTCTATCCAGCTTTGGTCTAGCACCCGTCATGGCCTTCCTTGTCATTGGACCAATGGTAGATGTCAAAAATCTACTCATGATAAAGCGTTATTTCACAGGTAAATTTATTCTGAGCTTCGTTACTATTACTTTCCTGGTTATCCTTGGCTACTGCATCATTCTAGGAGGGCTTGTATGATTCGATTTTTAATTCTCGCAGCTTATTTTGAAATGACTATGTACCTATATGTATCAGGCAAACTAGACCAGTATATCAATCTGCACTACACCTATCTGGCCTATCTGTCTATGATACTTTCCTTTATCCTAGCCATGGTTCAACTCTATGTCTGGGTAAAAAACATTGAAACACATAGTCATTTGACAAAAAAATCAGCCAAATTTGCTAGTGTGTTTCTCCTAATCCTCCCACTTACAGTTGCCTGGCTCTTTCCAACAGTTAGTTTAGATGCTACTTCTGTGGCGGCTAAAGGCTATCATTTCCCCCTAGCTGCTGAAAATGACACAGCTACTCAGGCTCAGGAGGGGACCAGCGTCCAATACCTCAAGCCTGATACATCCATCTATTTTACAAAGTCAATTTACCAATCTGAGATGCGCGCAATAGCAGACCACTATTTAGCTCAAGATGAAATAGAGGTGACAAGTGATAATTACATGGAGGTCATGGAGGCCATCTATGACTATCCAAATGAATTTGCCGGTAAAACAATTGAAATGGTCGGTTTCGTTTATAATGACCCAGACAAGACTGACCAGCAATTTCTCTTCCGTTTTGGTATTATTCATTGTATCGCCGATTCTGGTGTCTACGGTCTACTCTCTACAGGAGCTTCACAGACTTTTCCTGACAATAGCTGGGTCAAGGCCAGCGGAAAAATTAAGATTGCTTACCATCATTCCTTAAAACAAAGCCTACCAACACTGGAATTAGAGCAAATAGAAGAAATCCAGCAACCTGAAAATCCCTACGTTTATCGAGTATTTTAGAAAAATGAAGTCATAAAGTGAATTTTCTGACAATTTATGCTATAATGAGATTTATACTCAATAGAATAGGAAAGAATTTATGTCATCACATGTATTGTTTACCATTTTTGGTGCTAGTGGCGACTTAGCCAAACGCAAGCTCTATCCATCACTTTTCCGTCTGTACAAGGCGGGACATATCAAAGAAAACTTTGCTGTTATTGGAACAGCCCGCAGACCCTGGACCAAGGAATTTTTTGAGCAAACCGTCATTGAATCACTAGGAGATTTGCCCGACACGCCACGTCAGGCTCATGAATTTGCAAGTCATTTCTACTACCAAAGCCATGATGTCAATGATACGGAGCATTATGTAGCTCTTCGAAAATTACAAGATGACTTGTGTGAAAAGTACGATACCCAACACAACAAGGTCTTCTTCTTATCCATGGCACCTGAATTCTTCGGAACCATTGCCAAACACCTCAAGTCTGAGAAGATCGTTGACGGACAAGGTTTTGAGCGTTTGATTATCGAAAAACCATTCGGAACAAGCCTTGCAACTGCAAGCAAACTCAATGAGGAATTGGCGGCTGCCTTCGAGGAAGACCAAATCTACCGTATCGACCATTATCTTGGTAAGGAAATGGTGCAAAACATCTTCGCTGTCCGCTTTGCCAATATTATATTTGAACATATCTGGAACCGCGATTACATTGACAATGTCCAAATCACTTTCGCTGAGGCGATTGGGGTTGAGGACCGTGGTGGCTACTACGATAACTCTGGTGCTTTAAAAGATATGGTTCAAAACCATGCTCTTCAAGTCCTCTCTCTCTTGGCAATGGATAAGCCTGCCAGCTTCAAAGAGGAAGATGTCCGTGCGGAGAAGATCAAGGTCTTCCAACACCTTCGTCAGCCTTCTGACGAAGATCTCAAACGCAACTTCATCCGTGGCCAATACGCTGCAGGTTCCATCGACGGAAAAGACTACGTTAGCTACTTGGACGAACCAAATATTGCAGAAGGTTCTCAGACGGAAACCTTCGCAGGAGGTGTCTTCTTCGTCGACACCGACCGCTTCCGTGATGTTCCCTTCTTCTTCCGTACAGGTAAACGCCTGACAGAAAAAGGTACGCGCGTGACCATCACTTTCAAACATGCGGAAGATATTTTTGGTCAGCCTTCTGAAGCCAACGTATTGACCATCTTCATCCAGCCAACCGAAGGCTTTATGCTCTCTATCAATGGTAAGGAAGTTGGTTCCCACTTCGCTCTTACTCCTGCCAAACTCAACTTCCGCCACAATGCAACGGCACTTGGAAATTCACCAGAAGCCTACGAGAAACTATTTTTCGATGTGCTAAATGGTGATTCTACCAACTTTAGCCATTGGGAAGAAGTTAAGGCAAGCTGGAGCTTGATTGACCGCATTGTTGATTTGTGGGCAAGCAACCAAGTCCCACTCCACACCTATCCAGCTGGAAGCATGGGACCACAAGCAGCCTTTGATTTGCTAGAAAGCTACGGTTGTAAGTGGGTATGGACGCCAGATGTATGGTATCGTGAACGTGGCTTATTGAAATAAGATAGAAAAACTGGAGCAATCCAGTTTTTTTCGGAGATATTTATGACTGAATTAAACAACATTCTCACCCAACTTGAAGCAGCCAGCCATGCTGGCACCCTCAAGCGCTATGAAAAAATTGGCGAAACCAAGCCCTATTATGGCGTTCCAATGGGAGCTATTTCTGGTATTGCCAAGTCCTATAAAAATCGACTGGACTTGTTTGCCCCACTCTGGCAAACAGGTATCCTAGAAGCACAATACCTGGCTATTCAACTGGCTAAGACTAAGCCCAACCAACTGCCCCTAGAGGATTTAGAAAACTGCTTCGATGAAGAGGTTTCTGTCAATGTCTTAGACAAACTAGCTTCTATCATTCTCAGCAAACGAAAAGACAGTAGGGATTGGGAAGAAATCTTACTTGCCAAAGACGAGGCCATCTTTAACAGACTTGGCTGGTTCCTCCGTGCCAAATACTTTGCTGGCAAATCCGCTTCAAATCAAGAAATTGAAGAAACTCTAGACCAAATTCGCCAGCATTTACAAACCGCAGACCCGCAGGTTCAATGGACCATGAACCAATGCTTGGTAGAGATTGCAGTTGCCTATCCTGACTATCTGGAGCAAGGTCTTGCAATCGGTCAGGAACTCGCTGTCTATTCCGATATGAAGGTTCCAAAAGGCTGTACTTCTGCCTACGCACCCGACTGGATTGAGGCATTGTTGAGGAGGAAATAAGATGCAACATAAAGGAACTCAGGTATTAGAAACCCAACGCCTAGTCTTACGCCCTTTTCAAGCAAGCGATGTTGAACAAGTCTTCCAAAACTGGACTTCAGATGAAAATGTTACCACCTATCTGACCTGGCCAACTCATCAGACACTACAAGATACTGAAGACTATGTCCAGTTCTGTCTTCAATCCTATTCACAAGAAAAAGCGTACAGGTGGGTAATCGAGCTCAAAGAAAATCACCAACCCATTGGAGATATTTCCGTCGTCAGTCTAGATGAACGGGTACAGGCTGCTGAATTGGGCTGGGTCTTAGGCAGTAAATGGTGGGGACAAAATTATATGCCAGAAGCCCTTGAAGCAGTCACTCACTTTCTGCTGGAAGAAGTTGGTTGTTTACGGATTACGGCTGTTCACGATAGTGAAAATCGTCCTTCTGGTCGTGTCATGGAAAAAGTCGGCATGACCTACGAAGGAACTCTCCGACAAGCCGCTCGAAACAATCGTGGCATTGTGGATATTGCAGTTTACTCCCTACTGCATACAGATAGCAAATAAGCTGAGCTCAAGTCCTTTGTTCCTTTTCAATATTCGTGTTACCATCTCAGGGCAATTGTTGAATTATTAATGGAATCTTTTTCCTTCCTATAAAGTTTTTCCAACTTTCCCATATCATTTTCCCTCTATAAAGCAAAAAAGAGAGAACCTATCGTTCTCTCTTTTTTTAAAGCAATCTATAGAAGACTTACTTAGCAAGTTTTGCTTTTGCTGCGTCAGCAAGAGCTGTGAATGCTGCTGCATCGTTCACTGCCAAGTCAGCAAGCATTTTACGGTTTACTTCGATTTCAGCCAATTTCAAACCGTGCATCAATTGTGAGTATGACAAACCGTTCATGCGAGCAGCCGCGTTGATACGAGTGATCCACAATTTACGGAAATCACGTTTTTTCTGACGGCGATCACGGTATGCATAGTAGTAAGAGTTCATTACTTGTTCTTTCGCTGTGCGGAACAAGAGATGTTTAGCTCCGTAGTAACCTTTAGCTAATTTTAAAATACGTTTACGGCGTTTACGAGAAACAACGCCACCTTTAACACGTGCCATTTAATTTTCCTCCAAATAATTCAAAAAAGTAATTGTGCAATACTGATGCGAGATTAGCGCATTTGTGTAAGCATTGACTTGATACGCTTAAAGTCACCAGCATGTACCATACCTGCTTTACGAAGGTGACGACGTTGTTTTTTAGTTTTACCGTGGAAACGGTGTGAAGTATAAGCGCGGAAGCGTTTCAATCCACCAGAACCTGTACGTTTAAAACGTTTAGCTGATGCGCGGTGAGTTTTTTGTTTTGGCATTTTAATTCTCCTTTTAGCGTAAAAAGCTTATTTTTTATCTGAAGCTGGGGCCAATTGCATAAACATTTGACGTCCGTCCATCTTAGCACGTTGTTCGATAATAGCAATATCTTGGGTTGCTTCGGCGAACTCAGCTAATACTTTCGCTCCAACTTCTTTGTGGGTAATCATACGACCCTTGAAACGGATCGAAACCTTAACCTTATTTCCTTTTTCAAGGAATTTACGGGCATGACGAAGTTTTGTGTCAAAGTCCCCTTTATCAATAACTGGGCTTAGACGCACTTCTTTTACAGTGACAACACTTTGTTTCTTGCGTTGTTCTTTCTGCTTTTTCTGATATTCAAATTTGAACTTACCGTAGTCCATAATTTTAGCTACTGGTGGTTTAGCTTGCGGTTGAATCAATACTAAATCCACGTTTGCGCTATCAGCAATGGCCTGAGCCTCATTGAGCGGTTTGATTCCCAACTGTTCACCCTCAAGACCGATAAGACGAACTTCACGCACTCGAATTTCATCATTGATGAACAAATCTTGCTTTGCTATGGCTTTTCACCTCATTTTATATTTTTCGAGAAAAACGAAACGGACTTGCTAAACAAGTCCGCACTACACCATTATTCTTTCCGAAGAAATCTTAATCCGTAGAGCCAGACAACGTTAGTCGCAAGGCGAGAAGCTCTCACTTCTGCTTTTCTCAATACGACTATTCTAACACGTCCAAAACTACTTGTCAAGAATTTCTTTCGCTTTTTCTGAAATAAATTTCACTACACCTTCGATGGATACACCTGTTGTATCAAATGTGATGGCATCGTCAGCAGCTTTCAAAGGTGAAATCTCCCGAGTACTGTCTTTCAGGTCACGAGCTGCAATCTCCTCTTTCAAGATTTCCAAATCTGTTTCGATGCCACGTTCCGTATTTTCCTTAAAACGACGAAGGGCACGCTCCTCTACTGAGGCAATCAGGAAAATCTTAAGTTCAGCTTGAGGCAAGACGACTGTACCAATGTCACGGCCGTCCATAACAATGCCGCCCGCTTGGGCAATCTCCTGTTGCAAGCGAACCAACTCTTCTCGTACCAAGGGAAGTGCCGCAACTGCCGACACATTGTTAGTTACTTGATTATCCCGAATGGGCAAGGTAACATCCTGCTCACCAACAAATACCTGTTGTTGCCCTTGCGCATCCCTACCAAAACGAATAGGATGTTGAGCAAGTAAGGTCACAATACCATCTTGGTCAGTGACATCAATACCATTTTGCAAGGCCAAATAAGTCGCAGAACGGTACATGGCTCCTGTATCTAAGTAAGTATAGCTAAAATCTTTAGCGATAATCTTGGCAACGGTTGACTTGCCACTCGATGCAGGACCATCAATAGCAATTTGAATGGATTTCATAATACCTCTTATCTAATGCGGACAATATCACCTGGGTGAGCCAACCAAGAACCTGTCGCCATTTTTTCAGGATTTAAACGCTCTAACTCAGCAATGGAAATACCACCACGTGCCGCCAATGCTCCAACTCCCTCCCCTGCTTGAACTGTTAGGGTAGAACCATCTGCAGCTTCTGTCAAGCTTGAGCTAGTTTCCGTAGTTTCAGCTGTATCTATCACTTCCGTTTCCTCTGTTTCTGTGACTTCTGTTTCAGTCGTCGTTTCCGTAGGGACAGTTGAACTTTCTGCTACCACCGCAGCATTGCTTGGATTGTAAAACTCTTTCGTCGAATCCGTCTTACTGCCACCAACAGATAGATAGAAGGCAATTGCCCCTATAATGATGACAATGATAAAGAAAATAATAGCCAGTACGGTAAATACTTTCGTACTTGCCAATCCTTTACTCAAGCGGTCTTTACGACTTGCTGCAGCTGTTTGATACACTTCTTCATTCCATGGCTCTTGTGACATTCTCGGGACAACTCCTTGTTTTTTTCTAAAAATATGATTAAAATAATAGTATGAAAATAAAACTTATTCCTGAACGGTGCATTGCCTGTGGGCTATGCCAAACCTATTCACCTGTGTTTGATTATGATGACGACGGTATTGTGATTTTTTCAGATAGAAAGAACCTAGAAAGAGATAGCGACCTAACTCCCGACATACTCGAAGCCATCAAATCCTGCCCTACCAAAGCCATTTCAATTGATTGATTTGGCTTTTTTTGCATAATAAATTTCGAAGTAATCTTGCTTCAACAAATGGTCAGACAACACAACTTCCCCCGAAAATGCAGGATGTAGAGCTAAGTGATTTACAAAAAATTTTTTAGGCCATTTTCGCATATGATAGACCTTTCCTTCAGGAAATTCATTGGAAAAGATGCGGACAGCAATATAGGAAACTTCCACTTTGGTTATCTGAGCAATTTCTATATCTTGTATGGCAAATAAATTAGCCGATACAATGCGCAATTGGCTTTCTTTTATTTCAAAATACCTGTGTAATCCTAAGATCACTAAGAGTAAAAATAGAAATATTAGTAAAAGAAATATTCCTGACACGCGTAGTTTTTCCAGCAACAGGGTCATGCTCATGAAAAGTGGAATGAAGGTAAGTGACCAGTATATAATGCCCCAGGAAAGTTCTGGTTGCCAATGGTAACGAATTTTACCAAAAATTTTGATCATATCGGACCTCCATCTATTATTCTAGCACAAAACAAGAGATTTTCCTATGAAAATCTCTTGTTTTTGAAATTTTTTATTACATTTACATGACAATATTTGCTTTAGCGTAAAAAAATGTAATCTGTTTGAAATATTTTGATATTACTACTTCAACCATTACGATAAACAAAAAATAAGTTTTTTATAAATATTTTGTATATCATTCCTTATAAGCAAATTTTGTCACAATTAGTGTTGTAAACACGAAGGTGTGAAAAGCCTTGTTTTTTCTCAAGCCATATTTCTTCAAAGTCTGATACCGTTCCAACATTGGTTTATCCATGATGGTCACAAAGGCTTCAACAAGCTCCCTATGAGCTGGCGATAAGGGCTTATCAAGCAAAAAGCTGGCTTGTTTTTGACTATTTTTTATCAAATCCCAATAAACCTTGAATAAAATATGGGGACGAATCCATTTTTTAAATCGTTTAGAGAGAGTTCTGGCTCCCAAAACATTATCCGCATGTTGGCGGTAGAGTTCTCCAGGTTTGTCAATAAAAACCAGTTTACCCAAAGCCGATGCCAACAAAGCCAAGTACCAGTCATGCATCAAAACGTCTTCTGTTCCAGACCACAGTTCTGCTAGGGTATGGTTGATCATGGCAACACCACCAGTCACCGTATTCTCGGTCAATTCTTGCACCAACTCAGTATTGGCATGGTGGGACTGGGAACGGATCATACTCTCGGTCATGACTTGCAAGTCTTGGTTGACGACGGTCAAATCCATATAGACCATGAGAGGCTGGTCAGTCGGATATAATCGGGCTTCCTGCAAACTGACTTCCAGCTTGTCAGGCAACCAGACATCATCTTGATCACTGAAAAAATAATAATCAGCCTTCTCATACTGAACCAGGCGATGAAAGCTTTTTATCACCCCTATATTTTTTTGTTCCTCAAGATCTATCAAACGAATACGACTGTCCTGTCTTGCAAATTCTTGAAGCAGGTCTTTCGTTCGGTCACTAGAACCATCATCTCGTATCAATAATGTCCAATCCGAAAAAGTCTGCTCTTGGATAGAGCGAATTTGCTCAGCCAAGAACTGTTGACCATTATAGGTTGACATCAGTATGTTTACTTTCATTGTAAAAATAATTCCTCGTATTCTTGGACTATCTTTTCCCAAGTATAAGCAGTACTCATGTGCTCTTTGGCAATCCGTCCAAGTTCCTCTGCTTCTGCTTGTCCATCAATACTGTCAATCAGTTCAGCTAGATTGCCCTGTTCCTTAGACCAATAGTGGGCGCCATTCAGGGCTACTTTCTGGTTAAAATCAACACCTAGAACGAGATTTTCGTTGGTCTGAGCCAAAGCCTCGAGCAGGCTGGGATTGGTTCCGCCCACTTCATGTCCATGAATATAGGCACGGCATTGGTTTCGCAAATACTTGAGCAGATTGCTATCATAGACAGTTCCGACAAATTTAATCCGTTTATCCCGTGAAAAATCTGTTTCCTCTTCAAGCTTTTGGAAATAAGCAGAACCCTCATGATTGGCAACGATGACCAAATCACGCTCGGTCGAACTAGCCATAAATTCCTTGATAGCGGTCAGATAATTATTTTCAGGAACAAAGCGACCGATAATCAAATAATAACCCTTTTCAATCAAGTTCCATTGTCCAAAAAAATCTAAAACAGCTTGGCTATCTGCTTGATAGTCTGTCGGACTTAAATCCGTTCCGTAAGCAATAAAACGTGTACTTGTTCCTGGATAGGAAGTCTGAATGTAATTTTCAATACCTTCATTATCGGCAATCAATAAGTCTGCATGTTTTGCCATGAGCTTTTCAGCGTATTTTAGATAGGATTGGACAGGTTTGGACCACTTGCTACGTTTCCATTCCAAGCCGTCAGGATTGACAAATAAAATTCCGCCCACAGAGTGAATCTTCTTAGCAAAGGGAGCAATAAAGCCACCTATGGTATTTCCCAAAATATAGAAAATCGGCTGCTCAATCCCTTGGGCTTTGACCAAATCCAAGGCATAGGAAATGGCCATCATATCGTAGGCAATGACGCGGGCTGGGCCCAGCTTGGGAGGGTTAATCGTAAAGCAATCCGCCCCCTTGTATTCTGTGTGTTGGTGGTGACTGCTGTCCGACAGACAGGCCACATGGTAGCGGATATGGGGGCTGACTTGGTTGGAAACCAGTTGCTCGACAAAGGTTTCAAAACCTCCATACTGGGCAGGTAAACCACGGCTACCGATGATAAAAATGTGTTTCATAAGACCTAACTCTAGAAAATATAATCAGGCTATTATACCATAATTTGAGTTGGATTTCATAGAAAAAGCGAGTCGGTGCTCGCTTCCCTTATTTCTTAGCTTGGTTATAAAATGCTTCCAAGGCTTCTTGCCAAGTTGGGATATCAAAGCCTGTCGCCTTGGCCTTATCCAAATTCATAGTTGAGTTGAATGGACGTTTTGCCTTGGCTGGGAATTGGCTAGAATCCACTGGTAATACTTTGGTATTAGTATCTTTGAGGATTTCAGTCGCAAAGTCAAACCAGGTTGTATCTTCTGCTGCATCGTTTGACAAATGATAATAGCCAAATTCTTGACCAGTTTCAACCAAGTGAACCATAAATTCCGCAAGGGTACGGGTCCAAGTTGGGCGACCGTGTTGGTCATTGACAACTGTCAAGGTGTCCCGGCTTTCCGCAAGGTTTTGCATAGTAAAGACAAAGTTTTTGCCATAGTTACCAAAGACCCAGGCAGTACGAACGGTGTAGAATTTGTCTGCGAATTTCTCGACCGCTTCTTCACCCAGACGCTTGGTACGACCATATTCAGATTGCGGATCTGGTTGGTCATCTACTTGCCACTCTTGGCCAACTGGCAACTCACCGTTGAAGACGTAGTCTGTTGAGATATAGACAAGGGTCGCATCGTATTTAGCGGCTGCCTTGGCGACATTTTCAGAGCCTGTTACGTTAATCTTGTAGTTGAGTTCCTTGCCCTCGTCTTCTGCCATATCAACCGCTGTATAGGCTGCACAGTGGTAGACAACGCTTGGCTTGATTTCTGCAAAGAAGGCTTCTACTTTCTCTGCATCTGTGATGTCCATTTCTGCTACGTCAGCAGCAACATACTCGACACCACGTTCATCCAAGAGGTAACGCAACTCAGTTCCCAACTGACCATTTGCACCTGTAATTAAAATCATATTTACTCCTCGTTTCAAGAAAGGCTTGGGCCAAAGCCCCAGCCTTCAATTGTCTTATTTAATAACTTCTTGTGTTTTTGCGTAATTGGCTTCAACAGCTTCTTTTTCAGCCTTCCACCAGTCTTGGTTATCTGTATACCACTGGATAGTTTCTTCCAAACCTTGAGAGAAATCTGTAAATTGTGGTGTCCATCCAAGTTCATCACGAAGTTTGCTTGCGTCAATAGCATAGCGCAAATCGTGTCCTGCACGGTCAGTTACATGATCGTAAGCGTCTTTTGGTTGACCCATTTTTTCAAGAATCAATTCAAGCACTTCTTTGTTGTTCTTCTCTCCGTCAGCACCGATCAGGTAGGTTTCACCCATACGGCCTTTTGTCAAGATTGCCCAAACGCCAGTTGAGTGGTCGTTGGTATGGATCCAGTCACGAACATTCTTGCCTTCACCGTAAAGTTTTGGCTTAATACCTGCCAAGATATTGGTGATTTGGCGTGGGATAAATTTCTCGATGTGTTGGTAAGGACCGTAGTTGTTTGAACAGTTTGAAATCGTTGCTTTGACACCAAATGAACGTACCCATGCTTTGACAATCAAGTCGGATGCAGCCTTGGTTGATGAGTAAGGTGATGATGGGTTGTAGTTGGTTTCCGCAGTAAATTTCTCGCCTGGACCTTCGCCATGACCTGGCAAATCTTCACGCAAAGGAAGGTCACCGTACACTTCATCTGTTGATACATGGTGGAAACGGATGTCGTATTTACGAGCCGCTTCAAGAAGAGTATAAGTACCGATAAAGTTGGTATGGATAAATGGGCTTGGATCGTTGAGAGAGTTGTCGTTGTGGCTTTCTGCCGCATAGTGAACAATGGCATCTGCCTTAGCAGCCAATTTGTCAACCAATTCAGCATCTGCGATATCACCAACAACAAGCTCAACACGGTCACCAAGAATAGCTTCCAAGTTAGCCTTGTTTCCTGCATAAGTGAGTTTATCCAAAACAGTTACGTGAACGTCTGGATGATTGTTAAAAACATAGTGTACAAAGTTTGAACCGATGAAACCAGCTCCACCAGTTACGATAATATTTTTAAATTGAGACATTTTTTTCTCCGAAAAGTTTTTTCTTTTTTGTGTATCATCTTAGGTAGTGGGGTCGTAAGCAACCACCAAGGTATTTCATTACCAAACCATGAGCTTAAGGTCCCATGGTTTCCCCCGCTCCTTAGCAAAGCAAAGGGGCTTCTCACTACGGCGATGACATACAGAACTGCTCGCTTCGCTCGCTTTTTTTACCTCAAGATTTCCCTCAAGTAAGTAATCTTAGCAAAGTCTTTTTGATTATTGTTTTCTGCACGGTAGGAATCTTTAGAGGAGGCTTGGTAGATTTTCAGGTATTGTTCAAGTGTCGGTAGGTAGTAGCGAGCACCTGCTGTTTCTAGTTCTTCCAAATCTTCTAGCTCTACACCAGCAAATTCAGGCAGTGAATGTAGACCTCCGAATTCAACAGATAAGCCATCTTTATGAAATTCATGTTCATGACGGTCAACAAGGACATAACCTAGTTGGTTCATCATAGAAATCAAGGCGTCCGCCTGATAAATCCGTTGGTCGTCTGGGGCTTCCCAGCCACGTGGATCACTTGGAACATGAATATCTAAATCTCCTGCCTGCCAGTCCCTCCCTGTTCGCCTTTCCAAGCCAACTGAGCCCATTAACAAGGGAGTAATCCCTAACTTGTTTAACTGCTCTGCTATTTCCAAAAAGGCTTGAAACATTAGAGGTCCTCTTTTCTCAAAGGCTTGACGTCTTTGAGGAGTGGGTGATTTTTATCTGCTTCTGAAACTTCTGCTTCTTCTAGATTTTCCCACTGGATATCGAGGCTAGGGTCAGCGTAGTTGACGAAAGCATACTTAGGCTTGAGTTCCAAAGCCCAGTAGTCGTTGACCAAGTAACTGTAAGCCACGAAGTCTGACAAAACTTGAAAACCATTGGCTACGCCACGAGGAACGAAGATACCTTTTGAGGCATCGATAACAGTTTGGTAGGTATTACCGAAGGTCTCTCCTTCACGAAGATCGACCCAAGTTCCCAAAACCTTACCGCCGTCTGCTACTGAAATGTATTTATCCCAAGGCTCTGCGTGAAGACCACGGAGAACATTTTTGCGGGAGAAGGAAACATTATTTTGCAATTTTCCTTCTGCGAAGAAGCTTTCAGGGAAGCCGAGCGGCAACATTTTTTCCTTTTGGAAGTTCTCCTTAAACCAGCCACGGTTATCTCCGTGAACTGGAATGTCGAATTCTAACATTCCTGGAATAGCATCAACTGGTCGAGCGGCTAGTGTTTTACCGAAAAAATTTTCTGTCATTAGGCTTCTCCAATCAAACGGAGCAAGTATTGTCCGTATTCATTTTTCTTAAGTGGCTGCGCCAATTCATGCACTTGTTCTTTAGTGATATAGCCCATGCGGTAGGCAATTTCTTCCAAGTTCGCTACTTGAACATTCTGCAAGCGTTGAACTGTTTCGATGTACTGGGCCGCTTCTAGTAGGCTTTCATGCGTACCTGTATCCAACCAGGCAAAACCACGGCCCATGAGTTCCACAGACAAGTCACCACGATCTAGGTAGGCCTTGTTGACATCTGTAATTTCCAATTCACCACGAGGGGACGGTTTGATATTTTTAGCAATTTCTACTACATCATTGTCATAGAAGTAAAGGCCAGTAACCGCAAAGTTTGATTTTGGCACTTCTGGTTTTTCTTCGATAGAGATCGCATTCATGTCTGCATCAAACTCCACAACACCAAAGCGTTCTGGGTCTTTGACTTGATAACCAAATACTGTCGCACCTTTTTCTTTGCTTGCGGCACGTTGCAACATCTTGGTCAAACCATTTCCGTGGTAGATGTTGTCGCCCAAAATCAAGGCTACATTGTCATTACCGATAAAGTCTTCACCGATGATAAAGGCCTGTGCCAAGCCATCTGGACTTGGTTGTTCCGCGTAAGAAAGAGAGATCCCCAATTCCGAACCATCGCCCAACATATCCTTAAAACGAGGCAAATCTTGAGGTGTTGAAATAATCAAGATTTCTTTAATCCCCGCCAACATAAGTACAGATAAAGGATAATAAATCATTGGTTTATCGTAAATGGGCATCAACTGCTTGGAAGCTGCACGAGTTAGTGGATAAAGGCGAGTACCAGACCCACCTGCCAGAATAATACCTTTCATATAAGAGTACCTTCCCTCATTTAATATCAGTTCATTATACCATATTTTCAGAAATATTGTCATAAGAAAAAAGCCTGAACATCAGACCTCCCTCTCTTATTTATTAACCGAGTGCCACCTCCAAGACCATCATAATGATAAAGCCTGCCATGAGCCCAAGTGTTGCAATATCTGTATTGCCGTTTGTTTGTGATTCAGGTATCAACTCTTCCACTACAACGAAAATCATAGCCCCCGCAGCAAATGAAAGGGCATAGGGCAAAATAGGTGTCATATAGGTCACGGCTACCGCACCAAGCAGAGCTGCAATCGGCTCAACAATGGCGGACATGGAGCCCCAATAAAAGGCTTTCCAACGTGAGGCACCATCCGTCCGAATAGGAATGGCCAAGGCTGCACCTTCTGGAATGTTTTGCAAACCAATACCGACAGCAAGTCCTAAAGCACCTACAAAGGCAGCTGGACTGTAATTAGAAGCCAAGGCGCCAAAGGTCACACCAACTGCCAAGCCTTCTGGAATATTATGGATGGTGATGGCTAAAAATAGCAAAGCTGTCTTAGACAGATTTTTTCTGTTCTTCTCATCTCCACCTTCTGCCTGCTCTTTGTCACGCCCCAAGTGCAAATGAGGAACCCAAGCATCGACCAAGCGCAAGAAAATACCGCCAACAGCAAAGCCAACTGCCGCAGGAATCCAGGCTAGACTGCCATAGGAGGCCTCCGCATATTCAATAGAGGGAGCCAGTAAGGACCAGAATGAAGCCGCGATCATGACACCTGCTGCAAAACCAAGCATGGTATCCAGCAAGCGCCGACTAACCGTCTTAAAGAAAAATACTATGGCTGAACCAAGAATGGTACAAAACCATGTAAATAAACCACCAAGCAAAGCCTGTAACACCACAGACTGTTCTGTAAACCAAGCCATTCAAAAACTCCTTCTCTTTACTCATGCATGTTATATGTATTAGGATACCTTAACTGGTCTATAAAATCAAGAAACGAATAAAAAAGCCACGCTTCCGTGACTTTTACAGGTGTCTGAATGGGTTGGTTGATACGGTCGATGGAAGGATTTCCACGTCCCAACCTTCTTCTGCCTTCCAAGTTTCCAGTAAATCTGCAATTTTCTTGATAAACAAGGCTTCAATATGATGACCAGGATCAATGGCCAGCAAACCCTGGGTGAGCATATCCTGACCCGTATGGTAGTAAATATCGCCTGTGATGTAAACATCTGCCCCCTTGGCAAGAGCCTCATGGTAGTAAGAGCCGCCACTACCACCACAGATGGCCACACGGCTGACATACTGCTGAGCTTGATGACCATAAGTCACCAGACGGACAGCATCTAGACCAAAAACGTCCTTAACTTTCAAGGCCAACTCCTCCAAGGTCTGCTCTGCTATTGTCCCCACACGACCAAGCCCCTGCCCCTCGGCCGTTTCAATCAGATAAGTGGTGTCCTGAATGTCCAGAAGCTCACAGAACCAGTCGTTGAGACCGCCATCCACCACATCTATATCTGTATGGCTAACATAGACCGCAATATCGTGCTTAACCAGATCCAGATAGATCTTGGTCTGAAGATTGTCCGCCACCAAATCCTTGATCGGACGGAAAATCGGAGCATGCTTAACGATAATCAAGTCCACCTGCTTGTCAATAGCCTCCGCCACCGTCGTTTCACGGATATCCAGAGCCACCATGACCCGACGAATGTCCTTCTTGAGCGTACCGATTTGCAGCCCTTTCACATCGCCCTCCATAGCCAGAGATGGCGGACAAAAAGCCTGATAACGCTCGATCACTTTACTTGCTAACATGAAGCACCTCCTGAATTTGTTGGATTTTTTGGGAAATGGCAGAGCGGTCAGATTGGCGTTCAAGGGGCACTTGTTCCAAGGCGTAGGCCAACTTGTCCAGCTCCTTGAGCCACTTCTTCTGGAAGGTTGCAGACTGGTCTATCAGCAAACAAGGGCCAAACCGCAACTGGTCAGCAGTTAAATCTGACTTGCCTTTCTCCGCCACCAAGATTTCATAAATCTTGTCATTTTCTTCCAAGATTTCCTCTGCAATAATCTGAAAATCATGGGCGACTAACCAACGACGGACATCGTCTTCACGATTATTGGGCTGTAAAATCAGACGTTCTACAGACACAAGTTTATCTTTTCCAGCTTCAAGAATATCCGCAATCAGACGACCTCCCATTCCCGCAATGGTCACGGTGCTAATTCGATCAACCTGCTCCACTGCTGCCAAACCATTTGCGAGGCGAACTGAAATCTTGTCTGACTGCCCTGCCTGCTCAACATTTTGAAGAGCTGACTGGTAGGGACCTTGAACCACCTCACCAGCGACCGCAAATTCAATTCTGTCCTGTTCCACCAAAAAAAGAGGGAGATAAGCATGGTCACTCCCTACATCTGCTAGTCGAGCCCCTTGGGGCACATAGTCTGCGACTGTTGCCAGTCTTTTTGATAATCTTGTTTCCATTTTAATCTTTCCACATCCACATGGCATCCAAAAAGTCACTTGAAACTGTCACATTTTTAGCTTGTTGGCCTTCTCTTTCTGCATTTTTAGCTTCTACCTGAGCGACACTTGTGATGCCCTCCCGACGCCAGTTGCGCAAAATAGCCTGGATGTATTTCCAATTGGTTTTATTGTTAAAAACAGCTTCTTTTAAGGCGGCCCGAACCAAGTCAACAGAAGTCTTATCATCTTCGATTGTCTTCTGCAAATCCTCAATTTCATAAGGCGACAAGAGGCGCCCCAACGCCCGTTCAAATTCACCGACCATGGTTTTCAAGTCATTTTCAGCTGGAAGGAATTGTTCTGCTTCTTTAGGAGCTAATAACTCATCTAACTTTTCTAAGGCCGGAAAGGCATCGAAAATCATTTCAATTTCACCAGCAATGCTGATGGTCTTAAAGTCCAATAGGCCAGCTTCTTGCAAATTTTCAATAGACTGGTTGACCTGGGCAACAGTCCTGCCGATTGCCTGAGCAATCTCACTAGGAGCCAAGGCTTCTAGCGGTGATGTATTTTGATAAAAGAAAAATTGCCAGACCAAAAAATCATCTGCTGATGGAAAAAGCTCCTGATAATGAAATAAAATCGCTGCAGGAAGGACCAGTTGTCCCTGCCGAAATTGCTGTGAATAGTTCATATTTCCTCTTTATAGACTAAAGACTTGCTGAAAGGGCTGACTGCTCAAAGGTTTTCCAATCATAAGGTGTTTCCTGATAGACAGCATAGTTGATCCAGTTGGTAAAGAATTGTGCTGCTGGCAGGTTCCAGGACAAGGATGGTCTGCTTGTAGGATCATCTTCTTTGAAGTAATTTTCTGGTATATGAGGATTTTTGCCTGCCAAGCAATCCCGCTGGTATTCTTTGGCCAATGTATCTCTGTCATATTCCAGATGCCCAAAACTATAGACTTCTCTCAAGTCTTTGCTAGCTAAAATTGACAACCCCACATCCTTGCCCTGTGACAAAATCAACAAGTCATCTAGATGGGCAATATCCTCTTCCTTGACCTCTGTGTAGCGTGAGTGTGGTGACCGAAATTCGTCATCAAATCCACGCATGAGAGAACAAGTAGGGGAGGTTACCTCTTGACAATAAACACCTGATAATTTTCTTGCCATGGAGTGTTTTGGCACGCCATAGCGAGCATATAAACCAGCCTGCGCCCCCCAACAAATATGTAGGGTTGAATAAACATGGGCCTTAGACCATTCGAAGACTTGAACTAGCTCCTGCCAATAATCTACTTCTTCAAATGCTAAATTCTCCACTGGTGCCCCTGTGACAATCAAACCATCAAAAAACTCATCCTTGACCTGTTCAAATGTCTTATAAAATTGCTCCAAGTGATCCGAATGAGTATTTTTTGACTCATGACTTGCCATGTATAGAAATTCCACTTCCAATTGCAAGGGTGTGTTTGCTAAAAGACGGAGCAGCTGAGTCTCCGTCACAATTTTCTGTGGCATGAGATTGAGAATTAAAATCTTGATAGGACGAATGTCCTGGTGACTGGCACGGACGCTGTCCATGACAAAAATATTCTCTTCTCTCAAAATATCTACTGCTGGTAATGATTTTTCAATTTTAATCGGCATAAGCAACCTCCTGAGTTTCTTATATATATTATAAGACAGGTTGTTATACAATTCAATTAGAATAAAATAAGTACCAGTTATAAGTTTTGGCTATAACAATCTTAATAATGCATCAAGACTTTATAGTCGTAATCACCGATTGCTTCGCGACCCTTGAGATCATCCAACTCGATCAAGAAGGCACAGCCTGCTACAACACCACCAAGTTTTTCAATCATTTCGATGGTCGCTTTGACAGTACCACCAGTTGCCAACAAGTCATCAACAATAAGAACACGTTGACCTGGCTTAATCGCATCCGCATGCATGGTCAAGGTATCCACACCGTACTCTTTTTCATAGTCAGCTGAAATAACTTCGCGTGGTAATTTGCCTGGCTTACGAACTGGAGCAAAACCAATACCCAATTCAAAAGCAACTGGGCATCCCACGATGAAACCACGCGCCTCTGGACCAACAATCATATCGATTTGCTTGTCAGTCGCGTACTGAACAATTTCACGCACGGCATAGCTATAAGCGTTGCCATCAGCCATCAAAGGACTGATGTCACGGAATTCGATACCTTCTTTTGGATAATCAGGAATGGTTGCGATGTAATCTTTTAAGTTCATTTTCATCTCTCTTTAAATTTTTAGTTTTACTCTTTATTATACCATGAAATTAGTTTTTGGTACATTTCAAATCTTATATCTTTGGCAAAACGCCTACTCAAGCTAGCCACAAGCGCAGCTCTGCTATGTCCCTTATGGGAAAAATAGCCTTGGGAATTGAAATAGGATTGTTCCCAAGCTGTCTGATTAAACTTGCTTTCATGTTTAGAAATGCGAGTAGGAGAAAGGTAAGTCCCAGCTTTAGACCTAATCATTTTCTTACGAAAAGGAGGGTCATGCGGACCGACTGGAGCCATATCTAACTGGTAGTGGCGCTTATTATTGGCTCTGGCATAATTGAAAGAGGCTCCATTAACAACACCGTTTTTAGAAGGTCTTTCTTCTAAAATCAAGGCAAATTGTCCATCTTGCGCCAGGATGAATTCGCTATGAAATCCAATCAAGACCTTGAGATTGATGGGTAAGTTTTGCTTCTCATCCCTAGCAAATAATTGCTTATTATGCAGGCGGGCAGATTCCCTCAAACGATAGGACCAAACAGGCCGGCTAGCTAGGTAGGCTACCAAGGCCTGCCAATCTGATTTTCCTTGTCCATAGTGCTGACGCACCCAAGTCGCCTGCTGGTAGGAAATCAGATAGCGCAATTGATGGACTTGTTTGCTCAGTTCACCATTCTCCGCCAGCTCCTGACCAGGAAAGGCCTTGTCAATTAAGTCAGCAAACAAGTGCCAGAAAGAATGGTGGGGAGGGCAGTTACCGTCTATTTTCCCTAGCAAGTCAGGCAGGTGGCTTTGGTGTAGTTCTCCTGGAGCTTCCAAGATCTCCATAATCTGCTCTAGCAAACTCCGTGCTTTTTCTTTGGTCATAGACCAACTTTCAGCCTTTAACAACTTGTAAAAACTGGTCGAGGCAAAAATCGAAAGCTCATCCATGAAGTTTTGGACAGATACTGGAATTTCTGCTTTTGGCATTTTCAGCAAATCTTTAAGAAATGCCTTGTAAATTGCCTTTTCTGACCACCCTCTGCTCCTCAATACTGTCAAGGCTTGCCGGACTGGTTCAACTTCTTCCAAGGCTTCCAAGTCTTTTTTCCGGCGATTGATGTGCCAAAAATACACAAAGATAAGCAATAAAAGCAGAAGACCGAGAAATACAGGCATCATCAAGCTTGACCACACAGCCAGTCATAAATTTCCTGAACAGTGCCAAGTGCCATCAATTCTTGCTGGATAACTGTTTCTTTCAAGTCTTGGTAAATCTGACTTTCTGAGATTTCCCGTTTTTGTGCCTCCTTGTTAACCCGCATGACACCGTCCGTAATGGTCACAAATTCCAATTCTTGGAAAATTTGAATCATTTTCACTAACAGGGTGTCCTTGATTTTCAAGTAAGCAGCCAAATCTTTCAATTTATAGCGCACATCAAACTCGTCAAACTGATAAATAGTCTTGTACAATTTGGCAAATTGGTCCCGACTGCCATAACCATCCAGATAGTAAGGCTTGGCAATTTCATTTTTAAAGTAAATAGCCTCAAATTCATTTTCTTGGAAATAGCTGCGCAGACTGCTGATGTCTTCAGGCAAACTTGCTAGAACAATGGCTTTTTCATCCGTCTTGGAGTTGTCTAAATCCAAAACAGGAATGCCAACTGGCAGCTGATGTTGTTTACCGCGAATGTTATAGAGCTGGACACCATTGACCCTAGCATCTACCAGCATCAACTGAAGGCTGGTATTGCCATTCCACTTGTTAACAGAAAGAGTAACAGCTAACTCTAGGTCTTTGGCCTGTGAAAATTCTAGGGCTAAATTGCCCTTGCCAAAGGCCACCACATCAAATCCAGCTGCCCCTTTAGTAATACGAAGTTTGAGGTTGGCATTATTCTGCCCCATGGTCCGTGCAGATTCTACTTGGAAATCCTTGACATAGAAAACTGGTTTTTTATTGTCCATCCCGTAGGGTGCCAGTTTTTCAAAGGACTTGAGAGTGTCCAGAGTCAATTCTTCTAAGTCTAATTCTTCATCTAAAATCAGAGAAGACTTGCTTGAAAGGTCCAGCTTATTGTCAGTAATGTAGGCTGCTAGAGTATCTGCCAACTGGTCCAGTTTTTCCACTTCCAAGGTCATTCCAGCCGCACCCGCATGGCCACCAAAAGCGATAAAGAGATCTTGATGGTCTTTGAGGGCCTGGAAAATGTCCACAGCCTCAACCGAGCGGGCAGATCCCTTGGCCTTACCATCTTCAATGGACAAGACAATGACAGGCTGGTGTAATTCTTCTAGCAAACGGCCTGCCACAATTCCTAGAACACCTGGGTTCCAGCCCTCTTTGGCCAAAACTTGAACAGGTCTATCAGAGCGAAGCATGGACTTGGCCTCATCATAGATGGCTTGAACGATATCCTTGCGCTCGACATTCTTACTATCAATCATGAGAGCAATCTCATGGGCTTCTTCGTCATCAAAACCAGTCAAAAGTTCGATGGCTGGATTTGGATCGTCCAGACGCCCCAGGGCATTCAATCTCGGAGCAAGTTGGAAACCAACAGTTTCTTCGTCAAGGCTATCTACATCAATTCCTGCAATCTTCATCAATTCCTGAAGGCCTGCTCGCTCAGTCTGTTTGAGAAGTGACAGACCATACTTGACCATGACACGATTTTCGCCTGTTAGGCTAACCATATCAGCGATAGTACCAATTGCGACCAAGTCCAGCAAGTCTGCATGAACCGTTTCAAGAAGAGCACAGGCTAGTTTAAAGGCCACACCACAACCAGCTAGGTGTTTGAAGGGATAGTTTCCCTCTGGATGTTCTGGGTGAACAATGGCATAGGCGTTGGGAAGGGTTTCCTGCATGGAATGGTGGTCCGTCACGACAACATCTACACCCATTTCCTGAGCATAGGCAATGGCTTCATGACCCGCTACGCCATTGTCCACCGTCACAATCAGAGAAATGCCCTGTTGCTCGATAAAATACTTGTAAACCGATTGATTGGGACCGTATCCATCTGTAAAGCGGTTTGGAAGATAGACCTGGACTTCTGCCCCCATTTCTTCCAAGGTTTCCTTGAGGATTGATGCCGAGGTCATCCCGTCCGCATCATAATCCCCATAAATCAAGATTTGTTCATAATCTTCAATAGCCCGACGGATCCGCTCTACCGCCTTGTCCATATCGTGAAGTAGGTAAGGGTCATGAAGATCTTCAAGGCTTGGTTGTAAAAAGGCCTGTAACTCTTCAGCCGTTTGAACGCCTCGTTCGTAGAGTAACTTTGCTGCTACGGGATCCAATCCTTCTTTTTTTGCGATTTTGATAAATTGTTCATCAGAAAAACCGGTCAATAATTGCCAGTCATAGTTGGGTTTTATCACGTTTTTCACTCCTTTAAGCTGTCTTACCATTATACCATTTAAAATAAAAAATAGACTGGTAGAAAGTCAACTCTAATCTAGATTTTCTACCTGTCTATTTTGTATTTATAATAATGGAGAGATAATATTCATCAAGGCACCAGCTAAACGCTTATACCAAGGATAAGTATTTTCAAAACCGACTAGGGTAATCCGTTCAGACTGGGCAAAGGAGTCTTCGAAATCCTTTAAAATATCTGCCAGAACTTGCTTGTGATTGTAAACATACAAGCCACACTCAAAGTTGAGATAGAAAGAACGGAAATCCATATTGACCGTTCCAACAGTTGCCTTCTTATCATCCACCAAAACGACTTTTGAATGGACAAAGCCCGGTGTGTATTCATAAATCTCAATGCCCGCTTCTAAATAAGTTCTAAAATCCATCCGAGCGGCCAAATAAGCTGACTGCTTGTCATAGATATGCGGTAAGAGTAATTTAACCCGTACACCACGTTTAGCAGCATAGGTCAGGTTATCAATCATCTCGTCATCCAAGACCAGATATGGAGTCATAATGTAGATATAATCCGTTGCGGACTGGATCATATCCAGATAGACCCGCTTGGCAACCTCATCATTATCGAAGGGATTTTCACCGTAGGCCAGAAAATAACCTTGACCTGTCACTTCTTCCACTTCCGCCTCACGCGCCGCTTTCAAGTATTTCAAATCATCCGTTGGCTTTTTCTCATTGTGGTTCCACATCTGCAAAAACATGAGAGTAAAGTTGGAAACGGCCTCGCCCTTGACCATGATTGCTGCATCTTTCCAGTGACCAAAACGTTCTATCTTGTTAATGTATTCATCTGCAATGTTGACACCGCCTGTAAATGCCACCTTACCATCAATGACCGCAATTTTACGGTGATCACGGTTGTTCTGAACGGTAGAAAGGGCGGGAATAATCTGTGAGAAAACCCTAGTCTGTATGCCAAAACTCCTCAATTTTTTATAGTAAAAATATGGGAGATTGCTGAGTGAATTCATTCCGTCATACATAAATCGGACTTCTACACCTTGAGCAGCCTTTTCCTTGAGAATGTCCAAGATAGACTCCCACATAAAACCTTCATCAACAATGAAGTACTCCATAAAGATGTACTGCTCTGCTTTTTTCAACTCCTCAAGAAGAGCTTCAAACTTGGCCTCGCCTGACGAAAAATAAACCGCATCTGTATTGGTATGAAGTGGATAACCAACATACTCGCTCATGTAGTGGGCCAGTTTCAGCTGCTCTCTGTCTTCTTTAGCCAAGCCATTCATAACCTTATCAGAAGTCTTTCCATACTGTCCCAATAAATTTGCCTGATGTTGAAACGTTTTACGGTAGCGACGGGTTTCAATGTTAGATTGGAGAATATAGTAAAAGAGGGCTCCAAAAACAGGAAATCCGATGACAAAAACAATCCAGGTCAACTTGAAACTGGCGTTCATTGGGCGATTGATGATGGAAATGGCTACAATAATAGAAAAAACTTGTAATGCCGTCAAGATAGCTGGGACATAGACTGCTAGTGAGCCAACCACCCAAACTATCGCAAAGACTGTCAATAATAAAAGGGCAAGAACTATAAAAACCCGACTATAAATAATTTTCCACAATTTTTTCATACTACACTCTCACGATGTTTTTTCCCATTATACCAGATTATAGTCAAATATCCTACTAATTATCGCAGTAGATTTCTCGCAGTTCTTACTTGAAAACAGCACCCCTATCTCCTACATCATAAAACACCGACATAGACCGGTGTTTTACTTATATATATTATCTGTCAAAATTTCTACGGTTTACCGTAACGTAAACCCATAGCATTGATAGCGACAATAACCGTCGATAGACTCATGAGCACGGCCGCCAATAAAGGATCCACCATAATGCCCATGCTTGGATAAAGGATTCCAGCAGCTAAAGGAATGGCAATGATGTTGTATCCTGCCCCAAACCAGAGATTTTGCCTCATTTTGCGGATGGTTGTCTTGGCAATGCTCAACATATCCAAGACTGCTGATGGATTGGATTGAACCAAGACCACGTCTGCAGAGTGGATGGCAACAGAAGTTCCTGCGCCAATGGCAAAGCCTAAATCTGCCGTCGCTAGAGCAGGCGAATCATTGACCCCATCGCCGATGAAAAGAACTGCCCCACGCGCCTGATAGTCCTTGACCAGTTTTGCCTTATCCTCTGGTTTAAGTTCAGCTCGGTAATCCTCTATGCCCAACTGAATGGCTACTTTTTGTGCGGTAGCTGGATTGTCTCCCGTTAACATCACAGGACTAATACCCTGCGCTTTCAAGCCTGCTACAAAATCTTTAGCATCTTCTTTTATCTGGTCGCCCAAGGCTACAAATCCCAAGACCACATGATCAGTCACCAAAAAACTCAAGGTTAGACCCAAATCAAGATAGGGAGCAATCACGTCCTGATCCACTGACAAACCTATTTCCTGCAGACCTCTGTAGGACATAATTTCATAAATCCTTCCATCCAAGACGCCTCGAATCCCACTACCAGGGATATTCTCAACCCGTTCTGCTTGATAGAAAAGTGGACCTGCCGCCTCCACAATCGAAAGGGCAATTGGGTGGGTTGAAAGAACTTCTAATGCTGCCATTTTGGCCAGCGCATCCGCTCCCTCAACCAAATCTTGACTGTGGCGAACTTGAAATTTTCCGTCGGTCAAGGTTCCGGTCTTATCCATCAAGGCAAACCGAATCTGGTTAACCTGTTCAAGAGCTGTTCGGTTCTGAACCAAAAGACCATTTTTTGAAGAAATCGTGGTCAATCGCGCCACAACAAGGGGAATGGCTAGACCAAGGGCATGCGGACAGGCAATGACAAAAACAGAAACTGCCATCATCAAGGCAAAGGCAAGATTAGCCGTCATGGTCCAATAAATAAAGGCCAAAATCCCCACAATTAAAGCTGCATAGAAGAGCCAAGAGGCTACGCGGTCAGCCATATTTTCAAGCTTGGATTTCTGGTTTTGCGCTTGACGGACCATTTCGGTCACCTGCGCCAAAAAGCTGTCCTTACCAAGACTGGTCACTTCCATTTCAAAGGGCATGTTTTGATTGAGCGAACCACCGAATACCCTATCCCCCGCCTCTTTTTTGACAGCTCGAGATTCCCCAGTAATCATGGATTCATCAATATGAGCAACACTCAAAATCTTACCGTCAGCCGGAATTTTTTCATTTTCCTTGACTAGGAGGAAATCCCCAATCTGTAAGTCCTCTACAGCAACATCTGTCCCATCCTTGAGATGGGCTTTTTTCGGAATGAGAGAGGCCAAGTCTTTCAGGGCATCCCCTGCTCCCATAACCGCCTTCATTTCAATAATGTGCCCAATCAGCATAATGACAATCAGCGTAGACAACTCAAACCAAAAGTTCATGCTTTCTTGTCCCAATAGCGCTAAAATTGTTGCATAAACTGAGTAAAGATAGGAAACAATAATCCCCATGGAAATCAAGGTCATCATTGCAGGTTTTTTAGCTCGTAATTCCCCTCTCGCTCCGTTAAAGAAAGGCGTACCTGAGTAGAAGAAGATAATAGAACCTAGTATCAGCTGGACAAGTTCAACACCCGGAAAACGTAAGAGAGTGAAACCTGCAATTGGAGAAATGGCCAGTAGGGGAATCATGACTGCCACTGCCACCTTGAGCTTTGTATTCATATCCCCCATGTGCATCATGTGCCCACCATGCTCCATCATGTCATGGTCATGCCCTTGGTGATGCTGATGAGCATCATGAGTATGATGAGAATGATGACTGACGTCAGAGCTCCCTACATGATGATGGTCGTGATGGACGTGATGGTCAGAATGATGATTGGCGTGAACCCCCTCTTCATGAGGATGCTCCTGCTGATGAGAATGATGGCTGGTCTGACCAACTTCCTCAGAATGCATCATATGTTGGTGTTCCTGCTTATTTTCTTTTGAATGGTTCATAAGATAACTCCTATTTCTGTCTACATTTGTAATCGATTTACAATTATAGTTTACACTTGTAGTCAAAAAATGTCAACCGATTAGATCAAAAAAACCTAGAATGGGAGTGAACCCAACTAGGTTATACAGTTTATCAAAATCTGTTCATTTCAAATTAAAAACAGTACTAGCTAAGTAATCCGACAGGCATGGAAAAAGGGTATAAAGTTTATGAGCGAGAGCTAGTGACCAAGGCAGGTTGACCTCACGTTTCTTGGTTCCCATAGCCGCGACAATTTTCTTGGCAACGTAATCGGGTTGTAAGAGAAAGGCTTTCACACTCTCTTGATAGGATCCATCTGGGTCCGCTTGGTCAAAAAAGCCTGTCGCAATAGGACCTGGATTGACTGTCGTCACCGCAACGCCATACTTAGCTAACTCTAGCCGTATCGTATTTGAAAAACCAATAGCAGCAAACTTGGTTGCTGAATAAACGGATGATTTGGCCGTTGCTACTAGACCAGACATGGAGACAATATTGATGATCTGACCAGACTTTCTAGCCTTCATCCGCTTGCCAACCAGCCGACATAGAGTAATGAGGGCAAAGGTATTGATGTCAAACATAGCTTGGACCTGCTGGCTAGAGAAATTCTCAAAATCATCGTAAATCGCATAGCCAGCATTATTAACCAGAATATCAATCTGCCCATACTGGCTATCTAGCTCCTCAAAGAAAGCCGTCAGAGTCGCCTCGTCACGAATATCCACATCAAACACAGCCTTTTTCTCATGATAGGCGTAGAGTTGTTCGATTTTGTCCACGTCGCGACCCAGCAGAATCAGAAAATCATCTGCCAAGAGGGGAACCATTTCCTGCACCAAACCACCTGATGCGCCTGTTATCAAAATGGTTCTCATAGTTCAATTTCCTCCAAGTCCTTGACCACATGAACTTCTTCAAAAATGGTCTTAGCATCGCGTCGTAGCTGACTAACATCCTTGGCCAAGAAACGCGGACTGATATGATTGAGCAAAAGTCGCTTGGCTCCCGCCTCACGCGCCACTTCTGCCGCCTCCATATTGGTTGAATGTCCATGCCGACGCGCCATCTTTTCATCGCCCTTACCATAGGTCGCCTCATGGACCAAGACATCCGCATTGACCGCAAGTCGCACACTGGTATGGCATTTGCGTGTGTCTCCCAAGATTGTCACAACCTTACCCGGACGTGGTGGCGATAGATAATCACTGGCAATGATTTCACGACCGTCCTCTAGGGTAATATTCTCGCCATTTTTGATTTTTCCAAAGAGGGGACCAAAGGGTACACCGGCCGCACGGAGAGCATCCGCATCCAGCGTTCCCTCCAAATCTTTTTGCATGACGCGGTAGCCGACACATGGCACCGTGTGATCCAGCTTGTCTGCGAATACCGTAAATTTGTCCGTCTCAAGAACCTTGCCAACTGTCTCTACGTCAAACTCATGAAAATGAATGCGGTAAGGCAAGCGGGAACCTGACACTTTCAGACTGGCCAAGACAAAGGAACGAATGCCCGTCGGACCATAAATTTCAATATCCGTCTGCTCCTCACTAGACTGGAAAGAACGGCTGGACAAGAACCCGGGCAAACCAAAAATATGATCGCCATGCAGGTGAGTAATGAAAATCTTAGCCACCTTGCGCGGACGAATGGTTGTTTCAAGGATTTGATTTTGCGTTCCTTCGCCACAATCAAAGAGCCAGACCTCATTGATTTCGTCCAAGAGTTTCAAGGCCAAGCTGGACACGTTTCTTGCCTTGGAGGGCTGACCCGCCCCCGTACCTAAAAATTGAATTTGCATTGTTTACTTTCTAATGTTTTATATATAAAATTGCAGAGCGACCCGACCAGACATAGTAATACTGACCAGAATAACCTTCCGCCACTTCCACCACTTCTTCCTGATTAAGACCTGAAATCTTGACCAAGCCCTCTGCTGTCGCAACTTGGGTCAAAAGGTAGTCTGTTTCAACTTCCTCTAACTTGGCTTCCTCAAAGGGATTGACTTTCATGAAAATCTTGCCCTCCTCCACAAAGACGACATAGTGGGGAAAGACTTGGGCGATTTCAAAGAGCAAACTTCCTGTCACTTCCTCTACACCTTCCGAAAAAACCTGGGCCAGACCGTCAGCCGACACATAGGCAAATCCGAAAGACTTACCAGATAAATTCAGGCGGACAAAGGGCTTGTCTTCAGCAAAGCTGGGTTCTTTTGGAAAAAGGCAGAGCTGCTGAGATAGAGTGAGATAATAGTCCGTCGCCTCTTCTGCCCCTTGTTTCTGGTAGATTTCCGCAAAATAGGCATTGATAACTGAAGGCGGTGGCGTGATAAAATCTAGTTTTTGTTGGTCAGTCATACCAGCTAATTTATTCGCCAGATAGACCTTGTCAAGACTGGTAAAGCCACCGTATTTGATTGCCAAATCAAGATAATCCGTCATAAAATTCTTCCAACTTCCATTTATTGCTGGAAGCGATATAGCCTGATACCACTTCCACATCCTCTTCATAAGTCCGATTTTCAATCAGAGCCAGAGTGGCCAAATCATGCAATTTATAAGATTCAGCAAGTGGCACCCTGACCTCAAATCGTTCAAACATGGTCTTAATCTTGGCCAAGACCATCATCTGTATATGGCCTTTGGCATTTTCATCCTTAGCGGACAGCATGACATGAGGAAACTGACTTGGGGTAAAGCTGTCATCGGTCTTGTCCAGCTTGTTATACAGAGCCAGGCGAGGAATGTCCAGCATATCCAAGTCCTTGAGAATGTCTAAGACCACCTGTTCCTGCTCACTGTGATTGGGGTCAGAGGCGTCGATGACATGGAGCAAGAGGTCCACATTCATGGACTCCTCCAAGGTGGACTTGAAGGCTGAAATCAACTCAGTCGGCAGGTCCTGAATGAAACCAACCGTATCGGTCAAGGTCACGTTGAACTTGTCAGCCAAGTTTATCTGCTTGGTCGTGGCATCAAGTGTGGCAAAGAGTTCGTCGGCCTCGTACTGTCGCTTGTCGGTCATGGCATTCATGATAGTGGATTTACCAGCGTTGGTATAGCCAATCAAGCCAATCTTAAAGACGCCTGATTGCAGGCGGCGTTCACGGACAGTCGCTCGGTTTTTCTCCACCGTTTTGAGTTGGCGTTCAATGTCGTGAATCTGGTTGCGGATGCTCCGTCGGTTGAGCTCCAACTGGCTTTCACCTGGTCCACGAGAGCCGATTCCCCCTGCCTGACGGCTAAGCATAATCCCCTGACCAACCAAACGAGGTAACATATACTTGAGCTGGGCTAGGTGAACCTGCAGTTTTCCTTCGTGACTCCGTGCCCGCATGGCAAAAATATCCAAAATCAACTGCATACGGTCGATGACTTTTACTCCTAAAATCTCTTCCAGATTGACATTCTGGCGAGGTGTCAGTCGATTGTTAACAATGACGGTATCAATTTCGTCAGCTTCGACCATCTGGGCAATTTCTTCTAGTTTCCCTGAGCCGACAAAGGTCTTGCTGTCGTATTTTTCACGTTTTTGAGTGTAGACTCCCTTTACCAGAGCGCCAGCCGTCTTAGCAAGACTTGCCAACTCCTCCATGGACATGTCAAAATTATCTGTCTGCTGTAGTTCCACTCCAACCAGGAGGGCACGTTCTTGTTCTTTCTGGGTTTCAATCATTTAAAAATTCCTCCACGGCGGTGAAAATCTGCGACTTGTAATCTGGCTCGCCTACTGAATAAAAGGGAACCTGCATGCGATTTCTGAACCAAGTCAATTGGCGTTTGGCAAAGCGGCGGCTATTTTGCTTGACCTTATCAACTGCTTCTTCTAGCGAAAGCTCACCTGCAAAATAAGGGAAAAACTCCTTGTAGCCAATTCCCATAGCAGCTTGGGCTTGAGGGTGTTCTTGGTAGAGCCAGCTGACTTCATCTAGTAAGCCCGCCGCCATCATCTTATCCACGCGCTGATTGATGCGGTCGTAAAGGACCTGTCTGTCATCCGTCAGGCAGATGTAAAGTGGCTCATATCCTGACTCTGTATTTTCTAAGTTTTTGCCAAATTTTTTCAACTCTAACCCACGAATGATTCTCCGTCGGCTGTTTCCCTCGATTGTCAAACCTACCTGCTCTGCCATTGTTTCCAAATCCTCGTCAGACAAGCAGTCGAGTTCCGCCCGATAAGCAAGAACTTGCTCCTGGTCAACCAGACCGCCCAGGTGGTAGCCTTCAAGCAAGCTCTGAATGTAAAGCCCTGTCCCACCCACGATAATAGGCAACTTGCCACGACTTTTAATGTCAGCAATCAGGGCCCTGGCTTCTGCTACAAATTCATAAGCCGAATAGCCCTCGGTCACATCTCGGACATCAATCAAATGATGAACCGCAGCAGCCTGCTCTTCAGGACTAGCTTTTGCCGTACCAATATCCAGTTTGCGATAGACTTGCTGGCTATCACCGCTGATAATTTCTCCATTGTAGCGCTGGGCCAAGTCTATGCCAAGGGCAGTTTTTCCTACCGCTGTTGGTCCTATGACCACAATTACTTTAGTTTTCATCTTTTTCCTTGAAAATATTTTGTTTTTTCGCTAAAATCTATTATAACACAAGTAAAGGAGAATTCACTATGGCTAAAGGTTTTGGCAAAGGTTTCTTGACGGGTGTTCTTTCTACGGTTGCTCTCGCGGCAGGTGCTATCTTCACCGTTCATAAAACAATCATCGAACCAGAAGAAAAGAAAGAAGCTTTCATCGAAGAAAATCGCAAAAAAGCTGCACGTCGCCGTGTGGCACACTAAAAAGCTGGTAACTATCCAGCTTTTTTGTTTACCAAAAAATCCCTTAGAAGCTCTGCTATTTCCAAAAGGCAATTAACAAGCTTTCTAAGAGATTTCACTTATAATATAATATCTTCTTTTTCAATCAATACGATAGTCCACATCATGGCTAGGGTCACAAGGGCTAGTGCCATGATAAGAGGGAGCCAGCTATTAAATAGTGGATAACTGTATCCCAATAAACCTGGTCCAAAGGCAGCAATAAGGTAGCCCCCAGTCTGCACCATACCTGATAATTGAGCAGTCGCCTGGCTGTTGCTGGTTTTCAGGGTAAAGCCCAACATCATATAAGGGAAAAGAGCTGCATTCGAGAAACTCAAAATGATGTGCAGGGCTGTCCAGAGTATAAAATGCTTAGGTAGAACAGCCAGCAAAGCAAGACCTAGAAGGGTAGCTGAGGAAGTAGACAACATAATATTGCGGCGCATTTCCTTGGTCTGACGAGAAAGGATAGCTGGGATTATCATGGACATAGGGATGGCAGTCATATTAAAGAAACCTGCCATCAAGCCTGCCTCAGCCTTACTGAAGCCAACTGACTGGGAAATGGTCGGTAACCAGGTAATCTCTGTATAGTAGAGAACAGATTGTAGACCACCAAAGAGTAGGAAGACAAGGGCAGCTTTATTCTTCCAAATAGACCGGGTCTGCTGGCCCTGTTTTTGGTTTTCAAAACGATGATTATTACGAATATTGGGTAACCAGAGCAGAAAGGCTAACAAGACTATAGCTGTTATCAATAGGATAAATGTTTGCCAAGAGCTTGCGGATACGATAGGAACCGCGACCATAGCAGCCACCGTCGCAGCTACTCCCATCAAGGTAATATAGATGGTGGTATAAAAACCAATTTTCTTAGGAAAATTAGCCGTGACCAGACTGGGCAAGAGAACATTGATAAAGGCAATAGTAGCTCCAACAAGCATAGTACCTATGTATAAAGCAGGTAGATTCAGTACCCGCATCCCTGATCCAACAACCATGACCAAGAGGACCATGGCCATGAGTTTCTCCATACCAAATCTAGCAGCTAGGCGAGGAGCTAGGGAAGAACAGAGGGCAAACATAATCAAGGGAATAGAGGTCAAGATACCTAGAGAACTGACCTCTACTCCCAGACCAGCAGCTACATCTGTCAAGATAGCAGGAAGGGCTGTAAAGGGGGCGCGCATGACCACACCCAGCATGACAATACCTGCTACGATAAACGGTGATTGTTTCTTCATTATTTTCTCCCAAATAAAATCGTTCGGATTTCAGTAATTTTGATTATATCACACTTGACAAATGATAGAAAGTTATTTTTATTTTTTCAAGAAAAACCATGGTCAGACCATGGTTTTAACATTTTTTATTAGGTATTATTCATCAAAAGAGTTGAAATCGAAGCTCCCTAGCGGTTTCCAGGTCAAGCCGATGTCTTCACTTTCCTCTTCGGAAGTTGAACCTGTAAATTCACCGAAAATATCAGACAGCCATTCTAGGTCTTCATCGGATAGTTCCACTTCTTCCTCCTCTGGAGTTTCACTAGGCAAAACTTGTTCTTCTACAGCTGTGTCTGTAGGTTCTGAAACTGGTCCACTGGTTGTTTCATCCGTTACTGAAGGAATTTCTTGCACTTCTGTTGGGTTTGTTGAGCTATTTGAAACACTCTCCTCTTCTGCACCTTCGACAGTTATTGGTGCGGTAACTTCTGCCTCAACAAGCTCTGTAGGACTGATTGCTTGTTCAGAGCTTGAGCCAGTTTCTGACGAAGAGTTTTCTTCAACTGCTTGTGATAAACTGGATGGGCTTTCCTCCTTGCTGCCACTTTCATGGTCATGGATTGGACTAGATGAACTTTCCGGTCTATCCTGACTGGTTGGACTGGCTACCCCTACACCTTCTTCAATTGCTGGAACAGGACTTGTCTGCCCCGCTTTTACCAGAACTCCCTCAGGCAAACTTAACGGATTGACAAAGAAATCTCTAGTTCCTTCGACAAACATATTCATTTCTAGACGGTTCATCTGCATGATTCCATAGTCATCTGACATTTCAAGCTGCTGATTGATTTGCCTTTTTACATCATTGGCAACGGCAATACTGCTGGCAATTAAGTCTTCTGCCAAAGAAATTGGACTAGTTGCCAATTCCCTTCGCACAACCAAACCATAGATTTGATTGATGAGGCGAGCCGCTTCCTGACGAGTAGGTGCTTGAAGATAAGGGCTGTCAATATGAGTAAGCAAGTAATCCATGTATTCCATCAAACGAATTTCTGCTCGGTCTTGGAAGTGCTGAATTTCCTTCAAACTATGGGAAATACTTGCTAACTCACGCTCATCCCCCTTCAAGCTTGCCTGGTTAATCCGCTCAACCCAGGCGGTTTGTGAGGTCTGGGTGCCAGTTAGATTTGTTTGTCTAAGCAAAGTCAGTAGCTCTTGATAGGTCTGATTATCCGTCACCTGACTAGGAGAGGTTATTGAAGTTTCATGCTCTGCTTTCTCCACAATTTCAGGGAAGGTCATCTGTCTAGTAAACATCTCACGGATATCTCCCACAAATGCCTCCATGAATGCCCTGTTTTCCTGTAATTTTTCAGAGGCAGGACTGGTTTGGATAGGATAGGTCTGATTAGCTGCCTTGGCCAAATGGAGTGCAACTTTCAAGTCAACCAGTTCCTTGGACAAGTCCAATGGCTTGATGGAACTATTGCCACCCAAGGTCGCCTGGAACAAGCGATCTAAGCTACCTGCCAATCTTTCTTGCAAATCAGCTGGTAAATACGGCTGTTCCAACTGACTGAGCAAGTAATCCATGTATTCCATAGCTGTGATATCAGGGCGGTCCTGGAAATGTTTCAATTCTTGCAAGAGGTGTTCTAGGTTAAGCAAGGCCTGTCTGTCCTTATCCTGACTGGCTTGGTTGAGCTGATTGGTCAAATCATCCTTATTGACAGGTAGGTTGCTGGTATCAAGCAAACGAATCTGTTCAAGTACAGATTGATAGAGTGGGTCTACTTGTTCCTCTGTATTGCTAGTAGTTTCTTTTAAGATATGAACCTTTTCAAATTGCTCCAACATAGCTAGATAGCCCTTGGTCGAATTGGTTACCAGGTCATCTAAATTGCTGGCAAAATCGTCCAAAGCCCGCTCGATACGACGGTATTCCTTGCTACTTGTCCCATACTTTTCAGCTGCCACTTGACGCAAACTTTCAAGCTGACTATCCACACTTGCTCGGTCAAATTCCCCTTCCTGATAGCTACCTGAAATAGCTGGCAATTTATTGGCAAGATATGGCTCAATGCCCTCCACAGCCTGAATATGCAAAACATGGTCATGGCTCCCATGTGGCAGGATGAATTTCTTGTCACGAATGATGAGTTTAGACGGTGCGATACCTGTCCGCTTAGCAACCGCCAAAAGCTCCGCTTCAAAGTCCGTTTCCGGATCACCAGTCACTTCAGGGATAATCAACATGGACCGTAAAATCACATAAGGATGGACATGGGTCGGATCATAAGCATGGCTTGGGTCGTTGAAACTAAAGGTGGTATCAGAAACCCGGATAGCTTCTTTTGGCACACCATAGACCTTGGAAATATATTCAATTTTTCTTTCCAAGTCTTCTTCACTTTCAAAAGGTTTGGTCAGGTCAATATTCTTCAAGAGCACCAAATGGTCATGGTTGCCATGGGGATACATAAAGGCCTGACCTTGTGGCGTATCCAAAAGGGTAATGGAATTGACTGGCAAACCGAGGGCTTGGGCCAGGTAGTTCCGTTTGGCTGTGACCTCATCCGCCACAGTCGCCTCTGCAGGAGTGACAGGGGCTGAATTAGGCGATTCAGCCACCTCTGACAAGGATGGACTGGTTGTGGTTGATGCTTCTGGCTCACTTGTTTCTTGGCTACCAGTAGTTGAACTTGAGGGGCTGGAGCTTGTTGGCTGTTCTGAGTTAGATGAAGTCGTCTCACTAGTAGATGGAGAGCTAGGAGAATGATCACCATGCTCCTCTTCTTCACTTTCAAAAGGTTTTGTCAGGTCAATATTCTTCAAGAGTACCAGATGGTCATGGTCACCATGGGGATACATGAAGACCTGACCTTGTGGGGTATCCAAAAGGGTAATGGAATTGACTGGCAAACCGAGGGCTTGGGCCAGGTAGTTCCGTTTGGCTGTGACCTCATCCACCACAACCTCCGCTGTCGGAGCAACAGCTGCTGAATTAGGCGCTTCAGCCACCTCTGACAAGGATGGGCTGGTTGTGGTTGATGCTTCTGGCTCACTTGTTTCTTGGCTACCAGTAGTTGAACTTGTGGAGCTGGAGCTTGTTGGCTGTTCTGAGCTAGACGAAGTCGTTTCGCTAGCTGATGGCGAGCTTGGAGAATGCTCCTCTTCTTCACTTTCAAAAGGTTTTGTCAGGTCAATATTCTTTAAGAGTACCAAATGGTCATGGTCACCATGGGGATACATAAAGGCCTGACCTTGTGGCGTATCCAAAAGGGTAATGGAATTGACTGGCAAACCGAGGGCTTGGGCCAGGTAGTTCCGTTTGGCTGTGACCTCATCCGCCACAGTCGCCTCTGCAGGAGCAACAGGTGCTGGACTTGCTGCTTGTGATTGGCTGGAGGTACTTGGAACGGCTACTACTTCCGTTTTTTCCACTGGTTTTGTAACCACATCGGTGAGGACTGCTGGAAGTGGTTGAATTGGAGTAGCTTGACTAGATTGATCTTCTAGCAAATAAGCCCACTTAGAAGTTGCCACTTGCTCCCTACGCAAAACGTGGATATGCCCCTGATGTTGAATGAGCAGACCAACCGCATTCTGACCGATAAGCCCACTTCCATCAAAGAGAAAGCCATCGCTGGTCGGATAGTCAATCCCAGCAATCCCTTGACGAGAAACCACAGACGCTGCTTCATTAGCACCTGCAGTAACTACTGGAACTGGTAGGTTAGCTATTGGGGAAACAGGTAAAGTCACCAAGTGATTTTGCATAACCGGTGCTACCGCTTTCGAACTAGCAAACTGGCTAGCACCTGTATGAACAGGATTTCCCACACTTCCACCGACAGTTTGTTTCAAAATATAATGGTAATGATCTCCATGGCGAACTGTATAGCCATTAGCATCCTCAGCTACAATATCAGCAGGGTTGAATTGATAATGGTCCTGATCAGCCTGACTGGATAACTGACTAGATGTACTATTTTCCTGCTTCTTGGTCACATCAGCTCCAGCTGGGATAAGGTACTCCCACTTACTGCCTTTCAAGTCACCATAAAAGATAAAGTGACTGTGACCATTATGCTCAACGATAATGCCCGTATCCGTCTTGCTTGAAATTTGCTTGGCATCGCTCAATAAAAAACCGTCGCTGGTTGGTCTATCAATCCCAGCTACACCTACTAGATTGGTCGATGACTGTTTTTGCTCTTCATGAGCATGGTCATGGTTGTGATCGTGTCCATGGTGGTCATGTTCAGGATTATTTGCCGTTAATTTCCGCGCCTCCTCTAAAGTGACAAGACCATCTCCGGTCTTCTTAGGATAATAATAGACCTTGCCCTTCACTTGAATGATATAACCTGTCCGTACCTTGTACAAGACATCTTTTTCATTGAATTGGTAGTTCTTATCCTCTAACAAGGTTTCCTTCAAAAACTTGGCATCATAGGGAACCGAACCTTTTTCCAGGTGCTGATGGTCACCGTGAATAAGGACATAACCATCCGTTGTTAACTCAGCAACAACATAGACTATTTCCTCTTTCTGAACCTGTTCCTGCTTTACTTTTTCACTAGCAACTTGTTGAGCTTGCTTTTGCTGGCAAGCCAACAAGGTCAAACTACACAAGAGGGTAATGCCTGTCAAGGCAAGATTTCGTTTCTTCTTCACAATACTCTCCTTCTATAGATAACAAGTATTTTACCAGTAAAGTATATAATTTTTAACGCAATTAGTCAACCAGTTAATTGTAATCCGGTTAAGTTTACGCCAAAAGAATAGAACCTTCCAAAGAAAGTTCTTTCTCAATTCTTCTAGTAAAGTAGGCCTACCAAGGCTAAAACAACCATGAGTGCCAAGATATGTCCGACAGTCACCAGTACAAATGAATACTTAAGACCACGCTTCATACTTAGCTTGGACAGATTGTGGAAGGTAATCATGACACCCGATTGTGGTACAACTGTTAGGATAGCTGAAGCCACTACGACCACACGGTGAAGGATTTCCGGGTCAATCCCCATTTCCAAATAGGCAGGCAAGAAATTACTTGTGGCGATACCAACCGCACCTGATGAGGAACCAATAATACCACTGAGCAAGGCTGTTGACACAGACAAGCTAATCAAAGGCGAACCCGGAATTTGTTGGATCCACTCCTGAATAACTGCAAAACCAGCTGACAAGGTCAAGACAGTACCAAATGCCACCGTACTAGATGTGGCAAAGGCCGGAACAATGGAAGCAGTTGCCCCTGAATTCAAAAGTTCCTTCTGATTAGGCAGGTAAGGATAGAATAAGATGGCTGATAAAACAATAGATACCAACAAGCCAATGACCAAAACATTCGGAGTTTTATTCAAAAGGAAGATTGTGGCAATCAGACTAAGCAAGGGCAAGACCGAGAAGAAGAGGTTTGGTCTTTTTGTATCTAAGTCCACAACTACATCGTCAACATGCTCCGTGTAGGTTTCTCCATTTGCCAAGCTCTTCTTGAGACAGTAGCCCATGTAAAACAAGCCAAAGAGCAAGAGAACTGAACTAGCAGCCAAACTGATAAACGGAGCCGCTGTCAAACTTGTTCCCAATACCTTAGTCGGAATCACATTCTGAATAGACGGCGTACCTGGTAAGGTTGTCATGGTATAGGTACTAGCACCCATAAAGACTGGTAGTGGGAAGAGAGCCCAGTTGATATTTAACTCTTTAAAAAGAGGACGTGATAGAGGCAAAAGAGTAAATATTACAACAAAAATGCTGACACCACCATAGGTCAAAATGCTTGTAATGAGAGCCAAAGCTAGCAAGACCTTATAAGGACTATCTTTCCCCACTAATTTTAAAATGCTATTAGCAATGGTCAAGGTAGCCCCACTTGCCTCCATATAACGGGCCAAGATAGAGCCTAGCATAAAAATTGCAAAGTTATTGATTAAAAAACCTGCCAAGCCTGTCATGTAGGACTTCTCCTGTCCCAACATGACCTCTAACACATTCATCTGGTTGGTCAGCAGAATAATCAAACTAGCTACCGGCGCTGCCACAATGACATGTAAATTCTTTGACGTTAAATAAATAATGGCTACAACAGCCAATAAAACTCCTAAAATCGCTAAAATTTCCATAATTCTCCTACTATTTTTCTATATTATTGCATTTTTATCTTCAATTTTTTAATATCTTTTACATCTTTCAAGGGGAGCAATAATTCTGCAACTGTCTTTTGCAAGACAGGATGATAGTAATCGGCCGCAATATCAGTCAGCGGTAAAAGCACAAATGCCCGCTCATGAGCATAGGGATGGGGAACCTGCAAGTTCTCTTCCTCAATCACTTGATCATCCCAAAAAATAATGTCCAAATCAATGGTGCGTTGGCCCCATTTTTCAATCCGTACGCGGTCAAGGTCCTGCTCAATCTCTTGGCAGAAAGTTAAAAATTCCTGGGCAGACAAATCTGTTTCAACCTGGCAGGCAAGGTTGAGGAAATCAGCCTGATCCGTCTTGCCCCAAGCTGGTGTTTCATAAATGTTGGAAACTAAGCCAAGCTGGCAACCTGGATGACTGGCTAATTTGTCTAGGGCTGCCTGTAAATAGGCTTGCCGGTCGCCCATGTTCCCACCGATACTGAGATAGGCTAGATGCTTCATGGTCGTTCACGCTCCAATTCAATTCCGACAGAATCATAGTGTCCAGCGATGGGCGGATTTTCCTTGTAAATGGCCAAGCGAACCTTCTCCACCTTTGGAAATTGGTCAAAAATCTCTTGACAGATGACACCGGCTACCTTTTCGATCAGGCGATAGGGCTTACCTTCCACAACTGCTTTAATGGTTTCAAAGACCATACCATAGTGAACTGTGTCTTCTAAATTGTCAGTTTGGGAAGCTGCTGCCAGGTCAACAAACAAATCACAGTCAACTGTGAAAATTTGACCAAGAACCTGTTCTTCTTTGAAAGCCCCATGGTAACCGTAGAAACGGCATTTATTAAGAGAAATCTTATCCATGTTGACCTCCAGAAGTCAATTGGTCCCAAACCTTAACGACGTCACGGTTGGCAGCGACATTGTGGACACGGACCATTTTGCAGCCTTTTTGAACTGCCCAGGCAGACAAGGCTGCCGTTGCTTGATCGCGGTCAGTCGGCAGGCTATTTCCCCCGAGCAGATAATCTACCACACGCTTACGGGAAATTCCAAAAAGAACAGGATACCCAAGACCAGTAATCTGTTCCAAACCTTGTAAGAGATCAAGGTTATGTTGGACATTCTTTGAAAAGCCAAATCCTGGATCCAACCAAATCTGATCTGCAGCTATACCAGCATCCAAAGCAGCTTGAACTCGTTCAGCTAAAAAGTTTTTGACCTCCACAACAACATCTTCATAGCTTTCTTCTTTTTGGTTGTGCATGAGAATAATTGGTACCTTGTACTCCGCAGCCAGGGCTAGCATTTCCCCATCATAAAGACCCGCCCAGACATCATTTAAAATATCTGCGCCTGTTTCCAAGGCTGCACGTGCTGTGCCTGTTTTATAGGTATCGATGCTGACTAGACAGTCATAGTTTTCTTTGATAGCGCGGATAATGGGCACTACGCGAGCAATTTCATCTTCTTCCGACACAAAGCTTGCACCTAGACGAGTGGACTCACCACCAACATCAATGACGGTCGCACCGTCTGCTAATAATTTTTCAACCTGAACCAGGGCTGCTTCTACTTCATTATAGTTACCACCATCAGAAAAAGAATCTGGCGTCACATTGAGAATTCCCATAATAGTCACTTGATTTGTTAAGTCTTGAATAGACATAGGACCTCCTACTTATTGTGGATCATGGACAAGAGTTCACGGCGCAAGATGGCGTCTTCCTTGTATTTGCCAAGGGCAACAGTCGTCACCGTCTTGCTACCTGGCTTGCGAATACCACGCATACTCATACACATATGTTCTGCTTCTACCATGACAAAAACACCTTCTGGATCCAAAGCATCTTGAAGGGCGTGCGCAACCTGATGGGTCAAGCGTTCTTGTAACTGGGGACGGCGACTTGCAACCTCAACTGCTCGTGCCAGCTTACTCAGACCTGTCACACGACCCTTGCTAGGAATATAGGCTACATGGGCAATGCCATAAAAAGGCACTAAATGGTGTTCGCACATAGAGTGGAAGGGAATGTCCTTGACCAAGACCACTTCCTCATGTCCCTCTGAAAAAACAGCAGTAAATTGGTCTTTTGGATCCTCTTCTAAGCCGTTAAACATTTCTAAATACATTTTAGCGACCCGCTTAGGCGTATCTAAGAGCCCTTCACGATTCGGATCTTCACCTAGTAATTCCAATAATTGATAAATGGTTTGTTCGATTTGTTCTTGTTTTGACATAATACACCTTAAATAGTTTGATGTTCTTATTATACCCTAAATTCCCTTTTCAGAAAAGGGCTTTCAGTATTCTCATACAAAAACTGTCCCCTGTCAGATTAAAGGCTGACATACTCATACAAGGAACTTTATGGTATAATGAAGGAAAATATTTTCAAGGAGCCACCATGACTAAAAAACCTGTTCAACTCGCTACTATTTGCTACATTGATAACGGCAAGGAATTTCTCCTCCTTCATCGAAATAAAAAGGAAAACGATGTCCATCAAGGTAAATGGATTGGGGTGGGTGGCAAATTGGAACCTGGAGAAACACCGCAAGCCTGTGCTATTCGAGAAGTCTTTGAAGAAACAGGTCTGACAGTCACCAAGCATGCCCTCAAAGGTGTCATCACCTTCCCAGACTTTACCCCAAACACAGACTGGTACACCTACGTCTTCAAAATTACCGGCTTTGAAGGAAGTCTGATAGACTGCAACGAGGGCGATTTGGAGTGGGTTCCTTATGACCAAGTTCTGTCCAAGCCCACCTGGGAGGGTGACCGGCATTTTCAGGAATGGCTCTTGGAAAACCGCCCCTTTTTCTCTGCCTGCTTCCGCTATGATGGGGACAAATTGCTGGACTACAGTGTTGATTTTTATGAAGAATAGTTTCTATGAAATGGAAAAAAGCCTTGGAAATCCAGGGCTTCTTTGATTTTATAAATATTTTTTCTTAGGCATTTGCTTGTTCAGAATAACATCTAGGGGTCCAGCGGTTAAGATGGTATCAACCAGTTTTTTGTCCGTCACTGATTTTTCCAGAAGAACTTGGTATTCTAAAACAAGGGCTTCTTTTTTCTGCTTGTATTTGAGGGAAATGAGGTCTGCTTGTTTACAAGAACTACCAAATTGATTTTCAAAAAATTGATCATAGTCAAACTCAATCGGTACAGTCACTAGGAGATGGCGGCGGTTCTGATTAACCTGGGCAAAACCAATGTTTTCAAAAATCAAGATACAGGCTGACAAGACTAGGGTCATAAAAACGGCAAGTCCAAGGAAACCCATACCCGTTGCCAGACCAATGGCCATGGCCAATAGAATGGCTAGCATTTCCTTAGATGAACCTGCGGCAGAACGAAACTTAATCAAACTGAAGGTCCCAGCCACCGCCACACCTGCTCCCAAATTTCCATTGACCAAGGCGATAATAACAGCAATTAGGGCAGGCATCAGGCTGAGGCTAATAACAAATTCCTTAGTATAATTAGATTTGTATTTATAAACAGCTGCATGGAGCACACCCATAGCAAGACTGACACCAAAAATCAGGGACATCTGAGTTAGGGTAATATGGTTATTTGATGTTGAAAAGATACTATTAAACAATTGCATGTAGGGCTACTTCCTCTCTGCGCATTTGATGGGCCAGCTTGTAGGCATTTCCATATTTTGAAAATGATTGCTTCTCCAGCTGGTATTTTTCTAACAAGGCTAACAACCAGTCTGGCAACTGCTCTGGTACCTTGATTTCCATAATGACCTTGTTGGGATCTAGAAGAGCTTCTCCAAATTTCCCTTCTGTTGCTGCAACCTCGTAATGACGATAAAGCAAATTTTTATCAATGGTTAAACGAATTTTCTTGTCCTCAATACCTTTATAGGACACACGGTCATAATAGATATACATCATCGGCTTGATGGCTCCATAACGTTCACGTAACCGTTCCAACTCAGACGTCACCATTTCATCTGTGATGGTCTGATCTATCACACCTTTTTCGATATAGTTGGTTACCGACAAAGGATTAGAAGTCAAGCGATACTTATAGCCGATTTTATTCTCTTTCTTCTTGATTTCTAGAAAGGCCTGGCTACCTGCAGATGGCTGGGCATCGTAGATCCGCATTCGGATTTTTTCACGCCCATTTTTCTTGGCAATGGAGTCTTGAATCATGTCGAAATCTTCATTATCAAAATAGACATTTGTGATAGTCGAAGTCGCAAACTCATCTGAAACCATGTGTTGCTGCAAATCCTTTTCGAGTAGTACAAATGTTTCTTTATCAACGATGTATTTTGTTTCAATGCGTTTAAATTGTTTTTGTACAATTCTAGTTTTCATCTTTTTCCCTCTTTATTTCAAGTGCTTGGCAGTTACCTGCCTCGTTTATAGTCCTTAGTTTAACGGTCAACCTTTAAACGAAACTAAAAATAATGTTAAACAAAACTTAAACAGCAATAGAATTGAAATCCTTTTGTCACACTCCAAACTATGCTACAATAGTCCTAACAATGATAAGGAGAACCCTATGTACGAATTTGTCCTAGAATACGGCTCTTTCCCCGTAAAACTCATCGACGGCTTTGTCAACAATCGCTCAGAAATTCCAGATTTTCTGAAAGAAGATGAAGAGATGATTGCCCGCCTGAACCAGATCAACGAACTCTTCCATCAACTCTTTTTAACCATTGAGTGTAAATTTGACTACGTTGGCAAGCAGTTCCCAGACAAGATTGAACAATTACGAACTCTCTATCATCCTCTTGCAGACGATTTGCAGGCTAAGTACGGAGATAAGATAGAGTTAAAAATCGAACCCTTTATTTTGTAAAGCAAAAGAGATGGCACAGAACCATCTCTTTTTACTATATTTAATTTGCTTATTTGGAATGAACTTCCGAATGTTTATATCCATAGAAAAGATAAATCAAACTTCCTACGATGAGCGCCACTCCAAAGGCAATCCAAGTATCCAAACTGTACTGGAACATAAAGGACAGACAGATGATGATAGAGAGGATTGGCAAAGCTGGTACAAATGGCGTTTTGAATTGATCTTCTTTTGGTAAACCTTCAACCTGACGCAAGCGGATAAGGCCAAGGGCCAGCATAATCAGATAGGCTAGGGTACAAATATTGAGGAAGCTGGCAATACTAGCCAGAGGGAAAATTCCTGCACAGATTGCCGCAAAGATACCCACTAAAATAGTCGCATTTTTAGGAACCTTGCTAGTCGCTGTCAATTGGCTGAGCGATTTAGGCAAGAGCCCATCACGGCTGATGGAGTAAACCATACGAGATAGGGCGTAGGTCATGGAAATACATACCGTAATCAGGGTCAAGATAGCTACGACAGATACATAACTTGCTGCCCAGCCCAAGCCCACTTCACGAAGAGCAAAGGCAACCGCATCCGCTACATTAAGCTTGCTATAGTGCACCATTCCGGTCAAGACCAAGGTCACGACTATGTAAAGAATGGTTACGATAGACAAGGACAATACAATTCCCTTTGGTACATTCTTCTCAGGGCTTTTGACTTCATCAATCGCCAAGGAAATAGACTCAAAACCAAGGAAGGCAAAGAACATCAGAGAAGCCCCTGCCATAATACCAGCCTGACCACCATAGACTGCCCCAAAACCAAATGGAGCAAAATTGGACCAGTTCTCAGGCTTAATGAAGAAGAGCCCAGCAAGGATGAAAAGAGCTAATGCTGAAAATTTCAATACAACTAGAGCCGAGTTAAATCGAAGGGCAGCCTTGGAATTGAGTAGAACCACACCAACCACGAAAATCAGCACCAAGACTGGTAAAAGGTCGATATAGGTTCCTTGAGCTGGATTGAAAGTGCCATTCAAGGCCGTTGGCAGAGCAAGACCAAAATTAGCTAACAAACCTTTCAAATAAGAACCCCAGCCCGATGCCACACTGGACACTGCTGTCAAAAATTCCATAATGGTCAACCAACCTGCAAGCCAGGCAGGAAATTCACCAAATACCGCATAGAGATAGCCGTAGGCCCCACCGTTTGTCGGGATTCGAGAGGCAAATTCAGCGTAAAATAAGGCCGTTAAACCAACAGAAACTGCGGCAATTACAATCGATATAATCAAAGCTGGACCTGCATATTGCGCCGCCGCTAGGCCAGTGACCGTAAAAATTCCCGTTCCCACCATGGAACCAATCCCTAATAAAATCAAATCCACCAAGCCCAAGTGGCGCCGCATATAACTGCTCCGTCCACTTGCTTGTTTTTTTCTAAATAAATTCACAAGTTACTCCTTAAAATAGAATAGCCTATTTGTTCTACAGATGAACAAATACAAGCCTGCCATATTATACCACAAAAACGCGTATTTAGCACCAAAATACAAAGAAAAGAGCAGGTCTGCCCTAAAGTCAATTCCCGCTCTTCTTTCAAATTATTCTTGACTAATGGTCACATTTTTCAGGTAATTGTTCTTATCCAGTTGACCGGTAAAACTATCTCCGACCTTGATAAATGGTAGCTTGTCTGTACTATCCTCAGTTGCCTTGACCTTGTAAATCTGGTCAGCTGATTGGATATAGTAAACCGTTGAACCAGCAATCATCTGGCTTGCCAAGGCTTCAACCTTACCAGAAATCACTTCCACGTCTTCGCTTTCCTCACCAGTACCAGTCGCAGTCAAGCCTGCTAAACTTGAAGCATCTGTCCCCGTTACTTGTGAAATAAGGGTCGCCACGTCATTGTTGACCGTTACTTGTTGGTAATCTTCCGCATCGACCAGGGCATAGGACTTGACCAAACCAGCATCATCTTTGAGAGAAACCAAGTAGTAGGCTGTGTCTGCTAGCTTGACCAGACTTGGTGCTGTCGCCTGATAGCCCTTTTCCTGAACTTCCCCTTCCGCTGATTCTTGGGCTGCAGTTTCAGTCGCCGAAGCTAGTTTGTAGTTTGTGATTTCACGGGTCCGCATATTGACCAGAATAAAACCAAGGTTGGAAGAATCTGCTGTAGCTGAGGTAATTCCTGTATAGAGGTAAATATCAGAGCCGATGGAAATATAGTTATAGCTGTCAGTTGTATGTTTGACACCTGTTTGGCTAAAAATGGTATTCCAGAAACCATTTTGGTAGGTATAGTGGTCGTCGACACGACTGATCACATTGCTAGCAGAGTAGACACGGTCCACCCACTCAGGAATATCTGCCAGACTATACTCCTTACTCTCCCCTGTCACGGCATCCAAAACAATGGCACCTGTCGGGTCGTTAGAAGACAAACCAAATTTTGGCTGATAGGTGGTTGCGATGTAGTAAGGATTGCCCTCATCATCCACTTCAAATGACGGTTTCCCGAATATAGTGGTTGGGTATTGCATACGGAGATGTCGCATGGTGTCATTGAACAAATACTCGGAATCTGAGTAATGCATGGACTTGCTCAGCTTGGCAAGCTCTGCTTTCCCTGTCGTCTGATTGACCTTCACATAGTAGCCAATCCCGTCTTGATGGTTGCTCAGCCATTTCCAAAAAGACTTATACTCCAAGGGCGACACACGGAAAGGTTGCTGACCGATGGTAATTTGACGGTAATCATCCGAAATGCCGAACTGGGAAACCTTGTCGATGGTGCCCAGATAGGTGTCACCGATTTTCTCAGCCGAAGCACGGTCCAAAAGGGCCAACTTGGAAATATCGGTTTCTGGAAAATCCGACTTGAAATCCGCATCCGTTACCGAAATGACCGCCGCATAATCTTTAGCTCGGAAGATAGGAGAGTTGAAAATCCCCAGTCCAACCAAGGCAAGAACCACCAAGAGCCAAAGGCGACCGGTCCAACTAAGAAAGGCAGGCAGTTTAGGATTGATATTGTAGGTTGTCACCTGACGCTGTCTACCCGACACTTTGGTAGCTTGTTGAACAAGTCCTGCTGGATTACTAAAAAGCAAAATCAACCAGGCCAGGGCTGTCGATTGCAAGACGAAAACCCAGAAACTCAAACTAAACACATTGATAGCGGGTAGCTGATACCAGTAATAGACTAGCATTTCGAGAATGAGGGCTAGCCAGGCAAAGCCAATCAATTTTCTTTTCATAACAACCTCCGAAACCAAAGATTTATTTGCTACTATTGTACCATACTTTTAGTACTGTAACACAAAAATTGAAAAAATTTTTTCAAGGTCCCTTGTTCGCCTACAAGTTTGATTTTTGGTATAATGTAAAAACAGTAAGAAACTAGAAAAGGAACCTGTATGAAACTCATTTCTTGGAACATTGATTCCCTCAACGCTGCTCTGACAGCAGAATCCCCACGCGCCCTCCTATCCCGCGCCGTCATTGACACACTGGTCGCTGAAGATGCCGACATTATTGCCATTCAGGAAACCAAGCTCTCTGACAAGGGGCCAACCAAAAAACACTTGGAAATCCTTGAAAGCTACTTCCCTGGCTATGAAAATACCTGGCGTTCATCTGTCGAACCTGCACGTAAGGGCTATGCTGGCACCCTCTTCCTCTATAAAAACCACCTGACACCGACCATTACCTTCCCAGAGATTGGTGCGCCAACCACTATGGACTCTGAAGGGCGCATCATCACACTGGAATTTGATGATTTCTATGTTACCCAGGTTTATACGCCAAACGCTGGCGATGGCTTGAGACGATTGGCCGACCGCCAAATCTGGGACGTCCAGTATGCTGCATACCTATCTCAGCTTGACAGCCAAAAACCAGTCCTAGCCACAGGTGACTACAACGTTGCCCACAAGGAAATTGACCTGGCCAACCCAGCTAGCAACCGCCAGTCACCAGGATTTACAGACGAAGAGCGTGAAGGATTTACAAATCTACTTGCTAAAGGCTTCACAGATACCTTCCGCCACTTACATGGGGATGTCCTCAACGCCTATACTTGGTGGGCTCAACGCAGCCGCACCAGCAAAATCAACAACACAGGCTGGAGAATCGACTACTGGTTGGTCAGCGACCGTATCGCTGATAAAGTAACCAAGTCAGATATGATTGATTCTGGTGCCCGCCAAGACCATACACCAATTGTTATGGAAATTGATATCTAATATTAAGAAGAGCTCTAGCTCTTCTTTTTTCATTTACAGAACAGTTTTGATTGCACATTCATCACGCTTGCCGAAAAGTAAAAAGATTGATATAATAAATATATAATAAACCAGTTAAGGAGGTCATCAATGGATCCAAAGAAAATTGAAGCACATTGCTTGACCGTTTCTGCTATTATCAATGGCTTAAACGGTTTAGCAGGTCTAGCCGTCTATATCATGACTGACCTAAATGCCCTCTTGCTTGATGGCGTTTTTTCCCTCATTGCCTTTATATCTTCCCTGGTCGCATACCATATCTCCAAGCATAGTCATAGGAAAACGGCAACCTTTCCCCAAGGATTACACTTTTTAGAACCACTCTATGCCATTATGAAATCCTTGGCAACCTTACTTCTCCTGATTTTTGCTGTCTTAGAAACTGCAGCAACCGCCTTTGCCTACTTTGTCCATGGCATTGCCCACAAGATGACCACTGGACCTGTTATCCCCTACACCAGTATAATGCTCTTTGTCTGCTTTGGTCTTTTCGCCTACAATCGCTATATGAATAAAAAAATCGGCAATATTTCTACTATCATCGCCGCCGAGGCCAAGGGCAACCTGATTGATGGTCTGATTTCAGCAGCCATTGGAGTAGCCTTTCTATTCTTAGCCTTTATCCCTAACAAGAGCCCCCTAGATTTTCTGCATTATACAGGTGATTTCTTCGTAACCCTTGCTCTTGCCCTAATCTCATTCAAGGAACCTCTCACCCTACTCATTACCTCATTTAAAGAGCTAGCCCATGGTACTGTCCATCTACCTGAAATTCAAGAATGTCTTTATGAGATATTAGAACAATACTTAGAAGAAACTGAGGATGTGGATATTCATATCTATAAACAAGGCATGCAGGTTCGGATAAAGATACACCTTCAAGATGTTGAACACGACATCATGCGACAGCTTGTAGCCAAGAAGCCCCATATCCTTGATACCCTCAAACAGCACCATGAGTACATCACTGTAGAGTATTCCCTCTAGTTATCTAAGCTGGATAATAATAAACACCCGTCTATAACCTATCTAGCAGTTGGAAAAATCCAACTACTTAGAAATGGTGAATAGTGGGTGATTTTTTATGTTTTAACAAAGCAGGACTGAAAAAATAATTATAAAAGACAAATACCTCGAAGATACTTGTCTCAAACATACTGTCTTGATAAGCTTTTTAACCTGAAACCTCATTATTGTAATATTTCTTTAACTCATCCCCAAATTTCGTAAAGAGTAAAATGGTAATCATAAGCATGATACAAGGAAAAATGACAATCCACGGTGCTTCCTGAATATAAATTCTCCCGTCATTGATCATAGTTCCCCATTCTGGACTAGGCACCTGCGCACCTAAACCAATGAAGCTCAGTCCCGAAATCTCCATAATGACAATACCAATATCAAAACTCATGGTTGTCAATATTTGAGGTTTGATCATTGGAATATAATAATTGGTGATGGTTGCCCAAAAACCATTTCCATACATTTTAGCAGATTTAATGTAGGACTCTTCTTTTAGTTGTAGGGTGATGGAACGTGTCAGATAAGCGTACTTGGTCCAAGCCACCATGCACATGGCCAATACAGTCTGCTGGAGCCCAACACCTAAAATCCCAACTATGGCAATAACCAAGACAATGGCAGGAAAGGCTTGGAAAGCTGTAATGATAAGCAAAATAACCTGATCAACCTTACCACCAACTAATCCACTAGAGATACCAATCAAGGAGCCAATAGTTACGATGGTAAACAAGACCAATAGGCCTGAAAAAATACTTTCTCTACCGCCACTCATTACCCGTGCAAAAACAGAGCGACCAAGGGCATCTGTCCCAAACCACTCTGATTGACTTGGTCCTTGCAAGGCATGGCCTAAATCCACCTTGGTAATACTATCTGTAAAAAAATAGGGAAGGACATACATCAGCACTAGCCAAGCAAGAAGAATGAACCCTAAAATCAATAACCTTTTGTTTCCTTTTAGCATATCTCCACCTACTTATTCCCTAAACGAATTTTAGGATTTAGCCAAGCAATCACTACTTGTGATACCAGATTAACCGTTAAAACCCCTACCGTTACAAATAGTACTGTTCCTTGAATTATGGGATAATCCTGATTAGCTACGACTGTCACTAGGAGTTTACCCATCCCCGGCCATGAATACAAATGTTCAATAATGGTCACCCCACTGACCAAGGCCCCCATAGAAAGACTAACTAACGTAATGATAAACGGCACGGTATTTTGTAAGACATCGAAAATAATAATACGCCATTCACTGATGCCTCTTCCCCTAGCACCTTCTACAAAAGGGGTGTGTAGTTCCTCCAGAAAAGCCGTTCGTAGTTGCGGTGTATAAACAGATGACATAGCTAAGGCCAGGGTCACCACCGGTAAAACAATCCCCAAGGAATTAGCAGTTGACTGCACTGGGAACCATTTTAAGTGAACTGAGAAAATTAATATAAGGATAATCCCGAAAACAAAGGTAGGAATGGCATTCAAAATACCTAGCAAGGACATCAAGCACCTATCAAACAAACTATCCTTCTTGTAAGCCATTGCCAAGGCTGTGGGAACAGACATGAACAAGGTAGTCAATAGAATATACATTGACAGGTAGAGGGTATTTGGAAAATAAAACACTAATTGATCCCATACGGGTGCGCCAGTATTGTAGGTCACGCCAAAATCAAAGACCACAATTTTTGACAACCATCTGAAATACTGAGTTAGAAAAGGATCATTTAATCCTAACTTTTCTCTCGTTAAATCCAACAGTTCTTGAGTGACTGGAACACCTTCTTGGTTCAAAATAGCTTCAGCAGGATCTCCTGGAGCCAGATAAGAAAGCAAGAATGAGATAAAACTGACACAAAATAGGATAAGAATAAATTTTAATATTATCTTTGTAATACTCTTTAACATAATTCTCCTTCTGATTCAACAAATACAGGTTGCCAGACAAGTACTCATGCGATCTATTTCATAGTCAATAGATAAGCTAGTATGCAATGGTTATTAACGATTCTCCTATATGTGTGACCAAATTTGACTTCTGATAAAGGACTAGACCTGTTTCCAAGGCAAAAAAATCCTCCAAGACATCTCCGTGTAGGGTATGTAATTGACCAAGAATTTGGCCCTTATTAACCCTATCCCCTGGTCTTACAAAACAGGTCCAACACGCTAGATGACCACTATAAAACGAATAGGATTTCTGATAATAGACTTGGTCGGACTTTGGTGCTTCTTTTCCTTCAAAAATAGATGCTAAAAGAGCTCGTACAGATTCTCTCATTTTATGAACATCTTCAGGCAGGCAGGTTCCGCTATCTCCTTGCTCTAATAAAATACTAGGAATGCCATAATCAATAGCTGCTGCCTGATACAGACCACCAACATCGGATGACGCAAAAATAACTGGACTTCCGCTTACTTTGGCAAGTTCTTTAGATTGGTGAATAACTGATGAATCTCCTAAAATCGAATAATAAACATGAGGAGTCAGAAGCTCTTCCTTATTGCCACCATGCAAATCTATGAGATAGTCAACATTCGGTAACAATCGCTCTCTAAAAAACTGCTTGATATGATAACTCAAGGTCGGCTCTTGATAACTATTTTGAAATATCCGATTGAGGTTAACCATATCCTCTGGTACTAAACTGGTCATTTTTTGATAAAAACCCGTTGGATTAACAGTATGGAGAAGCAATACTGACCCTTTATATTGTTTGAGTTCAATATCCTCCACTAGAGATATACTTGTTTTTATACCAACGTATTCACAACCATGTACGCCTGCTGTAATCAATACCAAAGGGCGGCTCCCTCCTCCTTTTATCAATGTATAAGGGAGTGAAAAATTATCTGCAATGGCAAAATTATCCTTAACACAGGTATTACAAGGAGCCTGTTCAACAAGTTCAATTACCATATCTAACCATTTCCATAAGCTTCTAAGAGTAGCTTGGTATAGCTACTTCGTGGATGTTGGACCATGGCCAAGGTATCCGCCTGCTCAACTACTTGACCATCCTTTAAAACGATAATCTGTTCACAAAACTGACTAACCAAGGCAATGTCATGACCGATAAAAAGAAAAGCGGCATCATGCTTTTCTTTTATTTTCCCTAACAATTTCATGATTTCAGCCTGGATGGTCACATCCAAAGCACTCGTTACTTCGTCACAAATAATCAGAGAAGGATTGACCAATAAGGCTCTAGCAATACTAGCACGCTGACATTCTCCCCCGCTTAATTGATGGGGAAATTGATAGAGATGACTTTCCTTCAGACCAACTTCTGAAATAGAACGCATCAGCACATCTAGTTTGTTCTCACCTGGAAAAAGCTTAAAATTATCAATAGCCTCTTCCAAGCTCTCTTTAATCCTTCTCTTAGGATGAAAAAACTCCTGAGGATTTTGAGGGATATATTGAACAAGCCTGTAAAATTCTTTGTCTGATACTGTCTGAAAAGGTTTGTCAAACAATGTTATACTCCCCTCTTGCAACGTCAATAACCGACAAAGCAATTGAGCAATCGTACTCTTTCCACTTCCACTTTCACCAACCAGCCCTAGTGCTTGACCTGTAAATAACTCAAAGTTAATGTTTTTTATACCTACATCATTTTTATAAAAATAGGTTAAATTCTGACATTGTAAAATACTTTTCATACTCTACATCCATTTCTAGACTGTTCTTAACCTTGGGATGGCAGCTAGTAATTTTCTCGTATAGGCTTCCTTTGGATGGGATAAAACCTCGAAAGTCGTACCAGTTTCAACAATCTTACCATCCTTCATCACAACTAAGCGTTCTGAAATATCCTTTGCAACACTCATGTCATGGGTCACTATCACAAGAGTTATCCCTTCGTTTTTATGCAATTTCTTTAGTAAATGAACAAGTATTTTTTTATTTAGGGCATCTAAGGCACTGGTTGGTTCATCTGCTAAGAGTAGCTTGGGCTTCGCCACCAAGGCAAGTGCAATCCCTATTCGTTGCATCTGACCACCACTAAATTCAAAAGGGTATTTTCTAATAATTTCCTTACTATAGGGTAAATCAACTAAGGAAAAGCACTCCTCTAAGGTTCGTAAGTCGCTACTATATTTACTATAGGTTTTATACAAATCCTGATAATGTGCCCAGATAGTCCGCTTTTCATTAAAACTTGCTTTAGCATTTTGAGTAATCCAAGCAATATCAATACCAATAAAAGGCAGTTCCTGCCTTTTATTGGTTAACTGTATGGTCTGTCCCTCAAACTGAATGTGACCTGCTGTCTGTCTTAAGCTCGTTAATGGAAGGGCTAGAATACTCTTGATTAAAGTTGTTTTTCCGCTCCCACTCTCACCGACAATAGCGATACTTTCTCCACTTGTCACTTTAAGACTGACATTATCCAAAATATCACGACTTGGAGAGGAGATAGTTAAATTGCTAATATCTAGCATATATTATTCCTTCACAATCTGATTTGTCACATGGTAATAATCTGTCGCATGTGATTCAAATCCTTGAAGATTATTATCCATGACAAGCGCTACTTTAAAATGACCAATATAGGTAAAGATATAATCCTCATCAACTAATTTTTGAATTTGTTTGCTTAATTCGTTACGCTTTGCTTGATCAGGCTCGACCTGCAACTGATCGATAAGGCTATCTACTGCTGGATTTGAGTAGTGGGCAATATTTGCAGATCCGTTAGTATAAAAGACACTCTTGTAATAGGCATATGGATCCCCAATTGGGGCTGCAACTACGGTATAAGTGAGGACATCATATATATTCTCAGAGACCGCCGTAGTCGGTTTATCCACAGTGATAATTTCCGAATCAATACCAACTTCCTTCAGTTGTTGTTGGAAAGCTTGAACAGATAATGGCATCTCTGCGAGACGATTATAAGTGACCAAGTCCAATTTTATATTCTGACCATTGGCCTCTCTTAGTCCATCTCCGTTTGTATCTTTGTATCCTGCCTCATCCAACAATTGTACTGCTTTTTCTACATTGTACTCGTGAACACTTGTTCCCAAGGCAAATTCGAAGTTATTTGGAAAAGCAGTATCTGCTACTTTAGCTGCACCTTTGAACAAGGAAGCAGTGTAAGTTTCCTTATCTACCAGAGTATCTAAAGCCTGGCGGAATTGTTTATCCTGACCTTCTGCTTGCTCCAAGTTATAGCTAAATTGAACATATCTGGATCCCTCTACTTCAGAAGTTTTAAAATTGCTACTGTCTGATTTGAAGGTTTCAAGGTTGGCATAAGGCAGACCATATACCGCATCCACTTCACCTGATTTTAGAGCAGCAGCAATAGCTGTTGCATCTGTAAAGTACTTAATCTTTAAATTCTTTGTTTTTGGTGTACCTGCCCAGTAGCCTTCATAGGCTTCCAATTCGGCACCACTCTCTGCAATATATTTGGTTAATTTATAAGGCCCTGTAGCGACCGGTCCTTGTTCTGCTAGCGGCTCTGCACTAACATCAATAATGACCGAATAAGGCTCTGCTAAGAGGTTAGCCATGATGGGTTGTCGTTGCTCTGTTTTTATAATAACCGTTTGACCGTCTGCACTGATAGATGCAATTCCTAAGTCCGCTTTTGCTCGATCACTCTTCGATAGAAGATGCTCCAATGACTGCTTGACCTTTTCACCAGTCATTTTTTCACCATTTTGGAAAGTAATATTATCTTTTAAAGTAATTTTCCACTCCAAATCAGTAATTGATTCAATTTTTTCTGCCAGCCAAGGCTCTACTTGTAAATCGTTGTTCAATTTGAACAAGGTTTCTCCGACACCGTAGCGCACGGTGAACCAGCCATTATAATCTTCAGCTGGATGGATATTAGCTGGAAGTTGAGAATAACCAATGTTGATGGTATCAGTGCTTGTACCTGGACTGGTTTGTGTCGGTACACATGCTCCCAATACTAGAGCAGCCAAACCCATTGCCAACATTTTTTTATAGTTCTTCATGATGAACTCCTTATGTGTAAATATTTATATATTATACTTTTAGTATATCAAAAAAGACGAGAATGTAAAGTGCCTACAAAAGTTTTTGTTGTATTTTTCACAAAAAAACTACTGTTAGAAAAAATATGGTGCTCCAAATAAATTATCACTACAAAAAAATAGAAAAAACCCGCCATCAGCGAGTTTCATCATATTATTTTTTATCCAATTGCGTGCTTGGTTGCCAGAAAAAACTAGCGATATAGCTAAAGACATAGGTTAGACCTAGAACAAGGGCAACCAATAAGAGCACAGGAACACGATAGATATAGGTCAAGATATTTGGCTTTTTCTTGGTCTGGAAAGAAGCTGCATGGTTATCCAATCGCTTGAATTCCGCTTCGATACGGCTGGTCACTTCTGCCGTACCCGCGTCATCCATGCGCTTGATGTCTGAAATATCGATTGGATTTCCGAAGGCTACGTCAATTCGTTCACCAGCTAAAAGTCCTTTGATAGTCATTGGTCCCACATAGGTTGCTGGCATGAGTTTGACCTTGGCTGACTTTGCGATGACTGCTACTCCACCTTTTAGTTCAGAGGAATGACGGCTACCAGAAGGGAACATGACAAGTGAGCGGTCACTTTTTTTCAACATATTGACAGGATACTTGATGGCTGCCATGCCAGGATTTTCACGGTCAATGGGAAAGGCACCACACTTGCTAATCCACCAACCAAAGCCACGATCCTTGAAGAGTTCTTTTTTAGCCATAAAGATAAACTGCTTGGGTGCAGCCGCATAGCCCAGAAAAACAGGATCCCAGAAGGTCTTATGTGGGGCGATGAGGATATAATTTTCTTCCTTTGGCAAAATATTTTCTCTATCATGATAATGGATATTACCATTGATAGCCCAAAGTAAAAAAGTTAATAGCGTTCGTAGATAAGAATAAAACATAGACTTCTCCTTTTCAATCTCCCCTATTATAGCATAAATTTACTTTAGAAAGAAATATCACATTCATTCAACTTTGCTATCAAAATGCCTACTAATTACATAGCCCATACTTGTCAAATATCTTCGATAGGTTTACAATAGTAACATGATTACAATTGAACGTGTATTAGAAATCTTAAAGGCGGATGCTAACTTCCGTCAAATTAGTCATCAAGAACAGACTGATAGCTCTTGGACGGATGTCCAGTTTGACGCCCTCAGTTATGACAGCCGTAAGGTTGGTCCAACGACCCTCTTTTTTGCCAAAGGCTTGGCTTTTAAGAAGGAATTTCTGGAAAAGGCTATTGAGGCTGGACTGGCTTTTTATGTGTCTGAAATCGACTACGAAGTCAGCATTCCTGCTATCATCGTCCACGACATCAAGCAAGCTATGAGCCTGATTGCCATGGAATTTCATGGTCATCCCCAGAAACAGCTCAAACTCCTGGCTTTCACCGGTACCAAAGGTAAGACAACGGCGGCTTATTTTGCTTTTAACATTCTTAAACAGAGCAAGAAACCTGCCATGCTTTCGACCATGAACACCACGCTGGACGGCAAGAACTTCTTCAAGTCCACCTTGACCACGCCTGAAAGTCTGGACCTCTTTGCCATGATGGCGGAGGCGGTCCAAAACGGCATGACCCACTTGATTATGGAGGTGTCTAGCCAGGCCTATCTGGTCAAGCGGGTTTACGGGCTGACCTTTGATGTCGGCGTCTTTCTCAACATCAGCCCCGACCACATCGGCCCCATTGAGCACCCAACTTTTGAGGACTATTTCTACCACAAGCGACTTTTGATGGACAATAGCAGAGCGGTGATTGTCAATGCTGGAATGGACCATTTTGAGGTGGTAAAAGACCAAGTCAACTCTAAAGACCATGACTTCTATGGCCCGTCTTCTGAAAACCAGATTAGTCAGTCAGCAGGTTTTGACTTCACAGCGACCGGCAAATTAGCTGGCCATTACGACATCCAGCTGATCGGTGGCTTCAACCAAGAAAATGCCATTGCAGCTGGACTGGCCTGTCTCCGCTTGGGAGCAAGTCTGGAGGACATTCACACAGGAATTGCCCAAACCAATGTCCCTGGCCGCATGGAAGTCCTGACCCAGCCAAATGGTGCCAAGGTCTTCGTAGATTACGCCCATAACGGCGATAGTGTGAAAAAGCTAATTGATGTCGTCTTGGAACATCAGACAGGCAAGGTTATTCTGATCTTAGGGGCTCCTGGTAACAAGGGAGAAAGTCGCCGCAAGGACTTCGGTCTTTTGCTCAATGACTATCCGCAGATTGAAGTTATCTTGACAGCTGATGATCCCAACCGTGAAGATCCCGCAGCAATTGCCCAGCAAATCCGTGCCCACATGACCCGTCCAAGCGACTTTATCTTGGACCGAGAAGAAGCTATTCGCACAGCTATGAGTCAGACAAACTCCGCAAAGGATGCCGTCATCATTGCAGGCAAGGGAGCCGATGCCTATCAAATCGTCAACGATAAAAAAGCCGCCTATGACGGCGACTTGGAAGTGGCAAAACGTTATCTCTAATGGAGTATCCTTGTCCTTAGGACAGGGATTTTTATAACCATTCTTATTAAATTAAAATTGTCAGAAAACTCTTTGTTTCCCCCGATAACTATGATATAATAGACATCAATGTGAGTAAAGGAGGACTTATGGTCACCATCTCAGCCAAGGATTTAGAACTTTCTTATGGACAAAAAACTGTTCTATCCGAGCTGTCCATTGAAATTCCGAGTGGAAAGATAAGTGGTATTATCGGTCCCAATGGGTGCGGAAAATCCACGCTATTAAAGGCTCTCAGCCGTATTCTACCTGCGGATAAGGGAGCCGTCTATTTAGATGGGAAAGACTTGCAGCAAATTCCGACAAAGGAAATTGCCAAACAGTTGTCCCTACTCCCACAGGTACAGGAAAGTTTGGGTGGCATTCGGGTCTATGACCTAGTGTCCTATGGACGCTTTCCCCATCAAAATGCCTTTGGTAGATTAACAGAACTCGATAGAGAAAAAATTGACTGGGCTTTGAAAGTGACGCAAACCATGGAATTTGCTCAAGTATCTGTCCAATCCCTATCAGGCGGGCAGCGGCAACGGGTTTGGATAGCCATGGCCTTGGCACAAGATACGGATACCATCTTTTTAGATGAGCCAACCACCTATCTGGATATGCAGCACCAACTAGAAGTCTTGCAGTTACTGAGGAAACTCAATCAAGAAAACGGCAAAACCATTGTCATGGTCCTGCATGACATCAACCACGCTGCCCGCTTCTCTGATTGCCTCATTGCCATGAAAGATGGACAGGTCCTTCATAAAGGAAGCGTAGATGAGGTTATCACAGTTGAGCATCTGCGACAAATCTTTGACATTGAAGCAGAAATCCTGCCAGCCAGCCACTATGGTTACCCCATTTTAGCCACCTACACTCGCACAAAACATTCTACAAAATAATAAGGAGTTTTTATGAAAAAGTTTCTACTTTCTCTCAGTCTTATTTTGTCAGTCCTTGTCTTGACTGCCTGCTCTGCTATTTCCCAAAAGGATAGCCAAACAACTCTTTCAAGCATGCCCACTATCGAGGGAGTTGCCTACTATGGCGACATTCCTGCTCAGCCTAAAAAGGTGGTCAGCCTCAACTTTGCCAACACTGGTTATCTCTTGCAGTTGGGCTTTGATGTGGTCGGTGCGACTTCCTACGACTTGGAAAATCCAGCCTTTGCTGAACAGCTTAAAGGTGCTACTGCGGTTACCAGTGAAGATTTGGAAGCCATCGCTGCGCTGGAACCAGACCTTATCGTGACTGGCTCGACAGATGAAAAAATCGAACAGCTTGCTGAGATTGCTCCAACCATTTCCCTTGAATATGGCAAGCATAGCTATGCTGAAACCTTGATAGTCTTTGGTCAAATTTTTGGACAAGAAGCCGCTGTTGAAGAATGGCAAACCGCTTGGAAGGAGAATGTTGCAAATGCTGCCAAGGAAATAAAAGCTAAGACAGGCGACAATGCGACATTTACCATCATGGGCTATCTTGGTCAAGACCTCTACCTCTTCGGTAATAACTGGGGACGTGGTGGAGAGATTATTTACCAAGAACTAGCTTATACCGCTCCTCAAAAAGTCAAGGACAAAGTCTTTGGTCCAGGTTTCCTTGCTGTGTCACAGGAAGTTTTGCCAGACTACGCAGGGGACTACATTATCTTGGCTGTTGAAGACGAAAGTGTTGCCGCAGGTCTATTGAACAGCGATTTGTGGAAGAACCTTCCAGCTGTTCAAAACAATCGTGTCATCAAGGTAGATAGCAAGGCCTTCTACTTCAACGACCCGATTTCACTTGAGTATCAACTGAACATTCTCAAGGAAGCCATCACAAAATAAGGATTGATTCTCTATGTTTTTGAAACACTCGGAGAGAAAAAATGGGGAAGGGGTTACAGCTAGCTTCAAGGTTAGCCTATCGCCTTCCCCTCTTTTTTTCCTCCTGCTCTTTCTTCTCTTGCTGGGTTCTTACTGGGGATTTCGTTTGGGAGCTATTTCTTACTCTCATGACCAAATCCTCTCCGTCTTAAAAAATCCCTTGCGTCAGTCAGAACTTCAAGATGTTCTGATTGATTTGCGCCTACCTCGGATTTTGGCAGCGGGGCTGGTTGGGGCAAGTCTTGCGACCTCTGGAACTATCATGCAGGCCGTGACACGTAATCGCTTGGCAGACCCTGGGCTACTGGGAATTCCTGCTGGAGCTGGGCTCTTTCTGATTTTGAAAATGGTCTTCTGGCCCCACTCTTCTGAACTCTTCAGCATTCTTTCCTGCTTACTGGGAGCTGCTTGCTCGGCTAGCTTGGTTATCCTTCTCAGCCAAGAAAAAAAGCATTCTAAAGGTCCACTCCAACTTATTTTAGCAGGTATCATGGTCACTGCTCTCACGCAAGCCTTGGGACAGGGGCTTGCCCTCTTATACGACTTGTCCAACCACATTGTTGGTCTTGAAGCAGGTAGCCTGACCAACATTAGCTGGAATAGTTTGTACTGGTTAGCCCCTCTTATTTTACTGGGACTACTGTTGGCGCAAGTATTTGCCCATTCTTTGACCATTCTGAGTTTGGATGATACAGTGGCTACTGCCTTGGGACAAGACACTCATAAGATGACCAGCTTCTTCCTAGCCATCGTTGTTCTCTTGTCAGCTTCTTCTGTCGCTTTAATTGGTTCCCTATCCTTTATCGGACTTATTATCCCTAACCTCTTGACTTCCATGCTTCCAAAAGATTATCGTTATATCTTACCCTTTTCATCCTTGGCTGGAGCTGGTTTTCTAGTCTGGCTGGATTTGATTAGCCGAACCCTCCATCCACCTTATGAAACTCCCTTGAGCAGTTTGATTAGCTTTGTCGGACTTCCAATCTTTCTCTGGCTCATTCGAAAGGGGGAATTTCAGGCATGAAGAAAAAGGACATTCTGCTCTTACTTTTACTCCTTCTGACCATCCTATCCTTGCTCTCCCTTATCATTGGTTACAGCAAACTTGGGCTGAAAGATTTATTCGCAACCTTAAGCGGACAAGCAAACACAGCGACCCAGTTGATTTTTTGGAAAATCCGCCTGCCACGTCTTTTGGTTTCCATTCTATCTGGTGGGGCTCTGGCTGTCAGTGGGCATCTCTTTCAGACCCTGACTCGTAATGCCTTGGCAGATTCTGGCATTCTGGGTGTCAATGCGGGAGCAGGACTCTTGCTGACGCTTGCACTCACTTGGAATATATCCTTCCCGCTTTCACAGCCAGTTCTGGCTCTTACAGGGGGATTTCTAGCAACTGGCTTGGTCTATTTGCTGGCTTATAAAAAGGGCCGAGGGATAGAACCGACGCGACTGGTCCTAACTGGTGTTGGTCTGGCTAGCCTGTTTTCCAGCAGTATGATTAGCCTCATGGTCCGATTTGACCGCTACAAGTTGGAAAACATTATCGGTTGGTTAACGGGGAGATATGTCGGAGATGACTGGCAAACCATCAGCCTAGTAGGTCCTGCCCTGCTTGTCCTCTGCTTGCTGAGCTTCATCCGTTTCTCAAGGCTAAATATTCTGCAATTAGAACCCAGCCTGGGAACTGGGTTAGGGCTAGATCGGCAGAAAGAAAGCCTGATGGTCATTTTCTTAGCAACAAGCCTAGCCAGCCTTAGTTCTCTACTGGTTGGCAATACTGCCTTTGTCGGCCTTCTTGCTGGTCATTTGGCCAAACAAATAGTTGGTAAACAACATCAAGTCAGCCTACCCACTGCCTTTCTGATTGGAAGCATCCTAATGGTCCTGGCTGACATGCTTGCCCGTTGCTTCTTGGTTGGTACAGGTATTCCAACTGGTTTGGTGCTTACCATGATTGGCGCTCCATATTTTCTATTCTTATTAAAACAAGAAGGCTAGATTTCTCCAGCCTTCTTCTTACTTTTCCAAGAAATGCTCAATGTCCTCTTTCAGTTTTAATGGACTAGTCGTTGGTAAATAGCGTTTGACCACGCGCCCCTGTCTATCGACCAAAAACTTGGTAAAATTCCATTCAATGCGACCTCCTAATACGGTCGATTTTTCTCTCTTGAGATAGCGATAAAGCGGACTAGCTCCTGCACCATTTACAGTTACTTTAGCAAATCGTGGGAAACTTGTTCCATAGTTCAAACTACAGGTCTGATTGATTTCTTCAGCAGAACCAGGTGCCTGATTTAAAAATTGATTGCAAGGAAAATCCAGTACCACAAAACCTTTGTCTTTATAGCTATCATAGAGCTCCTGCAATTCCTTGTATTGAGGAGCTAATCCACAGCCTGTTGCCGTATTGACAATCAATAGAACCTGACCCTGAAAATCCCGCATGGACTGGTCTGTCCCATCTTGTTTTTGTACTGTAAAATCATAAATGCTCATCATTTCCCCTCCTCTAGTCAAAATAAGTGAGTAGATGGTCCATTTCATTGGGACTAAGTTGTCTGTATGCACCTCGTTCCAAATCCCCCAGCTCAAAACCTCCAAAGGAAATCCGCTTGAGATAGGTGACCTTGACACCATAGGCTAAAAACATCTTCTTGACCTGATGAAACTTGCCTTCTGCCAACTTGATGGTCGCTCTGCTATGATCCAAAGAAGCCTCCAAAACAGTCAAATCTGCGGGCTGGCAACGGGTGCCGTCCAAAAAGGTAACACCTGATGCAAAGAATGTCGGGGCATCCTGACCCAAGGGGCCGTTGACCTCCACATAGTAGATCTTGTCCACATGGTGACTGGGATGGAGCATGCGGTAGCCGAGTGGACCATTGTTGGTAATGAGGACTAGGCCCTCGGTATCCCTGTCCAGGCGACCGACAGGGTAAAGCCCGTCTGCCCTATCCTCTGGTGAAATCAGGTCGATGACAGTCTGGTGGTCCTTATCAGACACGGCAGAAACGACACCAGCAGGCTTATGGAGCAGATAATAACGACTAGCTTCCAGCTCAACCCTCTTGCCAGCTACCATGATATCTTGCAGGCCTGGGTCCACAATCTGACTGAGGCTTTGAGCAGCTTGCCCGTTAATCTTGATGTGTTGGGCCTTAAATAATTTCTTTACTTGCTTGCGGGAGCCAATTTTTGCCTTCTCTAAACACTTATCCAATCTCATAGCACTATTCTAGCATAAAACATCTGACTTGACTTTGTTTTAAAATCTTTTATAATACTAATTAGTGATATAAAGAAAGAACTCAACTAATTATCGGGTGATTTCCTAGTAAAGAAAAGGAGAACGTTATGGGACTTTTACAAGATGGCAAATGGGTAGACCAATGGTATGACACCAAGTCAACAGGCGGTAAGTTTGTCCGTACTGTCACACAATTTCGTAACTGGATTACACCAGACGGTCAGGCTGGTCCAACAGGCAAAGGTGGTTTCAAGGCAGAATCTGGTCGTTACCGTCTCTACATTTCTCTGGCTTGTCCTTGGGCCAGTCGGACCTTGATCATGCGAAAACTGAAAGGCTTGGAAGACCACATCTCGCTTTCTATCGTCCATCCACTCATGTTAGAAAATGGTTGGACCTTCGCAGACGGTCCTGGTGTGATCAAGGACCCAATTTTTAACAGCGACTATCTCTATCAAGTTTACTTGAAAGCAGATGCTAATTACACTGGTCGAGTAACGGTTCCTGTTCTCTGGGACAAAGAAACCAATACCATTGTCAGCAATGAATCTGCTGAAATCATGCGCATGTTCAACACTGCTTTCAATGACATTACTGGAAATTACGATGACTACTATCCAGAACACCTACAAGCTGAGATTGATGCCATGAATGATTTTGTCTATCCCAACATCAACAATGGTGTCTACAAGGCTGGTTTTTCAACCAACCAGAAAGTTTATGAAAAAGAAGTCAAGAACCTTTTTACAGCCTTGGATAAATTGGAAGAGCATTTGGCAGATAAGAATTATCTGGTGGGCAATCAGTTGACAGAAGCTGATATTCGTCTCTTTACTACCTTGGTGCGGTTTGACCCTGTTTACTTTGGGCATTTTAAGTGCAATATCAAGGCCTTGGTTGACTATCCAAACCTGTGGAACTACACCAAGCGACTTTTCAACCATGCTGGCATTGCAGAAACGGTGGACTTCGACCATATCAAACAACACTACTATGGTAGCCACAAGACCATTAACCCAACGGGCATCGTTCCTGTGGGACCTGACTTGGACTGGACACTTGAAAACTAAAGACAGGTGTGTCATACTTGAAGTGCTTAAAAATTCGAGAAACCAAGCATAAGAAAAACATCCGTGGTTTGCCGCCATGGCTGTTTTTTTGTGCTTGTTCAAGGCACTCAGGCTATTGTTTGTATTTGTCGCATTTGTCCGCTTATGGGATTAGCCATTCCGAAATCCCGTTTGCTCATATGCATACTAGCAAGTTGGAAGAAAATAAGAAAACCGACTACCTAAAAAGGTGGCCGGTTTTTAACTCTTATTTTGTCAATTTACTTGCCGCGGCTTCGTCAATGATGAGTACAACATCATCGTGGTTTTGAAGGACACTTGCTGGAACTTCCTCCGTCACTGGCCCTTCCACCGTCGCCTTAATGGCGTCAGCTTTTTCCTGACCATAGGCCATAAGAACAATAGTTTTGGCAGACAGGATGTTGGCAATCCCCATGGAGATGGCTTGTTTTGGCACATCTTCTGGATTGTCAAAGAAGCGGGCATTGGCTTCGATGGTTGATGGCGCCAAATCCACAACGCGGGCAACACCGTCAAAGGAAGCCCCCGGCTCATTAAAGCCGATATGACCATTGCGGCCGATACCTAAAATTTGGAAATCAACAGGATGGTCTTCCAAGATGGCATTGTAGCGCACCAACTCTTCATCAAGATCAGCAGCCAAACCGTTTGGCAAATGGTTTTCCTTGAATGGTTTTGCATTAAAAAGATGCTCTTTCATGAAATAGACATAGGATTGGTCACTGTCTTCGCCCAAACCAACATACTCATCCAGGTTCACAGATGTCACCTCAGAAAAATCCAAATCACTTTCACGAACCTGCTTGTAAAATTCGATCGGACTGGAACCTGTAGCCAAACCCAGAACCTGCGCGCCATCTGCTAATTTCTGCTTGAGAATATCAAAGGCAATAGCTGCCCCTTCCACTTGATTCTTAACGATATGAACTTTCATTCTTATTCCTCCTTTTTGGTATAGACCAATTTTATAAACCTATTATATGGTATAGACCAATTTTTGTCAAGCTTATCACATTATATTTTTCAATAAAAATTAGTATAATAAATTAGAAAATTATTTCTCATTCCTTTTCGTTCGTCAAGACTTAGGGATGCAACTATGGTATAATAAAGGTATGACAAATGTACTTATATACCTATTCTTTCTCGGTATTCTGAATTGCCTGGCAGGCTATCTCATCACCAATTCGAGAACATTAAAAATGATCTTTTTCTCAATTGGTCTGCCCTTGTTATTGCTTCCATTTGGCCTGCTCATCTATTTTTTAATACTAATTTAAACAGGAGAACACATGAATACCGCAGATTTTGATTTTGAATTACCTGAAGAACTGATTGCCCAAGTCCCACTTGAGAAGCGTGACAGCTCTCGCCTACTCATCCTCGACCACCAAAAGAAAACCATGGTCGACAGCCACTTCGACCACATCATTGACCAGCTAAACCCTGGTGATGCTCTGGTCATGAACAACACGCGCGTGCTCCCTGCTCGCCTCTACGGATACAAGCCAGAAACCAATGGCCATGTTGAGCTATTACTTTTGAAAAATACCCAAGGTGACCAGTGGGAAGTGCTTGCTAAACCAGCCAAACGCCTGAAAGTCGGTACCACGGTTGCCTTTGGTGATGGCAGATTGACAGCCACTATCATTGAAGAATTAGAACACGGTGGACGAATTGTTGAGTTCACCTATGATGGTATTTTCCTTGAAGTTTTGGAAAGCTTAGGCGAAATGCCCCTTCCGCCTTACATTCATGAGAAATTGGAAGACCGCGAACGCTATCAAACTGTCTATGCCAAAGAAAATGGCTCTGCCGCAGCCCCAACTGCTGGACTGCATTTCACCCAAGAACTACTAGAAAAAATTGAAGCCAAGGGTGTCAAGCTAGTCTATTTGACCCTTCATGTTGGTCTAGGTACCTTCCGACCAGTTTCCGTTGACAATCTTGACCAACATGAAATGCACTCCGAATTCTATAACCTATCCGCCGATGCAGCTCAAACGCTCAATCAGGTCAAAGACCAGGGCGGTCGGATTGTTGCAGTTGGTACCACATCCATTCGCACCTTGGAAACCATCGGAAATAAATTCGATGGTCGCCTAGAAGCTGATTCTGGCTGGACCAATATTTTTATCAAACCAGGTTACCAATTCCGCATCATCGATGCCTTTTCAACCAACTTCCATCTACCAAAATCAACCTTGGTTATGTTGGTATCTGCCTTTGCAGGTCGAGAATTCGTCTTAGATGCCTATAAACACGCTGTTGAAGAAGGCTACCGCTTCTTCAGTTTTGGAGATGCTATGTTTATTCAATAGCGACACTTTCCTTGTCACCGAAAATCAAGTCTAGGCTTTCTAGGCGATTTTCCGTGACTGCCATCTTGTAGGAGGTTCCTATGAACAAGATTGAAAGTCGGCACCAACTGATTTTGTCCTTGGTGATGGAGAAGAAAATCCATACCCAACAAGAATTGCAAGAACTCCTAAATCTAAACGGCGTATCCGTTACCCAGTCCACCCTCTCCCGCGACATTAAGATGCTCAATTTGGTTAAGGTCAATGAGGATGATTCTTCTCATTATGTCATCAACCCCATCGCTCCAAGTCGCTGGGAAAAACGGCTGCGGCTCTATATGGAAGATGCCTTGGTCATGCTCAAACCTGTTCAGCACCAGGTCATTTTGAAAGCATTACCTGGTCTGGCCAATTCCTTCGGCTCTATTTTGGATGCCATGGAAATCCCTGAAATCATTGCAACAGTTTGCGGTGATGATGTCTGCTTGATTATCTGCGAGGATAATGAAAGTGCCCTCTCTTGTTTTGAATACCTCAAGCAATACGCTCCACCTTTCTTCTTTAGCAAGGCATAATAGTAGCTCGCGCTTACAAGGACTTAAAAAGTTCTCAGCTCCGAAAGCTGAGAACTTTTTTGTTATTCCGCTGCTAAACGATAGATTGCTTCCGCGTAGATGTCCATTGTCTTGTACAAATCTTCCAATGGCATGCGTTCATTTTCCTGGTGCTCTGTCTGCTCTGTATCAGGGAAACAAGCTCCAAAAGCCACACAGTTTGGCATGGTACGAGCGAAGGTTGCTCCACCTGATGAGATTGGCTGGCTGTCCATATCACCAGTTTTATCCTGATAAACTGACATGAGGGTCGATACCAACTGGCTATCCAGTGGAACATACAGTGCTGCCAAGTAGTCATATTCTTCATAGGTCAGACCACATTCCTGAGCCTTGGCTTGTAAGGTTTCCACTAATTTTTCCTTGTCAGCTGTAACTGGTATGCGAATGTCCAAACGAATTTCTGATCTCTTGGCATTGATGGTCAGACCTGCAATATTGAAACTCAAGGTACCTGACGGCTCATCGGTTACATCGCCAAACAGCTTGAAACCAGTGGCATCTTCTCCGATAGCATTGACAATAAAGTTTAAAGTCGGATGGTCTTCAAATTTGTCCAAAGCCTTGGCCAAACGCACGATGGCATTGACACCCTCTGCCGCATCCTTAGCATGACGAGAAATACCGAGAACGGTCACCTGGTCATCATTGCTTTCATAATCAAAGCCCAGCTGGTCCAACTCTGCCATGACCCCAGCTAATAAGTGGCCTGAATAGCTAGCCTTGGCAGGAACCACATTATAGGCGGTACCAGCTTCGATACTCAAACAAGGATGACCCGGTCCATGTAATTTTGCCTGGAGCAAGCCTTTTTCCGCATAGGTCAAAGGGAAGGAGGAATCTGGTGCAAAGCCCATAGTTGCCACTTCTTCTAGTTGATTGTAGCGATTCATGCACCGCCAAAGCGTTTCTTCATCTGTACCAAAAATAAAGCGAATGCGTTTGGTAAAGGAAATACCTGCATCCATTAAAGCCTTGACAGCAAAGAGGGCTGCCATAGATGGTCCCTTATCGTCTTGAACACCTCGACCAATCAGGAAGCCATCTTTTACGACTGCTTCAAAAGGCGGTGTGTTCCATTGCTTGAGGTCACCAGCAGGTACGACATCCAAATGACAGAGAACAGCCAGCAAGTCTTGCCCCTGACCAATTTCTGCATAGCCGTAATAGCCTGCAGGGTCTAAATAGGTTTTAAAGCCCATTTTCTCCGTCATGGCTAGGGTATGTTCCAGTACATCCTGAATAGCTTGACCAAACGGTGTCTCAGCCTGATGTTCATGTAGGACAGACGGAAAAGCCACCAAATCTTTTATAGCCTGGACACACTCTTCCTGATGATTGGTTTGAATAAAACTTGTATTCATTGTTACTCCTTTCAACAGATTAAACTATTGTTCTTAATAATTCCATTCTATCACAAAAGGAAAAACTGAGCCAGATTTCATCTGCTTCAAAGATAGAACCTGACCCAGATTTTCGATTAGAAGAATGTCGCAATGACAAGGATAGCGATTGAGGCAAGGACAATAGCTGCAATCAATTTACCAACAAACTTGTACCAAGTACCGATTTCCACACGACCAAGAGCCAAGGCACCCATTACGATACCTGAAGTAGGAGCTACCAAGTTCAGTACACCAGAAGCTGCTTGGAAGGCTGTGATAATCAAATGAGCTGGTACATTGACAAATTCGCCTAGAGGTGCCATGATACCCATTGATGCACCTGCAAGACCAGATGTGGATGGAATCAAGAAGGACATTGGCAAGTAGAAGAGATAGGTCAAGATAATGAAGACCTGTGAAGAGAGACCTTGTAAACCAACTTCGCCCCAATGTAGAATGGTCGCAGTAATCATACCATCATTCATAATCACTTGAATACCACGCGCCACTGCACAGATAAGGGCAACGCTGAGCAAGTCCGCAGCACCATTCATAAAGGCCTTGACAAGACGCGATTCATCCATGCCATAGACCACACCGACCAAGACACCTGCTACTGCAAAGAGCATAGCTCCTTCAGGGAAGTACCACCAACCAAATGGATAGGTTGAGCTACCAATGACTTGACCGATACCTGGCAAACCAAGTAACCAAGTATTGAAATCAGCAAAGACAGAGACACCCAAGTCTTCCCAAGGAATAAAGCTACAAATCATGACAACGAAGGTCAAGACAAATACCCAAAGAACACGTTTCTGAGCAGGGGTTAAGACAGCATTAACTTCTTCATTTGATGTATTGACATTGAAGTGGGCCATATCTGCTTCACGTTGTTTGTAAACCAGAGATTTAGTTGGGTCCTTTTGCACTTTTTCAGCATAGTTAGCAACGAACCAAACGCCCAAGCCCAAAATGACGATAAAGAAGATAATCCGCCAAATCATACCATCTGCCAAAGACACACCTGCCGCATCAGAAGCAACACCTGTCGCAAATGGGTTTACAGTAGAAGCCAAACAGCCGATTTGAGAACCAAGTAAGATAATAGCCACACCAGTGATACTATCAAAACCAACCGCCATCATAACTGGAACTAGCAGTGGGAAGAAGGCCATGGTTTCCTCACCCATACCATAGGTGGAGCCACCCAAGGCAAATAAAGGCATGAGAATGTAAATCAACATTTTTTCACGGCCTTTGAAACGTTTCACAATAGAGGCAATCCCCACATCAAGCGCACCCGTTTCATTGACCACACCCAAGAAGGAACCAACCATCAGGATGAAGAAGGCAACGTCGATAGCTTTGCTGGTATCACCGTGACCCAACATAGCCCGAACAGGTGCCATCAAAATATCCCAAATCCCCTGCGGATTTTGTGCTACTGCCTGATAGGTGCCTGTGATAAATTTCCCAGCTTCGTCTTTCTCATACTGACCAGCTGGAATAATCCATGTCATAACTGCCATAAAGGCAATAATGAGCATCAAAATAGAATATGACGAAGGCATTTTAAAGCCTTTTTTCACTTTTTCGCTCATCGCAAAAACCTCCTATAATATTTTTAAGGTAATCTTGTATCCGAAATATCCTTATCAAATATCCACCTATCTTCAAGAGATTGCCATCTCTTTCAGACTATCATCTGAAATCATTGCTTATAGATAGATACTTGATAGGTTAGATGGAGAAGAGGGGAGTATATTGTAATAATCCAATCTATTTATTTGAAAGTGAGAAAATTCATTTCTGGAACATCTTCCCTACTCCCCAAATCCATCAATAAAAGAACTCTTACTCTTTCACAATAATCGTACCGCTGTCTGATTCAATCAAGGATTCTAAGTTTTCAAGCGAGGTAATGACAGCTTTTGATTGTGGTTTCTTGTTTACAAAAGCAATGGCTGCTTCCACTTTCGGAAGCATGGAACCAGGTGCGAATTGGTTTTGTTTGATGTATTCTTCCAATTCAGCCACGGTAACAGTTTCTAATTTTTCTTGGTCCGGTTTGTTGTAGTTAACAAAGACATAGTCTACGCCTGTCAAGACAATAAATAGGTCTGCATCAACCAATTCTGCCAAACATTGGGAAGCAAAGTCCTTATCGATAACTGCTTCCACGCCGGTAAGAGTACCGTCTGCTTCTTGGACTACTGGAATACCTCCACCACCAGCAGCTACGACAACTTCACCTGCATTGAGAAGGGTACGAATGGTACCTATTTCCTTAATACCTACTGGTTTTGGCGAAGCCACGACTTTACGCCAGCCACGACCAGCATCTTCTTTAAAGGTTGCGCCAGTCTTTTCAGCTTCTGCTTTGGCTTCTTCCTCTGTGTAGAATGGTCCGATAGGTTTGGTCAAATTCTCAAAGGCTGGGTCATTCTTATCAACAATAACCTGGGTAACGACGGAAGCTACATCCTTTTCAATGCCTTCCTTGATCAATTCATTTTCCAAGGCATTTTGTAACCAGAAACCAATGGAGCCCTCTGTCATAGCGACCAAGCTATCCAGTGGAAAAGCTGGGTTCTTTTCTGAATCAGCTGCCAGGTTTTGGAGCAAGAGGTTTCCGACTTGAGGACCATTACCATGCGTGATGATCAAGTCGTCACCATTTTTGATTAGTTTAACAAGGTGCTTGGCAGTTTGTACCAAGGCTTCCTTTTGGGCTTTAGCCGATGGGTCGGAAGATAAAATAGCATTGCCACCCAAGGCTACTACAATTTTACGATTGGTCATATCTTATGTTTTCGCCTCTCTTTCATATTCTAGAAATCGCTTTCATTTTTTATCTAAGAAAAGGGGCTGGGTTACAGCCCCAGGAGGTGCGATGACTAGAGAATATACTCAATGAAAATCAAAATCAGACTAGGCGACGAAGATGAAGATAGAACTGAAGTTCATCAAATCGAGGCAACAACGTATGAGTTTGATTTTCGAAGAGTATTACACACGTGGAACAAATGGATCCCCCAAGGTCGCCGCCATCACTGCTTTAATAGTGTGCATACGGTTTTCAGCCTGGTCGAAGTGACGTGCATATTTGCTACGGAAGACTTCATCAGTTACTTCCATTTCTTCTACGCCGAATTTTTCAGCAACATCTTTACCATAAACAGTATTTGTATCATGGAAGGCAGGTAAGCAGTGTAGGAAGATAAGATTGTCGTTTTCTGCTTTTTTCACTAATTCCATATTCACTTGGTATGGTTTCAAGAGGGCGACGCGTTCAGCAAATTTAGCTTCTTCACCCATGGATACCCAAACGTCTGTATAGAGAACATCTGCGCCTTTAACTGCCTCGTCAGCATTGTCAGTGATAAGAACACGCGCTCCACTTTCTTTGGCAAAGCCTTCTGCCAATGCCACAACAGTTTCATCTGGGAAGAGTTCTTTTGGTGAGAAGATATGGACGTTAACACCAAGAATGGCACCTGTCACCAAGAGAGAGTTGGCAACGTTGTTACGACCATCACCACAGTAAACCAAAGTCAATCCTTCCAACTTGCCAAAGTTTTCTTTGACAGTCAAGTAGTCAGCCAACATTTGAGTTGGGTGCCATGCATCTGTCAAACCATTCCATACTGGCACACCTGAGAATTCTGCCAATTCTTCCACCATCTTTTGGCTGAAACCACGGAATTCAATACCGTCGAACATACGTCCCAAAACCTTAGCAGTATCTTCTGTCGATTCCTTCTTACCAAGTTGGATGTCATTTGCACCAAGGTATTCTGGATGCGCTCCAAGGTCAATGGATGCTACTGTGAAGGCAGCACGAGTGCGTGTTGATGTTTTTTCAAACAAGAGGGCAATATTTTTACCTTCTAAATAACGGTGTGGAATATTGCGTTTTTTCAAATCTTTCAAATGAGCTGAGAAATCAATCAACCATTCCAATTCTGCGCGTGTGAAATCTTTCTCTGCAAGGAAGTGTCTGCCTTTAAAAATGTTTGTCATTGTTTCTTCTCCTATCAGTTTATTCTATTTCATACCGTTTTATAGGTCTTCCCGTTCAAATGGCATGGACATACAACGTGGTCCACCACGACCGCGAACCAACTCACTACCGCTGACCTTAATCAAACGAAGACCCTTGGATTCCAAAATAGCATTGGTAATGGTATTGCGTTTGTAAACAACAACGACACCTGGTGCAATGGTCAAGGTATTGGAACCATCATTCCATTGCTCACGACCTGCTGCAACGATATTATCACCACCACAACGAATGAGTTCTACTTTTTCAAGACCCAAATTACTTGCCAAAACTTCTGCCAGATCACCATGTTCTTCTTCGATATGGAGAGTTTCATTTTCATAAGTCACAGAGAAGACACGGAGGGTTCCTTCGATTTCAGGGTGAATGGTAAATTTATCGTAGTCCACCATGGTAAAGACAGTGTCCAAATGCATAAACTTCCGACTATTCGCAAACTCAAAAGCCAAGACTTTCTTGAAACCAACGCCCCGTTCAAAGATATTAACTAAGAGTTTTTCGATAGAGGCAGCATCTGTCCGTTGAGAAATACCCACCGCCAACAAATCTTTGGAAAGAATTAACTCATCTCCACCTTCGATACGGGTGGTTTCATCACGGTTATAGACCAGTGGAACCTTTCCAGCATAGTCTGGGTGATAGGTGAAGATATACTTACCGTAGAGGGTTTCACGATTACGGGTTTCAGCATACATATGGTTGAGTGATACCGCATTACCAACGGTCGCAAATGGATCCCGTGTGAAGTAAAGGTTCGGCATTGGATCAATGGCAAATGGGTAGGATGATTCGACTAAGTCTGTCAACCCTTTTTCATCAGCTGGAACCGGTGGCAGTTCTGCCTTTTGAACACCAGCCATGGTTTTTTCTACTAACTCCTTGTTATCCTCAATAGCTAGCAAGAGCTTACGAATAGCTTTCTTAGTAGCTCGCCCACGGATATTTGCTTCATCAAGATACTCATCGATAAATTGCTCACGAATTTCAGGTGTTACCAGTGATTCAGCGACCAATTGCTCCAGATAGAGCACCTCAACTCCTTCGTCACGAAGGGCTTGAGCAAAGGCATCGTGTTCCCTCTGAGCATCTTCTAGGAAGGGAATATCATCAAATAATAAACGCTCCAAGTGGTCAGGCATCAAGTTTTCAATTTCTTTACCCGGCCTATGTAGCATAACTTTTTTCAGTTTACCAATTTCTGAAAACACATGGATTGGATGATGTGACATGATCTGTCCTCCTAATATTTTTTTCTTTGATTGGAAATGTTAGTGGACCGTACGCTTTCCACCCTTTCCTTGACAACTACAGTCTATCAAATATCAGAAAGAAAAACTTGAAAACGTTCACATCTTTTTGAGAAATTCATCACATTTTTCACAGGATTTTTGGGTAAATATTAATAATATCACTTTAATTACGCATATTTCTATCTATCTATATCATTATGTGAATTTTTATTTTTTGTAAAAAAAGAACGAAAACTTCAATAAGTTTCCGTTAAATTGGCTAGAAAATATTCAATGTCTAGATAGGTCAGAATTTTTCGCCTATAGATAATCTTTTTATCCTGCTTTAATTGCTTGAGAACATGGCTAACTGTTTCCCTTGTCGTTGCGGCCAGGCGGGCAATTTCTTGGATATGTATATCAAAGGGCAGACTTACCAACTGTTCCCGTTGACACATATCCCAATAAAGAAGGGCCAGAGCCTGCACAACTCGCTCCGAAGCCTTGGACCGCATACTATTACGCAGGCGCAGTTCCTGAAAGGCTAGAATTTTCGATAATTTTTGACAAATATAGACCAGCTGACAAGGATTTGTCTTGGACATACTCTCAAATAAAGCCATAGGGATGATCAAACACTCCAAGTCTGTCATGGCAATAGCCGTATAGTGATAGGGCTTATCTTGAAACATATCCCCAAAAGGAAATGCTCCACCCTGTCGGATATAGTCCAGATAGGTAAAACTATCTGTTTCATCATACTGCTCAATTCTGGCATAGCCCTTCTGCAAGACAAATAAATAATCCCTGGGATCTTGGGCATAGAAAAATATCTGCCCTTTGGGAACCTTTCGAAAGCGGATATGCTTGGCCAGCTGGTCAAAGCTATCTCGGGTAAGGTTTTCAAAGGTTGGATGTTTCCTAAGATAGCTATACTGCTCACGGCTGATCATTTTCAAGCTCCTTTATCAATCATTCTCCTACGATTATAACATATATTAACTTATAAGACGAATGATTATGGGCAAATCTACAACAGAAAAACCAGCTCATACTCAATGAAAATCAAAATCAGACTAGCTCCAAAGGTTTGGGGAACCTTTGGAGGTTGGAGATAGGCGAACGTAGTTCGTTTCTACCTATTATACAGATAGAACCCTGTTACTATTTTAATTTCAAGGTAACAGGCTGAAAGGCTCCACTGGAGCCTTTCACTCATCAAATCAAGTCAACAACGTCTGCTTTTGATTTTCGAAGAGTATCAAAAGAACTGGTATATCTAAACTTTATAAATCATCCGCAATCTTATTGATTTTTCTCAAACGGTGATTAACCCCACTCTTAGTGATGGGTACTGTCAAACTATCAGCCAACTGCTGAATCGAATAATCAGGATGTTGGATACGGAGTTGGGCAATCTCTTGCAGGTCACCCGATAGCTGATCCAAACCAATGCTATCCATAATCTTGATGATATTGTTGATGGTCTTCATGCTGGCATTGACCGTCTTAGCAATATTAGCCGTTTCTGCATTATTGGCACGGTTGAGGTCATTACGTGCTTCACGCAGGAGCTTAATATCTTCAAAGGCTGTCTTGGCCTCTTCTGCCCCGATGACCAGCAGAAAATCCATAATATCCTCTGCCCGTTGCAGATAGGTAATGGTTCCTTTACTCCGCTCAATAACCTTGGCATCCAAGAGAAATTTTTGTAACAGATTAGCTAAGTCATGGGCATGGTCACTGTAAACAGAGGCAATTTCCAACTGATACCGTCCCTTTTCAGGATCCTTGACGGAACCTGCTGCCAAGAAAGCCCCACGCAAATAGGCTTGGCACCAGCTATCATTTTCAAGAACAAGAGGCGAAATCCCTGTTTCCAATCCAAAAAAACTATCTGCCAAATGCAAATCATTTAAGATGTCATTGACCCCCTCCTCAATGACTACTGCATAAACACGGTTCTTTTTGAGATTAGGTTTTTGATGGTGACGGATTTCTGCTTTTACCTGATAAAAATGCAGGAACAATTCGTAGATATGTCTGGCAATCTTGGCATTTTCCGTCGAGATGGACAGGGTCAGACCTGTTGAAGCCAGCCCCAGACTGCCAGACAGTTTGATAATGGCTGACAGTTCACTCTTATTTTGACTGGCTTGTATCAAAAGTTCTTCTTTGACTTTTATGGTAAAACTCATGACCGCACCTGCAAAATCTTGAGCAACTCTTCTACCACCAAATCACCATCATGAAAAGCTCCGCCATTTTCCAAACGTAAGAAATTAGATGAAATCACACGGCGAGCTTGTTCTTGCAAACCAGCAAAATCGTGCTTAACCTGGACCAAATATTCATCAAACTGGTGGGTATTCATGTAGTCTTGCGGAACGGGTTCACTATTAACCAAAACAGTATCAATGAACTTTTCGCCCAGATGACCATTCAAGACGGTCACATGGTCGGCATCTGAGAAAAACTCGGTTTCACCACGCTGGGTCATAATATTGCAGACATAGGTCACTTCAGCCTTGGTTTCCTTCAGAGCTTTCCCAAGATCTGAAATCATGAGATTGGGCAGAATGGAAGTAAAGAGTGAACCAGGTCCCAAGACCACCATGTCACTCTCCATAATGGCCTCGACCACCTGACGACTAGCCTTAGGCTCATCATCATTGTAGGAATTGGTCACATAGACATGGCCAATCATGCCCTTATGTTTGGCAATCTTGCTCTCACCTGACACCTCAGTACCATCTGTAAATACAGCATGGAGAGTTAAGGCTTGTTCACTAGAAGGGTAAATCCGACCAGTCGTATGGAAAAATCGAGTTAGCAGCCGCATAGCATTATAGGTCGAGCCCTGCATCTCCGAAATTCCAGCGATAATCAGATTACCTAGGGGGTGTCCAGCCAAAGGACCGTCCGAATCCGCAAAGCGATACTGGAAAATCTGCTCATACAATTTAGGCATATCCGACATAGCCAGAAGAACATTGCGCAAATCTCCTGGAGGTGTCACCTGCAGAGCTTGACGAATTTCACCTGACGAACCACCATCATCAGCCACGGTCACAATGGCCGTAATATCGACATCCTTATCCCGCAAACTCTTTAAAATGACCGGAATTCCCGTTCCGCCACCAATCACTGTAATCTTTGGTTTTCTCATGAGCGGTTGACCGTTTCCTTCCTTCTGTCCTTGTCGCGATGGCTACGATTGACAATCCAGTTTTTCTCCAAATCATCAGCCAAGCGTTTGGCAAAAGCAACGCTTCTATGTTGACCGCCCGTGCAACCAACAGCAATGGTCAGAACAGACTTGCCTTCCTTCTGGTAACCTGGCAGAATTGGCTCAATCAAGCCGATAAGGTGGCTGTAAAATTCTTCAGATTCCTGGTGGTCCATGACATAATCAAAGACAGGAGCATCCAGACCAGTCAGATTTCGTAATTCTTTCTGGTAATATGGATTTGGCAAGAAACGCACATCAAAGACCAAGTCTGCATCCAGAGGCAGACCATATTTGAAACCAAAAGACATGACTTCCACACGGAAGGATGGTTGATTGTCTTGACTAGCAAACTGCTCTGAGATAGCCTTACGGAGATTACGAGGTGTCAGCTCAGTCGTGTCAATGACATTCTGGCTCATATTTTTCAAGGGGGCCAAGAGTTCACGCTCTAGCTGAATCCCGTCCAAAACCCGGCCATCTGCTGCCAACGGATGTGAACGACGAGTTTCCTTATATCGTGCTACCAATTCGCTATCTGTTGCATCCAAAAATAAGACCTTGAAATCTAAATCTTCTGCGGCCTCTATCTCGTCTAAGACTTCTCGGATTTCCGAAAAGAAAGACCGGCTCCGCATATCTACCACCAAGGCAATTTTATTGTTGTCTTGGCTGTGGCGAATCAATTCTAAAAATTTTGGCAAGAGGGTCGGTGGCATATTGTCAATGGTAAAATAGCCCAAGTCCTCAAAAGACTGAATGGCTACTGTCTTACCAGCTCCCGACATCCCTGTCACAATAACTAAGTGGAGTTTGTCTGCCATGACATTCCCTCCTTTTCTTTCTTAATCAATTACCGCAATGACTTCAATTTCAACCTTAACATCACGTGGCAAGCGCGCCACTTCTACCGCTGAGCGAGCTGGGAAATCTGATGAAAAGGCTGTTTTATAAACTTCGTTAAAAGCCACGAAGTCATTCATATCCTTGAGGAAGCAAGTTGTTTTCACCACATGGTCAAAATCTGTACCAGCTGCTTCTAAAATGGCAGCAATATTTTTCAAGACCTGCTCTGTCTGTTCTTGAATGGTTACTCCCACAACTTCACCCGTTTCTGGTGACAAGGGAACCTGACCAGAAGCAAAGAGGAAATTTCCTACAACCTTACCTTGTACGTATGGTCCGATAGCTGCGGGTGCCTTATCTGTGTGAATGGTTTTCATCTGTCAATCTCCTTTATTCTTTCTAAGTCTATTATAGCATACTAGAGAGCGAAAATGAGCATGTCATCACCTCCTAGCAAAGCAAAATCTACACAACTTAGCAAACAAGCACATTGACACAAGAAAACAGACCACATTTGTAGTCTGTCAGTAAATATTTATTTCGCAGTCTTTCAGTTTACTTTTAGTACTAGCTCTAACAGTCTAGGAATAGACTGTTAGAGGTCGGAAATAGAGCGAACGAAGTTCGTACCCAAAACTGCAGACTGCTTGTTCAGTCAAAAGACTGTATTACGGATGCAAGCGGTGCAACATTCTCGGGAACGGAATGGCTTCACGGATGTGTTTTGTACCAGCTACAAAGGTCACCATACGCTCGATACCGATACCGAAACCACCGTGTGGCACTGAACCATACTTACGTAGGTCAAGGTAGAATTCGTATTCTGACTTGTCCATGCCGAGCTCGTCCATTTTAGCTACCAAGGCATCATAGTTGTCCTCACGCATCGAACCACCGATGATTTCACCGTAACCTTCTGGCGCCAAGAGATCCGCACAAAGCACGCGCTCTGGATTGCCAGGAACCGGCTTCATGTAGAAGGCCTTGAAGCTTGCTGGATAGTTGACAACGAAAGTCGGTACACCAAAGTAGTTTGAAATCCAAGTTTCATGCGGTGAGCCAAAGTCATCACCATGCTCAATGTGTTCGTAGTCCGTATCTTCATCAGCCTCATGCTCTTGAAGAAGGGTAATGGCATCGTCATAGGCCACACGTTTGAATGGTTCTGCAATGTAGCGTTTAAGGGCATCCACATCACGCTCAAGCGTTTCCAAGGCTTGTGGAGCACGGTCGATGACACCTTGAATCAAGGCTTTGACATAGGCTTCTTGCAAGTCAAGTGACTCGTCATGACTCAAGAATGAATACTCCGCATCCATCATCCAGAACTCCGTCAAGTGACGGCGAGTTTTTGATTTTTCCGCACGGAAAACAGGTCCAAAGTCAAAAACACGACCAAGTGCCATAGCACCTGCTTCAAGGTACAGCTGACCAGATTGGCTGAGATAAGCTGGTTGACCAAAGTAGTCTGTTTCGAACAATTCTGTTGAATCTTCTGCCGCATTTCCTGACAGGATTGGGCTATCAAACTTGATAAAGCCATTCTTTTCAAAGAATTCATAAGTCGAATAGATAATGGCGTTACGGATTTGCTGGATAGCAACCTGTTTACGCGAACGCAACCAGAGGTGACGATTGTCCATAAGGAAGTCCGTACCGTGTTCCTTTGGTGTGATAGGGTAATCTTGTGACTCACCGATGACCTCGAGGTCTGTCACATCCAACTCGTAGCCAAACTTAGAACGCTCATCTTCCTTGACAATCCCTGTCACATAAACCGAGGTTTCTTGGCTGAGGCGTTTTGCCACATCAAACTTTTCTGTACCAGCTTCCTCACCGAATTTTTCAATGAAGTTTGGTTTGAAAGCAACTGCTTGGAAGAAGGCTGTTCCGTCACGCAACTGCAAGAAAGCCAACTTGCCCTTACCTGACTTGTTGGCAACCCAGGCGCCAATGGTCACTTCTTGACCAACATAATCTTTTACTTGGTTAATGGTAATCAATTTTCTAGACATTATTTTTCCTCTTTTACTTTTTCATAAATGTGTGTAGTCGAGCCACCGCTTCTTTTAGTGTATCCATATCCGTCGCATAGCTGAGGCGAATATTTTCAGGAGCTCCAAAACCTGCACCTGTCACCAAGGCCACGCCGACTTCTTCCAAGATAGCAGTGGTAAATTCGGTCACATCTGTGTAGCCCTTCATTTCCATTGCTTTTTTGACATTTGGGAAGAGATAGAAGGCACCTTCTGGCTTGATGACTTCAAAACCTGGCACTTCTGCTAGTAATGGATAGATGGTGTTAAGTCGCTCTTCAAAGGCCTGACGCATGGTTTCTACCGTATCTTGCGGACCTGTAAAGGCTTCAATTGCCGCATACTGAGCAGCGGTTGTTAAGTTTGACGTCGTTTGTCCGACAATCTTACTCATGGCCGCAATAATCTCAGGATTACCAACCGCAAAACCAACCCGCCAACCTGTCATGGCATAAGCTTTTGCCACACCATTGACCACAATAGTCTGCTGGCGAATGCTTTCTGAAATACTTGAAATCGGTGTAAAGCTGTTTCCATTGTATACCAAACGACCGTAAATATCGTCTGCCAAGATAAGAATATCGTGCTCTACAGCCCAGTTGCCAATAGCTTCCAATTCCTCACGACTGTATATCATACCAGTCGGATTAGACGGGCTGTTGAGCAAGAGGACCTTGGTCTTGTCAGTCCGAGCAGCTTCCAGCTGATCAACTGTTACCTTAAAATTATGTTCTTCTGTGGCAGTGACAAAGACTGGCACGCCTTCGTTCATCTTAATCTGGTCAGCATAGGAAACCCAGTAAGGTGTTGGAATCAGAACCTCATCACCAGGATTGATAACCGCCGCAAAGAAGGCGTAGAGAACAAACTTGGCACCTGTGGCAAGGACCACCTGATTACGCTCAATGGAGTAGCCGTAGAACTTCTCAAAATAAGTATTGACCGCGTCCTTCAATTCTGGCAGACCTGAAGCCACTGTGTAAAAGCTGGCCTCGCCATTTTCAATAGAACGAACAGCCGCTTCTTGAATATTCTTCGGTGTGACAAAGTCTGGCTCACCCAAGGTCAGCTCTAAAATATCACGACCTTCTGCCTTCAAAGCTTTTGCACGCGCACCAGCTGCCAGCGTGACACTTTCTTCCATCTCTAAGACACGTTTTGATAGCTTGTTCATAAACCCTCCTTCTTGACAAAACTTCCTGTTTCAAACTCTACTAGATAATAGGCTGTTCCTGATTTGACTTCCCAAATTGGTTTATCATCTCGGATACCAAGAAGAACACGCTCTACCTGACCTGCACCATTTTCCTTGGCAATAGCTTGCGCTTCTTCTTGCGAAATTCCCTGCGCTAAAGGATAGACATACACAGTGCTAGAAGCCTCTGGAATCAAAACTGCAACGTCTTCACCCTGACTGGTAGTACCAAATACACTAAAATAGGTTTCCGTACCATTGTAGATAGAAAAATCCTTGACAGTTTGCAAGTCTGCATATTCTGTAGCTACTGCAACTGCTTGACTACGCGCCTTGTTGAAGGGGGCTGCAGCCATATCCCAAATAGTAAAAATTGAAAAAGTTACAACACTGAGGAGGATAAAAGAGCCCAACACCAACTGCCCAGTCTTAGAAGCCATCCACTCCAAAAGTTGAAATATCTTTTTTTCCATAGTAGTCCTATTATACTACAAGTCACAAGAGATTTCCATTCTTTCAGCAAGTGAATAAGAATTTTACAGACATAATTTGCCATTTGACTTGCATATTGGACTAATTATTGCTAAAATATTCTCATGAAAACTGTTGAACAATCTTTAAATGAAAACAAGAATGCACTCCATAGCCTTGTCGTCTTTCGCAGAGCTGCCAATACCATCACAAAATCCGAATTAGAAACCATCAAAAAATACGGACTGACCGTCTGTCAATTCGGAGTCATGGAAGCCCTCTACAACAAGGGCAACCTCCGTATCCAAGACTTGATTGATAAATTACTCAGTACATCTGGAAATATGACCGTCGTCATCAAAAATATGATACGAGATGGCTATGTCTATAAAACCAGTGACACAAGCGACCGTCGCGCCTCCCTGATTGCCTTGACAGACAAAGGACGACAAACCATCGAAGCTATCCTGCCAGAACACTACAATCATGTCGGACATATTTTCTCTGTATTAAGCCCAGAAGAACAAGAACAGCTGGCAAACATTTTGAAAAAATTTAAGAAAGAATGACAAATCCCAAAGCCTACACTTTGGGATTTTGATATATTTTGCTCGACACAAAACCTGATTAGAACTTGAAAATAGACAATATATGGCCATAAACTTTGCTATACAAGAAATTTGACCTACCTATGACACCATTCTAACTATCCCAAAGGTCCTACTTCTTTTCTGACACACTGCAAGGCAGCTCCAATTACCTGGTGCATATCGTAGTAACGATAGTGACCTAGACGACCACCGAAAATGACATTCTCTTGTTGCTCGGCTAGACGCTTATAGGCAGTATATAGTTTGTTATTACGGTCATTATTGACTGGATAGTATGGCTCATCTCCACGTTTCCAAGTCTTCGAATACTCGTGTGTAATAATGGTTTTTTCTTGTGTACCAAATTCGAAATGCTTGTGTTCGATAATACGAGTAAACGGTGTTTCACTATCAGTGTAGTTAACAACAGCATTACCTTGGTAATTTTCCATATCCAAGACCTCAGTTTCAAAACGAAGACTACGATATTCTAATTCACCAAGCTCATAATCAAAGAACTCATCAATCATTCCTGTAAAGACAACCTTTGGATAGTTTGCCAAGTACTCTTCCTTATTAGCAAAGAAATCAACATTTGTCTCTACATCAATATTCTCATGGTCCAATATTTTTTCAACAATCTGCGTGTAACCACCGATTGGAATACCTTGGTATGTATCATTGAAATAGTTGTTGTCATAAGTCAAACGCACTGGCAAGCGACGGATGATAAAGGCTGGCAACTCCGTACATGGTTTTTCCCATTGCTTTTCTGTGTAAGACTTGATCAATTTTTCATAGATGTCTGTACCAACAAGGGAGATCGCTTGCTCTTCCAAGTTCTCAGGCGTTTTTCCTCCCAAAACAGCGCGTTGCTCAGCAATTTTAGCCTCAGCTTCAGCAGGAGTCACCACACCCCAGAGCTTGTTAAAGGTATTCATGTTGAATGGAAGGTTATAGATTTCACCCTTGTAGTTGGCGACTGGTGTGTTGGTGTAGCGGTTGAATTCCGCAAATTGATTGACATAGTCCCAGATTTCCTTTTCAGATGTATGGAAGATATGGGCACCATATTCATGGACCTGGATGCCTTCTACCTCTTTTGTGTAGATATTTCCGGCGATGTGATCACGTTTTTCAATCACTTTCACCTTTTTGCCTTTTTTAGCTGCTTCATGGGCAAATACGGCACCAAACAAACCAGCACCGACTACTAGATAATCATATTGTTGCATATAAATTTTTTCTCCTAAACAATCTCTATGTTCACTTGCACATAACATTTAAAAAATAGCATAATAAAAACATTTCTGAAATCTTTCTAGTTGCCCTAATTAAATCATTATACCATATGAAAAATCGTTAGAAAAATAGAGGATGTTCCACATTTGCTTGAATATATCGGCGTTCAACTCATTATTTTTGAAGAAAATCTAAAGAAGGTGAATACCAATTGATAATATTTAGTTGGTTCCATGGTAATCACCCAAAAACGAAATATATAGAAATAGGTTCCAGAGTCAATTTGACTAAAGAACCTATTTTTGAAATCCTTTTAATATTAGTATAAATACTCTATTTTAAATGGCGAAACTATCAACGTGATATCTTTTTATTCCAACTAATAAAATCAATTAATGAGATTGAATAACTTGTGTGCTTACCAGCTGTTTTTAAAAAATTCACTTTGTTGATAATTTTTGTATATAATTCTGGAGTCAAAGATCGATGATTCAATCGCTCAATATCAACTGTTGCGTCCAGGGTTACAATATATCCTTTACTACAATCTACAAAAGATGGAACTTTAAATCCATTATCCGTTTGAACGCTTCCACTAATTAATGCAATTTCTTCATTTGTAGATCCATCCTCAGAAAAGACTCTTTTTTCTTTTCCGAGAACACTGGAAATTGAATAAAATTCGATGTGTGATTGCGAAACATATTTTCCTACAAACATCTGATGTGGTACTAAATTATGGCTAGGATCATTTGGAAAACGAACTCGCGCAATAAAGATATCCATTTATGAAAACACCATCTCCCCATCTATTAATTCTACAAAGATCGGATATTCATTTTGACTAATCATTTTAATTTCATTAAGAGACTCTTCAGAAGTTAAATCTATAACAGAGTCATAATAAAAATAAACATTGCCATGTATAACTTCTTTATGGAGATTTTCAAAATCAATATCCTTATAGATAGAATAGATATTAGTCAAATATCCTATTACTGACGGATCTATTTTTTTCAAATCTAAATGTTCATTTTTAGAAGCATTAAGCCAAATATTGTGTTTATGCGTTTCGGCAATCAAGTCGTTCGAAGTTTTGTTTCCATACACAAAATTAGTAACTTGAATAATCTTTTTAATATCTGGAGAAAATTCATCAAAATTACAGTCAGTTCTATAACATAAGTCATTGTATCTAAATTCTTTATATACTTCTCGAACTACTGGACCATTATCCCATCTTTCAAAATAGTCATCAATTAAATCATCATTAAAAAGTGAAAAGTACATCAGACTTGCAAAATATAATAACTTATTTACTTTTAAATTGTTATCAAAATTTCCAACTCTAAGGCTTGGATTAATTGACAAAAAACATTTAGCCAAATTGAGTGTATTTACCATTTTTTAGTCTCCTTTATTCCGTATTCTTCAGCTACTAGGAGTAAAATACAAAAACACAAGTAGCTCATCTGTCACCTGTGCTTTTATAAATTTTTTCAGTTCAGCCATCAAATATTATATAACCAACCTAAATATACCTTATTGATTCAGTTTTGTCAATTTTTTTAACAGGAAATACTCATAAATTAACTAATATTAAAAGGTACATTTTTTCCTCAGAAATATTACCTAGTATTGAACAAAAGTTTGGTTAGCTTGTATAGTCTTTAAATATGATTACATATGGGCTGTATATTTCTACTCTTACAAAACTATCAAATTTCATAAATAAACTTCAATAAAAAATGCAACATTGACAATTCAAATATTTATGAATACTTTTCATTCAAAATTTAGTTAGATTGTCGATCATTAGACAATATAACATTTTTAAACAATTCACATGATTTTTCCGTTAATACTGTTAATACAAATGTCAAATATGGAATTATCAAAGATTTATCAATCAGAGTCTGCGAAATATATAGTAGTAATGCATAGAATAGAAAAAGTACAATCCCCATCCATGATTTTTGCCTTTCAGACTTAACTGTTTGCCAAATTATCTCCAAAAAAACTCTTATTCCTGAAAGTATTACAATTGTAAATAATAACTCTGCAAAAATATTATACTGAACATGGAACGATTTTATTATAATTATCAGTATTGATGAAGTTGATAACAAAATAATAAACGGAAACGATTTGTAAACTTTTTGATTAAACAACAATTTAAAAATTTGTTTAAAATCAGACATAGACTAATTCCTCCAAAAATATAAAAAATAATTTTAAATCTATTTATTATTATGCCACAATTGAAGATGATATTAGAACTTGTGAAGCATTTTTTGAAGAAAAGTCAACAATTATTAAAATTCTAAGCACAGACTATTTTAATTTTAAATTTCAAAATCCAATCCCATTGATTTCTAAGTAAACAAGAATAATATTTTGCTTTGTAATATTTCAGTTTCAAAGATAGTGTACTCAGCTAATATTTATCTCACTTCATTTCTGACACACTGCAAGGCAGCACCGATAACTTGGTGCATATCATAATAGCGATAATGACCCAAACGTCCACCAAAAATGACATTTTCTTGCTGCTCTGCTAGGTGCTTGTAGGCAGTATAGAGCTTATTATTACGGTCATTGTTAACTGGATAGTAAGGCTCATCTCCACGTTTCCAAGTCTTCGAATACTCGCGTGTAATAATGGTTTTTTCTTGTGTACCAAACTCGAAATGTTTGTGTTCGATGATACGAGTAAAGGGTGTTTCACTATCTGTGTAGTTAACAACTGCATTACCTTGGTAGTTTTCGATATCCAAGACTTCTGTTTCAAAACGAAGGCTACGATATTCCAACTCACCAAGCTCATAATCAAAGAACTCATCAATCATACCCGTAAAGACAACCTTTGGATAGTTTGCCAAGTATTCTTCCTTATTAGCAAAGAAATCAACCTTTATCTCCACATCGATATTTTCATGTGCCAACATTTTTTCAACAATCTGCGTGTAACCACCGATTGGAATACCTTGATAAGTATCGTTGAAATAGTTGTTGTCATAAGTCAAACGCACTGGCAAGCGACGGATGATAAAGGCTGGTAATTCTGTACACGGTTTTTCCCATTGCTTTTCTGTGTAGGACTTGATCAATTTCTCATAGATGTCTGTACCAACTAGGGAGATCGCTTGCTCTTCCAAGTTCTCAGGTGTTTTTCCACCTAAAACAGCACGTTGCTCTGCAATCTTCGCTTCTGCTTCAGCAGGAGTGACCACGCCCCAAAGCTTGTTAAAAGTATTCATGTTAAATGGTAGGTTGTAGATTTCACCCTTATAGTTGGCAACTGGTGTGTTCGTGTAGCGGTTGAACTCCGCAAATTGGTTAACATAGTCCCAGATTTCCTTTTCAGAAGTATGGAAGATGTGCGCGCCGTACTCATGAACCTGAATGCCTTCTACTTCTTTGGTGTAGATATTACCAGCGATGTGATCACGCTTCTCGATAACCTTAACTTTTTTCCCTTTTTTGGCTGCTTCATGGGCAAATACTGCACCGAACAAGCCCGCACCTACAACTAGATAGTCGTAATGTTTCATATATTTTGTATTTTTCTCCTAAACCTGGTGATTTTGTGAAAGTTGTTCAATTTGTGCAGAAGATAGACCGGTTAATTTTTCAATCATTTCATTCGAAAAACCTTCACGTAACATTTGATAAGCGACATCAAGCCGACCTTCTTCCTTACCTCGCCGTCTGCCACGTATGTAGGAGCTTTCCAATTCTCCAAAGTGGTTGGAAGCATTACGTAACCATTGATCTACCATTTCGACTTCCTCCTCTGTCCATGTATTTCTATCCCTCAGATGTTCTGCCTTTTATGTGATGTAGCTTGACTAAATGCTCGGTTAGCGAAAAATTCTATCCATTGGCGTTGACTTTTCTCTAGCTGACCCTTTCGGAATTTTTTCCGTTCAATAATGACCATTTCAAATGGTTTTCTTAATTCTTCATATTCGCTAAATGGCAATTCCAAGACTTGACCCCTATCTTTTTCAGTTAATACAAAACTGTGAATCGGCTGGTCATCATCAAAATACTTACTAGCAACTAAGGCAATCGAATAAATCGGTGAAATTTTGTCATACATATCATGTGTCTGCGTGACTTTCTCACGAACATTGGGCAAGTCCTTGACCAGATGTTGACAGGAATAGGTCCATAAGCGCTTGATAAAACTATTTTGATAGGCAACCTGTATCTCAATGATGACTTGTTCCCATCATCCATACGAGCCAGAATATCCACCGTAGTGCTAAAGTGGCTAGTCCTTTCCTTTTTCACATCCGCAATGGTTCCATTCAAAATCTGAATAGACTTGGGACGAAAACCTAGAAATCTATTAATAAAATCAATGGTAATCTCATGGTCATTAAAAATCTTTTTTGCAATAACATCAGCCATGGGACTGACTGCCTAACGGCGTTTTGTCATCTACAGTCCTCCGAATAAAGTAATCGAGAAATACTCCTTATCTATTTATTCGGAAAAGTTTCTAGTTATATTATAGCACGGTAGCCAAATTTTTCAAGTCACTTTCCTATTACAGCAACTACTAAAAAGCGTCCCAAAGCCATCTTGACTATGGAACGTTTTCTACTTTACCTGAAGAAAGAATGAAAATTCGTCCTATCCACATGCAAGTTCAAATACCCTATATTTAATCCCTCCTAAAAATATCCCGCGTATAGACCTTGTCAAGAACATCATCCAAACTCAAGTCGTATCGGTTGGCGACAATAGCTTGACTCATTTCTTTAAATTTCTTAAGATTGTTGACGACTTTGGAGCCAAAAAATGTCGTCCCGTTCTCTAGGGTCGGCTCATAAATGATCACTCTTGCTCCCTTAGCCTTCAAGCGCTTCATAACTCCCTGGATAGAACTTTGACGGAAGTTATCAGAATTACTCTTCATGGTCAGACGATAAATTCCTATCGTGATATCCTTTTCTTGCTGTTGCGAATAGGAATCATGTTCTGAGTAAGCATAGTAGCCAGCCATCTTCAGTACCTGGTCAGCAATAAAATCTTTTCTAGTTCGATTGGCCTCGACAATAGCAGACATCATATTTTGAGGTACCTTATCATAATTGGCCAACAACTGCTTAGTATCTTTTGGTAAACAGTAGCCACCGTAGCCAAAGGAAGGGTTATTGTAATGTTCACCAATTCGAGGATCCAGACCAACACCTCTAATAATGGATAAGGTATCAAGTCCCTTTAACTCCGCATAGGTATCCAATTCATTGAAGTAAGAAACACGCAATGCCAAATAAGTATTAGCGAACAACTTAACTGCCTCTGCTTCTGTTGACCCCATATGAAGGATCTCAATATCTTCCTTCAAGGCACCTTCCTGTAGTAAGGCCGCAAACTTTTCTGCAGCCGCAATAACAGTTTCACTATCATTTTTCTCATAAGAAACAATGATTCGTGAAGGATAGAGATTGTCATAAAGAGCTTTGGATTCTCTTAAAAATTCCGGACTGAAAATGATATTTGGAGTACCAAATTTCTGACGAATTGCTTGGGTATATCCAACAGGAATAGTTGACTTGATGACCATCAAGGCGTCAGGATTTACTTTCAAGACAGTCTCGATCACCTTTTCAACATGGCCTGTATCAAAATAATTTTTCTCACTATCGTAGTTGGTCGGTGCAGCAATCACAACAATTTCTGCATCTTTATAGGCTGTTTCTGCATCTAGTGTTGCTACCAAATTCAGATCCTTCTCTGCTAAATACTTTTCAATATAATCGTCCTGAATAGGGGATTTTCTAGCATTGATCAAATCAACCTTTTCAGGAATCACATCCACAGCCACAACCTGATGATGCTGAGCCAAGAGAACAGCATTGGATAAACCAACATAGCCTGTACCTGCGACAGCAATTTTTGTCTTTGAAACTTTGGTCACTGAAGAGTTTTTACTACTCGAAAAGAATAAAGAAGCCAGGTCAAAATCCAAGACTTGAGCCAATCTTTCAAGCTGAGGAATGGATGGAATATAATCCCCCTTCTCAATCCTACTGATCATGGCACGATTGATACCGGTCGCGTCCGCTAGTTCCTGTTGGGAATAGCCATACTGTTTTCTATTTTCGAAGACTATTGATTTTAACTTTTCAATTGAAAATATACTGTTGCTCATCCTAACCCCTCATCAAAAAAATGATATACAGAGTATACCATTTGTTGTTTATTGTTGCAACAAATTAATCAATACTAAAGAACAAATATTTTCGTAACAGCTAACGTTGCAAATTAGTAAATTACCTATCAAATCACTTAAAATTTTTAATATTCAACAATTTTACATTAGAATCAGGAGGTAAGAAAGTATCTCACAATACTTTTACAATTTGATTCCCAATGATTGAAAAACCAAATTTCCTATAAAATGATTCCGTGATTCTTCATCTATTGGGAAATTAGAATTTGACCAAACTAAGAGATCGAACACTCTAGAGTTGCCATATTCCAACACCAAACAGGAGGCGACCAATACTCATAGAAAAGTAATAAAACGAAAAGCATTTGATTTTAGAAACTTTGATAAGAACATAGTTTTGCCTGGACATAAAGAAGGAGAAAACGAAATTCGGAGCCCACTACATTTGACAAAGAGTCAATAATTCAACACACAAATTAAAGTATACTTTTGACAGTTGAGTGTAATACCACCTTTGTAACCTTCTCACAATAAAAACGAAAAGCTATTTCTTCAGATTCAAAAATTCATTTATTTTCTCTAAATCCTCTAGATTATCAATTTCAAATACATCATCAGAACTTATTTCTTTTTTATAAACTTTTAATTTCTCTAGATTTTCTTTAACTAGATCATCCCAGTATAAAGTTCTGAAATTTTTTGATGTTATTGCCTCTTCAAAAAGATTATTCAAAACTTGACCAGATTCTTCATCCCAGTAGGAAACTCCAGAAAGAATTGTACCTTCACCACTATCAATAATAATTTCTTTAACCATACCATCTGCATCACATTGTAGCAACCATTCATCTTTAAATCCTCGTTTATAAGCTGAAAAATATGTAGAAACTGTCACCTTAGCATCTAAGAAGTTGGTGTGTAGATAATTATCCGCATCAATTACATAGGCGTCACTCAAAAATTCTCTCACAAGATACATAGTGTAAAAGTTATTATAAATATCATACTTATCGTTGTGAATTAACTTAACTCCATATTTCTTTTCTAAAAAGCCAAACTTTTCTGCCAAGTATCCTGTAACAACAATAATTTCTGAAATACCGATTTCGTTCAAAAATAAAATTTGTCGCTCTATTAATGTCTGCTCTCCAACTTTAATCAAAGATTTAGGGGTTGTTAATGTCAAGGGTCTCAGTCTAGTCCCCATTCCTGCTGCTAAAATAATCGCTCGCATAGATTCACCTCTTAGTTTTTTATAACAAATAATGTCCCAATAATGATGAGTACGCTACTAATGACTAACTTTATATCTAATTGTCCTCCAAAAAGAAATAGTGAAAAAATGACTGTCCAAATCGAGTACGTCACATTTAAGCCTGTCGCTTTTACAGGACCAATAGTATCAATAGCTGAATAATAAGATAGATAGGAAAGGGTACCAATAAGTGCTAGACCGATAGTAAAAAGAATCGATTGTGAAGCAATAATGGTTGATAGACTGTAGATAACATCACCTTCTGCAACCATAAATAACAGATAGACTACACTTGAAACCCACTGCCTAATCAATAAAGCTTGTTTCGGCGAAATATCATCCTTCATACCGTAAGCGGTAATAACACTTTCCGAAGCCCAACCCAATACACATAACCCTGCTGCCAAGAAGCCAATGAAATCTCCTCCTGCATTAGAACTCCCACTATAACCAAGAAAAATTACAGCTACCATCGTCAAAGAAAGTCCAAACCACCCCCGTTTGGTCAAATAATCTTTTAACAAAATCGCCCCCAATAAGGCTGCGATAGCAGGATACAGGGCAGATATTGTTGCAGTTAGCCCCGTCCCTAACTTTTCTACCGCATACAGATAAGCTCTCATCCCCAAAGGACCTGCAAACAATGCCGCTATCATTACAAAATAAGCACTTCTACTTTTTAGTTTTTGAATTGTCATTTTGAGCTGACCTCTGACAGCTAGGTCAGAAGTTAAAAAAGTTGCTGAAAAAAAATCATGAAAAAATGCTAACAGTAAAGTAGAGGACAACATCTTATCATCTCCAGAAATGAAGGGGCTCATCAATAAAATCAATCCATTCAAAGATGTATCTAAGCCCCAAAACATCCCAGACAACAGACCTTGTATTGTCCCTTTTACACGATTATTCATATATCCCCCGTTTTCTAAGTTCGGTAATCAGCCAAGAACTATATTCTCTTGCAAAGTCATATTGTTTCTTAGCATAATCTCCAAAGTCCACACCTAGCATATGCTTATACTCACACCAATTGCTCCACAACAAGCCACAGGATGCAATATAGCAGTAAATTTTCAAGCGAATCTCTTCTGAACAATTATAGTCAAAATAGATATCAATCAACCGATCAATCTCTTGCTGATTGTACAAAGAATAGATACAGAACATAGCAATATCAACATGAGGATCCTGCATACCTGCATACTCCCAGTCGATTAAACGAATTTCTTCCTGATCTTCTTTGGAATAAATCAAAAAATTGTCTGGAATTGCATCAATGTGTGTCAAAACCTTCTTCTCGATATGCTTTTCAATAAATTCAGAGAGATTAAAAACCTGTTTCTTTACCTGATCGTAGTCATCATATGTAGATTTATTACCATTACGCAATGACTCATAAAAATCTATTTGAGCAAATATATCAAACTCATGTTCAACTTTTAACTCTAAGCTATGAAAATCCCGTAATTTAGACATACATATTTTCAAGTCAGATAAATCATTTGGATCACAGCTCCTAGCACTATCCACAAATCTAGTAATTTTATAACCATTAACTGGATTCAGATATATGATTTCATCACATATTTCTTTTCCATTCAATCTTCCATAGACCATTGCTTCTTGTTGGCGATCGATAAGCAAGTCAGTTCCCTCACCTGGTATACGCATAATATACTTCTCACCTTTACAAGAAAATAGAAAAGATCGGTTGGTCATCCCTTTTTTCAAAGCAGTTATTCCACTGATATCTTTTGTTTCCACCTGCAAAGTTTGACAGATAATATCAACAACCTCTGACTGTAGATGTTCTGAATGACTATCTAACTCTCTTAAATCCTCAAAAGTATTGATTTGCCTAATACTATCCAAGGGGACAATTTTGGGGCGAATCCACAATGACTGACTGTCATAAAGCGCTTCTTCCCAAAATGCTGTTTTCGCCAACTCACTATCTGCTATTGCATGCAGTGATTGTCTAAGTTTTACCCCATCTTTATGATCAATATAAGCAATACCAGTCATAGCACCCCAGTATTCCTTCTTACGGCTTTCCCAATCCTCATAGATCATATAGTAAGAGTCCGTTTCATCCGATAGAAACGGATTTGTTCTACACCAAATATCGCTAGGTAGAATAAAAGTATTAGAAATTTTCTCTGAGACCAAGAAAAGAGAGTACAAATTATTACTCTCACAATAATCTGCATTTTCTACCAAAATGATATCATACTTCTCCTTTAAGTAGGTTAACTCATCCTTCATATAGCCTACAACAACTGTTATAGACTCCACCCCAGCTTCTCGTAATTGTCTGATGAGGCGTTCAATAACCCTTTCACCATTGATGGACAATAAGGCTTTTGGTCTATCAATATTTATCGGAATCATTCGTAGACCGAACCCTGCAGCAAGGATAATGGCAGAACGCGGCACCTGTCCTTCTGGTTTATTATCGATTGTCAAATCATCTATACACTTCTCTTTAATCAATATTTCGACCTCCTACTCTACAGCCCTATCACCATAATCCAATGCCCCTGTCATAAGGTGTATCAATATTCAACAACTTATATCTGCTATTTTTATGTTATAAGTTTTTAATTAAAAACTATAAAATAGATTATGAACTCCTGACCAAAATTTTATCAATAACGACCGCCAAATAAAAGAAGGGCTCTAAGCATCCATCTTTACCCATTTTTCGATATTTCCAAGACAGCAAGTAACCTAGAAATTCTCTCAGAAGCAGAAAATTTATGTTTTGTATGCACTAGCCTCTCTTTCCATTCTTCAACCTGATTTTGATGTTCAATGACGTACTTCATGCCCTCATATAGGTCGTCGTCACTCAATCCAACTAACATGCCACTTTTTGCAGCATCAATAATCTCTTTTCCGCCACTCACGGAGGTCGTCAAGACAGGAATCCCTAACATTATAGCCTCTGAACAAGCGGTGCTAAAACCTTCTGCATATGAGGAACATACAAATAAATCTGCTTTTGATGTAAATTTATGTGGGTTTTTCTGCGCTCCTATAAATACTACCACCTTCTCCAGTCCATGCTCTTGCGAATATTTCACTAATTCACCATGTTGTGGTCCATCTCCAATAAGCCATAGTTTAAATGTGTAACCTTCATTCATTAAACGTTCTACAATCTTCAACAATCGTAAGTAACCCTTTTCCTCAGAATGTCTTCCAACAGAGACAAAAAGTAATTCCTTCGGAATTGCCAAGTCTATTTTTTCTTCTCCAAGTTTACACACCACATTATTATCGATAGGATTGTAGCAATACTCCACAGGCACTGCACATTGCAATTCCTTAAAGAGTCTATCTGCATTTTGCTTTGATACACAAACTACTCTATCGGCTTTTTTATAATATTCTTTAAGATGTAGTCCCTCATCATAACCATGCATCCATACATAGTGTTTTGACTTCACACTACTTGATGATACAACCGCACATGTAGCCAAACCATATTGAAAGCCAATCTCTATTTGATACCTATCACGCCCGAAAATCCAATCATGTAATAGAAATGCGGGAGCTAGATTTAAAATTGTCGACAAGCCTCTAAAGTAAAAACCCAAAATCGGTTTTACTTTAACCTTTTTGTTTATATCTTTTAAAATACTCTTGTCAAAATTAAAAATAGGTCTCAGTGTTACTTCAACCATTCTAGTATCAGCTAAATAGTTTGCCATTGCAATAGCTGATTGAGCCACACCGTCTGAATAAGTCAAATGATTAAATGAAAAACAGATTGTTTTCATATTTATTACGTATTCCTTCTAACTTTATGGAAGGGACATTAAAAGTTATATCCCTTATTTAAATTTAGGGCACCTCTATAAACTCCCAAAATTGCGAATTTGGAGTTACGAAAACCTTGTTAAATCAACATTTTAAATTTTAGAAAATTAGTTTTTAGAGATTCCCTTTATTCTATGCAAAACCAGAAATGGCTTCTTCTAGATCTTTTAAAGACATTTAGCCATAGCTATCAGAATATTTTCCCATCTTCTTGTTTTACTCCTGGAACGGCATCACTGTTCACTTCATCAAAGGGATATAAATATTCAGCTAACCTTTCTTCAATAACTTTAATCTCTACTTCAATGTTATGTTTTTTCCAAATCTGAGTATTATTAACTGATTGTTGTGGATTAAATTTTTTGAATTGCATACTGTGTAGTGAATTATCCAGACCAGTTAGCATCTCAATCTTCGCAACTGTTTCATCATATTTATAAATCATATCTTCAAAACGCAATTTAATGACCTGATTAGTATTATAACTTTCTACTTTCCCACTTTTACGCGTGTATAGAAACCAGTCGCAGAAAGTATTTACATCATCCGTTGGACAAATATTCTCTTTCCAGTAGAAGCGGTTACTTGTGTAAACATCTCTTGGATCGCGGTCTACAATAAAAACGGTGATATCATCAGAAAAGTAACGAAGAATTCGATTGAGATTCTGAGATGGAACCAACTGATCAACCTCTAGGAATGGCAGTCCTTCTGGATTAGCCGCCTGCATTAACGAAGCAACATAGTTCTGAACAGATTCAATGAACTTTTCCTGCGAAGGGTGCGAACAAAATATTCGTTCTCGGGATAGAATACTCTTTTTCCCATTTGTTAATTTTCGTAATATCTTATCCCATTGAATCAATATATAATACAGTACTTTTCCTTTGTCATATACATCATAGAACCACCAGCCAGGATATGAAAAATCAATTATAGAATCAATGAACTTTCTAGTCAACTTCATGTATTGATTGTTGAAAAAAGGCTCGTACCTTGCATTGAAAAAGGTACCGGCATTGAATTCCGATAATCTCTTAAAGCGCTTTAGAGCATGACCTGCATTGTGCCTGTCATGGCATTCACATAAATAATGTTCTAAATCAGAAACACCATCAATATCATATAAAAAGCGAAACTCATAATTCGTCAAATCCTTCACACAGGAGTACTCCGCAACCAAGTCTGTCAATGCACTTGAGCCGCTACCATAAAAACTTGCGCAAGTTATTATTTTCATTCTACTATATCCTAACTAAAGCATAATTAAAATCTACAAATAAACATTATTTACGAGCTAATTGCCTTCTTACTGTATTGAATAGCGATAGTAACTCTATTCTTGTATTGTTAAATATCATCAAAACTCCAAAATAGACTATAATACAGGTAAGAACCCCAACAATGTTAAAGAAAATATTTTTTTCAATTATATTTTGAAAAAGTAGTCCTAAACATCCCATTATACTTGCTGCACCAACATATACATTTAATTCTTTTGGATAATCTTTGAGCCTAAAATTTGCAACTTTTGACGCTATCCAATAATGCGTAACTGTCAACTGCCATCTTATTACAAAAGAAACATAGGTTATAACCATAAAACTACTATGCTCAAAATATAACAAACCCGTTGCAAGTAGCAGAGCTTGCAATATATTAGATAAAAATACATAGCCTGGTTTCCCCTTGGAAAGAATTGCATAGGCTCCTATATCCGCAAATATGACGCTCTCGCACATGACAAATCCCCATAAGCCGACAAAGAGTGAGGCTTCCTCCCATTGTGGTCCAAGTAGTGTTAGCGTAATAAACTTACGAAAAATAAAGATACCTACCCCTAAAGGAATAGTAAATAAACCAATAGACTTTTGAAAATTATTTACTGTTCGGTTAAAAGAGTCCGAGTCATTTTGTACTTTAGATAGTGTCGCAAATAACACATTCATAGTTGAAGCAGTAATAATCGAAATGATTTGATTTACAGTCGTAATTGAAATCTTATACAAACCTAGATAATACGAGCCTAATGATTGGCTAATAATAAAAACTGCAACATTCGAAACTAACCATGATGAAAGAGTCTCCAACATTGACCCTCCGCAAAACATAAACATGCTCTTCAGTTGCTCATAATCATAGTGAAGTTTTATGCGTTGCGTGGACCATATTATTAGAATAACGGTAATCACTAACTCCCCCACCAGGTTTCCAATGACCAACGACCAGTAAGATTGGGTGTATAGTGCTAAAGGTATCGTCACAAGTACAGGGATGAGCTTGGCAATAACTCTAATAATCCCGAGCTTTTTATAGTGAAAATTCTTTCTATATACTGCATATTGAATACTAGAATAGGACATCAGAGGCAATACTAAGGAATAGACTCTAATCACCGTCTCATAACCAGATACACCACTGAGGTTAGCAAGTGTTTCTGCATTTAGAAATATTAAAAGATAAAAAAATATCGAGACACCCAGATTTGTCCAAAAGGCTACACTGATATACTCATCTTGTTCTGAGGAAGAAACAAATTGATGCTGTACAATATATTTTTGGAAACCCGCATCTGTAAACATCTCAGCAAACGTAGTAATCATCATAATTGACGCGACAAGGCCAAATATTTCTGGTGTTAGAAGTCTCGCCAGAATCATATTGGTGATTGGCGAAATAAACTTAACAATAATTTCTGTCACTAACGACCACTTAACTGCCGATGTAACTTGATTTGACTCTACACTCACTTTCTTAATTCCACCTTACTACCTGTTTTACCTAAAAATGCAGTTCTGCGACATGTGGTTTGTATATATATTCTAATAAAAATCAAAGAATAAGATATTGCCTTCCAAATATAGTATGAATCTCTACGTGGTAATGTAAACCATAAAAACAACAAGATACTTATCCTGTACAGTTCCCATGGGCTAGTATGTTCTTTCAAATTTTTGACTCGTAAAAACGAAAAAATTATAAGACAAACGATAAAAATAGCAATTAAACCAAACCAACCAAAATTGATATAGGCCTCTGCGTTAAGGGAAAAACCTAAACCGAATGAATATTGCCAAAAATATTGAGAGTGCCAAGTTTCAAATATCCTAGATTGCTGATTTATTACATTTACAATACCTGTAATATCTAAAAAAGAAGGTATCGAACCGCCAATAGCAGACAAAATATATCCTTGCCCCCATAAAAAAGCTTCTTGCCCTGGAACAATATACATCATCGTAAATAGTGGAAAAACACTAATTCCTAACTCAGATAAAAAGCCTACCAAGAAGTTTCCGCCTGATAAGGCAAATAGGATATCTTCTCCTGTTCTATATGCATATACTACTCGGATAAAGATAATCAGCAATAGACCAATGAAGCTAATCTTAGATATATCTTTCCAATTATATTTAATATTCCCACTATTTTTGTTGTATGAAACAAGAGCTAAGATAAGCAATCCTGAAATACCTGTTGTCCTATCGCCACAAAGAGCAGTGAGAACTAACCAGATAAATACACCGAAGCGTGCTACTTGTGAACTCTTATCGCTTCTGAAGATAATTGTTAAGAGGGAAAATGGCATGAACATAAACTCTAAAAAGGTTACTAGCGTTGGAATGTTCTCTTCAAAAGCCCTAACAGCATAATACCCCCCTTCTAAACTTGTAAGAAATTTCATTGCAACAAGAGGTAGAGCTAAAATTGAAGTTCCCAAAAAACCCAACCATGCTACCCTACCAACTTCTAGAGGATTGTACTGATCAATAACATAGTGTTTCTCTTTTTGTAGTATGGAAACACAAATAATCCCAGCATAGCCTGCCACTACATTGCTAAGGGACGAAAAAATAGACACATCTTTCAAAAAAATTTTTAACGTACTAATATAGAAATCATAGAATGGGATATCTAGAGCTACCAGAAGTAATTGTCCATTTTGAAAAACATAAAATGCCATTAAAAACAGAGTGATAGGATTTATAACTCCCCCATTTAATTTGTTTATATAGACGATTTCAAGAATAAAAATTATTAAACTACTGAGAATGCTAAATTTTATTGTAAAATCTTCCTCAAAAGAGGAGCTTGTAAAAAATAGGAAAAATGCATATAACATGACGACTATAGCTCCAAATGCCACAGTCATAAAGTTTTTTTTAGAAATAACTAACATTCTAATACTCTTTCTGTTGATTAATTTTCTATTGAATCCTGTCACTAGAAAATTTATTGAAATTTACAAAGTCTACATACGGTTCCCTAACTTAGGAAATAACGATTTGAGATTAGTAACATTGTTTGTTGTTAACTTTACTTTACACCTACTGAATATATCACCTGTCCTGATTCTCCAACAAGGGATTCTATAATTTTTCACGAAAACTCAAATGGTTCACTATAAAGTAGCAACCTGCCTAAAAGGAGTTGCTGTAAATTTCCTTCATTTTTACTTCAACTCGCTCTAAAGAATATTTTTCACTAGATATAAGTGAACATTGAGAAAATTGCTTATATAAAACTGCATCGTCAAGGATTCTTGTTATAGCTACAATAAACTCATCTACTGCTGAGTTTTCTACAGTATACCCATTTTTTCCATCCTCTACTAAATCTCTATTTCCACGACAATTCGATACTATTAAAGGTAGTCCAGTTGCCATTGCTTCAAGTAAATTTACAGGAAGGCCTTCACGTTTAGAACTAGATAGGGCAATATCAGAAACTCTCATCAAATCAGGAATATCTTTTCTATAACCTAACAGAAGCACTGATTCTTCTAAACCTTTATCCTTTATGAGTTGGCGATAAGTATTCAATAATACTCCTTTACCAACCAGCAATAGAACAATATCCTTTCTTGTTTTTGAAAGTTGTTCCATCATTTCAATTAAAATAGATTGATTTTTATTGGCATTCAATTCTCCGACAAAAATTAGGTACTTTTTATTCTGGTCTAAACCCAGTACTAACTTTAGTTGAGCCTTTGTATTATCTGATATTGGTGAGAACTTCTCTAAATTTACTCCTACACCATTCACCAAGTGCAACCCCTTCATTTTGAAACGCTTCTTAGCAATAGCATAGTCCTCTTCATTGATAGTAATAATAGTATCTGTAAAGTAAGATAATATTTTTTCTACAGGGTAAAAAAGAAGCCACCCTACTCTACTTCCGCCTTTATAAAAATGAAAACCATGAGCGGTATACATATTATTGTCCACTTTGTGACAGTAACCTAAGATACGCCCTATTAGCCCTCCGATTGGGGTATGACTATGAACTAAATCATAGGTATTATCAGACATCACTCTATTCAACATTCTAAATGCGAGCCAATTACCAGGGTGAAACGGATTTCTTTGAAAGGGAATATCATATACGTTGACTTTATTTGCCTCTAAAAATTGTTTTAATTCTTGTACACTCTCAATAGAAATTGTACCTGAATGAGAAAAATTGGCTGCTACATCAACCTCAAAACCAAGTAACTGTAATATTTTTATATTGGAAATATTAAATTGTCCAATCATTGAAGCAACAGAGGCTACAATAAGAGCTTTTTTCATACTAAATACTTCTTTCTTTAATCGGATGACTTTTTTTAAAATTATCTATCTGATAATTAAAATCATACATGTGTTGAGACGAGAAACAGACCCAATCAATCCTATCGGATAACTTAAGTTTTGACACCTACTAACAATTTAGATCTTATTCAATACATATCCATACTAACACTCATTTTTCTAAAACGGAAAAAAATTATCTCCCAAAGGTACACAGGAATATCACTAAATCAATACTGCGTTCTAAAATATACTTAACTACTTAATTTACTTCTATAGTTATTAAAGAAACTTATTCTCGCACTCCCTACAAAATGAAACAATAGTTCGGGTTAACTCCGAATCCATTTTGATTATTTAGTAAGTGTCGGCAGGCCTTCAACACTAAATTTCGGTACATGAAGGTTACAGCATCACAAACCATTAATTCTACCGTTATCCCTTTAAAAGATTTATTATAGCATTGTAAATAGAGACGCGGTATTACAACGAGAAATATTTAAAATCGCAAATAGAACTTAATATCTGAGTCAACAGTAGTAGATTTTTTCGCTTGCATTATAACCAATCTTAGCCACTTCTGATATGTTTTCTCTTAAAAGAGAATATTCGGGTATTTCTTATACTCTTGGGAACCAAACACTTATTAAGATATTCGTTTCTAATTTCATAGTTACTTTGAGTTTACGCCATACATTTTTTATAGAAATAAACCAGCAATAGGAACAAGTATGTTTTTTATGGTACACATTTATTATTTTTTCATTGATACAAGTACCCTTCTTAAATATTTTAATTCATCAAAAATAGTGATTGCAATATAAAAGGGTAAACTTATTTTTTTCTGCTTTAATAATTCCATGAAATTCAATCTGTTCCCTTCTTGCATACCTTTTAAGTTACCTGATAGACCTCGCTCCCCAAAACCTCGCTTTCCACGATCATAGTGAACATTCTGTTCGGGTAAATAATAATATCCATATGCATGACAAATTCTTAAAAAGTATTGTCTATCCTCAGAATAATGGCGTTTCTCATCATATCCACCAATTTCATCAAAGATTGATTTTTTAAAAAGCACTGTTGAAGTCTGTGGAAACATCTTGATACAAATTTCTTGAATATTTGCTCTATGAAGTCTATCTATCTTGCGTCCAAGAATAGTTAATGGAAAGGTGGTATGATTACCACCAATGAAATCAATACTATCATTTACTAAAATTTCATCAATTTGCCTTTCAATTTTATTCGCAAACCACTCGTCATCAGAATCTAGCAAAGCAATCCAAGTTCCTAAAGCATTTAACATTCCTACATTTCTTGCTCTAGAAACTCCTGCATTTTCTTGATTTATTAGGCGAATGTTAAGATATGGATATTTTTTTGCATAATGTTCAACCTCGAATGCTGTCGAATCTGTAGAACCATCGTTAACTACAATAATTTCGTTAATATACTCCAAACAAGTTTGTAGCCTAACTGATTCTAAAGCTCTTACTATAACATTCTCAGAATTGTAGGCTGGAATAACCACTGAGATAGATGATGTTTCTATATTTTTTCCCAAAACTCTGTCTCCTTATTGTATCTTTTTAATCAGTTCTGTGAGAATACCCGATATCATTCAATAATCTTTATAAACAGTACTTAAACCAAATTTATACTACTACAGTTAAAGTTTCTGCGTGATGCAAAACATTAAATGCAATAAAACAATTTACTTACAACTTGAGTCCGTTTAATTCTTTTATCCTTTAATTTTTGTTCTATCATAATTCTGTATTTTTTATTGATTCCTCAAAATCGATTACCTGATATTCAAAGTCATAACGACTCATCTCTTTTTCATAAACAAGATTTCCAAATACTTTCTTCACTGTATCAAAATGGAACAATAACTTTATGACTGGATTAAATATTTTTGTAAAATATATTTTCTTTCCATGTACTTCAGCTATTACTTTAACCAATTCAGAAGTATTGACATATTCTGAATTTTGTGGACAAAACAGCCCACGCAACTCTAACTCTATAACTTTCCTGATAAATTCACAGAGGTTATCAATATGCAACATACTTCTAGAATTTAAAATTTTTGGAAAAATTGGTGTTAACTGAGTTAACTTTGATAAATTCGAATAATTTCCCTTAGAAGCTTTCCCATAAACTATAGGTGGTCTCACAATAACCAATTTAAACTGGCAGTCACGTAACTTGAGTAATTCCTCCTCAGCCTGGTACTTAGATTGACCATATTTCGTCGTTGGAATTGCCAGGGTTGAACTTGCTATTTTACCAGTATTGAGACCATACACACTCATGGTACTCAAGAAAATAAATTGAGAAACTCCTGCTTTTTTTGCTTTTTTTGCAATCAAAACTGGTAAATCAGTATTTACTTTCTTATACTCCTCATATGAAATTTTTTTCTCACGCTTGTGTACAATTGCGGCAACATGAAAAATAGAGTCATAGCCTGAAAAATCAAACTCTTCCCAATTGGGATCTAATAAATCAAGGGTATCAATTTCAAAATTACTATCCTTATTTTTCACGTATTCTTCAAACGAAGTTCCAATATATGAGTTTGCTCCTGTTATCAATACTCTTTTCATGACTTCCCTTTCTGCCCCGTTCCGCCTTCGACGACACCTTCACTTTTGGCTACGCTAATAAACGTTCCAAAAAAACACTTAATATCAAGCAGTAGCCCCATATTCTCAACATAGTAACCATCTAATTTTGACTTTTCATCAATCTCTAACTCATCACGGCCATTAATTTGAGCCCAACCAGTCAGACCTGGACGAATGTCATTTGCTCTATATTTATCTCGCTCCTCAATCAAATCGTATTGATTCCATAGGGCTGGACGTGGACCAACAATAGCCATATCTCCTTTAAAAATATTGAATAGCTGTGGAAGTTCATCAAGGCTTGTCTTTCTCAAAAAACCACCAACTTTGGTAATCATAGCCGTCGGATCCTGCAAAAGATGGGTTGGCATATCGCTTGGAGCATCTACATACATAGAGCGGAATTTATAAATCATGAAATATGTCTTATTCTTTCCAACTCTTTTTTGCTTAAATAGTACTGGTCCCTTTGAATCCAGCTTGATTGCAATCGCAATAATGACTAAAATTGGGCTGAAAACAAGGATAGCCACTCCTGATAGCACAATGTCAAAAACTCGTTTTAAAATTGGATACATTTCCCTCTCCTAATACTCAATCCTAAAATAATCTAAATACTGCTTAAACCTGTCGTGTGCAGTCAGACAAATATCTAATAAAAATCCATCCTACTCTCCCCATTCAGAAAGCCCCCGATAATAGAAGTATTTCATATCATCACCAATGATGAAGGGCACATGCCCATGTTTGAGGCACTCTTTAAACATAATCAACCGACCAACTCGACCATTACCATCTTGAAAGGGATGGATACGTTCGAATCGAACATGAAAGTCCAGTATATCCTCAAAGGAAGTAGGGGATAGAGCATGATAATTTCTAAGTAATTCTTGCATGCCTGACTCCACATACTCGGGTAGAGTCGTTTCACGTCCGCCGACTTCATTTGGGTACGACTTATAGTCTCCGACTTGAAACCATGACTTCCGAGAATCAGAGGTGCCTCTCTTTAAGATAGCATGAATCTCCTTTATCCAAGTTTCATTCAAATTATCTTGAAAGCTATCTAATAAAAAATCGACAGCCGTAAAATGATTGGTCGTTTCGATAATATCATCCACCTTTATGGTTGGATTGTCTTCAAAACCAATCGTATTGGTCTCATAGATATACCGTGTCTGGTCATGCGTCAGCTGACTACTTATATATAATTGGAATTGAAAGCCAGCTCTATTTGATTCTTATGATATAGACCACTTTTCAAACCTTAATTCTTTTCATCTAATAATCTATGACCTAACATATCTTACCTTAGGAAAGTATTCCAACCTTCCTAGAATCTAAATATTATTTAAACTCTAGGAAAGTAAAAATAACTTTTACTTTCTTCTATTCTTGCTTAGCAAATTCAAGCAAGACGTTTCTTAATTCAATCTTATCTTTTGATAATAGACTATCAATAAAAGTTTGAACTACCTCATCTGCTTTATTGGTTACACGACCTACGAAAATCTTTTCATGAATCTGTTCGCTAACACGTTCTTCAGTGGATAGTAACTCTTCATAGAGTTTTTCTCCAGGACGAATCCCAGATTCCACAATTCCAATTTCATCTTCAGTATGACCGCTTAATAAGATAACTTTTCTAGCTAGTTCTATGATATGTACTGGTTCACCCATGTCTAAGACAAAAATTTCACCACCTTTAGCCAAGTGTCCTGCTTGGATAACCAAACGACTGGCTTCTGGTATTGTCATGAAATAACGAGTCATTCTAAAATCAGTAACGGTAACAGGACCGCCTTTTTTGATTTGTTCCTTAAACAGAGGCACAACACTTCCGCGACTACCTAAAACATTTCCGAACCGTACTGCAGCAAATTGTGTTTGTCCAGGTTCATTCAGGCTAGTAACAATCATTTCTGCTACCCGCTTAGTCGCCCCCATAACATTTGGTGGATTGACTGCCTTATCGGTCGAAACCATTACAAATTTTTCAACCCTAGCTGCTTTGGCTGCCTCAGCCACATTCTTTGTCCCAAAAATATTATTCTTTACTGCTTCATGTGGGTTATATTCCATCAATGGAACATGCTTATGGGCTGCAGCATGATAAACAAGATCCGGTTTATATTCAGCCATGATTTCAAATAATAAATCTCTATCTTGAATATCCGCTATAAGAGGGATGAGTTCGAGCTTGTCTTGGCATTTTCCAGATAACTCACGATGAATGAGATAAATAGAATTTTCTCCATGTCCCAGCAAAAGCAATCTCTTTGGTGAAAACTTGACAATCTGACGACACAATTCTGATCCGATAGAGCCTCCAGCTCCTGTAACAAGAATCGTTTTCCCCTCAAAGTAGTGATTCAGTTCTTCTTGGTCCAACTCAACTTCTGGACGGCCTAGAAGGTCTGCTACATCAATTTCCTGGAAAGCACTGACGGACATATTACCTGCCAGTATATCCTCAATACTTGGCATATTATTGACTTTTACACCTATGCTATTGCAGATCTCAACAATTTTTTCTCTTTCCTTACCATTTAAAGACGGAATAGCTATTGTTACTTGATCAACAGCTAATTCTTTTACTAATCGAGGTATGTCATTTCGATTTCCTAAAACCTTGACATTGCGAATAAAGGTCCCAAGTTTATTTGGATCTCGATCAACAATACCCACGATTTCAAAGTTCAACTTTCTATCTTTAACGGTATTGATAAAGATATTTCCACCGTCTCCTGCACCCACAACAAGAATTCGCAAAGGGCTATCCGCCTTATGAAGCGCGTTTTTCTTCGTGTCATGCATCACCTTCCAAATGATACGTGGAGTGATCAGCATGACAAATGATAGAACGATTGACACCAAAATAAATCGATAGCTAAAGGTTTGCCAGATGATTATTGAAAGTATCAAAAAAATAACGTGGGCTGAAAATAAACTCAGGCCAATTTTAATAAAACTTTGATAACCAGTGTATCTTGTTATTAGTGAAAATACTTTTAATCTAACGGATATTATTAGATAGAAGATAAGAATAAATAAAACCGCTAAGTAAAATCTATCGTCCGAAATATCTACAATAATATCTAAAAATAATCTACTTAAGATCATGGATAGGATGATTAAGCAGCTATCCATAAACATTAGTATTAATCTTTTACTGTTTCTCTCCAAAAGTTTGTCAGTAACAGTTCCTAAATCCATTTTCTTCTCCACAATCTAGCACAAACAGCCTACAAGACCTGATTTTTTAATAATATTAGCGGATTTTTCTTAAACAAGGCTTTTGCTTTATCTTGGCCATATTCTTCGGCAATCAGCTGATAAGCATCCTTCATAAATGGTGGACGTGTTGTAGTATTGTGCATATCACTTGCAACGCAGTGAACAAGGTCTCTTTCTAAGAAGTACTGAACACGTTTCTTAAACTCTTTAGACTTATCACCAATTAATCCTGGTTTCAAAACATGGCTACTATTAACTTGCATGTAACATCCTTTGTCGATCAGCTCCTCTACACGCTCAGCCTTGTAAGCCAGAGCATCGTAGCGTTCAATATGGGCGAGTAAGGGTGTTACTCCTAATAACATCACCTCATGAACGGCCTCTTGAATGTCCTTCCAAGGAGTTCTCATACTAAATTCTAGTAAGACGTAGCGTGAACCATTGATAGTTGGTAGTTTTTTCTTTTCTAACTTTTCTAAAACATCACGGCTATAGTAGATTTCAGCCCCATAACACAGCCGAACCTCTGGGTAAGCTGCTTTTACAGCCTCTTTCAGTTCAAGAAAATTAGCCATGATCACCTTTTCAGGTGTTTCAAACATGCCTTTGCGTCTATGGGAGGTTGCTACGATAAAGCGCGCTCCTTGACGGTGAGCATGGCCAATCAAAGCCAGGCTCTCCTCTATACTCTTTGGACCATCATCCACACCAAAGATTATATGCGAATGAATATCAATCATCTCTCAAGTCCCTCTCTTATTGATGATATATCTTTACTACCTTAGGCTTTCTTTCCATAATTACCATAGTTTCCGTAATTACCATAATCACCATATTTTTCGGTTGTCACATCATATTTGTTCAAAATGACACCAAGGAATGATGTCCCAGTTTGCTCCAACTGATCTCTTACTTTCTTAACAGATGAACGTTTGACATTTCCAGCCTCAACGACTACCGCCATAGCATCACAGCGTTGGGCAATAATAGCCGCGTCGATAACCATTCCTAAAGGTGGACAGTCTACGATAACGTAGTCGTAATAGCGACGGAGGGTCGCAACCAAGTTTTCAAAATGCTTACTCTGCAAGAGGGCAGTAGGGTTTGGAGAAATTTTTCCAGACTCAATAACAGTCAAATTTTGGATATCAGTATCACACAAGCCCTGTGATAAATCTGTCGTTCCAGCCAGATAGTCTGTCAAGCCTGTAATTTTTGTTGTTGGCTTGAAGAAACCAGACATAACTGAATTTCGAATATCTGCGTCAAGAAGAACCGTTTTATAACCTGAGCGAGCATAGGCAATTGCTAAGCTAGCAGCCGTCGTACTTTTTCCTTCATTGGATTGTACTGAAGTAATACCAACTACCTTGATGTCTGAACCGCTTAATTGGATATTGGTTCGAATGGCATTGAAATATTCTTCTGTTTTTTTAACAAGTTCTTTTTTCGTACGCGCAATTTCTAAAGTTGCCATATTGTTCTCCTATTTCAATTTCTTAGAATCTGGTACCACACCCAGGAGTGGCATACCTAATACTTCTTCAACATCTTGTGGTCTCTTCACACGATCATCTAAAATTTCTACGACAAGGACCAGGGCAATGGCAAGAAAGGCACCTGCTACCAAGCCAATCGCAATATTTCTCTCAGTAAGTGGCGTTGAGGGCTCTTCTGCTGGTACAGCTTCTTCCAAAGTTGTGACATCATTAACCTTGGTAACATCTATAATCTTCTGCGCTGCAACAGCCCGCAAACTATTAGCAATACGCGACGCTTTATTCGGATCAGCATCTCGAACAGTAATCGAAACAATACGAGTATCAACTGGGATAGAAACAGTTACTTTTTCTTTTAAATCTTCTGAAAGATTCAAATCAGATGACACAAGCGCTAAAACATCTTGCGAAAGAATAATTTCTTTATAGTCTTTTACCAGATAGGTACCTGCTTGGAGGTCTTGGTTGGTTAATCCAACACCAGCCTCCACATTTTGACTAACTACATAGATTCGTGTTGTGGAATCATATTGAGGAGTAACCAAAAATGCACTATAGACGAAGGCAGCTCCTGCCCCAATCATTGCGGTTAGGAAGATGAGGATTTTCTTTCTCCAAATTGTTTTTAACAAAAACAGCACATCAATTTCAATTGCATTTACTTCTTGATTATTCATAACTTCTCCTATTGTTATTATTGTCCATCCAAAACAGTTTGAATAGCTGATTTTACTTGGTTCAAACTATCTTGGTTAATTTCCATCATGTATAGTTGAGAACCTGGCATAGCATAGGATGGTAAATCCATGCGCCCCGAACCAGTCAAGGCTTGAGACTCGACTGTAAACTGTGTCCCAGATTCCAATTGTCTATTGACCAAATCCATAATCGTTTCTAGGCTTAGGTCTGTCTGAATAGAACCTTCCAAACCTTTCAGAATAGCCTGATAGTTACCTAAATTCTCTGGCGAACTAAGTTTCTTGATCAAAGCAGCGATAACCTTCTCCTGGTTCTTACCGCGATCGTTATCTCCATTGGCTAAAGAATAGCGTTCACGAACAAAAATTAAGGCGCGCTCGGCATCCAAATGAACCGTTCCTAGAGGAAAGTGATGTCCACCACTTGTAAATTCTTGTTCATTTTGGATATCTACCCCACCAACCAAGTCTATCAGTTGGAGGAAGGAGGTGAAGTTTAGTCGAATATAGTTGCTAATATCAATGCCATAGAGATTTTCTAAGGTGTGGACAGAAGCATTTACCCCGTAAATTCCTGCATGAGTCAACTTATCATACTGGTTTTGCCCGCCATCAGCTATGGCCACGTAAGAGTCCCTAGGGGTTGTTGTTAGAAGAATCTTATGTGTCGCACGATTGACGGTCATGATAATATTGACATCTGAACGCGATACAGAGGTTATTGGCCCATAAGTATCTATACCACTAATGTAGATATTGAAGCTATCGCCACTAGCTTGTTTTACCGCTGTTTCAACTGGTTTAGACATTTTGAAACTGTAGATTTTCTTCACTTTGGAAGAAAAATCTGGGTCTTCACTCTCCAAAATATTGGTGAAAACTCCGTTTAATACCATGGCTTGGCTTTCACCATTTATCATAGATTGATAAGCCGTCAGATAGGAACTTGTTGGACTGGTTGTCAGCTGAACTGACTTGCTAGTAGATACATCATTTAGGAGACTGGCAATATTTTCTTGATCATACTCTGATGGAGCCAGTAAACTAGATACCTGACTAACATCTGTAATATCGCTGTTAGCTGGCACCAGAATGCTCATTTCATATTCTGAAAATGAGGCGCTGGAATTCAATTTGCTAGAAAAATCAACAAGCTCTCGCAACCCATATGTTCCTGCAGCCGTAACAATAGCAGATACGATCAAAAAAACGGTCGTGAAAACATGGAGTTGTTTTCGCCAAATTAGCCAGGCCGTCACCAAAGCCAAACCGATTAAGACACTTGCTACAATATGGTTCAGATATCGAAAGTTCAACATATTGTATTTATAGATAGTTAATAAAAGGATAATGAGGACACTGACATACAAAGCCCATAAGGCCCAGTTAATCCAATTAAAATTGAATGTTTCCCTCTTCCTGCTTCTATTCTTCATAATAGTCCTTCCTTATGCTTATAACCCTTCTATTATATCATATAAAAGCTTTATTCATATAGCAGAATCTGCTCTTGAAATCGCTATTATTCAATTTTCTTAAAAAACATTAGCCATTTCTTAAGAAAACCAGTAAATTTTTCTTGGATTCGATAGGATAAAACTGAAAACCATCGACATCAAATCTTTTTATATCTTCAATATCTTGAATGGCATGTTTAGCCAGCCATGAAAGCATCCGACCACGCCCTTTTTTAGAAATGGTTGAATGGACTTTTAGCTGACCATTTTTCTCTTCCTTGAAAATAACCTTGACCAATTTTTCCTGCACTTTTGGTGAAAAGACTTGTTCAAATTCTGACGAAGCAAGTGAGAGCAGGACATCCTCATCAATCACCTCTGCATCATAATGGGAACGCCAGTATTGTTTTAAAGATTGTTTACCAATCTTTAAATTTCCCTGAAAGTCAAGACGATGGGGTGAAATGAGTTCAAATGGAGAAATGAGACCATATAAGGCTGTTGCCACCCGTACATGCTTCTTGTGATAGTTCTCCTCTTCTGCTGTCAGGTCCCTTCTAGTCATGTAACGATACATAAGACCATCATATAGTTGCCAGGCCGGGTAAGACTTGGCTTGACTTTGCCTAATCCTCTGCCATCGATCCAGTTCTAACTGGGCCTTGTCCTCGGATAATTTATATAAACTAGCCAGCTCCTCTAGGCTATATTGACCAATAGCCTCTAGGACCGATATGCTGGTATCAGACAGGGTTTGAAAGGCTTGATTATCCAGATTGGTATTTAGTTCTTTGGCGTTAGGAATAATGATTTTCATTCCCTCATTATACCATATAACTACTTGACTTCTCAAAGTAAATCATCTGGCTCGACCTTGTTTTTCCAAAAAAATTACCTTATACTAGTCTTAATTATTTCTGTAGGGGGACAGTTACAATGGATAAGTACCAGCGAATTATTCAAGATATCTTGGAGGGGATTGAAAACAATCAGTTTAAACGTGGTGAAAAACTGCCCTCTATTCGACAACTCAGTCAGAACTACCAGTGCAGTAAGGACACTGTTCAGAAGGCCATGTTGGAACTAAAATACCAAAACAAGATTTACGCAGTAGAAAAGAGCGGCTACTATATATTGGAAGACAAAGATTCTAAAAACCAAATGGTTGAACTAGACCCTGCGGATTTTCAGGAGCTGCCTTATGAGGATTTTCGAGTGTGCCTACATGAAAGTCTGATTGGGCGGGAGAACTATCTGTTTAACTACTACCATCAGCAAGAAGGGCTTGCTGAGTTAATCTCCTCTGTCCAACAACTCTTGATTAACTATCATGTCTACACAAAAAAAGACCAACTGGTTATTACAGCTGGTAGTCAACAGGCCCTCTATATCTTGACCCAGATGGATTTCGGATCTGAGAAAACTGAAATATTGCTAGAAAATCCAACTTATTCCAGGATGGTTGAGTTGATGCAACACCAAGCTATTCCCTATCAGACAATTGAACGGGATTTTGATGGTATTGACCTGGTCAAGCTGGAAAAAATCTTTCAAACTGGAAAAATTAAATTCTTCTACACCATTCCCCGTCTGCACAATCCTCTGGGAAGTACCTACGATACAGCAAGTAAGACTGCCATTCTGAAGCTAGCTAAGAAATACGGGGTCTATATTATCGAAGATGATTATCTGGCGGACTTTGATTCTAGTAAAAGCTTGCCCCTCCACTATCTAGACACCGATAATATGGTCATCTATATCAAATCCTTTACCCCTACACTCTTTCCAGCCCTTCGGATTGGTGCTATCAGTCTGCCCCAGCAGTTGAAGCCTGCTTTTATTAAACATAAGAGTTTGATTGATTACGATACCAACCTCATCATGCAGAAGGCACTTTCCCTCTATATCGACAATGGAATGTTTGCCCGCAATACCCAAAATCTCCATCAGGTTCATCATGCCCAGTGGTTAGATATACAGACCAACATGGACGAAACTAAACTAAATATTCCCTATCGCATTTCCAAAGGAAGCGTGACCTTCCAGCTGAAAAAAAGTCAGGTCAGTCCATTTATAGAGAAACAACTTGAAGGAGCCGCCTTCTTTTCTGGAGAGGACCACGATTTTCTACAAATCCAGTACACTAGTGAGTTTAAGACAAGATTGGAAACATTCTTAGAGAAAATGACAATGTGAGGACAACATTTGAAATAGATCCCCTACTAGCTATACCGTATTGCGAAACAAAGGTCCTCAAACCTATAGCTTGAGGACCTTTCTTGTACCTAAGTCATTTTCAAAATGAACTCTTATTTTGAATTTATTTCATAGCCCATCAAAAGACCGCCTTCTTCTGCATAAAAAGAGCAAAGGCCTGATGTCGGTACCTCTTCGATGATTGCACTAGCAAATTCAGCCTTGACCAAGTCTGAAAACTGTTGGAAGAACTTAGCATTGTTACGGTGAGCCATGACAATACGACCGCCCTTATAGCCAGCCTTCTTCATCTCATCAAAGGCAGCTGTGACAGATTTCTTATGACCACGCGCTTTCTGGAGCAATTCTAGCTTCCCTTCGCTACTTGCTTCCCCAACCATACGGATATTGAGAAGGCCAACGACTGTTCCAAGCAATTTGCTGAGACGACCATTTTTCACCAAATTATCAACCTTGGCAAGGACAAAGAGCAATTTACTATTTTCTTGGTAGGCGGTGATGGCTTGTACAAGCTCATCAAATTCCAAACCAGCCGAAATCAGTCGATTGATTTCATCAACAATGAGATCCATTTCTCCGCCAGCTGAAAGGCTATCAATGAGATGGATATTGACTTCAGGATGTTCCTCGACAAACATATCACGCGCCACACGAGCAGCATTGAAACTACCTGACAAACCACCTGTCAAGGTTATAACAACAACATTTTCCGCTCCCTCAAATGCTGTCTGATAGGCCTGTGGACTTGGACAGGCAGAACTAGCTGCTTCAGAAGAGGCGTACATCACCTCCATCATCTTGTCAATGTCCAAGTCAGCCTGGTCAACAAAGGTGTCTGCACCAATCTGAATGGTCAAGGGCACACTGACAAATTCTGTATCAGGGGCAAGGTTATTTAACTGACGATAGTCACAGCCTGAATCTGCAACGATTTTCCATTTTTTCATGTTCTACTCATTTCTAGTATTACTTTTTTATTTGACAATAGCAGACTATTTCCTTACAATTATATCATTAAACTAGTCCTTCTGAAAGCATTTTCTTTCAGATGTAACAGTCAGGAAAGGAAAGCTATGGCAGAACGTAAGATTTCACCAACTTCTTTAAAAAATCTCTATCAATCCAATAAAGAAACCAATCAACTGACCAAAGAATCCATCGAAACAGCTCTGCTATTTCTCCTAGAAAAAAAGGACATCAAGCAGATATCAGTATCCGAGTTGGTCAGAAAGGCTGGCGTATCACGCAATGCCTTCTACCGCAATTACAAGTCCAAAGAAGAGATTTTAGAAACCTACTACGAGCGGACTTCTAGCAACCTTAAGAAGAAATGGCAAGACTTGCAGGACAAGGTTCAAAAGGAGGGCGTCAAGCAGAGTTTTGCAGAGTTTGTCCAGGAGCAAAAACGCAAGGCAGAGCAAAGCAAAACCTTTTCCAATGTCAGTCAATGGATCAAAGAAAAAACAAAACGGGATTAAAAAGTCCTGTTTTTTTGTGCTTTCTCACCAAAAAAACTTGACCAAAATAGCCAAGTTTTTAAGGAGATTATGAAAATATTTAGGATTGACTATAGTATATCGTAACCGCCAACCGTTTCCATCGGTCTTATCGTCATTTAGTTTTTCTTTTATTACGTCGTTAACTCGCTTTGCCGTACTTCAGTACAGCCTACAGCTCGTTGCCTAGTACTAAAAGTAAACTAAAAGACTATAAGACTATAAGACTGAAAAATACGTTGCAACCAAAAATTTTCTATATCAAATCTATTTTTTACCCAATTTTCTCGTCTTTTTGAGGGCGGCGGCGACTGCCTTGATAATGGCGTAACGGAAGCCTTCTTTTTCAAGAGCTACCACGCCTGCGATAGTCGAGCCTCCTGGCGAGGTCACTTCCTGTCGGAGCTGGGCTGGGTGCTTGTCGCTGTTCAAGACCATCTGGGCAGTTCCTGCCAGAGTTTGAGCCGCCAAAACTTTAGCATCTTGGGCCGTCAGCCCATTTTGCACACCGGCATCCGTCAAAGCCTCAATCATCTGATAGACAAAGGCTGGTCCGCAGCCTGCGATAGCCGTCGCTGCGTCGATCAGGCTCTCTGGCACCTGCTGGACCTTGCCTGATTTTTCTAGGATTTGTTCCAATAGCGGAGCGAGATTTTGATTGACCAAGCTGTAGGTCGTCATGCCTTGGCCGATAGCGACCGGTGTATTGGGCATGATGCGAATGAGGTGGTCTGCCGATACATATTCTGCCAGGCTGTCAAGGGTCACACCCGCTGCCATAGAAATCCAGATAGCTGAGGAATTCTGGCTGATCTGGTCCTGTAAGCCTGACAAGACTGACTGAATCAGGTGAGGCTTGACCCCAAGGAAAATGACCTCGGCCTGCTCTGCTATTTCCCCATTAGAAAAAAGCTGACCGCCCAGCTGAGTTTGTAGAGCCTGGGCTTTTGCTGGGTTATGATTGCTGAGGAGGAGCTGGGTATCTGGCTGCTGACTGACTGCATAAGCCAATGCCGCTCCCATGTTGCCCAGTCCGATAAATCCAATCTTCATCTTGACCTCCTAACGAATGTGGCCGTCGCCTGTGATGATGTACTTGTAGGTGGTCATCTCACGCAAGCCCATAGGACCACGGGCATGCATCTTCTGAGTGGAGATGCCCAACTCGCAGCCCAGACCGAACTCTCCACCGTCTGTGAAGCGGGTCGAGGCATTGACATAGACTGCCGCCGAGTCTACGTAGAGCGTAAAGAGGTCTGCCGTCTGGCTGTTTTCCGTCACAATGGCCTCGCTGTGCCCTGTTGAATGCTGAGCGATGTGGCTGATAGCTTCTTCCACACTTGAAACGACTTTAACAGCCAAGATAAAGTCCAGAAATTCCGTGTCAAAATCTTGGTCGCCTGCTGGTGTGGATTGGTTGAGGAGAGCCTGAGCCTTCTCGTCAGCCCGCAATTCTACCTGACCAGAAAGAGCTTCTTCCAAACGAGGTAGGAATTGGCTGGCAATTGCTTCATGAACCAGTAAAACCTCTGCCGAATTGCAGACAGATGGACGACTAGTCTTGGCATTGACCACAATCTGCAAGGCCTTGTCCAAGTCTGCATCCTTATCTACATAGACATGGCAGATGCCTGTGCCTGTTTCTATAACTGGCACTGTCGCATTTTCCACAACAGCTTGAATGAGCCCTGCACCACCGCGAGGCACCAAGAGGTCAATCTTGCCTTTTGCCGTCATCAACTCTGTCGCAGAGGTTCGGCTGGTATCTTGGACTAGTTCGATGACCTTAGGTGATAGGCCAACTTCTTCCAAACCAGCTTTGAGGGCTGTGACAATAGCTTGAGCTGAATGAAAGGCTTCCTTTCCTCCACGCAAGATAACCGCATTACCACTCTTGATGGCCAAGGCTGCGGCGTCTGAAGTCACATTGGGACGGCTTTCGTAAATCATCCCCACCAAGCCAAAAGGAATAGACTTCTTACTAATCTTCAACCCGTCTGTCCGAGTGGATTCTTCCAAGACCAGCCCGACAGGATCTGGCAAGTCAATCAAGGCACGAATACCGTCTGCCATGGCTTCAATCCGCTCTATTGTCAGGAGTAATCTGTCCTGCATGACTTGGCTAATCTTGCCTTGGGCATTTTCCATGTCGACGGCATTACCTGCTAGGATTTCCTCAGTTTGGGCAACCAACTGGTCTGCCATGGCTGATAGGGCCTGGTTTTTTTGTTCGGTTGTCGCTAGATTGATAGAGGCCTTATGGACCAATAAACTGTCTAATAATGCTTGTGTTGTTGTCATATTTTTCTCCTATTTAGTCTTTCAGTTTGCTTTTAGTACTTGCTCCAACATTCTAGGAATAGACTGTTGGAGGTCAGAAATAAAGCGAATGATGTTCGCACCAAAAGCTGCAGGCTGCTTGTACAGTCGAGTGACTGTACAAGGTTGGAGATTGCACTTGCTAAGCAAGTTACTTCTACCAAGTACGGCAAAGCGAGTTCAAACAATCCGGTGGAGTGTTTGAAGTTGGAAATAAAGAAACGAAGTTTCCTCATGCGTCTAAGTAATAAAAGATAAACTGAACGACTATAAGCTAACCCAATCGTTGCGGTGAATAAACACACCTTCCGCTCTGCCATTTGCCAACTGGTCCTGCAAGTCCCGGGACGAGAGTTTAACCCGCCCTTTACCAATCAAACGGTGGTCTGCTTGACTGTAAACTTCCACGACCTGTCCTACTTCAAAGTCGCCTTCTAGGGCTTTGACACCAGCAGCTAACAAACTGCGTCCTTGGTGCAACATGGCATCAACCGCACCAGCATCCACCTCAACTGCTGCATCTGTCCGAGCATAGAAAGCCATCCACTGCTTGCGTTGGTTCATGGCGTGGTCATCAGCTAAAAAGAGGGTGCCACGATTGGCTTGGGTGACGGCTTGTAAAAGGGCCGTATCCTCCTTGGACGAGCAGATAAAGACAGGTACGCCCGATTTGGTCGCAATCTGCGCCGCCTGTAATTTGGTAGTCATGCCGCCCGTTCCGTTGGACGTTCCTGCTCCTGCTGCCATGGCAAATAAGTCTTCCGTAATTTCCTTAATCTCTGGCAAATGTTTGGCGTTGGGATCGCTGTTAGGATTGGCCGTGTAAAGTCCGTCCACATCCGTCAAGAGCACCAAGAGGTCTGCTTTCAAGAGAGAAGCCACTTGGGCAGATAAAGTATCATTGTCCCCCACCTTAATCTCCTCAATAGCAATGGTGTCATTTTCATTGATAATAGGAATAGCACGCTGTTTGAGCAAGACCTGCAAGGCCTGAGAGGCATTCTGATAGCGTCTGGCATCCGCAAAATCATCCTGGGTCAACAAAATCTGAGCTGACACAATCCCGTCTTTCATCAGGTTCTGTGTATATTCCTCAATCAGCAAGCCCTGACCAACGGCCGCAGAAGCCTGTTTCTCCGCAATCTTGGTCGGTCGTTTGTCAAATCCCAATCTCCGAAAACCAGCAGCAATGGACCCCGAAGTCACCAACACAATCTGGTAACCCTTCTGATGCAACTGAGCTAGCTGATTGGTAATCCGAGCAATCTTAATGCGGTCCAAACTGCCATTTTCTTGGGTCAGAGAGCTGGTTCCTACCTTAAATACAATCGTTTTTTCTGTCATAATCTCTTCTCACAAAAACTAATATTTGGAAAATTATACCATATTTTAATCATAAATAAAATCACTGGTATGTAGTATGGAGCAAAGGAAATCATTCCTAATGAAGAGGAGCTTGACAAAATGTAATATTTTCAAACACTAAAAGAAAAGGAAGCCTTGTTGCTCCCTTATACTTCTTCAAAAAAATCCTGAACGAGCCCTTCTATTTCCTTCTCATTCATGCTTAAAACTTGATACTCTTTCTCAAAGAAGGAAAGAACTTGTTGTCCATATCGCTTGGTATGAATGCGAGGATCCAATACTAAGACCACAGAATCTTGTTTGTCATGCCGATTGGTACGTCCGATGGCCTGTTTTAATTTGATCATCATCATGGGCAGGCTGTAATCGTAAAATGGATTCTTGCCTTCTTCACGCAGATGGTGATTGATTTTCTGGACAAAACGGTCCTTGGGATTGTCGAATGGCAGTCTTGTAATGACCTGGATCAATTGGTCCTGGCTGGCAAAGTCAACTCCCTCCCAGAATACACCTGTGCCCAGTAAAATCTGACATTCACCCCGTTCAAATTTGCGTTTTAGGGTCATTTCCTGTCCATGCTTATGTTGGGCTAGGTGAGGAATGTTATTGTCTTCTAGTAAATCCGACACTTGTAAAAGCAGGGAAATAGAGGTGAATAAGACCAAAATCGGTCTGCCCAGCTCTGCTATTTTCCCTAAGGAATGCACCAAATAGGCAGCGTGCTCTTCCTTGGAACCAGCCAGGATATCAGGGAGATTGGTCGGAAAGAGTAGCTGTTGGTTGGTCACTGCTTGTGTAGGGAGCAAGTCCATGGTGACCCGCTCAAAGCCCAGTAGATTGGCCAGACTGACCTTCTTGCTGATGGTCAAGGTGGCGCTGATACAGAAAATCTTGGTGTCTGGCAGGTAAGTAGCCACATTCAAGAGGCTGTCCTTGGAACCCCGCAAATAAGCAATCCGCTTGTCCTCAAGATACTTTTCTTCCAGCCAAAAACTGTCATAATAGTCTAGGAGTTGAGCCAGGTCCTGCAAGTCAATGTCCTGTAATTCAGCTAAATTCTGCTTGAGTTGACCTAAGTCTTCTTTTGCTATTTCCCTTTGACCATACTGGCGAAAACGATTCAAGAGGTGGTTGAGCTCAAATTGACAGGACTCATAGAGACGTTGGTCTAGAACCTTATCCGCCCTATCTTTTTTACTCTGCAATATTTGTAATAGAGCTGTAAGTTCCTGAGAGTCCATCGCCAGATTTTCGGCAGCCAAGAGGAATTTCTGAGCCTCATCAATGACCACCAAACGATTGTCCATCAGAGGATCTTGATCCTTGAGGTGACTGAGGAAATAGGCATGATTGGTAATGAGAACCCTGCTGGATAGGGCTTGCTGATTCAAACCTTGCCAAAAATCCCAACCCCAGAAAAGACTGGTAGGCTCCAAGTTTCCGTCATGAGCAATCTCGTCAAAGTAGGCTTGGTAGCGTTGTTTCTGCTTGAGCTCGTCCAAATCACCTGTTGTAGTTTCTGTCAGCCAGACAAGGACCTGCATCTTAAATTGATTGACCAAGCGGTTATCATCTTGACGCTGCAAGGTTTTCCAAAAACTATCCAATTTGATAAAATGCTTGGGCGACTTGAGGGAAGCCATGGAAATATGGAAAATCTCTCTCAGCTTACTCCCCTCTTTTTCCATAATCTGCTCTTGAAGAAGCTTGGTCGGCACCGTCACCAAGAGAGGCTTTTCTGACCTGGCAAGCAAGGGCAGCAGATAACCGTAGGTCTTGCCCAAGCCTGCCTGAGCCTGTATAAAATGCACTTGTTCCACATCAGCCAATCGTTTTTCAACCACTTGAGCAAAGGCCGTTTGTTTTTTACGTTCGTGTAGACCTAGAAGGGCAATATTGGTCGCAAAATCTTCTGACAGATGATAGGCTGGCTGGGCTTTGACTGGCTTTCTCAAAACCAAGCCGTGAACACTTTCTAAACTGGTCGAAATCGTTTCTTCTAGGTATGGCACCAGTTCATCAATGACCAGACGGGATTCAAAGAGCAGATTATCCGCCAAATCAAGAATTTTATCAACAACAGTTCGAGGCAAACTCTTGATTTTCTCTTGAATTTTGATAAGAAGTCGAGCCGTTGCCAGTGCATCTGAAATAGCCGTGTGTGCCTGGTCCAACCCCAAGTCCAAATGCTCTGCTAGATTGCCCAGACTGTATTTATCAAATGTCGGGAAAAATAATTGTGCCAATTCCACCGTATCCACGCGCGGTGTCAGCAGTTCATAGCCTTCGAAGAAAAGAGCTTCTGCCAAGAGATTGGCATCAAATTTGACATTATGGGCTACAAAAATGGCATCTCCAATCATGTCATAAATTCTTCCAGCTACCTGACCAAAATCAGGAGCCTGTTCCAACTGCTGGTCTGTGATGCCCGTCAGATTTTTAATATGGTCATCAAGTAGCTCGTAGGGATTGATGTCCGTCGCATAGCTGTCAATAATTTCTCCGTTTTCAACCAGAACAATCCCGATTTGAATAATTTTTGCATCGGCACCTGTACCTGTTGCTTCCAAATCGACAACGGCATACCGATTGCTTGTTCGCGTATCTTTCATACTGTTCATTATAGCACAATCGACCGTCAGGAAAAAGCCTCAAACAAAATCCATGAAGTCACTGGATTTTTTTGTTAGACTACTTATATAAAAACCGTTTCTGTGAGGAGAAATATGATGATTATCCACAAATCTGTCAACCCTGTTGCCTTTCAAAATACCTACTATATTGAAAATGATAGCCACCTGCTTGTCGTTGACCCAGGAAGCGACTGGGCTAAAATCCAAGCCACTATTGAAAAAATTGGTAAACCAATTGCGGCCATTCTCTTGACCCACACCCATTACGATCATATTATGAGTTTGGACATCCTGCGTGAGACCTACAATTTCCCGCCTGTCTATGTGGCTGAAAGCGAGGCTAGCTGGCTCTACACACCAGAGATGAATCTATCAGGTCTACCTCGTCATGATGATATGGAAAATGTGGTCTGCCGACCTGCTGAAAACATCTTCCAATACCAAGAAGACTATCAGTTTGACGGTTTCCATTTCAAGGTTGTGCCAACACCGGGCCACTCCATCGGTGGTGTATCCTTTATCTTTCCAGAAGCGGAAGCCGTTGTCACTGGAGATGCTCTATTCCGTGAAACGATTGGACGCACAGACCTACCAACCAGCAACTTTGATGACTTGATTGCGGGTATCCGAGAACACATCTTCACCCTGCCAAACCACTACACCGTCCATCCTGGACATGGTCAAAATACCAGCGTTGGACACGAAAAAAACTTCAATCCATTTTTTAGATGACAAGAAAACCTGCCTAGTTCAGATTAAACCAGGCAGGTTTTAATTTACCACATAACCAGTCTCTCTTCGGGTGCCCTATACATTGGGTCACCTTCTTGAATATGGTAGACTTTATAAAAATCATCCATTTGCTGTAATTGGAGATTGACCCGAAATTCCTCAGGAGAATGTGTGTCTACCTGAAGTTGATAACGGCCATAATCAACCGCAACCATTTCTCGACGGCTACGGGCATAGTGCTCAAAAAATTCTTTTAGATTAGCTGACGGTTCTTCTTCTTTGAGCGTAGCCAAGGCAATCTGTATTCCTCCCAAATCCGCAAGATTTTCAGACAAGGTTAAATGACCATCTACTCTACCACCATAAACTTCCAGACCATCAAACAAGTCTACTAGGGCTTGATTTTTTTCTTCAAACGCTAGTCTATCTCGCTCTGTCCACCAGTCTTTTAGACTACCAGTCTCATCAAAATTTGCTCCTGTGGCATCAAAGGCATGAACAAACTCATGAGCGATAATTTTGCCAATCCCACCATAATTCTCGGCTACAGATTGATTTTTGTCATAATAGGGAGCTTGTAAAATAGCCGCCGGAATATAAATAGCATTCTGACTAGGAGCGTAGGCGGCTGTTACTTCACTTGCCGATACATTGCTAGCCCAAGTTTGTCTATCTATTGGCTGACTATAACGCTCGAAAACTCCTGTTCTAGCTTGAATCGTAATAGCCAAAACATTTTCAATATAAGACAAGTCTTCACGCACCTTTAATGACTTGGTCCAGTCGCTCAACTCCCTTGGATAACCGATATGATAAGTGATATTTTCTAATTTTTTAATTGCGGCTTGCTTGGTGGTTTGACTGAGCCAATCATTGGCTAGAATCCTTTCCTGATAGGTACTAGAGATTGCCTCAGCCATTTCCTGAATGGCAAGTAAGTCCGTTTCATCGGCATAGTTATGACCATAATAAACACCCAAGCTTTCCTTGAAAATTCCAGTCACATCCAGATAAGTCATGTAATCATTTGGATAGGAGGCTGAAACTCCTTGGACTTCTGCATGAAATCTCCCTGCTGTCTGCATGATTTCCCCAGTCAAATAGGGAGCTAACTTCATTGCTTGGCTAACCAAAGCCCATGATCGATATTCTGAGAAATTTTCTTCCTTGATAAATTGGGATAATTGTTCAAAATAGCTTGGATTAGAAACATAAACTTCCTCCGGTTCCAAGCCCACCAGTCCTACTAATTGTTCTCCAATCGATAAAGCTGGAGAGTAGTTTTTGACCTCTGAGAATGATCTAAGTTCTTCTGCGTTCACAGGCCCCCAATCACTATGCACATTCTCACTAGCTGGTAGAGTGTCAACGAGTCGATTGTCAAAAGCAATGGCACCTTCAACCAAAGCAGTAGCCTCCCCGTCTGAGTAGCCACATTTTTCCAAAATATGTCTCGCAGATATACGGTAAGAATCCATGAGTTTCTCACGAACAGTCCTGTCTTCATAGTAGGACTTATCAGGTAGAATCGTCTGAGGTGGTAGCAAAATTAGCATTCTTTCAGATGTGTTTCGTGGATTGGCAATCACATCAAGACCATAGGGCAATGGATAGTCCTTACGAATCCAATCTTGGCTAAGCGATTTCAGCTCGGAAAACGAAGCAATTCCCATCATTTCATCCAGTATCATTCTAGCTACTCTGACACCATCTTCTTCCCTTTTGGTAAAATCAAGACCTTGCTGATACAACTTGATAAATTCTACTAAATCCTCCGACTGAGGCTCTAGCTGACCAGCTACCATTTTGTCAAAATCCGATTTTAATTGCTCATCTACTTCCATTTGCAATCTTGTAAACTCATTGTAGAATGGTGTGCCACTTGATAACCAGCCACCATTTAACCAGTCCCTATTTATAGCTTGATAAAAATTAGTTTGGATAGTCGGTTCTGCTTTTTCAACTTGTGTTTGGTCATCTCCTATTTTCTGACCACCGCAGGCAGCTAAGAGACAGACAAAACCAAGCAAAACCAATCTAAGTAGACCTTGTTTTATCACGCGTCACTCCTTCACTTGTTTTCCACAAACTATTTCGACAGGAAAAGATGCAGAAAATAATTACTCCTCCGCATCTTTCTCTTTCCTCAACTCCCCAATCGTCTCAAAACTTGCCCGACCATCCGCAGCCAGCACCTCCTGCTCGTAAGCGTTAATAATCTGGGCAACGACTGGATGGCGGACCACATCCTTGGCTGAAAAATGCACGAAATCAATCTGCGGAATTTTGCTCAATTTCTCCGTCGCATCAATCAAGCCCGACTTAACCTTGCGCGGCAGGTCAATCTGACTAATATCCCCATTGACAATCATCTTGGAATTAAAGCCCAGACGGGTCAGGAACATCTTCATCTGCATAATGGTAGTATTTTGCGCCTCATCCAAGATGACAAAGGCGTCTTCCAGCGTCCTACCGCGCATATAGGCCAGCGGTGCAATCTCGATAATCTCGCGCTCCATTAGGCGCGTGGTCTGCTCCTTGCCCAAAATCTGGTAGAGGGCATCATAGACAGGACGCAAATAGGGGTCTACTTTTTCTTTTAAGTCCCCTGGCAAAAAACCTAAACTTTCGCCTGCTTCTACCGCAGGACGGGTCAGGACAATCCGCTTGACCTGGCCCCGCTTGAGGGCTGTTACAGCTAGAGTAACCGCCAAAAAGGTCTTCCCTGTACCAGCTGGTCCAATTCCAAACACGATGTCATGACGCTTTACGCTGTCCACGTAGAGTTTTTGACCAAGGGTCTTTACGCGAATGGGTTTGCCGTAGTTGTCCTTGATAATCTCTTCTTCGTAGAGGGCAACGAATTTCTCAATCTCGTCATTTTTGACCATGGAAATAGCCGTGACCACATCTGGCGTATTAATGACCAAGCCCCGATTGACCAAGACAAGAAGGGACTGGATAACAAGACGGGCCTGTTCTACATGGTCTTCTTGCCCAATCACTTGGACTTTTTCTGTTCGTGCATGGATCACCACGCCCAATTCCTGTTCCATCAATCGCAAATGACGCTCATTAGAACCAAAAAGACTAAACAAATCATCTGGGTGTTTTAGGTGAATATCAATTGAATGTTCTTGCAAGAAACTTCTCCTTTGGTAGCTTTTCTATTATTATACCAAAATTTTCCAACAACTGAATTTTCGATGTAAAAGAAAAACAGTGAATATGGCGATATTCACTGTTTGAGAAAGACCAAACTTAAAATTTCTATCTGGGGTGTAGAATAATAAAGAAAGGAAGGAAAGTTTGGTTTCCAGTTATTTAGCTGCCTCTTTTGTATATAAGTAACGACATTATCCTCTACAAAATATTAGCAGCTATACCAGGACGACGTTCATCCTGAATATTTATTTTACCCCCCCCCCCCCGAAAAATGCAAGTATATGGCTTGAAAAAATATTCTTGTTCATCTTTAAGCTGTTTATCAAAAAGAGCAGTTGCACTTTTACAACTACTCTCACATATTCACATCATCAATGTCCCAAATACTCTTCCCAAATGGCATCAAAGTCTGACATGGAAAAAGCAAAGCTAGCAGATTCTTCCAAAAAACGACTGACCTCATCAAAATTATCTGATTGCTTAGGAAAATCAACTTCCTCAAAAGCATAATCTGCTAAAATTGCAACAGGCTCATTGCTCTTAGGATTGCGTTGGGTCATCAACCAAGAATAAAAACTTCTTCTCACAACTCTTACTTTCTAATATGATTTTCTTCGTAGAGGGTAATATAACGCTCCATAGACATCTTACTCACCAATTGGCCAATCAATTCAAAAGGAATATTCTTTGGATTTTTCATGCGAACGCAGGACTTACCCATATCCAATTTGGTCAGAACCTGTTCCTGATACTTTTCTACAAACCAGTCATTCAATTCCTTATCCATATAAATTCCCATATGATAGAGGGCAATATGAGCCTTTTGTGAGGCCAAGGCCAAGAAAGGTAATGGTTCTCCAGGTGTACAATGATAACCATTTGGATAGGCTGACAGAGGGACGTAATAATTGATCATTCCACCCAGCACACCAACCTCAAAACCAGCAGGCAAATGCTCAACAATCACCTGATGAAGCCTTTCAACTGCCTCTCTGCGATTGTCTGGCAGGGCGGCCATGTATTCTTCTATCGTTTCCACTTCAATCAACATGATAAGCTCCTATCTCAACCCAAGCATGGCTTCCTTGGCATGAACCATCTCTGTAATCATTTGGCAATAAGGAGTTGGAATACCTGCACGTTTGCCTTTAAAAACAACAGCGCCATTCAGGTAATCAATTTCAGTCTTACGACCATTTTGCACCAAATCCTGATGCATAGATGGATAGTGATTAGATGCTTTTTTAGAAGCATCAATGATATACTTCCAAATAGCCTCTTCATCAATTCCATCGGTTTCTGATTTGGCAACGGCGATGAATTCCTTGAAAATTCCTTGCACCAAATTTAGCCCCCCCTCTGTTCCAAAGAGTTCTCCAATGGTGCAATTCAAGATTGTACAAGTCGGATTCATGGTGCCATTGACACAGGCCTTTTGCCAAATGGCATTGATGACGTGGTCATCATAAGTTGCATTTAAACCAGCCTCATTAAACATAGCAATCATATCAGCAACTGACTGACCATCACCAACCATATTCTGCACAGAGATAGAACCAGGACCTTGCAAATGCGCGTGCCCCGGCCCCTTAAGACCAGCCAACCAAATCGTTACACCGACCATAATACTCTCATCAGGCACATAACGGCGCATGGTGGTCGCATGTCCAAGTCCATTCAAGAGGCTAAGAACCTTAGTCTTTTCACCAATGATCCCCTTAATATCCTGCAACATTTTTGGCAGCTGGTCCGCCTTGGTTAAGAGGATGATCAAGTCAGCAACTTCCGTCGCCTCAGTCGGCTTCATAATAGGGAGCTGGACGACATCATCAAAATCTCCCGTCACCTTCAGACCATTTTCACGAATCGATTCGATATGAGCATCCCAATTATCCAACAAAATCACTTCATGCTTTGTCTTTGATAACTGATAGCCAAAACGACAACCCATGGCACCACTACCAGCGATATATACTCTCATTGATTACACCAACTCCGTTCCAAACTCGTCTTGTTTGACCTTCCCAGCTTTCATCAAACCACCCAGGGCTTTTTTGAATTGTCCCTTGGAAATACCGAAGGTAGCCTTGATGTCTTCTGGAGCAGACTTGTCGTTCAAGGTCATAAAGCCCCCACTGCTCTCCAGATAAGTCAAAATCATCTGAGCATCATTTTCCAACATCTCAAATGAACGCGGTTTAAGTGATAAATTCAAGGTCCGGTCAACTGCCCGATAACCAATCACCCGTGCCTCCAAAACCTGCCCCAAGCGTGGCTCAGCAAACCGTTCACTAGGATGGATAAATCCAAGCATATTGTTATCAGGTAGATAGACAAAGGTCCCTGTCATCTTCAGACGGTAAACGATGGCACGCAGGGTTTGGTTCTGCATATTATCATAAGCAGGACCCGCCATCTTTTGGAAATCTTCTTGAAAAGCTGGTAGGGCCCAAATACGGTCTTTCTTATCCACATCCAACTTAACATAGAGTTGATCACCTTTTTTAGGCCACAACTCCTTGATTTCAGGCAAAATATCCAAGGAAACAACCACCTGCTTGTCTGGTAAACCAGTGTCCACAAAAACACCCAAGTCTTTACGAACGTCAGTCACTGTTCCCCAGCCAAAGCTAGTCCGGCTTGCTCCCACTTCTTTAGTGGTTAAACGCAGCTTTTGTTTCATATCTGTATAAGCGAAACCCTTGACAGATTGCCCTAGTTGGAACTCTCCTTCATCTTTTGAAAGAGCAAAGGTCAGCCCTTCTTTCTGGATAAAGTAAAATTGGTCATTTTGGTCGGTCACAAGACCAACCACATAGTGTGCTAATAAATCATTCATGATTTTCTTCTTTCTGATTAAAAATGGGAGTGGGAAAGAACTCAACTAGTCAAAAAAGAGTTCGTGTTCCCACCCCCGCACAGTTGATTAGGTCAGATTTCGAGTGTGAAACACGAACAAATCTGCCAATCAACCACTGCGCTGAGATGTTGACACGAACTCTGAGAAGTGGCTTTAGACTTTTTGCCCAGCCCCATTAGATGTTTATTGTATCATCACTTCCGTTAGACATGTTAGCAATGACATTTACTTGCATTTAAGGAAATCGATTAAACTTCCAACAATTCTTTTTCCTTGTCGGCAGTCATCTTATCGATAGTCTTGATGGCATCGTCAGTGACTTTTTGAATGTCTTTCTCAAGTGTTTTCAAATCGTCTTCCGTGATTTCTTTAGCTTTTTCAGCTTTCTTAGCCTCGTCCATAGCATCACGACGGATGTTTCGGATAGCCACTTTAGAGTTTTCACCCACTTTTTTCACATCTTTTGCCAAGTTCTTACGCGTTTCCTCTGTCAAGGCAGGAATAACCAAACGAATAACAGTACCATCAGACTGTGGTGTCAAACCAAGGTCAGATGCGTTCAAGGCACGCTCAATATCCTTCAAGATAGACTTGTCAAATGGTGTAATCAAGAGAACACGCGCTTCTGGAACGGTAATACCAGCCAATTGGTTCAAGGGTGTTGGAGCACCGTAGTATTCTACTGAAATGCGGTCCAACAAGCTAGCATTAGCACGACCAGCACGGATATGGCTGAACTCACGAGCCAAACTCTGATGCGATTGGTTCATGCGTTCTTGGGCTTTTGCAATAATTTCTTTTGACATAAGACTTCCTTCTTTATATTTTATATTTTATGTTTTATTTTTCTTCTGTAGAATTAGAAACCGTTGTACCGATTTGTTCACCAAATACAACACGCTTGATATTGCCTGGCTCGTTCATGTTAAAGACTACCAAATCAATATCGTTGTCCATTGACAGCGTAGAAGCTGTTGCATCCATGATTTTCAAGCCACGGCTGATGACTTCACGGTGGGTTAATTCATTAAATTTAACCGCATTTGCATCTTTCTTAGGATCGGCATTGTAGACACCATCCACACCGTTTTTAGCCATCAAGATTGCATCTGCTTCAATCTCTGCTGCACGAAGAGCGGCAGTTGTATCTGTTGAGAAGTATGGTGAACCGATACCTGCACCGAAGATGACAATCCGACCTTTTTCAAGGTGACGTAAGGCACGACCACGAATATATGGCTCAGCCACAGACTGCATAGCAATTGCTGTCTGCACACGCGTATCCACACCAAGTTGTTTAAGGGAATCAGCCATTACAAGAGCATTCATAACCGTACCAAGCATACCAGTATAGTCTGCCTGCACACGATCCATACCAGCCTCAGCAGCAGGTTCACCACGCCAAAGGTTACCACCACCAATAACAAGGGCAATTTGAACACCTGATTCTGCTACTTCTTGAATTTCCTTAGCCATTGCTTGAACCGTTTGGATGTCAATACCGACACCACGTTCACCGGCCAAGGCCTCGCCAGATAGTTTGATTAGAATACGTTGGTATTTAGGTTTCATCATCTCTCTCCTCTTTTTTATCCCTACTATTCTACCACAAAATCAAAATTTTTTATAGAAAAATCTCCACGAAAAAAGGAAAATCCATTCCAGATTTTCCTAGAGTTTATTAAGCCAATTTTAGTTTGCGACGGAGCAAGTCTGCCCGGCTGCCAATCAAACGATCCAGCTGTCGTGTCTTCAAGGTCAAAATGACAAAAACGAATACGCCCACCCCTCCCGAAAGGAGCAAATGAACAAAGCTCGATAGATAACCAGTAGCTGGTAATAAGTGATTGAGAAGCAATTCATGTAACCAAACAATGCCACCCATAACCAAGGAAATCCAGCTGATTGTCACAATGTCTTTCACAATCAAACCTTCATCCACACCTAAGACAGCATCAATACGCTTATAGAATAAATAGAGCATGACGGTAAGACTGACCAGGGTTGAAAGGAAGGGGCCGTAAACTTGGAACATATAAATCATCGGCAACTGCAAGACCACTTTTATCAGCATCCCAATCGCAAAATAGATAACTGCTCGACGATTTTCAAAAATCGCTTGAATGACAACGCTGATAACAGAATATAGGCCAAGAGGTAAAATCATGACCAGGTTCCAAATGAAGAGCTGAATTTCAATATCCTGCGATTGACCGTAGAAGACTGAGTAGAGTGGTCTAGCCAATAAGACCGTTCCAACAATGGCTGGAATGGTAAAAATAAAGAGTAACTGCAAGTTATCCGCCACCAAATTGGAAGCTGCCTTCAAATCTTTTTTTACAAACTTCTCAGTAATGAGTGGAATAGCTACACTGCCCAGACTGATAGAAATCCCGATAATCATCATGGTAATCTTATTGGGATTGGCAGACATAAAGGAATAGAGTTCCAAGAGTTCCGAATTGGTCAGGCTGGTGATCTTTTCCATGACATTGATAAAGGTAACTTGGTCAATAAATTGCAGCAACTGGATGGTCAAACTCAAAATAATAATCGGAATAGCATCCTTGACTGTTTCTTTGATGAGTTGACCTGTATTGACCGATATGTTCTGCTTCTTGGCATGGAGTAATTTTCCCAGATAGCCCTGTTTCCAGAGAGTATAAACCAGAATTCCTACACTTGCCAGCATACCTACAAAGGCAGCAAAGGTGGACTGTACTACTGCGTCTAGATAGTTCCCATTGCCCAGCTTCATGATAATAAAGGTAGCTGCTAAAATCCAAATAACACGAACCAACTGTTCCGCCAATTGACTGATCGCATAAGGCTTCATATCGTGCCGCCCCTGGAAAAAACCTCGTAAGATACTCATAGCTGGAAAGATGAATAAGGGAGGAACCAGACTATACATGACTGGAATGAGTTTTTCTTTGGAACCTGACGCTTCAGCTAGCCAAGGAGAACTGATAAACATGGCTCCGGCAAAGACCGCACCAAAGACCAACATGAGCTTAAAGAATTCCCGAACCAGATAGAGTGACACCTCTTCTTTCCCTAATACATTGTACTTGGCAACCTGTTTAGCAATGGCGGTCGGCAAACCAGCCGTAGAAATCAAGAGGAAGTTGGCATAAATTTGATAGCCCATACTAAATAAGGCATTGGCCTCCGCCCGATGTTCTCCCAGCCAGATATACCAAGGTATCACATAGGCAACACCCAGCAAACGACTGAGAAAATTCCCAGCCGTTAGCCAGGCCATGCCTCGCACCATGGTTTCTTGCTCACGGGATTGGCCCGTTTTTGTTTGTTCAGACATGATAAAACTTCTTTCTTTTAAGATAACTCCTCTATTATAAACTTTTATCAAACCATTGTAAAATATGAGCAAGCAAAAGACCCACCTCAAAAGATGGGCTGCTGCTTAGAACCTGTATTCACAAGTAAAGTCCTTTTAGATAAGAGCTCGTTTTTCACTAATCAATGCAGCTTTTTAGGGAATACTAACAAAGGCTGAATAAGTGAAAAACTAGCCTTAGATGGAAGTGCTGAACTGTGGATACAGGTTTTTAATCTTCTATAGAAGTATATGTTACTGCCAGGCCTCTCTGAACAGCTGGACGCTCTGCAATTTTTTCCACCCAGGCATTTAAATGGCTATAAGAGGCGACATCCAGAAATGCTGCCGAACCAGGATAGAGTTGACCTTGCGCCAACCGTCCATACCAGGACCAGATGGCTATATCTGCGATAGTGTAGTCATTTCCAGCAATGTATTCCCTGGTCGCCAATAATTGATCCAACAAATCCAACTGCCGCTTGGTTTCCATGGCGTAGCGGTTAATAGGATATTCCTGCGCTGTCGGAGCGTAATGGAAGAAATGCCCAAAACCACCTCCAACAAAGGGAGCGGCGCCAGTTTGCCAGAAGAGCCAGTTAAGAACTTCTGTACGTTTCGACCATTCTTTTGGCAAGAAGGCACTAAACTTTTCTGCTAAGTAAAATAAAATATTGGCGGATTCAAAAACACGAACTGGTTCTTTCTCAGAGTAGTCCACCATAGCTGGAATTTTTGAGTTTGGATTTATCCCAACAAAGTCAGATCCAAACTGGTCCCCTTGACCGATATTGATGAGAAAGAGGTCATAGCCAGCTTCTGAAATCCCCAGTTCCCTCAGTTCTTCCAGCATAATGGCAACCTTAATGCCATTAGGTGTTCCCAAGGAATAAACTTGGAAAGGCTGATCTCCTTTTGGCAAAGCCTGTTCAAATCGACTACCTGCAGTCGGGCGGTTGCCTGAACGATTGTCATTCTCATCTTCCCACTTCCAAACCAGTGGTTTTGTGTATTCTGTCATTATTTTTCCTCCAAATCATCTATTCCTAGTACATAACGCCTATAGGTCACTTGTAAGTCTTGGATATAACGTCCCAATTCTACCAATTCCTTCGGTGCTCTCCAGGTCAAGCCCGTCAATTCAGCATTGACAAATACCGATAACTGATCCGCCAACAAGTAGAGATTGTCTGACTGGTCAAGTTTCTGGGCAAATTCAACAATTTTCTCACGCAAAACAGGTGAAATAGCTTCTGGCGCCAACTGATAAAGGGCTGATAAATGGTAGTAAAATTCTTCACGATTGGCTTTTTTCATAAGTTCCTCCTACAAGCTATCCAAACGGGCCATATACAAACTATGGCTGATCTGCAATTCCTGGATATAAGTAGCTAAATCAAGCAGCTCTTTTGGTGCTTTTCCAGCCTGCTCAAGCAATTCCCTATTCACATACACGGAAAGCTGATCCGCCAACAAGTAGAGATTGTCTGACTGGTCAAGTTTCTGAGCAAATTCAACAATTTTCTCACGCAAAACAGGGGAAATAGTTTCTGGTGACAACTGATAAAGGGCTGATAAATGGGAGTAAAATTCTTCACGATTGGCTTTTTTCATAAGAAACTCCTATATCCTTGTTTTCTGATATCAGTATAAGGTATTTTCATAAGTATGTCAAGATAGCCAAAAAAAGATTGCCCGAAGACAATCTTTCTATTGATTAAAGTGAGTTTGGATCTACTTTAATACCAACACCTTGTGTTGTTGTGATTGAAACTGAAGTCATGTAAGTACCTTTAGCTGTAGCTGGTTTTGCTTTAACCATTACTTCGTTGAAAGCTTTGAAGTTTTCAACAAGTTTGTCAGCGTCAAATGATACTTTACCGATAAGAGCTTGTACGATACCTGCTTTGTCTGCACGGTAAGTGATTTTACCACCTTTAGACTCTTCAACTGCTTTAGCAACATCCATTGTTACTGTACCAGTTTTAGGGTTTGGCATCAAGTTACGTGGACCAAGTACACGACCAAGACGTCCAACAACTGCCATCATATCTGGAGTTGCGATAACAACGTCGAAGTCCAACCAACCACCGTTGATTTTAGCAACCAAATCATCTTCACCAACAAAGTCTGCACCAGCAGCTTTTGCTTCTTCTGCTTTCGCACCACGCGCGAAAACAAGAACGCGAGCAGTTTTACCAGTACCGTTTGGCAATACCATTGCACCACGGATTTGTTGGTCTGCTTTACGAACGTCGATGTTCAAGTTGTAAGCAACTTCAACTGACGCATCAAATTTAGCGAAGTTAGTTTCTTTTGCAAGTGCAACAGCTTCTTCTACGCTGTAAAGTTTTGTGCTGTCGATTTTCTCAAGAGCAGCACGTAAGTTTTTGCTTTTTTTAGCCATTTTTATTCTCCTTGTAATGTGGTCATATCGATTTTCATCTCCCACGTCACCTATCGAAGCGATGAGGATATGCGGGTCTTGGGTTTGCTACTGATTAGTCAGTAACAGTGAAGCCCATAGAACGAGCAGTACCTTCGATCATACGCATTGCAGCTTCCAAGCTAGCAGCGTTCAAATCTGGCATTTTTGTTTCAGCAATTTCTTGTACTTGTGCACGAGTTACTGAAGCAACTTTCGTTTTGTTAGGTGTACCTGAACCTTTTTCAACACCTGCAGCTTTTTTCAAAAGAACAGCAGCTGGTGGTGTCTTACAGATGAAATCAAATGATTTATCTTCATATACAGAGATTACAACTGGAATGATCATACCAGCTTGGTCAGCTGTACGAGCGTTAAATTCCTTAGTGAATCCCATGATGTTGATACCTGCTTGACCAAGTGCTGGTCCGACTGGTGGAGCTGGAGTAGCTTTACCAGCAGGGATCTGAAGTTTTACAAGTTTTTCGACTTTCTTAGCCATCTTAAAAATCCTCCTATTGTGGTTTTGGCGGTAATTACAGATTTTTACCTCCCACAAATATGTGTTTTACACATACCTTTTCATTATACATGATTTTAAAAGAAATGCAAGCTTTATGTTTACTTTTCTTCACATTTTTTATAGAATGAAAGTATGTTTGAATCAATCCTCTTTATAAAAATCATTGCAGTTCTTTTCATCTTTCTGACCTTGGCAATTTCCATTATTGCCGTCAAGTTTTTTAAGCTGCACAAATACGGGCGAAACTTTGCTGATATTGCCTTTCCACTTTATGGCCTGGAGTTTTATCTTATCTCGGACAGGATTTACTATAGCAGTCTACTCCCACACCTGCTCCTAGCCCTTTCCCTGCTATCCATGGGATTGTGCGCCTTCTTCCTCTTCAAGAAAAAAGAGTTCTCCTATAAACGCTTTTTCAAAGTATTTTGGAGAGCTAGCTTTATCCTGACCTTCTTTATGTATTTAGCTCTAGTCATTGCTGTATTGACACTCAAATCCTAGAACAAAGCCCCCTGTAACTCACTGTTACAAGGGGCTCTTTTTATTCATGAATTTCTAATGGTAGGCCATCTGGATCAAAGAAGAAGGCCATCTTCTTCCCATCGAAATCATCTGTGCGAAGGGCTTCGTGTCGAATGCCCAAACGGTCAAATTCTTCCAGACAAGCCTCCACATCTGCCACTTTAAATGCTAGATGGCGAAGCCCAGTGTGTTCTGGATTGGGCATGGCTGGACGAATAGGTGCATCCGGCTTGATAAAAATTTCCAAGACCATATTTCCTTTTTTGACATTGAAGAGAATGTCATTTTTTTCTGGACGGATGTGTTCATCCAACTGCTCAAAGCCTAATTTTTCAACATAGAACTCTCGTGTTCGTTCATAATGGCTGCCGATGATGGCAATATGGTGGACTGCATCAAACTTCATTACTGTGTTTCCAATACCTTTCTGGGTTTGGTGCCTTCTGCTGGACCAATAACTCCTGCGGCTTCCAATTCTTCCATCAATCTGGTTGCTCGGTTAAAGCCGACAGACAAGCGTCGTTGGATCATAGAGGCACTAGCTTTCTGTGTTTCCACTACCAAGGCCCTCGCTTCATTGAAGAGTGGATCCCCACCCTCATCACCAAAACCAGATTCTCCGTCACCGTCTGCAACTTCTCCAGGGTCAAAGGTTTCATCATATTCAGCCTCTGCTTGTTCCTTGACAAAGTTAACAATTCGCTCAACATCGTCGTCGGAAATAAAGGAACCTTGTAATCGAACGGGTGCTGACTCCCCAATTGGATGAAAGAGCATGTCTCCACGACCCAAGAGTTTCTCCGCTCCATTTTCTCCTAAAATGGTCCGCGAATCCGTTCCAGAAGCGACCGCAAAGGCAACTCGAGATGGAACATTAGCCTTAATCAAACCAGAGATAACATCTACCGACGGACGCTGGGTGGCCAGAATCATGTGAATACCTGCTGCACGCGCCTTTTGCCCCAAACGAATAATGGCATCTTCCACTTCCTTGCTGGCCACCATCATCAAGTCTGCCAACTCATCGACAATGACGACAATGAGGGGAAGTGGGATATGTTTTTCTTCTGAACGACTATTAAACTCTTCTACCTTGGTATTGTAGCCTTCCAAATTGCGCACACCGATATGACTAAAGAGCTCGTAGCGTTTTTCCATTTCGTCCACGACTTTTTGCAGGGCCCGAGCTGCCTTGCGCGGATTGGTCACTACTGGAATAAGCAAATGGGGAATATCGTTATAGACGGACAATTCAACCATCTTGGGATCAATCATCATAAATTTGACCTGGTCTGGTCCTGCCTTCATCAAAATAGAAGAGATGATACCGTTAACTGCAACGGATTTCCCTGAACCAGTTGAACCAGCGACCAAGAGATGGGGCATTTTGGTCAAATCAAAAGAACGGACCGAGCCATTGACTGCCTTACCCAGTGGAATTTCTAAGAGCTTACTAGCATCCGTCTTGGATTGTTCCCAAAGTTCTCGGAAAGGAACCATGGCCACTTCTGAGTTTGGCACTTCAATACCGACCAAGGATTTACCAGGAATAGGTGCTTCAATCCGGACATCCTTAGCAGCCAATGCCAAGGCTAAGTCATCAGCCAGATTGGAAATCCGATTGACCCGCACACCTACAGCCGGTTTTAGCTCATACCGTGTCACAGATGGACCGATCTCCGCACGCTCAACCACTACCTTTATACCAAAGCTGGCAAAAGTGTCTTCTAAAACCTTAATATTTTGCCGGACAATCTTTTTCTCATTTCCTTGTCCTTTGGACTTGACAGGTGCAAATAGGTCAATGGACGGCAGTTTGTAAACCAAATTCTTCTTGGGTTTGAAATCAATCTGAATATCTTGACCATCATCTTCAGCAATAGGCTGGCTCTGAGGGGAAATTTCTTCCTCATCCTCCACCAGCATAACCGGAAATTCATCTTCTACCTGATGGTCATAGCCAGAGATAATAGGAACTTGGAAAGTTTGTTCTTCCAGGATTTCACCAGTTTCCAAGTCAATCCGTCTATCATCTAACTCAATGGTCTGAGTATTTTCCGTTTCCTCTAACTGAAGTCGCTCTTCCTCAAGGCGAGCCAATTCTAGCTGACGTTTTTCTTCTCGTTCAACCCGCTTGACCTCACGAAGCTCTGCCCGTTTTGCCTGACCCTCAGCCAACTTATCCTTAGCCAGTGATAAGCCATCCGCCACATCATAGACAGACCATGGACCTAACTTAAAAATCCCAAAGGCCAAGAACAAGAAACCGATGAAGAAGGCACCAGCATTGGCAAAGAGGACGGACACCGGCCAATAAAAGATACTGCCCAGCAAGCCACCTCCAACAAAGTTGGTCACCTGAAACTTAGATAAATCGCTCAAGATAAGTTTGAAGGTCTGGTTGAATAGGTCTCTTCCTTGATATCCCAAATCCAAATATGCCTGAAATTCGATTAGAAGTCCGATAAGAAGAAAACAAAATCCCGATACAGTCCCTTTGCGACTGCGAATACGTGCCGGCGCAAAGAGGAAAATAAGGGCACCTACCAAGACTAGGTAGGTCACACTTCCAAACAGTAAGCGCAGTAAATTATAACTCGTTACCCCAAATGCTCCCAAGCGAATAGCAGCGAAGAGGGCAACTAGAATACCTGCCACTCGTATTGTGACATTTTTGACCTTATCTTGCTGGGCCTGTTCTGCCTTGGTCGGCCTACGGGTCGCCTTTCCTTTTTTACTTGTTTTTGCCATAAAATCCTCAACTTTCTCAATCTCTTTATTTTATCATAATTGAGAATATTTTTCATATCAGAAAAAGCCCTGCATTCACAGGACTTCTCTTGGAGTAAAAAATAATTTAGGGAGCAAATATTATAAAGTGTTCAGACATGTCTGCCCTTCAACATAGAAGGTCGAGGTCAAGCTTTCTTGACCATCGTTGACAAGGATTTCCACACAGTTGCTGTCAACCAAGACCAGTAGGTCTGTCGCTTGGACAGTAACTGCTCGGCGAACCGTTGGCCACTCTTCTTCACCAGCTTGCTGGATTTTGAGGTGGCTACGGTCAATGTAGACTTCTTGGCTTTCCTTATCGTAACCAAATTGCAGGTAATCTTGGTCGCTTCCAAGTTTTACTTCCAAACTATCTTCCAGTTTAAGAGAGAGCTTGCTTGGACCTTGGATACTTTGTCCAATTTCAATATCCTTGAAGACTTCCAAGACACTTGTTGGCAGAACTTGGTACAATCCGTTTTCAGTTTTCTTGAGAATGCGTGGAAGGGTCATCTGACCGTACCACTTATGGTCTAGGTCATTGGTCACCAACTTGCGACCCCAGGTGTGCATCCAGGCTACCATGATCCGTTCGCCTTCTGGACCTTCAGTCGTTTGAGCTGCATAGAAATCATGACCGTGGTCAATTTCCTTAAAGGAATCTGCCACAAAGACTTTCTTATCCCAGTCCACATGACCTGTCACAAAGATATTGGAGTTGAGATTGACAAAATCATTTCCGTCTTTTTGGTAACGCATGGGAGAGATAATCAGATACTCTTGACCGTCCACTTCAAAGTAGTCAGGACATTCCCAGACAAAGCCTTGGTTGGCCTCACCTTTCAAGAAGATAGACTCAAATGTCCAATCCGTCAGGTTGGGAGAGCTGAGTAAGACGATACAGCCGACATTGTCCTTGTGCTTGGTTGCGACAACAGAGTAGTAGTGACCATCTTTCTCAAAAATCTTCGGATCGCGGAAGTCATTGGCAATGACTTCTTCTGGCAGTCCTTCTGCTGTTGCGACTGGATTCTGCTCGATTTTTTCAAAGTGAATACCGTCAGTCGAGAAGGCCATGTTCTGAACTTGACTAACTGTCCCGTCTTCATTGTTGATATGACCGGTATACATGAGCCAGAGAACATCATCTTTGACAATGGCAGAGCCCGAGAAACAGCCATCTTTATCGTAAGCTTTATCAGGAGCTAGGGCAACTGGAAGCTGTTCCCAGTTGACCAAGTCCTTACTTTTTGCATGACCCCAGTGCATCGGTCCCCAAACACTCTCGTAAGGGTTGAATTGGTAGAACAAATGGTATTCTCCACGGAAGTAGATAAATCCATTGGGGTCGTTTATCCAGCCTGTTTCTGGTGTTAAATGGGCTTGCGGTTTGAAAATCGGATTGACCTTTCCTTTTTCTGTCTGAATAATTTGATTGGCTTTATCAACTGTTTTCACAGGCAACCTCCTTTTAAATTACTGATTTGCTTTGTATTGATCGTAGTATTTTTGCTTGATAGCCAACCAATCAGAAAGACCATAGCTTTCCAATTCTTTCAAATAGCTATCCCATTCCGCATCGACACCACCGTTGACAATCCATTCTGCACGTTTGCGGTAGATGAAGTCGTTCATGTCTGCTTCAACTTGGGCAATCTTATCCAAATCTTCTTGTTCCATGAAGACACGAGGGTAGATATCATCGTTGGTCACATAGTCAAGATAAGTAGCGTGCATCAAGTCCAAACGCCATTTAGCATCGTCTGGCATAGTTGTCACAGTTCCGTAGTACTCATCAAGAATAGCAAGCGGTCCACCAACTTCTGTCTTCTGACGCAATTCGCCTGGTGCAGTACCGTTCAATGGCAGGTGCTTAAGGCTATTGGTTGCTGTATCAAGTTCAAAGATGTTTTGTTGGGTTTCATCACCATAGGTACCCCAGTTGTTTTGAACAGATTGGAGCGGAGCATATTGAGCGTCAATCCATTTAGCTGTCAACTCCAAGTTTTTTGAAACGTTTCATTTTTCTTGTAAAAATAAAACCAACTGTTTATTGATGATTTTATTTTATCATTGTAACCGCTTTCTGTCAACTGTTTTTTAAAAATTTTTTGTCGTTTTTCCTTCTAGGTAAGAAATTGGTAATGTGACTTGGAGAGGACGCTCCCTTTTCTCAATAATATCGACTAAACAGGCAACTGCTTCTTGGGCCATAGCCTCCAATGGCTGACGAATGGTGGAAAGTTCTAAAGAACGTTCACTTGCCAACTGAATACCGTCATAGCCGATTACCTGCACATCTTCTGGAACCCGTCGTCCCAGTTTTTCCAAAATAGAGAGGGTGTCGAGAGCCACAAAGTCATTGATGGTAAAAATGGCATCAATTTGCGGGTTGGCAATCAAAAATTTCTCGACTGCCCCGACAAAATCATCATAGGGTTCTTCCAAATCCAAGACTTGACAAGGAAAACCAGCTTCTACTATTCGTTTTTCAAAATAGATTCTGCGCTTCTTGGTTTCGTTGATGGTTTTATTGTGCCCACCAATAAAGGCAAAATGGCTACCACCTTTTGCAATCAAGATGTCCGCCGCTAGCTCTGCTCCTGCTTGGTTGTCCGAACTGACACAGGGAATAGCCTTATTTTCATAGGTGCGGTCGATACTCACAAAAGGAATATTGGACGATAGGTAATCATCAATGGGACTGTAGGTGATGGCGATAATGCCGTCCACCTTATTTTGTTGCAGCATAGTCAGATAATCCAGTTCCCTTTTTGGACCAGAAATATTGCAAAGGAGCAACTTGTAATTTTTCTTACTCAGTTCAACTTCAACATGATAGGCAAATTCTCCAAAAAAAGGATGCCAAACTGTCGGAATAATCAAGGCAATGGTTTCGGTCTTGTTCTTCTTCATGCCACGGGCGTAAACATCTGGGATGTAATTTAATTCCTTAATGGCTGCATTGACTTTTTCAAGCGTACTTTCCTTAATACCTGGCTCATTGTTGATAACTCTTGATACAGTTCCAACGCTTACACCAGCAACCCGCGCAACGTCTTTCATGGTGATTGATTTTTGCTCTTCCATGGTTTACCCCTTTCTTTTGAAACGTTTCAATAATTTACACTAGAATATCATTGATAGCGTTTTCTGTCAAGGGAAATAGACATATTAGCAAATAAAAACACCCAAAAAGCTAGAATGTTTCTAACTTTTGGGTGCCGTTCAAAAATCTTTTCTATTTTTATTTGTACATCTTCTTCATTGGGTGTTTTGCAAGCACTTCTGGGTGATTATCGAGAGCAGCTCTACCTTTTTCCGTCAAAGCATAACCTCTGACGGTAAAGTAAGGTGCCAGTTTTTCTTCTGTCAAGTTGTCCTTGAGGGCAGTGTCCAGGTCTGCTGCCTTCATCTTGGACAGACCTGTCACTCCTTCTGCTTTGAGGATATTTTTCTTAGCAGTCGAGGTGATATGGTCTAGGGAATCAAAGGCTGATTCCACATAGGCATAACCGTCTACGATCAACTGCTCCATGTGAGCAGGACCGTTGATACCATACATGTACTCAAAGTACTTGGAGTAGGGCGTCGTCGTTTCAAAAGAACCTAGGCTAATCCGCCATAGCAAAATAATATCACCTGGCAAAATGCCTTCTTCCAGACGAACCATATTGCGTTTGGGCACTGGCTTGGCTTCTAAGAGCCAGGTCGCTAGGTCGCGTTCTGGGGAGATATAGGGCTTGACCTCGTGGTCCTTATACATTTCTTCAATACGTTTTTCTAGTGACATGTTCAACTTTCTCCAAGGGTATTTCTATCAGCCTGACTGGTTTGATCGACCAAGATTTTTGACTGATAAACTCCTGCTATTATACACTATTTTGTGGATTTCAAACAGAAAAGGAACCCTAGCTCCGATTAAAGCCTAGGAATCGGGTCCCCTGAAAATGTAGGGTTCCCCTGTCGCCCTCAGCCAAGAGGGCAAATTCATCCGAGCGAACACGAAACTCTTGCCGTTTGCCTTCCCATTCGAAAGTCACATAATAATTGGTCCGTGCCATTTCATTACCAAAGACATGGGTCCGTTTGGCAACAAGCTTGGCAGTACACCTTTCTCTTGGTGACTGATTATTACGAAGCCACTCCGTCGTATTTTTGAATATCTGAAAACAAACGGTTCCTAGTATGAGTGTCGCAAGAGCGTAGAAAAACAACATAAACAAACCTGAACTATTGACCAAATCTTCCATACTTAACTGCTCCTTTTTTTACTAATAGTATATCAAATTATCCACAAAAATCTATAGAAATTTTGTCACTTCAGCAGAAAATTGAAAATTGTATGAAATCATGGTAAAATGAGCATAATTTTACGTTTCCCAGAAAGGATTTTCCATGAAAAAACGACTATTTTTTGCTCTAGCATCCACAATTTTATTAACAGCCTGTGCAAGCAATTCCACTACCAGCACTGAACAATCAAGCTCATCTAGCTCCAGCTCGACCCTGGCAACCACCACAGACACAACTGCGTCTAGTAAGTATGCTAAAGACTTAGCCTACGCCATCAACAATCCCGATGCTAGTTTTCCACAGCTATCTAGCGATATTGCTGAAAACGAGGCGGCTGTAAAAATCAAAACGACCGAGGGGGACATCACTATCAAACTCTTCCCAGAGCAAGCACCATTGACTGTGGAAAACTTCCTGACCCATGCCAAAAACGGCTACTACAATGGGACTATTTTCCACAGGGTTATCAAGGACTTCATGATTCAAGGAGGAGATCCTCTGGGAAATGGTACAGGCGGTGAATCTATCTGGGCTGGAAAGGGAACGACTATCGACGCCGGCTATGGTTTCAAAGATGAAATTTCTGCCTTCCTCTACAATATACGCGGTTCATTGTCTATGGCTAATGCTGGCGCAGGAACCAATGGCAGTCAGTTCTTTATCAACCAGAATACAACCGATATGTCTAGCCAACTCTCGTCCTCGAGCTATCCAGGCAAAATCATCGAAGCCTATAAGAATGGCGGAAATCCAAACCTAGATGGTAAGCATACTGTCTTTGGACAAGTCATCGAAGGAATGGATATTGTGGATAAAATCGCCTCTGTCGAAACAGATAGCAGTGACAAGCCAAAAACAGATATCAAAATTGAAGCCATTGAAATACTGAAAGATTACACTAAATAACAGAATAAAAAAGCTTGAGAAAATTACAAACCTCAAGCTTTTTTCTATACTGAACTAGTTGCGACGATATATGCCCTTGAATACTTTATAAAGAAGGGGTACAGCAATGATAGTTGTAACCGCAGTGCCATAGGTTCCTAAAATTTTACTCAAAGCAGCAAGGAAGGATGCCGATAAAGTTAGCCCACCGACTAAACTTCCCGTTAAAGTATACTTTAAAACATTCAAGATAATTTTGGTGATAGCAGCAACAACTCCAACCAAAACAATATTTGATAGGCTATCATTTTTCTTTAGAAATTTCTCATAAAAAAGGTGAAGAACAAGGCAGACAATGAGCGACTCCAAAATAGTAATCCAAGCCACCGCTGCGTACCCAGATAGCAAGTCAAATACTCCCAGACCAATAGCAGCCGCAAGTGCTCCTTTTTTGGATCCAAAAAGTAATACTCCTACTACCACCAGTGCATTGCCTAGGTGAACAAATTGACTACCAAATGGAATACGAATGAAGAAGACAACCACACAAATAAGGGCTGCAAATAGACTAACTTCTGTTAATGAGCGTAAATGATTCTGTTTCATACTTTCTCCTTTAGTTTTTGAAATGCTTCCTGTAATTCTGCTAGAAATGGCTCAAAATAAATCCCTAATTGTAAGTCTCGATTTAATGAAAGAGTTTGTTTTAAACTCTTGTCAATAAAGTCTAAAGCGAGGGGAATTGCCTGATGAAGACTGATATTTTCAATGGTTGCTAGAGCCAACAAGGTAGATAATATATCCCCTGTTCCAAAGAAGTGTGCTTGATATTTCTGAGACATATAGGTCGTTATTTCCCCTGTTTCCTGCTGAAAATAGGCTACGCCAATTTGGCGATCACCAAAGGTAATCCCTGTCAGTACAATATCTGCAGATACCTGCTCTGCCAAAGATATTATTAAATCCTCAATATCCTGAATATCGTAGAAATCGCCCAGATAATCCCGACCTGTTAAAAGTGCTGCCTCTGTCAAATTTGGTAGAATTAGAGTAGCTGACTGAGCCAGTTCCTTCATGGCTTCAACATAGGAAGGTGTAAAACCTGAATAGAGTCGCCCATTATCACCCATAATCGGATCGACAATCAAGGGAGTTTCTATTTCTTTAGCATAGATAGCCAGCTGACTTAGTTGCTGGGGACTTCTGCAATAACCTGACAAAATTCCAGCTACTTCCAAATTCAATTTCTTCCACTGTCCCAAATAGGCCCTATTCAAATCAGTCAACTCTTGGCTGACAACATCTGGGAAACCGCCTGTATGTGAAGATAAAAGCACTGTGGGCAAAAGCATTGTTTCTACCTGACAAGCTGCCGCAAGAGGGATACTCGTTGCAAGTGCAACCTTACCAACACCAGGTAAGTCGTTCGCAAGCAATAATCGCTGAATCATGACTACCTCCTAAATTATTTTTCATAAACAAAATTGTAAAGGATTTTCATACATTTTTCAATATTACATATCCATAACTGTATGGGGACAGATTACTGTGCAAATTATTTCAACAAGAAAAAAGCAGGTTGCCCTACTTTTCACAATTTCTCTTTAAACTAAATTTCTCTGGGACAGGATCCAAGCCTCCATCTACAAAGGGATGACAGCGACCAATACGAGCCAAGCCCATCAAAAATCCTTTGAGTCCATGTGTTTGTAAGGCCTCTATCATGTAACTTGAACAAGTCGGCTGATAGCGACAGGAAGGTGGAAAGAGGGGAGAAATATATTTCTGGTAAAACCTGACTAAGCCTATAAGGAGCTTGGTCATTTTTTCTTCACCGGTTTTGTAACTGCTAGCGTATGCAGTTTACTAATGTCTTTCTTATTAAGCTTGCGGTATTCACCTGGACGCAAACCAGTAAGGTCCAAATTTCCAAAGCGTGTACGAGAAAGCTTGTCCACCTGCAGACCAACCGCTTCAAACATCTTCTTAACCTGATGATTACGCCCTTCATGAATGGTCAACTCAACCACAGAACGATTTTTAACTGGGTCAACCTCGATGATCTCATAAACAGCTGGCTTAGTTTTCTTACCATCAATGACAACACCACGGGTCAAGGGACGGAGTACTTCCTTGTTAGCAACTCCTTTGACACGCGCCAAGTAAACCTTATCAATCTCATTTCGAGGGTGAATCATCTCATCCGTAAAATCACCGTCATTGGTCAAAATCAAGACCCCTGACGTATCCCAGTCCAATCGACCAACAGGATAAATCCGTTCTTTTACAGTCGGCAACAAGTCCACAACTGTCTTTCTGCCCTTGTCATCTGACACACTGGAAATAACACCTTTTGGCTTATGGAGCAAGTAATAAACTTTTTCCTCGTTGTAAATAGGTTGGCCTTCTACTTCTACCTTATCTCCAGACTTAATGGTCGTTGCCAATTCACGAACCACTTGACCATTGACGGTAACACGACCTTGCTTAATCAATTCTTCTGCCTTACGACGACTGGCTACACCAGCGTGGGCAATGTATTTGTTAATTCTCATTTTCTAACTCATTTCTTTCTAGGAATAGCTCGGTTTCTTGCTCCACCAAGTCAAGTTCTGATACATCAGGCAATTCTTCTAGACTGTTAATCCCCATATAATCCAGAAAATAATCCGTTGTCACATAGAGATTGGGCCTGCCAAGCACCTCTTTCTTCCCATTCTCACGAATGAGGTCAAAGGCCTGCAACTTACTGATGGCACCGCTGGAATTAACTCCGCGAATATCATCAACTTCAATCCGTGTGATTGGTTGCTTGTAGGCTACGATTGACAAGGTTTCCAAAAGGGCTCGCGACATGGTCTGATTGATGGGGGTTTTAGCATAAATCCGCAACAAGTCGGCATACTCCTTTTTCGTCACCAACTTGTAGCGGTTGGAAGATTCTAAGAGAGCCAGGCCTGATGCCTTGTCGGCCATGTATTTTTCACTGAGTTTTTCTAATTGCTGGCTGACAGCTGTGGGCTGCAATTCCAACATTTCAGCCAAATTGCGTAAACTCAAGCCATCCTCACCTGCCACAAAAAGCAGGACTTCGATTTCAGCTAAGCGATTCATCTTCACTCCTTACTAGATAAATATCTCCAAAAGTTTCCTTTTGTTCCAAGATAATCTCATGAACCTTGACCAACTCCAAGGTGGCAAGAAAAATGGTAATCACTTCATTGATATCCTGGCTCTCCTGAAAAAGCTGACGCAGTTCAATACGAGGGTTAGCCTCAAAACGACTACGGACAAGGTCCATCATGTCTTCGATCTTATACTCATCCCGAGCAATAGTTGCGTGGGACTGACGGAGACGGGCCTGCTTTTCAGCCATAACCTTAGAAAAGGCAAGGAAAATATCGATGACAGTTTTATCTTTGGCCAGCTGGACATCCTCATAAATCAAGTCCAGCTTGGGTTTTGAAAAATAATTGGCCCTTTCATCATGTTGCTCTCCCAATTTTTCGCTGAGGAGCTTGAACTTGCGGTATTCTTCCAATTGATCCAAGAGATCCATTTCTGGGTCGTCCTCGGGATCTGTCTGTTCAACGACTTTTGGCAAGAGCCTCCGGCTTTTAATGACCATCAATTGACTGGCCATGACCATATACTCTCCTGCCACCTCCAAGCGCATGGCTTGCAAGGTCGCAATATAGGCCAGATATTGCTCAATGACTTCCGTAATTGGAACCTCATAGATATCCATTTGGTACTTGGACACCAGATGCAGTAAGAGATCCAAGGGGCCTTCAAAATCTTTTAATTTTATATCCATTATCTAAATTTTTCCAAACTCATACTTGTTTTTAGTCCCAACTGCTTGGCGATTTGGTCCAAGGATTTTCCTTCTCCTATTTGAGCTAGAATGTGCTGTTCTCGCAATTTTTGGGCAGTCCAATCCGACTTCCCAATGGACTGAACAAATTCGGTCAAGCGATTGAAAAACCACTGACGAGAATAGGTCTGTCCTTTCTTGTCAAAGACATAGTACCCTGTCAGATGCCCTTCAAGGTAGCCAACTAATTCCTTGGGAATGGACAGAACACGCTTGGTCACACCTTTCTCTACTGTCAAGACTTGAAAATCCAAATTGACCTGCTGGCTAGTCAGCTCTGCTATTTCACTAGGCGTCAAGCCTAAATATGCTATCAAAAGTGCGATGAGCTGACCTTCTAGCCAAGGACTTTCTTGAAAGAGTAAAGACAAGTCTTCACTTTCCAACTTCTTTTTGACACGAGCCGGTCCTGCCATAGCCTGTAGCTTGTAAAACCTGTCCAAGTGACCTCTTTCATAAAGAAAGTAGAGAAATTGATTGACCGCCGATAGCTTTCTTTTCTGAGCAGCAGGTTTCAAGTCTAGCAGGGACTGCTGATAAAGCAAGAGTGACTGCTGATCTATGTCGCCCTTGGTCAACTCCACAAATTGCTGTAGGTCATAAGTATAGGATTTTTGACTGTTGACACTGACCTTTTTAGTCTGGATAAACTCTCCTATAGCCTGCTTCATTTCTTGCCTTCTTTTGATGCCAAGGGAAAATTATGCAAAAGTGCATTGATGGCTTTCAGAATAGATTTACGGGTAATAATCCCAAGGAATTCCCTCTTTTCCCCTAGAACAGGTAGGAAGGACTGATCAACTAGCTTGCGCATGACCTCTGTCAAATCATAATCCAGACCTACCGTTTCTACATCCGTCTTTGCAATCAGTGAAATATCCGTGTTCAATTCATCGTCTGATAACTCATGCTCAGCCTGGTATTTAATGATTTCCGTCAAGCCAATGGTTCCAAAGAATCGGCCGTCTTCTGTTACCACTGGTACGCGGGAATAAGTCATGTGGCTGAGCAACAATTTAGCATGATCAATATTATGGGTATCGATAATAACAGCCAATTTATCTGCTGGGGTCAAGAAGGTTTCTTCTTGGTCCAATAAAAAGGCCTCAAATTCTCGTGCAATCATCTTGAAATATCCTTTGTCAATGCTGGGTAAAGTTGGTGGTGGCGGTTATAGTATTCCACATGGAAATGGTCTTCAGTGATGGTCACAAGAGCATAAAGGCACTCTCTGACCAAACCACGAGGTTGACTAACGGATCCTGGATTGAGAAAGAGGGTCTTGCCACGCACTTCCGCATCAGGTACATGCAAATGCCCGTACAAACAAATATCCGCATCCACTTCCTGTGCCCAATAATCCAAGCGTTGCCAGCCATAGTTAATACCATAGAGGTGTCCATGGGTTTGGGCAATGGTCACATCACCCAATTGAGTAATGAGCTGGTCTGGATAACCGCCAAAATAGTCGCAGTTGCCATTAACCACTTGAATGCCATCCCACAGACTATCTTGACTATCTAGCTCCGAGTCCCCATTGTGAAAGATGGCATCGACCTTGCCAAGATAGTGGTTTTTAATCTCTTCTACAATCTGTCTATCCCCATGAGAATCACTCATGACTAGGATTGTTTTGCTTGCTCCTGCCATACTGGAAATGCCTCCACTAATTTTTCTAGTGCTTGTGCACGGTGGGAAATCTGATTTTTTTCTTCTAGGGTTAATTCTGCCGAGGTCCTGCCTGTTTCACCGACGAGGAAGAGCGGGTCATATCCAAATCCGTTTTCTCCACGGAGGTCCATACCGATAAAGCCTTCCCAGTCAGCTTCGACAACCAAACTATCACAATTTGGAGCAGCCATAACTAGGGTGCAATGGAACTGAGCAGAACGATTTTTCAAGTCGAAGACCATAGCCAACTCATGCAAGAGCTTGGCATTATTGAGCTCATCTGTGGCATCTGGTCCTGAAAAACGAGCAGACCAAACTCCTGGCAAACCACCTAAAGCATCAACCTTCAAACCAGAATCATCTGCCAAGACCATCTTGCCTGTCAGCTCTGCTATGGTTTCAGCCTTGAGCCGTGCATTTTCTTCAAAAGTCATACCTGTTTCTGCTACATCTGGCAAGTCAGGATAGTTGTTGAGGTTCTCAACTTGGTAACCAAACCGCTCAAAAAACTTACGGAATTCCTTGGTCTTGCCTTCATTTTTTGTAGCAATTAAGATGCTATCTCCTACGCTTGCCAAGCCCTTGTCTTGACCGAAGAAATCAGACATAGCCACACCATCTTTTGGCAGATGAACCAAGAGAAGCTTGTCATTCTCTGTTACCAGAATAGCCCCTTGGTGTTGGAGGGCCTTGAACTGTCTATTGTTTAACTCATTCAAAACATCACAGGCAAACTGGAAGAGGGCAAAGTCAGACTGAAGTTTAATCACCTCAATATTGACACACTGGTTGAAATTCTCATCTTCATAGTTACCAGCAATCAGTTTGTCAAATAATTGACCAGTCTGGTAAATTTCTTGTCCTCTGCCAGTTTCTCCAAAGGAACTAAATAGATTGGCAAAGCTAGCCTTTCCGATAAACCAGTTATGCTCATCTCTGTATTCGTATATCTTGTCTGTCATAGCTCTACATGCTCCACATGAATATCAATGCACATCCAGCTTTCAGCTATTTCTTTAAAAGCTGCCGGACTAGCTGTTGTGTAAAATCGGTGCTGAATATCCTTTTCGGTACGGCTACGGTTGATTTGAAAGTAATTTAATAAAACAGAAATATCCCGTGCACACTCTGCCCCACTGTCTATTAACTTGACATCCTTGCCCATGGCATTCTGGATAATGGGGCGAAGCAGGGGATAATGGGTACAGCCCAAAACCAAGGTGTCCACTTTCCCAACGAGTGGTCGAAGTGTCTCATAAACAACCTTTTTGGCGAGACTCGATTGGTGACTGTTGGACTCAACTAGTGGTGCAAATTTGGGACAGGCCAGGCTGTCTACCTGTGTTTCCGGAGAAAGAGCCTGAATTTTTTGTCGATAAATATCAGATTGAATGGTCATAGCTGTCCCTAATACACCAACTTTTCCACTTTGCGTAGCTTTGATAGCCGCTGATGCTCCAGGTAAAATAACTCCAAGAACAGGAATATCTAGTTTATCCTTAACCTCTTCCCAAGCGACTGCTGTTGCTGTATTACAGGCAAAGACAATCATTTTCACATCTTTTGTCAAAAGGAAGTTGACCAACTGCCAAGTATATTCTCGGATTTGTTCAGCTGGTCTAGGACCATAGGGTGCCCGTGCAGAGTCACCGATATAAACAATTTCTTCGTGAGGAAGTTGGCGCATGAGTTCACGTGCAACAGTCAACCCTCCCACACCTGAGTCTAAAAAGCCTATTGGTCGATTATCCATCATACTGATAATAGCCAGAAGTCTGACTAACCTTTCTTTCTTACTCAAAAAAAGGGAATGGGAAAGAATATCCCAGTCCCATGTCGCTTATTTTTTCTTGCTTGCTGCTTTTTGCTGGCTCTTGATTTGGCGAAGTACTTGTTGTACTTTTGCTTCGCTTGGCTTTTGACCCATTTGGCTCATCATCAAGCGCAAGGCATTTTCATCCAAAACTGGCTTGTCAGCAATGTAGTTTTCCACTTGTTTGCGTGACAAGTAAATCCCCAAGGCTACACCACCTGCAAGTGCCACAAGCACCAAAACAATTACTAAACCGATACCTAATTGCATATCAATCTCCTGATTTTCTAAAAAATAATTCATCTGGTATTGCATCGCGCAATCTCATACTGACACTATTATACCAAATTCCCCAAGCTTTTCCAAGACTTACCTGTCAAATTCAAAACCGTAAATGGTTGCGAAATAGTCTTCTGGTGTTTCAGCACGGCGAATCATACGAGCTGTGCCATCTTCCTGTAAAAGGATTTCAGAGGAACGCAGACGACCATTGTAGTTGTAACCCATAGAGAAGCCGTGGGCACCACTATCATGGATGACCAAGGTATCTCCTACTTCTGCCCGTGGCAATTCTCGATTAACCGCAAACTTGTCGTTGTTTTCACATAAAGAGCCTGCTACATCCACTACTTCAATCGGAGCGTCTGGTCGAGTGATGTTAGTGATATGGTGATAAGCGCCGTAGAAGGCTGGGCGCATGAGGTTGGCAGCTGAGGCATCTACACCTACATAGGTCCGATAGGTTTCCTTACGATGAAGCACCTTGGTAATCAAGTGACCATGCGGCGCCAACATAAAGCGACCCAATTCCGTAAAAATTTTGACATGTCCCATACCCGCTGGAGTAAGAATTTCCTCATAAACCTTGCGAACTCCCTCACCAATGACAGCGATGTCGTTTGCTTCTTGATCTGGGCGATAGTTGACACCAATCCCACCTGATAGGTTGATGAAGTCCAAGGTCACTCCTGTTTCCTCACGAATTTCCAAGGCCAATTCAAAGAGTTGACGAGCTAAGACAGGGTAGTAGTCATTTGTTACTGTATTCGAAGCTAAAAAGGCATGAATACCAAATTCCTTGACACCAAGTTCTTTTAACTCCTTGTAGCCCTTCATCAGCTGGTCCTTGGTCATGCCAAACTTAGACTCTTCAGGATGGTCCATAATATCCGTTCCCAGTGAGAATACACCACCTGGATTGTAACGGAGGCAGACGGTTTCTGGGATACCAGCAACATTTTTCAAAAATTCGATATGCTCATAGGCATCCAAGTTGATTGTTGCGCCAACTTTACGAGCATAGACAAACTCTTGGGCTTGCGTATCATTTGATGTGAACATAATGTCCTTAAAGCCCAGTTTTTCACTCATGAGCACTTCTACATCCGTTGCACAGTCCACTCCACAGCCTTCTTCTTGCAAGATTTTTAAAATGGCTGGTGTCGGTGTCGCCTTAACCGCAAAATATTCCTTAAAGCCTTTGTTCCATGAAAAAGCTGCATTAAGGGCACGGGCCTTCTCACGAATACCTTTTTCATCATACAAATGAAAAGGAGTCGGAAATTGCTCCGTAATGGTTTCTAGAACTTCTTTACTAACAAATGGTGTCTTGCTCATCTCTCTACCTCATCAAATATTTTTCCTATTATACCACAGAACATCCTTTTCAGAAAATGAAACAGTTTATCCCAACTATGAGGTCGATGTCTATTTCCAGAAAAATAAAGAGCCCCTAGAAACTTTCTACACTATCCGTTTTCTAGGGTGCTTTTCATTATCTATAACCGGAAATTGATACAGATTAAATTCTAAACTGAGGCTTATAAATCTATTTCTTATTCAAACCAAGATTTATGTATCTTCTCCGCATCCTTTATCTTTCGGGGACCAGTTCCAAAGCGTTCCGCATCCCTATCTTCCTTATAGGGCAGGAAGTAAGCCCCGACAATATAAAGCGCCAGTGTGAGCAAAGAAGTTTTTCCTAAAAACAGGGCAGCTAGAAAAAGAACACGAGTGACCCAAGCTTCCCAGCCCAATTTGTGGGCTAGACCTGCAAGTACCCCCGATACAATCTTACCCTGTCTTACCTTATACAAATCAATTGACATCTTTTATTCCTTTCACATAGAAAGACCCCTGTCCCATCTGCCCTTTTACAAAGAGCAAATCACTGCCAGATTTTTCAAACTGATAGGGGCTATTTTTCTTCTTACGATTGACCAGAACCTGACCAGATGAAGAAATCAGTTGCCCTTGCATCCCTTGAGATTTTCCTGGGTAGAGGGTGACTTGTGCCTGGTTTAATTGAACAGATAGATGCTGTGGGTAGCCACCGCAGGTTGTCAAGCGGATATCCTGTTGTTTTTTATCCCTTGCACTGCGGATAGAAATATCCTCAAACGGTAAATAATCCAAGCGAGCATCTGCCTGCCCCAGTTCCAAGTCCAGTACAGACATCCATTCCTGAGGTAAACTAATGGTCAGACGACAAGGCAAGCTACTACTAAAATACAGACCACGTTTCTCCACATAGATACGAGGCAACTGGTTTTCAGGAGCATCCTGATTGTAGATAATTTCAACCCCGACCTGATTAGACTTAGCCTTGGTCATGGTTAGCCGTCCTTCTGATAGCTGTAAAAATAAGGATTCTATCCCTTCAAAGCTATAGGCCTGCTTCAATTTTGAAGAAGCAAAGACCTTGAAATTGGGCAAGGTAAAGCCAGTCTTGTGTTTTTCTTCCACAAAGAGCACATCCGGTCGTTCCTCAAATTTCAAAAAACAGGCCCGTGCCTCTTCCTTGGTCAAAATCCCCTTTTCATAAAGCTCAATCAATCGTTCTTGTTGTTTCTGTACCATGATTTCACCTCAATTCCCTTCTAGTATATCACAAACTTCCTGAAAAACATCAGCCCAAAGGCTGATATTGGCAAACCGAGGCTAGTCCATAGGACTAGAGCACCTTTTCTGAAAATAATTGAAAATGTGACAGAGAAACAAGAAAATAGAAAGAAGTATCTCAGATTTGGACGGTAAAAAATGAATACGCTTGGGAACTGCGGAAGTTGGGGGAGATAACTGAAAAGCAATTTGGAGGAGGTACTCCAACAACTTCTAATGCTTTATTTTGGGAAGGAAATATTCCTTGGATACAATCATCTGATTTAGAGGAAGGTATTTTTAGTGTAGGTCCTCGAAAATATATTACCAAGGATGGTCTAGGGAATTCATCTGCTCAACTAATACCTAAAAATTCTATAGCAATTGTAACGAGAGTTGGTGTGGGGAAATTAGCTTTCATGCCGTTTACTTATACCACAAGTCAAGATTTTTTATCAATTAGTTATTTAAAAACAAATGAGCTTTTTACAACATATTCTTTATATATAAAATTACAAAATGAAATAAAAGTATTACAAGGAACATCGATTAAAGGGATTACTAAAAATGAGCTTTTGATTAAAGAAATACCAATCCCTTCCCTCCCCGAACAAGAAGCCATCGGCACTTTCTTCTCCACCCTGGACCGCCACATCACCCTTCATCAGCGTAAGTCGATTTCATGTCTAGCTTAGGCCAGATAAGTAGCGCATGACTAAATCTGTATCTTGATTTTCAAGTTCTGAGATGACATGCATGTACACTTTTTGTGTCGTTGTCATGGAAGAATGTCCCAACCGCCTTGACACGCTAGCTATTGAAACGCCAGCATACATCAAAAGAGATGCATGGGTATGTCTAAGACCATGGATAGAAATGACTGGAACACCCACATTTTTACAATGTCGCTCCAACCACTTATTTGGCGTAGAGTTGCAGACAGGTCCATTGACAAAAATAGGTTTGTCCTGAGGTAGGTCTTTAATCAATTGTTGAAATTGCATACTTAACTGCCAGTCAATCTGCACTTTTCTCACGGAAGATTTATTTTTGGTCGGCAAAAAACCACCATTTCCCTTGTAATTCCAAGTTTTTGTCACAGATACATTTTGCTGGACAAAGTTGAAATCAGCTGGTGTAAGCCCTAGAGCCTCTGAAAATCGTAAACCTGTTTTCGCAATAAGCAAAATCAACCAGTCCCAATTGATACGGCATTCCAAGTTCAAATCAGACAGAACATTATGCAGTTCAAACTGATTGAGGTATTTCATCTTTTTAATTCTAGGAGCCTTGCCCTTAAAAATCACCTTTCGGGTGGGGTCCCGATCGATGTAGCCCTCGTCAACAGCATCCAAGACCGCTCCCTTGAGCTGATGATGAAAGTCAATAACCGTCTGACGTTCGTGGGTCAAAGCATAGTCGTTCAAAATTTGCTGATAGGTCGTCCTATCCAACTGATAAAGAGCCAAATCAGGAATAATATTTTTCAAATGAACATAATTATTTCTATATTTTTCCAAAGTAATGGGTCGAACCGCCCCCTCTTTAAACAGCCTGGTCCATTGTTTAAAATATTCATGAAGTAAAGTTTCTCGTGTAATTTTATTCATCATATCCAATCCTTCTACGACTTACGCTGATGAAGGGTGATGTGGCGGTCTAGGGTGGAGAAGAAAGTGCCGATGGCTTCTTGTTCGGGGAGGGTGGGGATAAGAATATTAATGTTTTCAACATCTGAGGAATTGTATGAGGGCAATGCTCCTACCTGAGTTAGTTTTGTCAAATCAATTTTTTCGAAAAGTATTTTACCAAAATCACTATCCCACTGACTATGATTAAAAATATAGGTCATTGTATTGTTATCAAGCAAGAAAGGTTGCCTTATCAAACGCTTACGATTTAACATTACAGCCGCACCAACTTTTGCAAAAAAGATAGCAGGTACTTCTGTTATAACTCTCCATTTTCGTCTACTAATTTGTTCGTCTGTTACATAATTATTTGCTATAGTTAATTCATTTTCATTCCCATCAATATTCATGTCGGAAACTTTAAAGAACGGAATTCCCGTCAACCCACCTTGTTCTTTCTCTGGAAATCCCACGCCCGACTTCGCATATCCTACTTCCCCCAACTTCCGCAGTTCCCAAGCAGGAGTATTTTTTCCCTATTCCACAGTGGCTGAAGATGACAGTTTATTCATTTGATAGCTACTAGAAAATATTTTCTGTTGGTTTCTGAAAACGGCAAAAAAGACCAAGAAAAATCTTGGCCTTAGTGGTCTTACTTGTATTTCTGCTTGGTTTCTGCCATCCACTGTGGAAGAACCTTGTTCAAATTCATATTTAACTTCAGCTTACTGCCTGCGAACTCATTGGTCGCTCGTTCTGGATCCAAGGTCGTAGCGATTTCCTCACGGTAAGGAATATCATCTGGCTTACTTGTGTTGTACTCCTGTAGTGACTTCCTAAGCAAGTCACTATCAATTCCCCATTGATTTGCAAATTCCTTGATAACCGCAAACTGCCTGTTCTCCTGCCATTCTTTAAATGCGACGTCAAAATCGACAGAGGCAGACAAATGTCCTGTGACCAATTCTTCATTGATAAAGGTTTTCAAGGCTTCAGCTAGTTCATTCTCACCAAGGTTGCTCAATTCTTGGATTTGCTCCAAAATCAAGACCAAATTATTGTCATTGATTACTTGGAAACCACCTTCATTGGTTGTTTTGTTTCCTATCAAAGCAAATAAGCTTTGTGCATCAATGATTTGACTACCCTGCAATTTGGTACGCCCCTTCAGGTCTTTTGGTATCCAATCATCGCCATCAGTTCCTCTAGGAAACAGGTTTCTATAAGCACCAATGTACTGGAGCCAGCTATGCTCATCCAATCCAAAGGCTTCATCATCCCATACAAATTCATAGTATTGCTTGACACGATCCAGTTGCTTGAAGGTTTCTTTAAAAGCAGTTTTAAACGCTTCCTTCTTCTCCTCATCATACTGGATGTCAATCCACTTGGTCGGGTTGGGCAATTCTGACCGTAGAACCTTTACTTTTGTCCGAAGTAAGTCTACCGCAACCCCATATTTTTCAACAAGAACACGGCTATTGCTTCCACCGCTACCGTATAACAACAAGGCTTCCTTAACAATCTCTTCTGTTATGCGAGGGTATTGGAAATTGATAATGGTACCAAATTCCTTGCTGGAACCAAAAACCCGGTTGGTTCGAGAATAGGCCTGTATTAAGCCCTGTAATTCCAGCTTCCTATCAACGTAGAGAGTATTCAAGCGTTTGGCATCATAACCCGTCAAAAGCTGATCTGCTACGATGAGAATATCAATATTCTTCGGATTACGACCACTTCCACCACGCTTGGCACGGTCTGTTACATCCTCAAAATAGGCATCCTCACCCTTTTTCTTGTCACCAGCCATAAAGCGGAGACCTGTAAACTCTTCATAATCCGCGAACATCTCTTCAATGACTTCCCTAGCAACATTGTCAGGATCATTTTCATTTCCAAAACTAAAGGTCATGGCAATATTGGGCTTGGCATCTCCATTCCTAAACTGCTCTGCTATTTGCTTTTTAAACTCGTGATAGTAGGCGATAACCCGCTCCTTAAAAGCAACTGTCAGCATGGCATTGAACTCACCACCCTGTGATTGTTCCTGCCAGCCCGACAAAATCTCCTCTACCACTCTAGGAATATGGGTTTGATCGTGATAGACCAAAAGTCCCTCTTTTGCCGCATGCTTTTCTACATCCAATTCTGACAGCCGCATGACTTGACGTTCAATCTCTTTGACAGCTTTCTCTGGATGTTTTTCTGTTAGAAGTTCAATCAAATCTTCACGTAAATCTTCATAGCTCCTAAATTCACCAGTATTGATGTAGTCCACATGAAAGCCAAGGACATTCCCATCCGCAATTGCCTCGTCAATCGTATATTGGTGCAAAAGAGGACCAAACAATTTTTCAGTCGTGTTAATCAACTCACTGCGCTCGTTAATTTTCCCCTTGACCTTGTTTTCATCAAAGAGGGGTGTGCCTGTAAAACCAAAGAATAGACCATTTTTATAGAAATAATCTTTAATCATCCCCATCATATCACCCATGGTTGTCCTGTGGGCCTCATCAATGATGAAAATGATTTTCTTATCTGCCAGACCTCGATCATCAGCATCCATCAAGTCCTTGACCAAATTGCTCAATTTGAAGGTGGTGGTCACAACAATACCGCTCTTTGAAGCAGTTAATTGTTTGCGGAGCTGATAGGTGCTTTTGGTATCGTCAACATTGACAGATTCATAGGTCGCGTAAGCCTTAAAGGCCTTGGAAGTCTGCTCGTCCAAATCCCGTCTATCTAGCAAGAAGACAACCTTATCAAACTCCGTTCGTGTTGAAAGAAATTGAGCTGTTTTAAAGCTGGTAATGGTCTTTCCAGAACCTGTCGTATGCCAAACAAAGCCCCCATGTGGTATTTTTTCCGCATTATCCCAACCAAAAGCTGCCTTTTCAACTGCCTGCAGGGCATAGACCTGATAGGGACGCATAAGCATGTGGCGTCTATTCTCCTCATTATCTGGATCTTCATCGATAATCAGGTAGTCGCCCACCATCTGATGGGCCATTGGAACCATCAGAAAATGCTCAATAACCTCTCTGTAATCTGTCAAGACCCTTTGTCCCAAATGCTTGCCACTTTCTTGGTCTTTCTTGGTGACAGACCAATGAAAAACAAAGGCAGGATTAAAATCGTTGATAGACTTAGGCGTTGCAAAATACCGGGTTTCGATGTCTGTTGTGACCACCATCATTTGAGAAAAGGCCATGAAGTTATTGGTATATTCCCCATCGGCATAGTAGCGTTTAAACTGACCAAAGGCCTCGTCCAAGGACTTGTCACTCCGCTTTTGTTCAATGTTAATCAAGGGCAGACCGTTAATCAATAAGACTAGGTCAAAGCGGTTGCCATTGTCCGACCAAACTTCGCGAGCCACTTGGTAGCTGGAATCTCCCCCACTCACCTGAGCCTTTTTCAAAATGGTTAAGGTAATTTGCTTTTTGGTCACATGTGGGTGCTGGTCACGGTAAATACCATCGATTTTACCCGTAGAACCTTCCATGGATAAGATTTTTGCGGCCTCGTAGCTATTGGAAATCTGCTTGACCTTTGTCATGACTTGATCGAACTCGCTATCGGTAAGAGCAACACCTTCCAAGACATCCGCATTCATACGATTTAGCTCTGACCGCCAATTATTGATCAAATCCTGAACTGTAACTTTCTGTAAGTTTCCATTTAAGTGTTCAGGAGTTTGCCATTTAAACTTGGATAATTCCCGAACGAATTTATCTTGAAATTCACGTTCTGAAGTGTTTTTTGAGATGGTTTCCATACATTTCCTTTCTATCATCATGTAAGTAACTGCTACTTACGCTGAAAATCATACAAACAGCTCATTTAAAAGTGCTTTTTTCAAGTTTTTGAGTTTTTCTAGCTTACGCTGATGAAGGGTGATGTGTTGGTCTAGGGTGGAGAAGAAAGTGCCGATGGCTTCTTGTTCAGCATGTGTCGGCAATTTTATATTAAAGTCACTAAGAACTTCCTTAGTAATTGTTTTGATTGTTCCACCTGGGGCACTTTTTGCTTCTTCAATGAATTTTTGTTTTATTACATAAGCCCAAAACAAATTATCAATTGGTAAGTAAAAATTTTCAAAAATCAGCACCGTTCTATCTATGAAAGCTCCATATTGGGTAATCGCAACACGACCAATACTACCTTGTAAAGTAACTAGGACAGATCCTTTCTCAGCATAAACACTAAGTGGCTGTGCTTTTTTACTAATTTTTTGTTTAGTATCCTCTACTAAATTCATCTCATCTGTGACATCTGCAACTTGAACGAAAGGCATTGCACCATCACCATCATACCATTCGCTATTTCCGTAAGGTTGCGGAAAAGAACCACGTCTAAATCTAGCCACTTCCCCCAACTTCCGCAGTTCCCAATCGTCAGTAAATCCAGGAAAACGGCGTTTTGGCACACGCTCTCCTTCAGCGGGGAACATTTCGCTCAGATATGCTTGTTTTACACTCTTTAATTTGTCAAGCTTACGCTGATGAAGGGTGATTTGTTGGTCCAGCGTGGAGAAGAAAGTGCCGATGGCTTCTTGTTCGGAAAAAGATTTTGGAAAAAATAATGCAATATCTAAAAAGTCATTTGCAGATATATTTAGTAACCCATGATTTCTCGCACCTTCTGCTGCCACTGCCTGTACTTCTTTATGCCACAAATTCGTATCAAAATAAGTTACTAAAAAGTTCGAACTAACTCGTTCAGGATTAGATATTCCAAATACAATATAAAGCGTGGATAAAACACCCATATCATATCTATCTAACCGTTTCACAGCTCCCCAAGGTGCATCATAAGAGGTACTTTTGTTGTATGCGAATTCACCATTTTTTAAAAGGTAATAACCACTTACATCCTTACTTGCTATCCTCTTATCAAAAAATTCAGTTTGATCAATAAGTCCATGTTGAGCAGATATTGTTAATGCTAATTCAGTAAGTAATTCACTATTTTTCCTAGTAACTCTTGTAACTACTTCCCCCAACTTCCGCAGTTCCCAAGCGGGGTCATTTTCAAACGCTTTGAAGCGGCGTTTGGGGATATTCTTATCTTTGTTCGGCATTGCTATATTCCCCCAACTTCGTTCGATTTTTCTTCTATTTTCAGAAAATTGCAGAAAGTGGCTGTTGGTGATTTTCTTTCACTGGATTTTTGGGCTGTAAAATAGCTTTTGTTGAAAATTTCTTTCATCACCTTCATGATAACACCACCAGTTCTTTCATCAGATTTTCAAGTTCTCTTTCAAGCAGAGCGATTTCTGCATCCATATCGTCCAATGTTTCAGCATAGCGATTGTGAAGTTCTTCGATAATGGCAATTTCTGCCTTTAATGGCAATTCAACCAGTTCAAGTGCCTTATCAGTCACATGACCAAACCATTTTTTATAGAGGAGTTGGTCAACTTCTTCATCTGTCAAGACTTGGATACGATTGGACACCAATTCCTTGAGTTCCTGCTCCTTGGTCTTGATGTCCTTAGCTAATGTCGATTTTTCCTTGGCTAGATCATCTACCTGCTTCAAGAAGCCAAATTCTGTAGAGCCTTTTACTGCTTGTTTCAGAGCAGCCTTGACCAATTTGCCTTCAAAACTATCCAGTGCTTCGCCATCTTCATTCTTTTTCAAGACATCAAAGAGGGCATTATACTCATCGCTATCTTCCACCTTGGCATTTTCAACCAATTCACTGACTTCACTGTCAATTTCTGAAATCCTGTTTTTCAGGCTGTCAATATGGGCAAGTTCATCACCGTAGCACTCACTAGCAATCAGGCTATTTGGGATAATCACCCCATTCCAGCCATCTTGAACCTTCTCCTTGTTCTTCCCTTTAGCCACCATATTGGGCTCACGGGTACGCCCAGCCTCATAAAAGCCTAATTGCTCAATCAATTCAGCATCATGGGTCAGGGTCTTGGTCCAAATTTCTGCGATGATTTGATAACCTTCGTAGATATCAATTTGGTCAAACTGGGACAAGCGTTTCTTAATATCTGCCAGCATTGCTTCTTTCAATAATCTTGTATTGGTTTCCGTTTGTAAACGATGCAATTTTGTCCAATATTCTTCGATAAAGGCCGCAATAGTTGACTGGACTTGTTCATATTCTGCCCGAACAACTGGGCTGGATAAGACTGCTCTTGAAAACTCTTCAAGGGTCTGATTCAAAGTTAAGTAGCCTGGACGGTTTTCACTAAAGGCATTGTCCAAAACCTCTTTGACTGTCTGATTGAGCACCCTCAAGGACTGAATATTTTTCTTTGGAATACCACCATATAGATGCGCATCCACATCATGGGGAATTTCTTCATCCAGAGCAGTCACATAGCGTGGAATATTCATGTTATAGTCATTTTGGATCAATTCCTGACGACTTGCCAAGTGACTGTAACCATCTTCTTCCGTTCTGTTCGTATAGACATCTACAATCTTTGCGATGTCCTTTTCTTGCAAGGCATTTTGCTTACCTGCCTTGATAAAATTGCGTGAGGCATCGATAAAGAGTACAGGCTCATTCAAATCCCGATTTTTCTTGAGGATAATGATACAAACTGGAATACCAGTGTTGGTAAAGAGGTTGCTTGGCAGACCGATAACAGCATCGATTTGATTTTTTTCCAAGAGGCGTTTGCGGATTTCGCCCTCAGCTGCTCCGCGGAAGAGAACACCGTGTGGCAAGACAATGGCCATGGTTCCATGGGTTCCCAGGTGATAGAGGCCGTGTAAAAGGAAGGCAAAATCGCCTTTTGAGTCCGGTGGAAGAACACCAGCGATTTCAAAACGGGGGTCGCTCGGTTTCAAGCCTGAACGGTTCCAATTTTTTACAGAATAAGGTGGGTTCATGACCACCGCATCAAACTGGACACCTTCATTTGGACGTTCTGGATCTTCTGGCCAGTCTTGCGATAGGGTATCACCATTTTTAATACTCATCCTTTCCGGACGGACACCGTGAAGCAAGAGGTTCATACGGGTCAAGTTATAGGTAGCTGTATTCTTCTCCTGACCGTAGTAGTTTAAGCTTTTTTGTTTGTCTTCTGACAGGTGTTTTTTTACGGTCAAAAGGAGGGAACCTGACCCAACCGTTGGGTCATAGATGGATGAAATAGAAGAATTGGTCGCAACAATCTGAGCCATGACTTCGCTAACTTGGTGAGGCGTGTAGAACTCACCCGCCTTTTTACCAGATTCCATGGCAAATTGACCAATCAGGTATTCATAAGCATCTCCCAAGACATCTCCATTTTGCAGGGCAACCATGTCCAAATCCTCGAACAAACGGATGAGGGCTTGAATATTTTTACTGCGTTCATTGAGATTGCTTCCCAGTGCTGTATCTGTCAAGTCAAGGGTTGAGCTGGCAAATAGGCCTTGAAAATCATCCGAACCATTAGCAACAGCGATACTCCGCTCAAACTGGCTCAAGCTATCCGTTACTTTTTGGACTTCAAACCTGCCCTCATTCATATCCTTGACCCAGGTTTGATAGAGGTGCTCAGGACGGACAAAATAACCCAAAACATCCTGGATCATCTTTTCCAATTCCGTACCGTATTCTTGGTGGGCAAGGATGTACTCTTGATACCAATTGCTCTCATTTCCCACACCGGCTGTTGAAGCAAATGTTTTCAGGGTTTGGTCACTTAAAAACTTGTAGAACATGAGCCCAAGCATATAGTCCTTATAACGACTGGCATCCATAGAGCCACGGAGTTCATTGGCACCATTCCATAGACGTAATTTAATCTCTTCAGAAGTAATCATATTTTCTCCTTATTCTTTATAACTTACGCCCAGAAATAGCGTAAGGGCTTTCTATAAAATTATATCATGTAGATAGAAAAATCCCAAGACTTTCCGAAATTTAGACTTCCAAAGCATAAAGAAAACCAGTCCTCAGTAGGTATCTAAGAACTGGTTCTTTTATGATCTATGAAATTGTTCTCTAGGAGCCCCCGACATTTCCCACATCGGTATTTTTTGAGGTCAATGCGGCGCTTGCGCTGGTAGACTTGTCCACAGGACTGGCAGCTGTAAATCAGACTAGGCTTGGAAGTTTCTACCAGTTTAGGAGCATAGCGCAGGCCGTCCACCGCAGCCAGCAGTTGCTTGAAGTCCCGGTCCCCATGCCGATAGCCTTTCTTCTCAAAGTAAAGATGGTAATGGCAGAGCTCGTGGCGGACAATCTTCCGAAAGACTTCTAGGCCTTGCTCCTCCAAGTGCTTGGGATTAAAGTCCAAATGGCCATCTTTAGGAAAGAAGCGACCACCCGTTGACCTCAATCGTCTGTTCCAGACAGCTTGGTGCCGAAATTCCTTACCGAAGTCTTGCAGGGAAACTTCCTGCACATACTTATTCAGATCCATTTGGTTTCAAAAGGCTAAGACCGATACGGTTGCGTTTGATATCCACTTCAGCCACCCAGACGGTTACAATTTCCCCAACTGCAAGAACTTCGCTTGGATGTGGTAAGGCTTGTTGGCGTCCATTTTTATCCCGTTTACGTTTGACCATGCGTGAAATATGGACCAGCCCATCTTCATGGACACCGATATCCACAAAGGCTCCAAAGTCCACGATATTGCGGACCGTACCTTGCAATTCCTGTCCGACTACAAGGTCCTTAACATCCAAGACATCTTGACGGAGGACTGGTGCTTCAAAGTCATCCCGTAAATCACGACCTGGCTTGAGCAAGTCTGCGATGATGTCCTTCAAGGTTTCCTGACCGACACCAATTTTTTCTGCCGTATCAGCGATAGCAACCTGCTTTAATTTTTCCTGCGCAGCCTCATCTAAGTGGTCAATGTCTAGCAGTGCCAACAAGTTCTCTACAGCCTTGTAAGACTCAGGGTGCACGCCAGTATTGTCCAAAAAGTTAGTCGCATCTGGGATGCGTAAGAAACCAGCTGCCTGCTCAAAGGCCTTGTCACCCAGACGAGGCACCTTCTTGAGCTGCTGACGAGAAGTCAGGGCTCCATTTTCCTCACGGTACTTGACGATGTTCTCCGAAATGGTCTTGTTGAGGCCGGCCACATGGGCAAGGAGGGCTGGACTGGCCGTATTGACATTGACACCGACCTGGTTGACCACCGTATCAACCACAAAGTCCAGGCTCTCAGACAGAGATTTCTGGTTGACATCGTGCTGGTACTGGCCGACACCGATGGACTTGGGATCGATTTTGACCAATTCAGCCAGAGGGTCTTGCAGACGGCGGGCGATGGAAATGGCAGAGCGTTTCTCGACGGGGAGGTCTGGAAACTCGTATCGCGCCAGCTCAGAAGCTGAATAGACAGAAGCTCCGCTTTCATTGACGATGACGTAAGAAACTTCTGGGAAATCCTTGAGCAAATCAGCGACGAAGGCTTCAGATTCACGGCTGGCCGTTCCATTTCCGATAGCTATGATTTCCACCTGATATTGCCCAATCAAATCTGCTAAGTCTTTTTTTGCCTGAGCAATTTGTCGCTGACCAGCCGGCTCAACTGGATAGATGACCTGGGTTGTCAAGAGCTTTCCAGTCTGATCTACCACGGCTAGCTTGGCCCCTGTTCGAAAGGCTGGGTCAAAACCAAGAACAACCTTGCCTTTGAGGGGAGATACAAGGAGCAGATTGCGGAGGTTTTTAGAGAAGAGCTGGATTGCGCCCTCTTCTGCTTCTTCCGTCAATTCTGTCCGAATACGGCGCTCCATGGCAGGTAGAATTTTCTTCTTAATAGCCTGCTGAATGACATCCTTAATGTAGCTATTAGACTGTGGAAAACGCAACTCAAAGAAACGAACCATTTTATCCACATTGTGCTCAAAAGAAACCTTGAGAACACCTAATTTTTCCCCACGGTTAATGGCAAGGGTCTTATAGCCCTGCATCTTCGCCACTTTCTCAGAAAAATCATAGTAAATCTGAAAGACTTCCTTCTCGTCTGCTTCTTGATCTTTTAGCTCTGAAGTCAGGCTTGAATTGGTTTGTACTTCATGGTAGACCCAGGCCCGAAGTTTATTGTCTTCTGAGATAGCTTCCACCAAAATATCCACAGCACCAGCCAAGCAAGCCTGAGCAGTGTCAAATCCCTCGCAGATAAAACCAGCCGCCTGCTCTTCCAAGTCAGCCACATTCTGCAAAATCAACCGAGCCAGCGGGAATAGTCCAGCCTCACGCGCCACCGTTGCCTTGGTCCGACGTTTTTCCTTATAAGGCAGGTAGAGTTCTTCCACATCTGCCAACTTTTCCGCTTCCTCGATAGCCTGACGGAGCTGGTCTGTCAACTTACCCTGCTCTTCAATCTTGGCAAGGACAGTAGCCTTACGGTCAGCTAGAGCAGTCAAGGCCTTATCCCGATCAATGATAGACTTGATGACTACTTCATCCAAATTCCCCGTCACATCCTTCCGATAACGAGCGATAAAGGGAATGGTGTTGCCTTCAGCCGTCAAAGAGAGGACCGTATCAATCTGTTTTAAACTAACGCCCAATTCCTGAGCAATTTTCAAATATTTTTCTTCCATAGCTACTATTATAGCATGAAAGTGGTAGGTTGGAGATGATAAAAGGGAGTGGGAAAGAACTCGACTAGTCAAAAAGAGTTCGTCTTCCCACCCCCGCACAGTTGATTAGGTCAGATTTGGAGTGTGAAACACGAACAAATCTGCCAATCAACCACTGCGCTGAGATAGTGACACGAACTCTGAGAAGTGTCTTTGGACTATATGCCCAGCATCTCCAATATTAAAATTCTGCCAAATCCGGATCCAACTGTCCTTTTAGACCTGTCAATGTATCCAACTGAGCAACTGCTTCAGGACTAATGACCAAATCTTCTATCTCCAAATTAGCCTTGATGTTTTCTGGGCTGGTTGATTTTGGCAAGGGTAGGAAGCCTTTTTCCAAGGACCAAGCTAGTGCCAGTTGGGCAACGCTGCAGCCTGCTTCCTTGGCCAAGTCTGCGGCTTCTTGACTTTGGAAGAGGGTTCCTGTACCAAATGGACTATAGGCCTCCAAGAGAATGCCCTTGGATTTACAGTAGGCAACTAATTCTGGCTGAGGAGTTCCTGGTGCCAGCATAATCTGGTTGACCATGGGTGTGATTTCAGCCGTTTCAAGCAAACCTTCCAGGTGATGTTCCATAAAGTTAGACACCCCGATAGCCTTGACCTTACCTGCACGATACAAGTCTTCCAAGGCTTTCCAAACTTGGGCATTGCGTTCCTTCCAGCCGATGCCGTCACGAATGGCCTTTGGATTTGGCCAGTGGATAAGGAGTAGGTCCAGATAATCCACGCCCAGCTTGGTCATGGATCCTTCAACTGATGCCAGTGTGTCCTCCACACCAATCTTGTCATTCCATACCTTGGTTGTCAGGAAAATATCCTCACGTGCCACACTGCTATCAGCAATGGCCTGACCGACGCTGGCTTCGTTGCCGTAAATTTGAGCCGTGTCAATGTGACGATAACCTGCTTCCAAAGCGTAGAGAACCGCACGATGCGCTTCTTCGCCGTCAGGAATTTGCCAGGTGCCAAAGGCGATTTTTGGAATGGAAACACCATTTGATAATTGATATGTCTTCATAAAAGACCTCCTGTATGTTCTAGTTCCAGTATAACCTAAATTGTAAGCCCTGACAAAAATTTTGTAGAAAAAAGACACCCGAAGGTGTCTGCTCACATTAATCTGGCTCTATAATTTCTGTAGTGGGTAAAACCACCATGGAGATTGTGGAGCCTTTTGGAGTGTAGAAAAAAGTCCCATATGACCTATAATGAAAAGCGACTAAACAACTCATTAGAAAGGGTTCATATGGAACAACTAAATCTTATCACAAATTTTCTCAGAATTAAAGACAAAAATATTACTATCTCTAATGAATATGACCTGGGAACTCACTTAGAACTCCACGGTCACTTGGATTACACAGCCCCTAAATGCCCAAAATGCAAGGGACAAATGGCAAAATACGACTTCCAGAAGGCCTCCAAAATTCCCTACCTAGAAACTGCTGGCTATCCCTTACTTATCCGCCTTAGAAAGCGTCGTTTCAAGTGCAAGGAATGTGGGAAAATAGCGGTCGCTGAAACTCCTCTTGTCAAGAAGAACCACCAAATCGCTGTCGCAGTTAACCAGAAGATCGCTCAATTACTCATCGAAAATCAAGCAATGACACATATCGCACACAGGCTATCCATCTCAACATCATCAGTTATTCGAAAACTAAATGAGTTCAAGTTTGAAACGGATTGGAACAAGCTTCCAGAAGTCATGTCCTGGGACGAGTATGCCTTCAAGAAGGGGAAGATGAGCTTTATCGCACAAGATTTCAACTCCCTGAATGTCATAACCATTCTGGACGGAAGAACTCAAGCAACCATTCGAAACCACTTTCTGCGCTATCCTAGAAAGGTTAGAAATCGGGTCAAAGTCATTACCATGGATATGTTTAGTCCCTACTACAAATTGGCTAGACAACTATTTCCAAACGCCAAGATTGTACTCGACCGCTTTCATATCGTGCAACACCTTAGTCGTGCTATGAACCGTGTCCGTATTCAAATTATGAACCAACTTGATAGAAAATCGCAGGAATACCGAGCCTTGAAACGCTACTGGAAATTGATACAACAGGATAGTCGTAAACTCAGCGATAAACGATTTTATCGCCCTATGTTTCGGATGCATTTAACCAACAAGGAAATTCTAGAAAAACTCCTATCCTACTCAGATGAGCTCCGACAGCACTATGAACTCTATCAATTTCTCTTGTTCCATTTCCAAGAGAAAAATTCAGATCATTTCTTCAGTCTCATCGAACAGGAAATAGCCTCTGTTAATCCTATTTTCCAGACGGTATTTAAGACATTTCTAAAGGATAAAGACAAGGTTTTAAACGCCATGGAATTGCCTTATTCCAATGCCAAACTGGAAGCTACCAACAATCTCATCAAAGTCATTAAGAGAAATGCCTTTGGTTTTAGGAACTTTGAAAACTTTAGAAAACGCATTTTGATTGCTTTGAACATAAAGAAAGAGAGAACGAATTTCGTCCTCTCTAGGTGTTAGCTTTTCATCTACCCACTACAGTTGACAAAGAGCCATTAATCTTTAAAACTTATCTTTCGAAATTGATTTTTTTCGCTAACTTATCAATCACTACTGCACCAACCAATAGGGACAGCAATTCTCCACCTGCAGTTGTCAACCAAGTCAAGAAGAATGGCAAATCATACAAGAATTTCAACTCTAGAGCGATTGTAAACATGGTCGCTGCAAAAAAGAATGAGAAATAGAAGAATGCCTTGTTAAACAAGCCTCCGAAGAGATAGTCTTTCTTGTATTTTTCAAAGAGAATCACCCCAAGGCTAACAAAGACAAGGGTTGAAAATCCACCTACAAAGAGGTCAATCACACCGAAACCAATCAAGTTGGAAATCATACAACCGATGGTCACGGCAATAATATACTTACGGTTGTAAAAGGCCAAGAAATTGAGCATTTCTGACAAGCGGAACTGAATGGCTCCGAAGGAAATGGCGTTCAATGGTGGTGTCAGAGTCAAAGCCACATAGATAGCCGCAACAAGAGCAATCTCTGCCATATCTCTGGCAGTCCATTTAGATGTATTCATGAAAATTCTCCTTTAGCAAAATGCTTGTAATATGCTTGGGTAAAGTGAGCAAGCCCCAAGGGTCATTGAAAATTCAACAACGTTGTCTAGTATAGCATATTTTCCAAAAAAATGGTAGACTATTCCTTATGAAAAAGCTATTTTATCAACTCATAAACAACGAAGTCATTCTTTATTTGATTGCAGGTGTCGCAGCAACCCTGGTCTATATGGTCACTCGAATGGGACTATTTCTAGTCATCCCTTCCATTCTCCTAGTCACCCTTTTGGCAAATGCGGTTGCCATCCTCTTTGCCTTCTGGACCAACGACCGTTTTGTCTTTAAGCAAGAACATAATGGCTGGCCTCAGCGACTGGTCAAGTTTGTATCTGCCCGCATCGCAACCTTGGTTATGGATATGGCCCTAGCCTACTTGCTAGTTCAAGCCTATCCACAATTGATAGGGCAGTTCGTCAATCATGACCTAGCACTTGTCAATGTCATTTCCACACTCTTCTCACAGGTATTGGTTATCGTGCTCAACTATTTCTTGAGTAAATTGTTTATTTTTAAAGATACGAAATGAGGCTCCGAACGGAACCTCACTTTTTTTACAAATATAACTTGTTTTTCCAAGCTTATTCTTTATCTATCGGTGTAAAGCGACTTTTTATTCTGTTCAAGATGGAAACAATATCCCCATCTCTTGCATGAAATTCTTCTACTTGCATACTTTGAACGCTGGCATTGATAACCGCTCCAATAATCAAGACCTGAGCCATAAATATAAACCAGAGCATGAAAACTAGGAAGATAACGGCTGTAACCATACGAAAATCCAACAAGCGATTGGCATAGTTATCCACATAGATAGTGAAAAGCTTGCCAACGGATGTCATAACCAAAAGAACAAAGCTTGTTCCAGGCAGAATATAGCGGATTTTCTGAATACGAATATTGGGTAAGAAAAAATAGAGCATCAACAGACCTACAAATAAGGCGATTAGACCCACTAATTGCGTCTGACTAAGCAGTCCTCTTAGCCACTGATTATTTAGCGGAAAAAGTTGACTAAGATAAGAAATAATGACCTGACCAAAAGTCAGGAGGGTCATACTCAGCAGAATAATGACTTGTAAACCAATTCCTAAAAATATGCCTATCAAATGCCCGACAATAAAATCTCGATGCTCATTGATACCATAGGCCTTGTTGACGGCCTTTTGCAAGATGGTCATACTGCGCGACAGGGTCCACAGGGTCGTCGCAATCGAAATTCCTAACCAAGACGACGACGGCTTGGTCAAAATAGAGGTGATAAAGTCCGATACTGAAGGATAGAGCCTGTCAGGTACAAATTCAGCCACAACCGACAAAACCAAGTCAATGTCGAATGGAAAATACGGAAGTAGATTGGCCAAGGTTAACAAAATCGGAAAAATACCGATTAGCAAATAGTAGGCCACCGCCACACTGGTCACATCTATATCCGCATTCCGATAAAAAGAAAAGAAGGTCGAGCAGAATGTTTTCAAACCTTCAATTATTTTGGTTTTCTTCATTCCCTCTCCTTCTCTCTAGCTATTTTAATAGGTTCCCTCTTCACCTTGACTTGTCAAAATGACCGGACCATCTTTGGTAATGACAAATTGATGTTCATATTGGCAAGATAGACCACCATCAAGTGTCTTATGAGCCCAGCCAGTCTTCATATCCGTGTCAATTTCCCAGGTACCAGTGTTAATCATTGGCTCGATGGTCAAGACCATCCCCTCACGCAAGCGAAGTCCACGGCCTTTTGTTCCATAGTGGGGAACCATTGGCTCTTCGTGGAAGGTTGGACCCACACCGTGACCCACCAAGTCACGAACAACACCATAGCCAAGCCCCTCAGCATATTCTTGAATAGCAGCACCGATATCGCCGATACGATTACCAACAACCGCTTGCTCGATACCGCGGTACAAACATTCCTTGGTCACATCCATCAAGTTTTGCACTTCTTCAGACACCTGACCAACTGCATAAGCCCAACAAGAGTCTGCACAACCACCACGATAAGACTGGGTGATTTTCTTCATAGCCTTGACATCATTGAAGTTGAGCTTAGACACGTCAACAACTGATTTGTCCAGAGGCTCACTGAGTACCATATCAACCTTGAGCAAATCGCCTTCTTTCAGCTTATAATGGCGTGGAAAGGCATGGGCTACTTCATCATTGAGCCCGCAGCAAGTTGCATAAGGATAATCCATCAACTCACCATCAACACCAATTTGAAGGGGCAAGACATTTTTCTCCTTACAGGTTTTACGGACATATTCTTCCACTTCCCACATGTCCACGCCTGGTTTGATAATCTCACGCAAACCGATATGGACACCTGCTAGCACATCGCCAGCACGGTTCATGGCATCAATTTCTCTTTGTGATTTAATGGTAATCATTCAATTTCTCCTACATTTCTCATCTAAAATCAGCCCTTTTCAAGCTAAATCTTAGGTATTTTCTCATTTTATGGCTGTAGCGGTCACTGCCACGATATTGCTCCACTTGTACAAAACCCGTTTTTTGGGCAACCATCTGACTGGCCCGATTTTCCTCATGGGTGATGATGGTCAATTCCTTTAACCCGATTTCATAAAAAGTCAGAAAGACCAGATTTTTCACCGCTTCCGTCATCAGCCCTTGACCCCAGTAGTCTTTTTTTAGGAAATAGCTGAGCTCCGCAGTAAGTTGACCTTCATCGATTTTTTCAAAACAAAGCGCACCAATCATCCGCCCTGAAACCTTGTCAATCAAGGCCCAATTTCCCAAAGGACTACGCATAAATTTCTCAACCATGGTCGCAAGAGCCAGGTTCTTATCTTTCAAGGCTGGAAAGATAAAAGGAAGATTTTCAGGATGTGCAACAATCGCATAGAAATCATTCCCATCTTCATAAGAAAAGGGCCTCAAAATCAACCGTTCTGTTTCAAAGCAAGCACATTTAGCCAGACTTGTCCAAATTGTCATAGTGTACCCAAGGGGCTGAGAAATTCTCCCAGCCCCAGTTTGTTTGATTAAGTAAAAATTGTATTTGAGGGCCGTCCTAGTCCTCAATCAACTGAATGTCAGCCCCAAGCTCAGTCAATTTCTCAATAATGTTTGAGTAGCCACGCAAGATAAACTCAATATTGGTAATTTCTGTACGACCTTGTGCCATCAAACCAGCAATAACCATGGCTGCTCCGGCCCGCAAATCCGTTGCCTTAACTGATGCACCAGTCAATTGATTTGGACCTTCAAAGGCAATATAATTGCTACGAGTTGAAATGTTTGCACCCATATTGGCCAATTCCTGCACATGACCGACACGTTTTTCATAAATGGTATCGATAATTTTTCCAGTTCCCTCTGCTGTCAAAAGGAGCGGTGTAATTGGCTGTTGCAAATCTGTCGCAAAACCAGGATATGGAGAGGTTTTGATGCTCACAGCCTTCAATTTTTCTTGTTTTTCAACAAAGATACTGTCTTCAGAAACGGTCATGCGAACGCCCATTTCTTCCAACTTAGCGATAAAGCTTTCCAGGTGTTCATAAAGGACATTATCAATGCGGATACCTTCACCTACTGCGGCAGCAAGCGCAATATAGGTTCCAGCTTCAATCCGGTCTGGAATCACTTGGTGACGGGTTCCATGAAGGCTATCGACACCGTCGATAGTAATGATGTCTGTACCAGCACCACGAATATGGGCACCCATGTTATTCAGAAGTGTTGCAACGTCAATGATTTCAGGCTCACGAGCTGCGTTTTCAATGACTGTACGACCCTCAGCTTTAACAGCAGCCAAAATCGTATTGATAGTTGCCCCAACGCTGACCACATCCATGAAGATATGAGCTCCTTGGATACGTTGACCATTGGTCGCCAAACGCATATAGTCACCTTCATAGGTTGTTTCAGCACCCATAGCCGCAAAGGCCTTCAAGTGCAAGTCAATGGGACGTGGACCCAAATCACAGCCACCAGGCAAGCCCACAACTGCTTGACCGAAGCGACCAAGGAGGGAACCGTAGAAATAGTAAGAGGCTCGCAAGCTATTGATTTTACCAAATGGCATAGGCATATCTTGTACACCACGAGGGTCAATTTCAAGCGTTTCCCCATCACGCTTAACAGTCGCCCCCATAGTTTCCATAATATCAATCAAACTATCAACGTCTGAAATAGCTGGCACACCATCCAGTGTGACAATTCCATCCGCAAGAATAATGGCAGGAATTAAAGCAACGACTGAATTCTTAGCCCCACTAACTGTTACAGACCCTTTCAGTGTTTTTCCACCATTGATAACGATTTTTCTCATACTAACTAATCTCTTTCTCTTATTGCCCCAAAAAGGCATACGTTTTATTCTACCACAAGGCAAGATAAAAAGCTAGATATTTGATACATAAAAGAAAGACGAGGCTGGGCAAAAAGCCCAGGCTCTATAATTTCTGTAGTGGGTAAAACCACCATGGAGATTGTGGAGCCTTTTGGAGTGTAGAAAAAAGTCCCATATGACCTATAATGAAAAGCGACTAAACAACTCATTAGAAAGGGTTCATATGGAACAACTAAATCTTATCACAAATTTTCTCAGAATTAAAGACAAAAATATTACTATCTCTAATGAATATGACCTGGGAACTCACTTAGAACTCCACGGTCACTTGGATTACACAGCCCCTAAATGCCCAAAATGCAAGGGACAAATGGCAAAATACGACTTCCAGAAGGCCTCCAAAATTCCCTACCTAGAAACTGCTGGCTATCCCTTACTTATCCGCCTTAGAAAGCGTCGTTTCAAGTGCAAGGAATGTGGGAAAATAGCGGTCGCTGAAACTCCTCTTGTCAAGAAGAACCACCAAATCGCTGTCGCAGTTAACCAGAAGATCGCTCAATTACTCATCGAAAATCAAGCAATGACACATATCGCACACAGGCTATCCATCTCAACATCATCAGTTATTCGAAAACTAAATGAGTTCAAGTTTGAAACGGATTGGAACAAGCTTCCAGAAGTCATGTCCTGGGACGAGTATGCCTTCAAGAAGGGGAAGATGAGCTTTATCGCACAAGATTTCAACTCCCTGAATGTCATAACCATTCTGGACGGAAGAACTCAAGCAACCATTCGAAACCACTTTCTGCGCTATCCTAGAAAGGTTAGAAATCGGGTCAAAGTCATTACCATGGATATGTTTAGTCCCTACTACAAATTGGCTAGACAACTATTTCCAAACGCCAAGATTGTACTCGACCGCTTTCATATCGTGCAACACCTTAGTCGTGCTATGAACCGTGTCCGTATTCAAATTATGAACCAACTTGATAGAAAATCGCAGGAATACCGAGCCTTGAAACGCTACTGGAAATTGATACAACAGGATAGTCGTAAACTCAGCGATAAACGATTTTATCGCCCTATGTTTCGGATGCATTTAACCAACAAGGAAATTCTAGAAAAACTCCTATCCTACTCAGATGAGCTCCGACAGCACTATGAACTCTATCAATTTCTCTTGTTCCATTTCCAAGAGAAAAATTCAGATCATTTCTTCAGTCTCATCGAACAGGAAATAGCCTCTGTTAATCCTATTTTCCAGACGGTATTTAAGACATTTCTAAAGGATAAAGACAAGGTTTTAAACGCCATGGAATTGCCTTATTCCAATGCCAAACTGGAAGCTACCAACAATCTCATCAAAGTCATTAAGAGAAATGCCTTTGGTTTTAGGAACTTTGAAAACTTTAGAAAACGCATTTTGATTGCTTTGAACATAAAGAAAGAGAGAACGAATTTCGTCCTCTCTAGGTGTTAGCTTTTCATCTACCCACTACAGTTGACAAAGAGCCAAAGCCCAACCTCGCTTCTCAGGGTTCGTGTCAACATCTCAGCGCAGTGGTTGATTGGCAGATTTGGTCGTGTTTTACACTCCAAATCTGACCTAATCAACTGTGCGGGGGCGGGAAGACGAACTCTTTTTTGACCAGTCGAGTTCTTTCCCGCTCCCATCCTAAAAATCATCTATTTCTATCACTCATTTACAGCAGACTTTAATGCTTCTACCTTATCCAAGCGTTCCCATGGCAAGTCAATATCTGTCCGACCCATGTGACCATAGGCTGCCGTTTGCTTATAAATCGGACGTTTGAGGTCTAGCATTTGAATAATACCAGCTGGACGGAGATCAAAAATCTGACGAACGGCTGCTTCTAACTTGCTCTCAGCTACTGTACTTGTACCAAAGGTATCGATACGAACAGAAACTGGATGAGCAACACCGATGGCATAAGCCAGCTGCACTTCTGCCCGCTTAGCCAAACCAGCAGCTACGATATTTTTTGCGATATAACGTGCCGCATAAGATGCAGAACGGTCCACTTTTGTCGCATCCTTACCAGAGAAGGCACCGCCACCATGACGAGAGTAGCCACCGTAGGTATCAACGATAATCTTACGACCTGTCAGACCTGAGTCCCCTTGAGGTCCACCAATGACAAAGCGACCAGTTGGGTTGATAAAATAGTTGGTTTGTTCATCCAGGTATTGAGCTGGAATAATATCCTTAATGACACGCTCAATGACATCTTGACGAATTTGTTCCTGACTGACTTCCGGATCGTGCTGAGTTGAGATAACGACTGTATCCACACGAACAGGTTGATTGTTTTCATCATACTCAACTGTTACCTGTGACTTAGCATCTGGACGTAGATAAGCAATTTCCCCAGATTTTCGTAATTCTGCCAAACGGCGCACCAATTTGTGACTTAGTGAGATGGGCAATGGCATGAGTTCAGGTGTTTCATCCACTGCAAAACCAAACATGAGTCCCTGGTCACCTGCCCCAATCAAATCCAATGGATCTTGACTAGAATCCTGGCGTGCCTCCAAGGCTTCATTGACTCCTTGGGCAATATCTGGTGACTGCTCCACAAGCGACGGATGTACTCCAACCGACTCCGCAGCAAAACCATACTCACCCTTGGTATAGCCAATCTCAGCAATGGTGTCCCGTACCACGCGGTTAATATCTACATAGGCAGTGGTTGAAATCTCTCCAAAGACATGAACACTACCTGTATAAACAGCCGTTTCCGCCGCTACGTGTGCATCTGGATCCTCTGCTAAAATAGCATCCAAAATAGCATCTGAAATCTGGTCAGCAATCTTATCCGGATGTCCTTCCGATACTGACTCAGACGTAAACAACTTACGTTCTGACATAAAAATGTCCCCCTTAAAATAAATTGTTACTAAGGTTACAAAGAACCGACTGAAAGGAGGTGATTTGCGAAAGACTTCTGTCTTGAGCAAAGAAATAATCCTATCTTCTAGTCGCCTTTTCGGGACCTAATAACGTTTCTAGTATAGCATAGATTAACCGACTATCCTAGTATTTTCTAAAAAATAAAGAGAGGTGTGCAAGACAACCTCCCTTACTAAATAAATTCTGCTTCGGCAATCGCCTTTTTAACAGTTTCCAATGGTAAATGAACCAACTCGCATCCTTTTTCCTTATAAAGATACTGGGCATAGTCGTCCATTCGGTATTCATTGATATAGACGACACGTTGGCAACCAACCTGTAGCAATTGCTTGGAACAATTGAGGCAAGGGAAATGGGTCACATAGGCAGTAAACCCTTTGGGAATTCCCCTTTCCGCTCCTTGTAAAATGGCATTGACTTCCGCATGCAGGGTCCTAGCACAATGACCGTCAATCATGAGGCATTCCTGTTCCAAACAATGCTCGGTTCCTGAAACAGAACCATTATAGCCCGTCGCAATGACCTTATTATCCTTAACCAAAACCGCACCGACCTTGGCCCGCTTACAAGTCGCCCGATTGGCAATCAAGAGAGCTTGGGCCGCAAAATATTCATCCCAGGCTAAACGATTTGTTGACATAATTTCTCCCTTCCACTCAATCCACCATTCCATAAATTTCTGCTATATCTTGTGCCGTAATGATACCAACAATATCTTCAGGAGAATGAAGCTTCTCATTATTTTGACGAGTGACCAAAACAGTTGTCCGTTTTCTTCCTTCAAAATGATTGATCAGCTGGTAAAGGCTTGTATCAGTTGGTAAAATAAGCACCTGAATACTATCCTCCTCGCAAGCCAATACATCTGCCAAACTTGCTTCCACTAATGTATCACGGATTGAGCCTACTTCCTTACTGGCTTTGGCTAACCAGTTGGCCAAACCCTTATCGGACACCAAACCTTGATAAGACCTGCCAGAAAAAATCGGAAACTTGGAAACATGTTCTCGCTCGACGATTTCCAAAGCGCTCATCAATTTGTCCTGACTATCAAATATAATAGGCTTGATCTTCTGAACCTTTTGTAAATAGGTTTCAATGGTCATGGGTGTTTGGTACTGGGCAATGACCTTTTCCAAGACGGCAATCAATTCTGGCGAGGGCTGAGCTACCTCTTTCAAACTCGTTCGTCTTTCGTGGACCATAAGATTACGGAGCTGTCTGGCTACGTAGAGATTATCCCAATTAGCCTCAACGGGATTATGTCGCGTCAATTCCTTGGCTTTGGCCAGCATAGAACCAACATCTGCATATTCCCCATCCGCAACTCCACAGACCTTGCGCAGGACCTTGTCCAAGTCATTGAATAACTCTAAAAAACGGCTTTCATTCATCTTAGTCTACCATTGTTGATTTCAAATAGGCATCGACCATCCGCTCAGTCGCATGGACCGAATCCAAATGGGTCCGCTCGTAAGAATGGCTAGATTCAATTCCTGCACCAAGCAGGGCATGCTTGACATCCGCACCCGCCCGCATAGCTGCTGAAGCATCTGAGCCATAGTAAGGATAGATGTCCAATTTATAAGGAATGCCATCCCTTTCAGCCAAGGCTACCAAGTGTTGACGGAGTTCGTAGTGATAAGGACCTGAGCCGTCCTTGACGCAGATAGAAACCGTGTATTCATCAGTCTGCTGGTCATCTCCCATTGCCCCCATATCGACTGCCAAATATTCAACCACCTGAGCAGGAATGCTGGAGTTAGCTCCGTAGCCAATCTCTTCATTATTGGAGAAATAGAAATGGGTCGTATAAGGCAAGGTGATGCGCTCTTCCTTGTAAACCTTCAAGAGATGCAGCAGGATAGCGGCTGAAACCTTATCATCTAAATGACGGCTCTTGATAAAGCCAGTTTCAGTCACAACGGTCCGTGGATCAAAGGAGATAAAGTCTCCGACTTCAATACCCAAGGCCCGCGTCTGATCTGCATTTGTCACTTTTTCATCCAAACGAATTTCCATATTGGTCTGGTTGCGCTCAGCGGTGCTGGCATCTCGGTAGACATGGACAGAAGTTTGGTGCATCAAAATTGTGCCTGTGAAGGTCTTACCATTCTTGGCACAATGAATCAGGCAGTTTTCTCCCTCAATAGAAGGGTAGCCAAATCCTCCCACCAAATCCATTTTGAGTCGGCCGTCTGGCTTGACTGCACGCACCATGGCACCCAAAGTGTCCAGATGGGCAGTCAGCATCCGGTGTTCCTGGTCATTTTCCCCAAGAACTGTAACTAAAATGCCACCTTTAGCAGTCTTGATAGCCTCATAGCCGAAACTTTCCACCTCTGCCTTGATGTAGTTCATAATGTCCGTCGTATAGCCCGTTGGCGACGGGGTATTGGTCAGTTTAACGATGTAATCAAGTGTCTTCATGAAAACCTCCTTATTTATAAACTATTATATCATGTTTTAGGACATTTTTTTGCTATAATGAAGACATGAAAACCTACCAGAAGATTTATTTACTATTAAAAGAAAAAGACGACTACGTCAGTGGCGAGGATTTGGCCCAGGAATTGGGGATTTCTCGGACTTCCATTTGGAAAGCCATTCGCCAGTTGGAAGCACATGGTCTGACAATTGAGGCAGCCCGCAATCGTGGCTACAAATTGGCCGAAGGGGATTTGTTGCTGCCAGAGTTGATTTCACAGGAGCTCCAACTCCCTGTCCACCTCAATGCCGATAGTGATTCGACCCAGCTAGATGCCAAGCAAGGTATCGAAGCAGGTCATGCGAGCCCAGCCCTCTATCTAGCTCCCTATCAGAATAAAGCCAAGGGACGATTTGGGCGACCTTTTTATGCTTCCAAATCAGGCGGTATCTATATGTCTCTCCGCCTTTCACCCAATGTCCCCTTCCTTGAATTTAAGCCCTATACCATTCTAGCCGCAGCCGCAGTGGTCAAGGCCATTCAGTCCCTCTGTGACCTAGATGTTCAAATCAAGTGGGTCAATGATATTTATCTGGGGCAGAAGAAAGTTGCTGGAATCCTAACCGAAGCCATTTCTTCCATGGAAAACCAACGGGTGACCGATGTCATTATTGGAGTGGGTATCAATGTCCATATCGATGATTTTCCCAAAGAACTCCGGCAATCAGCTGGCAATCTCTTCGACGACCAACCTCCCTTTACCCGCAACCAGTTGATTACAGCCATTTGGAAAGCATTTTTAGAAACCGATGACAAGGAACTAATTGCCCTTTACAAAGAAAAATCACTTGTTGTTGGCCAACAAGTGAGCTTTATAGAAAATCAGGTTGAATTTAAGGGAACAGCCATCGCAGTCACCGACACAGGCAATCTAGTCATCCAACTGGATAACGGCAAGGCAAAAATCATCTCCAGCGGAGAAATCAGTCTTACTTCTTGGACTGCTTCTCCACCAAACGAATAAAACGTGTCACCTTATAGGCAAAATGAAGATTGCGAAAGGCGATGAAGGCAAAAATACCTGCAAGCAAAAAATCCTTAGAAAGAATGGAAGTATTCATAAAATAAATAGCGATAATTGTCGAAAGAGACAAGAGAAGAAATTGTGACATTTTCATAGATAAATTATACCAAAAAATCAGTCGACTGACTGATTTTTTATATCCCTTCTTTCTATGTATGCTAGTTAAACAAGAAAACACCAACTCAGTCGGTGCTTTCTTAAGGAGATTATGAAAAATATTTAGGATTGACTATATTATACCTTAGTCAACCACATTCCACATCAGTCCTAAGACCGATATTGCTATCAATCATTTACTATCTCAACGGTGTCTGCTAGAAAGCCAAATTCTTCTGGAACAGGGCTCTCCTCTTTTTCTACTTCTTGCGTTTTTTGCCCCTTGGCCTTGGCTGAAAATTCAGCCCGAATGCTGACCCAATCTTCTTGAGCAATAGCCAAAATCTGTGGCGAGAAGCCTGCGGCCTTGCTGAGAATATTTCCAAACATGGTATTGAGATTGTCCCGTTTCATAGTCTGTTCAGCATTGAGTGGGGATTCAAAGGCCAAAATCGCATGATTTTCATTCGCAGCGACTGGCTGGGAGCCAACAAGTAAGGCACGATCTGCTCCTGATAAACTCTCGATAATTTCTCCCCAGGCATTTTGCAAGCGAGTCAAATTTTCACGCGCCAATGCTGGATTTTCCATGGCTTCTTGCAAAATAGCATGAACCTTGCTGGTATCCAATCGGTACTTCTTCGGCGCCTGTGGCTTGCGTGAAACTGGCTTAACAGCACTCTGTTGATTTGAGAGTTGGCTTAATTGTTTCTGTAGGTCTGCTACTTGTTGTTGCAAACTGCTTATTTGGCTGACCACATCTGCTGGTAGCTCTGCCATTGCCCCCGAAGCAGAACCACTTTCAGCCAACCGAATGGTCATCATTTCAGCGTAAATCTTAGGTTGAGGGCTAGACTTGATATCCGCCAGGCTCTTGGTCACCAACTCAATCATGGTGAAGATCCGCTCCTGAGCCAGTGCTAGATTGTCCGTAAAACCAGCAGTCAGATGGGTATTCTCACCGCCCGTCTGCACGATAAGGAGGTCACGCAGGTAATGCAAGAGGTCCGTCGCAAAACGGCTCATGCTCTTGCCTTGGTCAAACAAGGTCTGCAGATGAACCAGTGCCGACACACTATCCGCCTGACGCAGACTAGCTATATAGTCATCCAGAGCACGCAGACTGATGGAACCCGTGATTTCCTCTGCGATTTCCAAGGTAACTGTCTGGTCATGGCTGAGACTGAGGGCCTGGTCGAGAATAGACAGAGCATCCCGCATTCCCCCTTCTGCCCGACGGGCAATAATGGTCAAAGCTTGGTCGTCAAATCCAAGACCTTCCTTGGTCAAGATTTGAGCCAAATGGGCCTGAATATCCGTGACCTTGATGGACTTGAATTCAAAACGTTGCACCCTGGATAAGATAGTAGCAGGAATCTTATGCAACTCTGTAGTCGCAAGAATAAAGACCACATTCTCCGTCGGCTCTTCCAAGGTTTTCAAGAGGGCATTAAAAGCCCCTGTCGATAGCATGTGGACCTCGTCAATGATATAAACCTTGTAGGTCGCAAGGCTAGGCGCATAGGTCGATTTGTCCCGAATATCACGGATTTCATCGACACCATTATTGGATGCCGCGTCAATCTCAATCACATCTTCCAGACTGCCCTCGGTAATGGCCTGACAGATGTAGCAGTCATTACAAGGCTCGCCACCCACCTGATTGGGACAGTTCATGGCCTTGGCAAAAATCTTGGCTGTCGAAGTCTTACCCGTACCACGAGGCCCAGAAAAAAGATAGGCATGGCTAATTTTCCCCTGCTCAATGGCCTGCTTGAGCGTGGTCGCCACCACCTCCTGCCCCACCATCTCCCCAAAGGTCTGGCTGCGGTATTTCCGATATAAAGCTTGGTACATTACCCTTTTTCTCCAAACATAGCAAAATTCCAGTCTGTTTTCTCCACCAGGAGCGCAACAAACTGCTCTAAGTACTCTTGGTCAATGGCATCATAATCCGCTACCAATCTCGAATCCAAGTCCAAAACGCCCAAAAGCTGGTCGTTTTTCAGCATGGGTACTACGATTTCCGAAAGGGCTGCCGCATCGCAAGAAATATAGTTATCATGCAGACGGACATCGTCTACGAGAATGGTCTGGCGTTTAGAAGCAGATTCACCGCAAACACCCTTTCCAAGTGCAATATGGACGCAGGAAACGCCACCCTGAAAAGGCCCTAAAATCAATTCTTGACCATCATACAAGTAAAAACCTGTGAAGACAGAATTAGGCAAAGCCTGATTGAGAAGCGCTGAAGCATTTGACAGATTAGCCAGAGCGTTGGTTTCCCCATCTAACAGAGCTTCCAACTGGGTCAAAAGTAATTGGTAATTTGATTTTTTTTCTTCAATATTCATAGAAACATTATAGCATAGAAAGACCAACTTTTATAGTCCAAGCAAAAAGAAAAAGGCTTTCGCCTATTTCCAAATCCAAAAGATAATAAGGACATCAATCAAGACACCCACAGCCCAAGCTAGCTGAAAATACTTTTTCTGGGTTTTGTGGCGGAAATGGGTGCCACCTGCCCAGGCACCTAGACCACCGCCCAAGTAAGCCATTAGTAATAAGTTTTTTTCAGAAATTCGATAGGCATCCTTTCTGGCCTTGCCCTTATCCAGACCATAGGTCAGAAACACGATTATATTCCAGACCATCAAGACCATACTCACCATTTGTTGAATGGACATTATCTTCTCCTTCTCTCACATTGCTTTTATAACTCTAACATAATCTATCTTAGAGTACAAGAAAAAACGGCTCAGATGTCCGAACCGTTTATAAACTTGCTAGGGTATCTTCCAACCACTTGAGCTGGGCACGATTGCGCTCAATTGCTCGGGTCAAAATCAAGTAATGACCATAGTTGTCTTGAATACTCTCCTTGGTTGAGAATAACTCAACCTTGCGACTGTCTAGGTGTTTCAAGTGCTTGGTGACTAATTCAATTTGATTCTCCAACAAACCTGGTATCCGTGGATCTTTCTTATCACGGATAAAGAACATCTTAATAGAAAATAGATCCTTTTGTTGAGGAGTTTCATCATTTGGAATGGATAGCCAATCTTCCAAAATCTGACGACCTGTCGCAGTCATAGCATACTGCTTCTCTTTTTCATTGCCAGGAACCGCATGACAGGTAATCAATTCTTCCTTGGTCATGCGTTTTAGCTCTGGATAGACTTGGCTATGAGCTACCTGCCAAAATTCTCCTAAATCGCGTTGAACATAGTCGGTAATCTGCTTACCAGTTACCATCTGACCGCTAGCACCCATTATCCCTAGTATTATATGGGGTAATATTCTCTGCTTGGGCATCTTAACCACGCTCTCTTAATATACTCTCCACCTTGGTGTTGATCAAGTCGATGGCTACAAGATTGCTGACGCCTTCAGGAATGACGATATCTGCATAGCGCTTAGTCGGCTCGATAAACTGGTGATACATAGGTTTCACCACCGTGGTGTACTGTTCAATGATACTATCTAAGCTACGCCCACGTTCTTCCATATCTCTCTTAATACGGCGAATGATGCGAATATCATCGTCAGTATCGACGAAGATTTTAATATCCATCAAATCCCGCAACCGCTTGTCTTCCAATACCAAAATACCTTCCACAATAAATACATCTTGTGGTTCCTGATGATAGGTTTTATCTGAACGGGTGTGCTGAGTGTAATCATATATCGGAATATCCACCGAACGCCCTGCCAACAATTCACCCAGGTGGTAAATCATCAAATCTGTGTCAAAGGCTAGTGGATGGTCATAATTGGTCAATATCCGTTCTTCAAAGGTTAGGTGTGACTGATTCTTATAGTAAGAATCGTGTTCAATCATTGATATGCGAGCATTTGGGAAATTATCCAGAATGGCACGCGACACACTTGTCTTGCCACCCCCAGATCCGCCGGTTACGCCAATAATAATGGGTTTCTGAGTCATCATCATCTCCTTCTATTTTCAATACTATTTTACCATGAAACATGGTATAATGGAAAGGATAACACATAAAGAAATGAGAATTTATGCTAAATTTTGGAATTATTGGTACTTCAGACATCAGTCACAAGTTCATTTCCTCTGCTCATTTGAGTAAATATCTTCAATTATCAGCGATATTTTCAAGAAAACTGGAAACTGCTATGTCATTTTCAACAAATTACGAAAATGTAAAATTATACACAGAATGGATAAAATTCCTTTCTACACCCATTGACTTGGTCTATATTGCCAGTCCAAATGCCTTGCATTTTGAACAAGCAAAATCTGTTCTCATGGCCGGCAAACACGCTATCGTTGAAAAGCCTATGGTGTCCACACCTCAAGAATTGGCCCAACTTCGTCAAATTGCCCAGGAAAATGGTGTCTTCCTATTTGAAGCAGCCCGCAATTACCACGAGGAAGCCATCGCTATTATTAGGGACTTCTTGAAGGATAAGACTGTTTGGGGTGCCAACTTCTCCTATGCCAAATATTCTTCTAAAATGCCTGACCTCTTGGCAGGACAGACCCCAAATATCTTTTCAACTGATTTTTCAGGCGGAGCCTTGATGGATCTGGGTGTCTATACCCTCTATACTGCCATTGGCCTCTTTGGCAGACCAAATGCGGCTCGATACGCTGCCCACCAACTCCCTTCATCCATTGATTTGAATGGGACTGGGCAACTGATTTATGATGATTTTCTAGTAAGCATTCAGGCTGGAAAGAATATCACTAGCAATCTACCAAGTGAAATTTATACCAGTGAAGGCACCCTCACCCTCAACGCCTGCCAACATATCAGCTCTGCTGTTTTTACCAAACATGACGGTAGCCAACTTGTCCTTCCTATCCAAGCACAAGTAGATTCTATGCTGGAGGAGGTACAAGCCATTGCCCAAGTTATCCAGGCAGGCAATCACGACCTGGCTAATAAATGGCTGGATGTGGCTGAGGCGGTCCATCATACTCTCTACACCATGCGCCAAGACGCAGGAATAATTTTTAAGGCGGATACCCATGAAAACTAATTTCCCAACTAGCTGGACTGACCAGTTGACTCAACTTGGCTTTGAGCATTTTACACCCATTCAAGTCCAAGCCTTCCAGCCAATCAGAACTGGCAAATCCCTATTGGCAATCAGTCCAACTGGTACGGGTAAGACCCTTGCCTACCTCTGGCCCAGCCTACTTGCACTGACACCAAAAAAATCTCAACAATTGCTGATCCTGGCTCCCAATACAGAGTTGGCTGGTCAAATCTTTGATGTCTGCAAAACCTGGTCAGATACCATTGGTCTTAACGCCCAACTCTTTCTATCTGGCTCTAGTCAGAAGCGTCAAATTGAGCGACTAAAAAAAGGACCCGAAATCCTAATTGGGACTCCTGGTCGTATTTTCGAGCTCATTAAATTGAAAAAAATCAAGATGATGAATGTTAACACTATCATTTTGGATGAATTTGACCAACTCTTCTCTGATTCTCAATATCATTTTGTGGAAAAGATTATCGGCTATGTGCCACGTGACCACCAGTTGATTTACATGAGCGCAACAGCTAAGTTTGACCATCAAAAGATTGCTCAAGATATTGAAAGTATCGACTTATCTGAACAGAAATTGGACAATATCCAGCATTGCTATATGTTGGTAGACAAGCGTGACCGTTTGGAAACTCTACGTAAGTTTGCCAATATTCCAGATTTTCGTGCCCTTACTTTCTTCAATAGCCTGTCAGACCTTGGCGCCAGCGAAGATAAGTTGCTCTACAACGGTGTCAATGCTGTTTCCCTGGCCTCTGATGTTAATGTTAAATTCCGTAAGGTCATTATCGAGCGTTTTAAAAACCACGAACTCAATATCTTGCTAGCTACAGATTTGGTCGCGCGTGGGATTGATATTGATAATTTGGAATGTGTCCTTAACTTTGAAGTACCTTTTGATCAGGAAGCCTACACCCACAGGGCTGGACGAACTGGTCGCATGGGCAAGGACGGACTGGTCATTACCCTGGTTTCTAGCCCAAGTGAAGTCAAACAGTTAAAAAAATATGCAAATGTTCAAGAAGTTATCTTGAAGAACCAAGAACTATATAAAGTATAAGAAAAAGGAGGTCGAAACCTCCTTTTTAATGTTGTGCTGGACCACTGGCTTCCTGATCATAATAAATATGTTGGGGATTGAGATTTGGTCCCAATAATTCTGTTATCGTCACTAGATTGTAGCCCTCAGATGTGAGGAACTGTAAGACAGGTTCCAAACTATTCACTGTCGGCTGACGGATATCATGCATAAGGATGATGCAGCCAGGACAAGCTTGCTCTTTCACTCTTTCAAAAATGGCATGGCTATCTCGATTTGACCAATCCTCCGTATCTACATTCCAATAAATAGACGGTAATCCCATGGCATCTACCACAGCCTGGTTGATGGCCCCATAAGGTGGTCTCACCATAGTAGGACGCTTCCCAATAGCTTTTTCAACGATAGCCTGTGTCAACTCAATTTCTTGCTGGACTTGCTCTGGAGACAGATGGGTCAAGTTGGAATGGCTCCAAGTATGGTTAGCAACTTCATGCCCTTCCGCTACCATCCGTTGTAAGATAGCTTCGTTCCCTTCTACTACACTTCCCAGTACAAAGAAGGTAGCCTTGACATTGTATGTCTTCAAGAGGTCCAAAATAACTGGTGTCGTTGCAGGGTTTGGTCCATCATCAAAGGTCAAGGCAATCTGACGAAGAGCTTTTTTATCCACTTGATTCTGAGCAAAAAACTGATCATAATTGGCCTTGTCAACATCTGCCAGATAGTCCCCCTTCATTATCGGGAAGAAATCTGAAATAGCTAGTTCCAGACTAGCTGTCTTAAAGACTTCCTCAGACAATGCCAGAACCAACTGACTATTGGCATAACTAAAAACGACTGTTTCCAAGTCTAGATTTTGAAACTCTGCAATAATCCTTGCTTTTTCCGCCTCATCCAAGCCTTGACTAGTCAATTTTTCCTGCAACTTATGGACCATGATGGTCTTAGCAGCATTCAAGTCTAGAAACATATCTCCTAGGGTGAAGAGTTGCTGATCTTCTGTCAGCAAGACACGCTCTGGGGTAACTTCTTCCTCTTTTTTTACTTGTAAGGGTTGGACAGCATACTGCTCACTATGGATCTCATGAGCCCGAACCTTCTTAAAATTGGTCTGTCCCTCCTTGGCATGAACCACAAGGACATTTTTTATCTTGCCTGATGGCTTCTTATAGCCTAACTTATGACGGATATGTCCCACAATTTTTTGTTCTAGTTGGGTAATTCTCTGACCAGAGGGGTCTTTGGGTATGGTCGCAACCACATGGGTAGAACCGATATTCCCCTCCTCTAAATCAGATGCTTGTCCTTTCAGTACCAGTTCTTCTTTTTCTTTAATAAAATGCGTTAATTGCCAATCTTGGAAGTTGCGGTATAGATAAATACTTGCAACCACCATCATGGCTACTAGAAATGCATTCAAGAGAAGCCAAAACAACTTTTTCATTTTATATTCATTCCTTTTCATATTCACCTTATACTATAATATAGGTTTATCGTCTTTCTGTCAAGCATATCAAAAATTGTTCAACCCTCAAAACGAATATTCTTCCTGTTCATAGAAAAAAAAAGACTGCCGAGGCAATCTTTTAAGCTTAATCAGCACGGATGACTTCTACACGGTAGCCATCTGGATCTGTCACAAAATAGTAGCGACCTGGACTACCTGGCAAGCCCTTAATGTCTGTAGTTGGATAGCCCAGCTCCTTATGCTTGGCATTGTCCCCCTCCAAATCATCGGAAGAAAGGGCCAGGTGTGAGAAACCATCTCCTACAATATAAGGACCGTGATCATAGTTATAGGTCAACTCAATCTCAAAGTCATCACCATCAAGTGCCAAGTAAACCAAGATAAACTTGTGCTCTGGATAGTCTTTGCGACGAGTTTCTTTAAATCCGAAAGCTTCCTCATAAAATTTTTGTGAAGCTTCTAAGTTTTCAACACGCAAGCAGGCGTGCAACATTTTCTTACTAGCCATCATAAACTCCTTTTGCCTGTTAATAGTCTAAGTATATCATATTCTTAGTAAAAAAACTTCTGATTAGTATGCAAAAACACCTGAGCAAGCTCAGGTGTCAATGGATTATGCTTCCAAGTAGTACTCTTTCACAATGTTCAAGTTTTCATCCAATTCGAAAACAAGTGGTGGGAAATTTGGAATTTCCACGTCCATGATTTCGTCATCAGACAAGCCTTTGATGTGTTTTACAAGGGCACGAATAGAGTTACCGTGTGCACCTACGAATACGTTTTTACCATCTTTCAAAGCTGGAGCAATCTTGTCTTCCCAGAATGGAAGTGCGCGCTCAAGCGTTACTTTCAAGTTTTCTGCATCTGGGATAACAGAACCGTCAAGGTGAGCATAACGACGGTCAGTGTGCGCTGAATGCTCATGATCCTTAGCCATTTCTGGTGGCAAAGTATCATAAGAACGACGCCAGATGTGAACTTGATCATCACCAAATTCTGCTGCTGCTTCAGCCTTGTTCAAGCCAGTCAAACCGCCGTAGTGACGCTCGTTCAAACGCCATGATTTTTCAACTGGTACCCACAATTGATCTGCAGCTTCAAGAGCCAAGTTTGTTGTCTTGATAGCGCGTTTCAATACTGATGTAAAAGCAAGATCAAATTCAATACCTGCTTCTTTGATCAATTTACCAGCATCGATTGCTTGTTGAGTACCTTTTTCAGACAAATCAACATCAGCCCAACCAGTGAAAAGGTTAGCTTTGTTCCATTCAGACTCACCATGGCGAGCAAAAACCAATTTTACCATTTATGGATTCTCCTTTATATTTTGAGGTCTCCCTCTTATACTTCTCTATTTTACACGAAAATGAAAAAAAATGCTAGCTTTTCCACAATCTGTTTACGCTTTCATTCACTTACATGTAAATTCAGTCTGTAGACCTATCTTTCTTCTTATGAAAAAAAAATAAAATCATGGTATAATAGTTGGGCTGAACACGACAGTTCAAAACGATACCATATAGGAGTTATCATGCAAAAAGTAGCTATCGTGTCTGCCTACCGTTCTGCCATTGGCAGTTTCGGAGGTAGTCTAAAAGATATAAACATTGCTGATTTGGGGGCTCAAGTCCTTGAAGCAGCCCTACAAAATAAACACATCCCAGCTGACCTTATCGACGAAGTAATCTTTGGTAACGTCCTTTCTGCTGGTCACGGACAAAATATTGCTCGCCAGATTGCTCTCAAGGCTGGACTTCCAGAAACCACCTCAGCCTACTGTGTTAATAAGGTTTGTGGCTCTGGACTAAAATCAGTCCTCCTGGCCGCCCAATCCATCCTACTAGGCGACAACGATGTAGTTGTTGCCGGAGGCATTGAAATCATGAGCCAGGCTGCCTACCTATCCAAATCCAGCCGTTTTGGCAGCAAATTTGGTCATATCAGCTTAGAAGATTCCATGCTGACAGACGGTCTGACAGACGCCTTCAATGACTACCACATGGGCATTACGGCGGAAAATGTTGCCGAACGCTACCAAATCAGTCGTGAAGCACAAGATGCCTTTGCCTACGCTAGTCAAGAAAAGGCTGCCAAAGCTATTACGGAAGGTCGCTTCGCAGATGAGATTATTCCTATTAAGCTTCAAAGTAGAAAAGGTGAAAGTATCTTTGACCAAGATGAATATCCTCGTCTGACCCCACTTGATAAATTAGCAACACTTCGACCTGCCTTCAAAAAAGACGGTACGGTTACAGCTGCCAATGCCTCAGGTATCAATGATGGCTGCGCAGTCCTTGTGCTTATGTCGGAAGAAAAAGCAAAGCAACTGAACATTGAACCACTAGCCTATATAGAAAGCTATGCAACCAGTGGTCTAGACCCTACTCTTATGGGCATGGGGCCAGTAACTGCGAGCAAAAAAGCTCTTGAAAAAATCGGTAAAACTGTAGAAGATATTGACTTGTTCGAGTTGAACGAAGCCTTCGCAGCCCAGTCCATTCCAGTTGTCGAACAATTAGGGGTTGAACCCATTAAAGTCAATGTCAACGGTGGTGCTATCGCACTTGGTCATCCAATCGGAGCTAGCGGCAGTCGGATTTTGGTGACCCTCATCCACGAACTCATCAAGCAAGACAAAGAACTGGGACTATGTGCCCTCTGTATCGGTGGCGGTCAGGGAATTTCCCTCATCGTATCCAATGCAGAAAAACAGTAAACGATCACTTGTAAACAAAGGATAAATTATGAATATCGGTATTGATAAAATCGGCTTTGCGGCACCCGATTATGTTTTAGATTTGGCTGATTTGGCCCAAGCCCGCAACATTGATCCCAATAAATACAAAGTTGGACTTCTCCAGTCAGAAATGGCTGTCGCACCTGTTACACAAGATATTGTCACTCTTGGCGCCCAGGCTGCCGCAGCTATTTTGACCGAAGAAGATAAGCAAACCATCGACATGGTCATCGTCGGTACAGAATCAAGCGTCGATCAAAGTAAGGCTGCTGCTGTATCCATCCACGGTCTGCTCGGTATCCAGCCCTTCGCTCGTTCCATCGAGATGAAAGAGGCTTGTTATGGAGCTACTGCTGGACTAAGCTTAGCCAAGAGCCACATCGCTCAATTCCCTGAATCAAAAGTCTTGGTGATTGCCAGCGACATTGCCAAGTATGGAGCAGCTTCTGGCGGTGAACCAACTCAGGGCGCTGGAGCTGTTGCCATGTTAGTTACAGCAAATCCACGCATTTTGGTCCTCAACAATGACAATGTCTGCCAGACCCGCGACATCTATGACTTCTGGAGACCAAACTACGACAAGTACCCTCGTGTTGACGGTCGCTTCTCTACTGAGCAATACACTGACTGCTTGACCACGACCTTTGCCTACTACCAGAAGAAAACTGGCAAGGCCTTGCAGGATTTTGCAGCCATGTGCTTACACATTCCTTTCTCTAAGCAAGGGCTCAAAGGTTTGCAAGCCATTGCTGAAGATGAAGAAACCCTCAACCGCTTGACAGAACGTTTCCAAGAAGCTATCGTCTACAACAAGCTTGTCGGCAACATCTACACTGGCTCTATCTTCCTTTCTTTCCTTTCTCTTTTGGAAAATAGCAGAGCGCTCAAGGCAGGGGAGCAAATCCTCTTCTATAGCTATGGTAGCGGTGCTGTCTGTGAAATCTTCAGCGGTCAGCTGGTGGATGGTTTCCAACATCAATTGGAAGAAAACCGCTTAGAAAACCTCAACCAACGCAAAAAAATCAGTGTTGAAGAATACGAAAATATCTTCTTCCAAGAAATCATCCTAGACGAAACAGGTACGGCTATCGACCTACCTGTAGACCCAACACCATTTGCCCTTATCCAAGTAGATAAGCACAAACGTATCTATCGTAAATAAGCATTTTACCTATCATTCATTGGAATAATGAATGATAGGCTGATTGAATTTCCAGCACACTTTTCACAGTTGCGTCAACATCTCAGCGCAGTGGTTGATTGACAGATTTATTCGTGTTACCACACTCTAAATCTGACCATTTCGACTGTTGCGAACAATGTTCGCTCTATTTCCAACTTCCAACTGTCTCCCAGACAGTTGGAACTATGCGGGGGCGGGCTAAAATAGTCCAGTAGACTATTTTAGCCCGAGCCTATTGTTTGGAAGCGAGGAAAACTCTTTTCTATCAGTCAAGTTCTTTCCCGCTCCCCAAAACGGCGCCCTTTGGCTCTCATCCAAGGGCGCTTTTCGTTAGAAATTAGAAAGAGGAAACCATGGCACATTTCTCAGGATTCTATAAAAAATCACGTCAAGAACGCATTGATATTATCCATCACCATCGTTCCCTATCCGAAGATAGCCTAGACATTCTTTACAAAGACGAAAATCTGTCTGAAGCAATTGCAGGTAAGATGGCGGAAAACCATCTGGGAACTTTTTCCCTGCCCTTCTCTGTTCTGCCTGAACTGCTTGTGGATGGACAAATGTATTCTGTACCGATGGTCACTGAAGAACCTTCTGTGGTTGCAGCTGCCTCTTTCGGAGCCAAAATCATTGCTCGGTCTGGCGGTTTTACAACCACCATCCACAACCGCATCATGATTGGACAGGTAGCACTTTTTGATGTTCCTGATCATAGCAGAGCAAAACAAGTTATTCTTGACCAAAAGGACAATATTTTAGAAACTGCCAATCAAGCCCATCCATCTATTGTGAAACGCGGAGGGGGCGCTCGTGACCTGACTGTGGAAAGTAAGGAAGATTTTCTGATTGTCTATCTTCAGGTGGATGTTCAAGAAGCCATGGGCGCCAATATTCTCAATAATATGCTGGAAGCCATTAAGGATGACTTGGAAGAATTCAGTCAGGGACAGGCTTTGATGGGTATTCTTTCCAACTACGCAACGGAATCCCTGGTCACTGCCCAGTGCCGTCTTTCCATCTCCAGTCTTGCAACTAGCTCGGCTATTGCCCAAGAAACTGCTCAAAAAATCGCCCTGGCTAGCAAGCTGGCTCAGGTGGACCCTTATCGTGCTGCGACCCATAACAAGGGGATTTTTAACGGTATTGATGCCGTGGTGATTGCGACTGGAAACGACTGGCGGGCGGTGGAGGCTGGCGCTCATGCTTTTGCTAGTCGTGATGGCCACTATAAAGGGCTATCCACTTGGACAGTTGACGGGGAGCATTTGGTCGGCTCCATCACCCTGCCCCTTCCGATTGCATCGGTCGGTGGCTCCATTGGACTCAATCCCAAGGTGGCCGTTGCTTTTGACCTGCTCAAGCAGCCAAAGGCCCGCCAACTGGCCTCCATCATCGCTTCTGTCGGGCTCTGTCAAAACTTTGCAGCCCTGCGTGCCCTAGTCACCTCTGGCATTCAGGCGGGACACATGAAACTCCATGCCAAATCCCTAGCCCTGCTTGCTGGCGCTGAGGAAGATGAAGTGGACAAACTAGCCCAGCTCTTGCGTCAAGAAAAACACAGCAACCTTGAAACTGCACAAAAACTGTTGGCAAAAATGAGAGAACACTAAAAAAGAGGGAACCCCCTCTTTTTTTAATCAATTAGTTGCTCCATACGGAATTTTTGTGGTTTCATACCCAAACGGTCATAAAAGCGAACAGCCCCCGCATTGTCTGCCAATACATCCAAGGTTAGATTGTGGCAGCCCTGCTCCTTGGCATAAGAGAGAGCAAATGTATACAATTGCTCACCAATTTTTTGACCACGCACAGAAGAGGCCACACACAGATCATCAATATACAAGGTCTTGACTGGTTCTAATACATCACCAGTCGCAGTCGTGATTTCACAAAAAAGATGACCGACAACCTGACCTTCCAGTTCGTAAACAAAAACTGACTTAGCGGGATTGTCCAATAACTGCCTTAATTGTTCCTCAGAAAATTTTTGACCCTCACTCTTAAAAATATCTGGTCGTGCCTGATGATGAACCTGTAAGATATCTTGCAATAATTCATTTAATACTGGAATATCTGATTGTGTAGCTTTACGTATGGTCATAAAAATCTCCTCTTAATTTTGTTCTCTATTATAACAAAAGTTTGTTTTTTAACAAAATAGGTCTAAAGACCGATGAATTATCTGAAAATTCGGTTATACTATAAGTGTATCCTAAAATTTTTCATAAATCTCCTTAAAAATCAGTCTACAAGGCTGGTTTTTTTGTTTTTCCAAAGTTACAAGTACTGTGATACAATTTGTCGATTACCTGTCACAAGGTCACCTACTCTTGTCAGCCGTCTAGCAGAAAACAGAGTTCCCTTGAAAGCTATCATGGACCGTGTCGGACATGCAGATGCTAAGACTACAACCCAAATTTACACCCATGTCACAAAGAAACTCAAGGCTAATGTAGCTGAAATCATGGAAAATTACTGATTTTATGCCCCAAAAATGCCCCAAAATACAGAAAAAAGCCCGTCGGACAAGCTAGAAAGCTTGATATGACGGGCTTTTTGATGCTGAATTATTTTACAGCGTCTTTAAGTGCCTTACCAGCTTTGAAAGCAGGTACTTTAGATGCTGCGATTTTGATTTCTGCACCTGTTTGAGGGTTGCGACCTGTACGTGCTGAACGCTCACGAACTTCAAAGTTACCGAAGCCGATCAATTGTACTTTTTCACCAGCTGCAAGGTAGTCTGCTACTGCTGCAAATACTGCGTCAACAGCTGCTGCTGAATCTTTTTTAGTCAATGAAGTTGCTTCTGCAACTTTTGCAATCAAATCTTGTTTATTAGCCATTTTGCTAAGTCCTCCAATAATTTTCTGAGATTTTACTCACTTTTATAGTGTACCGAAATTTAGCCATTTGGTCAAGTTTTTAATGCTGGTTTCTTACCTTTTTCTGTATATATCAATAATAATTTGGTCGTTGTATAAATCAATGGTATTGGTCTGACCGTAAAGGCCAAATTTATTGTCCAATTCTGTTATTTTTAACTGAATTGCTGCCTCTTGGGAATTTATTTTGACAAAGGTGGGTAATTTGTAGTTTTTTTGCAGATAGGCTAAAACTTCTGCCTTGGGCAAGGACAGATTTCCTGCTGAAATTTCCAATATTCGTAGAAGAACATTGCCATCTTCCATTTTGAGAGGTTGAAAATAGATATACAAGGGGATATCTACACCAAATACCTGATAGGTTCCTTCAAAAACAACCTGTTGGTTAGTCACAAATAATTGGTAAGAAAAATTCTTCGTTTGGTAATCTTTTAAATAGTTGGCAATGGTTTGATTAAGGGCTTCACGGTTGGTCGCGAAAGTCCCCACTTTTGCATCTGTCTGGCTAGATGGTACCAATTCCGTCATATTTTCTCTCTTAACTTGGATACGATTTAGAAAAACCAGACCCGCCCCCAATGTCAAAGCCAATTGAACCAAGAAGAGCCACTTCCAGATATTAAGGTGTCCAGCTTTTCTCAGTTTCATACATCTTCTCCAATAGTGCTTTTTTCATGATTTCATATCCCGTATTATTGGGATGAAAATGATCATCTTCGTACAATAAATTATTTGTGCTAGCCGAACTAGACTGGCTAAGCCCCATCTCGCCTTCCAAACCTTTATAGAGCAAGTCATTGATTTCTACAAAGTAAACATCCTTGTATTTTTCCGTGATTTGATTGGTTGTCTGATTCCATTTATCAACCACAGTCTGCATCTCGGTCAATTCAGGAAAACTGAGATAGAAGGGATTGTAAATTCCCAAGATATAGATAGGGAGATCGGCATTCTCCTGTCTTGCCCGTTTGACAATCTTTTCTAGATTTCTCCCGTATTCCCTTGCCGGCTTATCAAAGGTAGAGAGCTTGAGGTTACTTAAATTACTGACAATGACCTTACGAAGATCATTTCCACCAACCGTCAAGGTTAATAAATCAGCTTCTTTTAAGGCCTGTTGGAGTTCCTCATTCTCCTTCATCCGCTTCAAGATTTGCTTACTGGTGTTGCCGGAAACTCCAAAATTTTGAACGTCTACCTCATAACCGTACTCATTGACTAGCGACTGGGCAAGCAAGGGGACAAAACCACCTTGACCTGTCACATCCCCCACTCCTTCTGTCAAGGAATCCCCAAGAGCCAAATAGCGAAATTTCCTATTCACTGAAAGACCTAGCTCTTCCTGACTGATGCGTGACGGCGCCTGGGGTATTAACTGATGGAATAGGAAGATTGACCCTAATAGACAGAGAAAAAAGAAGACAAGTCCCTGTATCAACTTCCGATTATTCATAGCGAACTAGGATAGCCCAGGCATCCTCACCCGTGTGAGTTTGAATGATAGAACCTGTTTCCAATACAGAAATATCTGTTTCTACATGGGGCTGGAGCAAGTCTTTTATTTCATTGGCAAAGTCCGCCTTGCCTGAGTAGGAAATACCAATTTCTGCAACATCTTTATTGTTCAATCCGCTCGCAAATTCATCCAACCATTTTTTGAAAGTCTTATTGCCACGTCCTTTTACAATCGGAGTTAATTGATGGTTCTTCATTTCCATGATAACTCGAATGTTGAGCAGACTGCTGAGCATACCTTGTACACGACCGATACGACCGCCCTTGACAAGATTTTCTAGGGTAGATACTCCGATATATAGTTCAGTCTTATCTTTGACCTCTTCAATGGCCGAAAGGATTTCTTCCTTGTTAGCACCAGCTTGTGCCAGTCTAGCCGCTTCCACTACCTGAAATTTTGCTGCCTGGTCGGTAAATCCAGAGTCAAGAACAGTCACATCTGCACCAGACAAGGTAGCTCCTTGACGGGCTGCTTCAACCGTTCCTGACAAGGCATGAGAAAGAAGGATTGCAATAATCTGACTACCATCTTTAGCTAATTGGCTAAATGTTTCCGCAAAGAGACCTACCGGTGGTTGACTGGTCTTCGGTAAGTGCTTGGCTCCTCTCATCAAGTCGAGAAACTCACCTTCTGATAAGTCTCTATCTGAATAGACAACCCCATCCACCATAACAGACAAAGGAATGATGGTAATCCCCAACTCCTTAGCCAAACCAGCTTCTATTGTAGTACTAGAATCTGTTACAATTTTAATCTTCATCATCAAGTGTCCTTCCGTTCTCTTCTGTATTATCCTTTATTATAACAAATTTCAATCTAAAAATAAACATAAAAACAAAAGCAAAAAAGGCTAGTTGCCTAACCTTTTTCAACCAATTCTTTTGCTTGGCTACGGGCTGCATCCGTAATCTTGTCACCGGCTAACATCTTGGCGATTTCCTCGATACGCTCCTCTTTGGTCAACAGGCGGACGCGGGAAACAGTCGAGTGGTCATCAGATATTTTCTCAATAAAAAACTGATAATCCGCGATGGCAATCACCTGTGGCAAATGTGAGATAGCCAAGACCTGACCATATTGTCCAATTTTATATATCTTCTGGGCAATAGCCTGGGCAACACGGCCTGAAACTCCTGTATCCACCTCGTCAAAGACGATGGAGGTCTTGCCTTCCTTACGGGCAAAGGCTGACTTAATGGCCAACATCAAACGAGATAATTCTCCACCAGAGGCAACCTTGACCAAAGGCTTGAAGTCTTCACCAGGGTTGGTAGAGATGTAAAACTCCACCGTTTCATTCCCCTCTCGGTTAAACTTACCCTTGGTAAAACGAACCTGGAACCGAGCTTTTTCCATGTACAAGTCTTGTAATTCTTGACGGATAATCTCTTCCAGCAACTGAGCCAATTCATGTCGGGACTGGCTGAGCTGACTGGCTAAGGTCACTAATTCCTTCTCCATGGTCTTGAGTTGCACTTCCAAGTCATCTCCAGATAGGTCATTTCCTGTTAGAAGATTGTACTCTTCGCTGATTTTTGCAAAATAATCCAAGACATCATCGACCGTTCCACCGTATTTTTTAGTAATGGTGTGGAGCAGATCCAACCGACTTTCTAGCTGCAACAGGCGATTGCCATCGAAGTCTAGATTATCCACCACATCACTGAGGCGCTTGGTCACATCTTCAACAACATAGTAGGCCTCTGTCAGACTGCTAGAAAGCTGCTTGTATTCTGGGTCAAATTCTTCTAAGCTTTGCAGGTCCCCCATGGCTGAACGAAGGTTGTTCAAACTTGAAAAATCTTCATTGTCCAACAGAGCATAGGCATTGGTCAAGGTATCCGCAATCTGCTTGTGATTGAGTAACTTATCCCGCTCTTGATTGAGCTGAACATCCTCGCCAGACTGCAGGTCTGCTGCTTCAATCTCAGCAATTTGGTATTCCAGCATCTCAATGCGAGCCTTATGCTCCTGCTCATTTTTCTGCTTTTCGAGCACTCGTTTGCGGAGGCTACGATAGGCATCAAAAGTGGTCTGATAGCGGTCTTTTAAAGCCCAAAACTCATCTTCTCCAAAGCTGTCTAAAAGACGGATATGGTGCTGGGCCTTCATCAATTCTTCCTGGTCATGTTGGCCGTGGATATCCACTAGGTGCTGACCGATTTGTTTCAAGACAGACAAATTAACCATCTGCCCATTGACACGGCTGACCGAACGGCCATTTTGTAGGATTTCCCGACGGATAATGAGTTCGTCCGCAACTTCAATCCCCTGTTCACTCAAAATCTGTTCCAGAGCTCTGCTATTTTCAAAGGAAAAAAGCCCCTCAATCTCCGCCTTGGCTGCTCCGTGGCGAATGACATCCGTCGTCGCACGCGCCCCTAACATCAGGTTCATGGCATCGATGATAATGGACTTGCCGGCCCCCGTTTCACCAGATAGGATGGTCATCCCCTTTTCAAAATTGAGGGATACCTGTTCAATAATGGCAAAATTCTTAATCGAAACTTCTAATAACATGACCTACCACCCTTTTATCGTACGTTCTAAATTGGGGATGGTTTCCTGGTCCTTCAAAATGAGCAGAATACTGTCATCATCAGCAATAATCGAGAAGATTTCCTCTTGGAAATACTCACAAATCTGCCTTTTTACGACCGTTGCACTCCCTGGTACCAATTTTAAGTTGACCATCTTGTCCATGACTGCAAAATCAAGAATATTATTGGACTTGACCTTGACTAGGCTACTTTTAGGCAAGCCATAGACATATCCCTTGTCAGCTGATGGAACCTTGATAATGCCCAATTCCTTGATATCACGGGACACAGTAGCCTGGGTTGCATGAACCCCCAAGGCTTCCAAGCGTTCCACAATTTCTTCCTGAGTATCAATGGGAAATCGGACTACCAAATCTTTAATGACTTCTAATCGTTCTCGTTTATTCATCCTTCTTAAATTCCTCGTGTGCTTGATCGACTATATTTCTTATTTCACTATGTTCAATCGGGCTAGGCTGGCTAGATTTCTCTAAATGTGCCAAAAATTCCGTGTTACCATGTCCGCCTTGAACAGGTGAAAAACTAAGGCTCTTTACAGAAAAACCGGTTACGACAGCCATAGCAGTCACATCTTCCAAGACCTTGATGTGAACTGCCTTATCCTTGACAATCCCGTTCTTACCGATATGCTCCCGACCTGCTTCAAATTGGGGTTTAACCAAGGCCACGACCTGACCACCGTCTGCCAAAATACCATGAAGGGCTGGCAAAATCAAGCCTAGAGAGATAAAACTGACATCAATCGAAGCAAAACTTGGTTGACCAAGTTCGAAATCTCCCAACTCAGCATAGCGGAAATTATATTGTTCCATGCTAATGACACGCTCGTCCTGACGCAATTTCCAGGCCAGCTGATTGGTCCCGACATCTACAGCATAGACCTGCTTGGCGCCAGCCTGCAACATGACATCTGTAAATCCGCCTGTCGAAGCCCCAATATCAATGGTCGTTTGCCCCTCAACTGATAGGTCGAAAACCTGCAAGGCCTTTTCCAATTTCAGACCACCACGGCTGACATACTTGAGTTTCTCTCCCTTGAGCTTGAGCTCAACTCCCTCGTCAATCTTCTCGCCTGGTTTGTCGTAGCGTTCGCCATTGATGACCGATACCACCAGCCCTGCCATAACACCGCGCTTGGCCTGCTCTCTGGTTTCAAAAAGCCCCTGTTTGTAAGCCAGTACATCTACTCTTTCCTTAGCCATTGATTCGTAAACTTTCTATGATTTTTTTTATTTCTTCTCTTGAAAATGGGACTAGTTGAGCCACTTGATCTAGCTCACTGCTTGCTTGATTCAGGCTGTCTTCTAGAAAGACTTTTGAGGCCTCCAAGCCCATCAGAGCTGGGTAGGTAGACTTCTCTGCCAATAGATCCTTTTGCGGTGTTTTTCCGATTTCCTCAAAAGTGGCCGTCACATCCAATATATCATCCCGCACCTGAAAGGCTAGACCGACTAATTGACCTGCTTTTCGCAAATGGTGGATAACCTCATCTGACTGTCCAGCAATCAAACCAGCTGCGACAAAGGGAAAGGTCAATAATTTTCCAGTCTTATTGGCATGGATGGCTTGTAATTGTTCGAGAGATAATTTTTGTCCCTCGCCTGCCATATCCAAGACCTGACCAGCAACCATTCCAAAAGTCCCAGATGCCTGAGAAAGCTCTCTCACGAGAGCAAGGATGGTCTTAGCTGGCAAATCTACCTGAGCCAAAAATCCAAACGGATCTAAAAATAGACTGTCCCCTGCTAAAATAGCTGTCGCTTCGTCGAATTTCTTATGGTTGGTCAAACGTCCCCGACGGTAATCATCATCGTCCATGGCTGGCAGATCATCATGTATCAGACTGCCAGTGTGAATGAGCTCGACACAGGCAGCTACCTGATAATGAGCTTGTTTTAATTCCACTCCGAAAGACTCCAAGAGGGTTAAGAGGAGCAAGGGACGAATTCGTTTCCCGCCAGCCTGTAGCGAATAAAGAACCGCTTGGTTAAGGCGTTCTGCTACCTGAGGTTCATAAAAACCTGCCATGGTTTCCTCAAGTCGCTGCAATTTACTGGCTCCCATTAGTTCATCTCCGCTTCACTGCCATCTGCCTGCATGACCTTGACCAAGGTCTTTTCAGCTTCAGCAAGTGTCTTTTGTAAATCCTTAGATAAAACCATACCCTTTTGAAACTCGGCAAGTGCCTCTTCCAAGGCTACATCCCCACGCTCCAATTTGGTTACAATTCCTTCTAATTCAGCTAAATTTTCTTCAAATGTTTTTGTCTTTTTGGACATGATTTACCTCCACATCAAGTTGACCATCCTTCATCTGAATGGTCAGGTGTTCACCCTTTTGTATCGTTTCCACACTGTCTAGAACTCGACCATCTTGTAAAAGCATGGCATAACCACGAGCCACAATGCGACTGGTATCCAGCATGGTGAGGGCCTCAATTAACTTGTCTGCCTTGGCCATCTTATTATCATAGATATTGGCCATATTGCTCTTCAAAAGCCGTTCCTGCTGGATAATTCTCTCTTGGAAACTCTCGACTTTAGGGCCAAGTTGTAGGCCTTGTAAGCGTTGATTGAGTAATAAGCTAGCCTGTTTCTGCTGGCCATATACTTCTTTCATCCGTGTCTGCAATTGATTGGTCAAGCGGTCTAATTTTTGCAAATAACCATCGTATAAGCGTTCAGGCTGCCGAAACATAACTGATTGGCTAATTTTCTCAAGCTGACCTCTCAGGAATTTCAAGCGATTGGTCATGGCCTGATAGGCTCGATTTTCCTGCTGATTTAAATAACCCAGCAAATCTGCCTTGGTCACAGGGGTCGCTAATTCTGCTGCAGCTGTCGGAGTGGCTGCCCTGCGGTCTGCCACAAAGTCTGCCAGAGTTGTATCCGTTTCGTGACCCACGCTGGAAATGATAGGAATACGAGATTCAAAAATAGCCCGAACCACTATTTCCTCATTGAAAGCCCACAGGTCTTCAATAGAACCACCGCCACGACCAACAATGAGGACATCCAAATCATCACGCTCATTGGCTCTTTGGATATTGGCAACAACTTCCTGAGCAGCCCCATCTCCTTGCACCTTGGTCGGATAGAGGACAATTTCCACACCAGGAAACCGCCGACTGACCGTGGTAATAATATCTTGAATGACCGCTCCACTCGGACTGGTAATGACCCCTATTTTCTTGGTAAACCGAGGTAATTCCTGCTTGAATTCTTGCTTAAATAGACCTTCCTGGGTCAGAGCTTGTTTGAGCTGCTCAAACTTGATGGCCAGGGCACCAATACCGTCTGGCTCTGCCTTTTCAATGATAATAGAATAGGAACCGCTAGGCTCATACAATTGCACACGCCCGACCACATTGATTTTCATTCCCTCTTCAAGGTCAAAGCCCAGATTTTTATAGACACCAGCCCACATGGTCGCCTGAATGATTGCCTTATCATCCTTGAGCGAAAAATATTGATGGCTAGGACGCTTGCGGAAATTGGACACTTGTCCTGTTAAATAGACCTTCTCCAAATAAGGATCGCGGTCAAACTTTAATTTTAAATACTTAGTTAGATGGCTAACCGTTAAATATTCAACCATGTCCACTCCTTCTGTCTGTATCTCTACTATTATACCAAAAATTGCACATTTATACAGAACTGGACACACCATTTCCAATAGCTTTCCTGTGTTTTTTTCTGCAATTTGCTATATAATAGTTTGTGAGAAAATAGGAACTTGATAACAGGTTCTAAGGAGTTTATGATGAAAATTGACGATTTACGAAAAAGTTCCAATATTGAAGACCGCAGGGGACAAAGAAGCTCAGGTCCGTCTTTCTCTGGTGGTTCAGCTGGCGGAAATCTCTTACTAAGCTTGCTCTTCTCCCGTCTGGGTTGGAAGGGAAAATTGGTGCTAGTGGTCCTCCTATTTGCTTTTGGTGGCATGTCCAATCTAGGTGGCCTACTTTCACCAACAACCAACACCAATCCTTATCAGTCTAGCCAGGTTACGACAAGCGGTAGCAGTGTTTCTGACGCAGATGCAGAATTCATGAGTAAGGTACTGGCCTCAACAGAAGATTTTTGGACACAAGAGTTTGCAAGAAATGGTCTAACCTACCAAGCACCAACCCTTGTTTTCTATACGGACCAGACCCAAACAGGCTGTGGAACCGGTTCTGCTCAAGCCGGCCCCTTCTATTGTTCAGCTGACCGCAAGATTTATATTGATACTTCTTTTTATCAAGAACTTGCTAGCAAATACAAGGCTGCTGGTGACTTTGCCATGGCCTATGTCATCGCTCATGAAGTTGGTCACCATGTCCAAAATGAATTGGAAGTCCTTGGTGCCTACCACCAAAAACGTGCTCAATTATCAGACAAGGAAGGCAATGCCCTCAATGTCCGTCTAGAATTGCAAGCTGACTACTATGCAGGAGCCTGGGCCAAATATGTCGATGGTCAGGGTATCTTAGACGTTGGCGATATTGATGAAGCCATGAATGCTGCCCATGCAGTTGGTGATGACACTCTCCAACAAGAAGCCTACGGCCGTACTGTCCCAGATAGTTTCACCCACGGTACTTCTGAGCAACGTAAAAAATGGTTTAACCTCGGCTATACCTATGGTGACCTTGCCCACGCCGACACCTTCTCAGTAAGCAATCCATAAAAGCGATCCCCAGTTTCATGACTGGGGATTTTTCTTATAAAAAAATGAGGTCAGCTCTTGCCAACCTCGCCTACTTACCTATTTCCCACTTCTGACACAAGCCTCAAAAGTCTGTTCCATGAGCATGGTAATGGTCATAGGGCCAACTCCACCTGGAACAGGGGTAATGTGACTAGCAACTTCTGCTACCTCATCATACTTGACATCCCCAATCAGTTTGCCATTTTCATCACGGTTCATACCAACGTCAATCACTACTGCACCTGGCTTGACAAATTCCTTGGTTACAAAATGTCCACGACCAATCGCAACGACTAAAATATCCGCCTGACGAGCTAATTCTGCCAGATTTTTTGTACGTGAATGAGCAATGGTTACAGTTGCATTGGCATCCAAAAGGAGCTGGGCCGTGGGTTTGCCAACGATATTGGAACGACCAATAACCAGCGCTGTTTTGCCTTCTAGGTCAATCCGGTATTCCTTGAACATCTCCATAATTCCTGCTGGAGTTGACGGAATCATGACCGGATGACCTGACCAGAATTTACCCATATTGGTCGGATGAAAACCGTCCACATCCTTATCTGGGTCAATGGCCAACAAAACTTTTTCTTCGCTGATGTGGGCTGGTAGAGGCAACTGCACCAAAATACCATGCCATGCATCATCTTGATTGTAGCGCTCAATCAATTCCAAAAGTTCTTCTTCTGAAATGCTAGCTGGCACTCGTACAACCTCACTCTTAAAACCAGCTGCAAGGGCTGAACGTTCTTTATTGCGAACATAGACCTGGCTGGCTGGGTCTTCTCCAACCAAAATAACGACCAAGCCTGGTACCAAGCCCTTCTCCACTTTTAATCGAGCTGTTTTTTCTGCCAGAGCTGCCTGCATTTTGGCTGCCAAGGCCTTTCCATCAATCACTGTCATTGCTTAAAATCTCCTCACTTTTTCTTCATTATACCCTATTTGCCACTGATTTGACTAGGTTCTCACCCAATTCATCTGAAAACAGCAAAAAACTCCGAACAATGTCGGAGTTGAGCTTATAAGACTTTGGATAAGAAATCCTTAGTCCGTTCTTCCTTGGTGTGTTCAAAAACTTCTTCTGGAGTTCCATCTTCAACAATATAGCCTCCATCCATAAAGATAACTCGGTCTGCTACTTCACGCGCAAAGCCCATTTCATGGGTTACGATTACCATGGTCATCCCTGACTTAGCCAAGTCCTGCATAACCGCAAGTACCTCACCAACCATTTCAGGATCAAGGGCTGAGGTCGGCTCATCAAAGAGCAAGACATCTGGATCCATGGCCAAACCACGGGCAATGGCAATCCGTTGCTGCTGACCACCTGATAGACTTTGTGGATAGGCATCCGCCTTGTCAGGCAAACCAACTTTTGCCAACAATTCATGCGCCTTAGCTTCTGCCTCTGCCTTAGCAATTCCTTTTGTCTTAATAGGTGACAGGGTAATATTTTCTAATACGGTCATATTTGGAAAAAGGTTAAACTGCTGGAAAACCATTCCCATCTTCTCACGCATCTTGAAAATATCATTGGATTTGTCCGTAATATCGACCCCTTCAAAAGTCACCGTCCCCTTGGTCGGTACCTCTAAGAGATTCATGGTACGCAAGAAAGTTGATTTTCCTGAACCTGAGGGACCGATAATGACAACCACTTGACCTTGCTGGATATCTAAATCAATCCCTTTTAAAACTTCATTTTCACCAAAATACTTATGAAGATCTTTTATGGAAATAATTGCTTCTGTCATCTTAGTGTCCTCCCTTGTTTAATTTTTTCTCAAGAGCTTGAATGCCTAGGGTCAAAATACTGGTCATCATCAAATAATAGAAGGCTGCAAAAATAAGCGGACTTTGAGTGAGATAAGTCGTCGTAGCAACCGTCTGTGCCCCATTCCACAACTCAATAACACCAATGGTTGACAGGAGCGAACTGTCCTTAACAATGGTTACAAACTCATTTCCCAAAGCAGGGAGAATATTCTTGATAGCCTGTGGCATAATGACATAGCGCATGGCTTGTTTTGGACGAATACCTAATGAATAAGCTGCTTCCAATTGACCCTTTGGCACAGCATTGATACCCGCACGAATGGTTTCAGACACATAGGCTGCGGAGTTCATAGAAATGACAATAATCCCTGGAATTAAACGCGTCAAATCTACATCTAAAATCCCTATTTGGATAGTCGGTGCAACAAAATTGGTCATGGCAAAGGCAATCATAATCTGTACTACCATTGGAGTACCGCGGAAAATCCATACATAAATATTGGCAAGCCAAACCAGAACCTTATATCTACTGCGTTGGGCAAAGGCCAAGAGCGTCCCTAAAATACTACCAAAGAAAACCGAGAAAAAAGCGATAATAAGGGTTACAAGGGCCCCATAATTAAAATATGCCCAATAATCAGGCAAGAAAGAAAAATCCATTCATTCACTCCTCAAATATGATCTAGACACCATTATACCATTTTTGAATATTTATGCAACTATTTTTGCTTAGATATTCATTTTATTGCAAGAAAAAAGCACCTATCGGTGCTCGAGCTTGTTCTTAGTACAACAATTCGTAGATTTCCATCGCAATCAAGTCAATGCTGTCAAACGTATAGGTTTCACGAGCAGCGACATCACGCAAGGTAAATACTGAACCATTTTCCTCGTCATAGCTATAAGCCACTTCTGCAACAACAACACCTTCACGCTCAAAATTACGTTTCAATGTACCGCCATCGTTAGCCATAGCTTCCAGACGATTGATAATTCTCACCAAATGTGATTCCATATTCCTTCTCCTAATCCTTTTTATAAAAACATTTTACCACATATTATAAAAAAAGTCTTGATTTTTCAACATTTTCTTGTCAGTTCCAAGGCATCCAAGTGATTATGTTCCGAATATAGCAGTTTCTTGATTTTTCCCTAAATCTTGTTATAATAAAGCTATAACTGACCTTTATTGACTATTTGACAAAGGTCCATTCCATAGAAAGAGGTAGAACGATGCTCTGTCATAACTGTAAAATCAACGATGCAACCATCCATCTCTATACCAATCTGAATGGTAAGCAACAACAGGTAGATCTCTGCCACAACTGCTACCAAATTATGAAAACTGATCCTAATAATGCCATCTTGCGTGGTTTAGGGGATTTAACAAACCCAAATAATATGGACCCTTTCAGCGAGTTCTTCAATCACTTGGGAGGCTATCCAGGAAACACTCCAGCTGGCAAGAAACGTGACCAAACCCCACCAACACAAGCAGGAGGGAACAACGGGCGTGGTGGGCAAACTCCACCACCTCAGCAACCCCAACAACCAAATGGACTTTTAGAAGAGTTTGGTATCAACGTGACGGAAATTGCCCGTCGCGGAGATATTGACCCAGTGATTGGCCGTGACCAAGAAATTACGCGTGTCATCGAAATCCTCAACCGCCGTACCAAGAACAACCCTGTCCTCATCGGTGAGCCAGGTGTCGGTAAAACCGCTGTTGTTGAAGGGTTGGCTCAAAAAATTGTCGACGGCGACGTGCCACAAAAATTGCAAGGTAAGGAAGTCATCCGATTAGATGTTGTCAGCCTGGTACAAGGGACTGGTATCCGTGGTCAATTTGAAGAACGCATGCAAAAACTCATAGAGGAAATCCGTAATCGTCGTGAGATTATCCTCTTTATCGACGAAATCCACGAGATTGTCGGTGCTGGATCTGCTGGTGATGGCAATATGGATGCTGGAAATATCCTCAAACCTGCCCTTGCCCGTGGTGAAATGCAGCTAGTCGGTGCAACAACCCTCAACGAATACCGTATTATCGAGAAGGATGCAGCCTTAGAACGCCGTATGCAACCTGTAAAGGTCGAAGAACCAAGCGTTGAAGAAACCATTATCATTCTCAAGGGTATCCAGAATAAGTATCAGGACTATCACCATGTCAAATACTCTGACGCAGCTATTGAAGCTGCTGCTGTCCTTTCAAATCGCTATATTCAAGACCGTTTCTTGCCAGACAAGGCCATTGACCTACTGGACGAAGCTGGTTCTAAGATGAACCTGACCCTCAATTTTGTTGATCCAAAAGAAATCGACCAACGCTTGATTGATGCCGAAAATCGTAAGGCCCAAGCAACTCGTGATGAGGACTACGAGAAGGCTGCCTATTTCCGCGACCAGATTGCCAAGTATAAGGAAATGCAAAAGGCAACCATCAGCGAGGAAGATATTCCCCTCATTACTGAAAAGGAAATTGAAGCCATCGTAGAACAAAAAACCAACATCCCTGTTGGTGATTTGAAAGAAAAAGAACAATCTCAACTCATCAACCTGGCTAGCGACCTCAAGGCCCATGTTATTGGTCAAGATGAAGCTGTAGACAAAATCGCCAAGGCCATTCGCCGCAACCGTGTTGGTCTTGGAGCGCCAAACCGCCCAATCGGCTCCTTCCTATTTGTCGGACCAACCGGTGTCGGTAAAACAGAACTATCCAAACAATTAGCCATCGAACTCTTCGGTTCTGCCGATAGTATGATTCGCTTCGATATGTCTGAGTACATGGAGAAACATGCCGTTGCCAAGCTAGTCGGTGCCCCTCCAGGCTATGTAGGCTATGAAGAAGCCGGTCAGCTAACTGAAAAAGTCCGCCGCAATCCTTACTCTCTCATCCTCTTGGATGAAGTAGAAAAAGCCCACCCTGATGTCATGCACATGTTCCTCCAAGTTCTCGATGACGGCCGTCTGACAGATGGTCAGGGACGCACAGTCAGCTTCAAGGACACCATTATCATCATGACTTCAAATGCTGGAACTGGTAAGGTTGAAGCAAGTGTAGGCTTTGGAGCAGCCATGGAAGGTCGCACCCAGTCGGTTCTTGGCCAACTCAGCAATTTCTTCAGTCCAGAATTCATGAACCGCTTTGACGGAATCATCGAGTTCCAACCACTCAGCAAGGAAAACCTCCTCGAAATTGTCAGCCTCATGCTGGATGATGTCAACAAACGCTTGTCTAACAACGGTATTAGCTTACATGTGACAGATAAGGTCAAAGAAAAGCTAGTTGATCTAGGTTACGATCCCAAAATGGGGGCTCGGCCACTACGCAGAACTATCCAAGACCAAATTGAAGATGCCATTACAGACTTTTACTTGGAAAACCCAAGCGAAAAAGACCTTCGCGCTGTTATGACCAGCAAGGGGAACATTCAAATCAAGGCACATACAAAAACAAAATAAGTAGGAAAAGTGGGAGTGGGAAAGAACTCGACTGGTCAAAAAAGAGTTCGTCTTCCCACCCCCGCACAGTTGATTAGGTCAGATTTGGAGTGTGAAACACGAACAAATCTGCCAATCAACCACTGCGCTGAGATGTTGATGCGAACTCTGAGAAGAGAGGCTGGACTTTTTGCCCAGCCTCGTTTTTTCAAAAATCCTTCCTCACATATAAAAAAATACCTGATTTGACCAGAAAAGTCTAGTCTGAGGAAAAATGTAAGAAAAATGGTATAATATAGTCATCTCAATTGTAAAAAGGACTTAGTTTACTATGAATATTGCCGTTTTTGGAGAAAAGAAGGCTGACGTAGACTATCAAAATCGATTTGGTGTCTATGCTGTTATCCCTGATGAAAAGAAAGAAAATATCATCCTCGTTCAAGCACCAAATGGTGCCTGGTTCCTACCAGGTGGGGAAATCGAAAAAGGGGAAAATCATCTCATCGCCCTAGAACGCGAACTAATGGAAGAGCTTGGTTTTACAGCCGAAATTGGTCACTATTATGGTCAGGCTGACGAATATTTCTACTCTAGCCATCGAGATACCTACTTCTACAACCCCGCTTACATCTATCAAGTGACCAGCTACCACCAGGTCGGCCTACCTTTAGAGGATTTTAACCACATTGCCTGGTTCCCAATCGATGAGGCCATCGAAAAACTCAAACGAGGCAGTCACAAGTGGGGAATTGAACAATGGAAATTGCAAGAAAATGTATCTGATAACTAGCCAAAACACCCCCTAGCGTGCTATAATGGAACTAAAGAGATGTAGGAGGTTCCACATGAAAATCATAAATACGACAAATAGTCATTCATACCTGGTCCAAAATCAGTTGGCCAATACCGATGCCTTTCTAGTAGAAACCTATTCTGCTGGTAATACAGATGTTATTTTCACTCAGGCCCCTCGTCACTATGAACTCTTAATCAGCAACAAATACAGGGCTGTGCAACAATCCGAAATCGAAAAAATCCGTGATTTCTTCCTTCACCGCAAGATTGATGAACGAACAATTGACAAGGCTGCTATTCAAACCATCCATACCGAACGTTTGATTGAAATGTCTATTCCCATTATTACTGAAATCTAAGAAGCCGAAAGGCTTCTTTTTTTGACCAATTGACAATAAAAAAGCCTATCGCTAGATAGACTTTAATTAACGAATATGGATTGCTTATGCTTCAAAACCTTGAGCTACTGCTTCAGCAAAGTTTTCTTCTACTACGCTAGCACAGTGGTCACAGATTGTTGCACCATAGCTACGCTCAACAACGCTAGTATCAATGCGACGGCAACGGTCACACACCTCTCCGGCTGCACGTTCTACAGCAAAGGCAACTTCATCAACCACAAGCGCTGTTGAAGGGGCAGTTTCAGTTGTTACTGTCAAGTTTGAAACGATGAGTAACTGAGCCAGGTCTGCATTCAAGCTCTCCAAGAAGGACTTGGTTTCAACTGACACATAGGCAGTCAGATGCGCTTCTAGCGATTTACCAATCACTTTAGCATTACGGGCTTCTTCCAAAGCTTTTTGAGCTTTTGTACGGAAGACCATAAAGCTTTCCCAGTCAGCCAAAAGCTGCGCTTCATTAGCAAAGGTTTCCACCTCTGGCATTTCCGCCAATTGTACAAACTCTTCTGCTTCGTGTTCCAAGTAGGACCAGATCTCTTCTGCCGTGTGTGGCAAAATCGGAGTCAAGAGCTTGGTAATTTTCACCAAGATGTCATAGAATACTGTCTGCATCTGACGACGAGAAAGTGATTTAGCACCATCAATGTAGACGACATCTTTGGCAAAATCGAGGTAAAAGGCTGACAAATCAAGTGTTACAAAGTTCACCACAGACTTGTAAATAGCCATGAAATCATAGTTGTCGTAGGCTTCACGGATTTGAGCTACCAACTTGTTGAATTTCACCAAGAGATATTGGTCAACAGAACGGAGCTCGTCGTAGGCTACTGCATCACTTACAGGATTGAAATCAGAAGTGTTGGCAATCAAGAAACGAAGGGTATTACGGATTTTACGGTAGGTTTCAGAAACCTGTCCAAGGATATCCATAGACACACGGACATCGTTGGAAGTATCAACGGATGTCACCCACAGACGCAAGATTTCTGCACCAAATTGCTTCTCAACATCACTTGGAAGGATGGTATTCCCCAATGATTTAGACATCTTCATCCCCTTACCATCAAGGACAAACCCCTGTGACAAGATAGCTTTGTATGGTGCATGACCATTTACAGCAACAGAGGTGATCAAAGATGAGTTAAACCAGCCACGGTATTGGTCTGAACCTTCAAGGTAGAGATCTGCTGGATAGGCAAGGTTTTCACGGGCATTCATGACACCATTCCAAGATGAACCAGAGTCAAACCATACGTCCATGATGTCTGTTTCTTTGGTAAATTCGCCATTTGGTGAACCTGGATGAGTGAAACCAGCAGGCAAGAGGTCTTTTGCTTCTGATTTCCACCAGATAATAGAACCATGCTCTTCAAAAAGGGCAGCAACGTGGTCTGTTACTTCCTTGGTCATAATGGCTGTACCATCTTCTGCATAGAAGATTGGAAGCGGCACACCCCAAGCACGTTGACGAGAGATGACCCAGTCACCACGGTCACGGATCATGTTGTAAAGACGCGTTTTACCCCAAGATGGATTGAAAGTTGTTGCTTCGATTTGGTCCAAGATTTCCTGACGGAATTTAGAAACAGAGGCAAACCATTGCGGTACTGCACGCCAGATGATTGGCTTCTTGGTTCTCCAGTCAAATGGATAGGAGTGATTGATCACTTCGCTAGCAAGGAGCAAGTCACCCAATTTTTCCTTGACAGTTGGCACAACCTTGTCATAGAATTGACCTTCAAAATCAGGACCCGCAGCTTCATTCATCAAGCCACGTTCGTTGACAGTTACCGCAACTTCCAAGTCATATTTGACACCGACATTGTAGTCATCCTCACCAAAGCCTGGAGCCGTATGGACGATACCAGTACCCGAGTCCGTTGTAACGTGGTCACCCAAGATAACCAATTCATCCACTTCTGTATCCCATGGGTGTTCGGTCACAATGTATTCAAATTCAGCACCCTTGTGTTTTGAAATCACTTCAAAGGATTCCCAACCGAATTTGGCTGCCAAGCTGTCAACCAAGGCTTCTGCCAAGATGTACTTACGGTCTGAGCCAGCAGGTTGAACCAAGACATAGTCAATGTCTGCTCCCATGGTCAAACCACGAGAAGCGGTTACTGTAAATGGAGTGGTTGTCCAGACAACGATGTAGCTGTCTGTATCCAAAAGTCCCTTGCCATCTTTGACCTTGTTGGCATAGTAGAGAGAAGTAGAGTCAATGTCATGGTATTCGATTTCAGCTTCTGCAAGGGCTGATTCAGATGACCATGACCAATAAACTGGCTTAGCACCACGGTAGATATAGCCCTTGTCTGCCATAGCACCAAAGACACGAATTTGAGCAGCCTCGTAGTCTTTTGTCAAGGTGATGTATGGATTTTCCCAATCGGCAGAAACACCCAAGCGTTTGAAATCATCGCGTTGCTTGTCAACCTGGCTAAGAGCGTAATCACGACACATTTCAAGGTATTCTACCAAGTCCATTTCCTTGCGTTTGACACCTTGTTTTGCCAATACTTGCTCAATCGGAAGACCGTGCGTGTCCCAACCTGGTACAAAGGGTGCACGGAAACCTGACATGGACTTAGAACGAACGATGATGTCTTTTGAAATCTTGTTCAAAGCATGCCCAACGTGGATATTCCCATTTGCGTATGGAGGTCCATCGTGGAGGTGGAAGGCTGGCTTGCCTGCGTTGAGTTCTTGACGACGAGCATACAAGTTTGCTTCATCCCAAGCCTTTTGCCATTCTGGTTCACGAGTTGGCAAACCTGCACGCATTGGGAAGGCCGTTTGACCTAGATTAAGGGTTTCTTTTAATTTCATTTTATCTCCTTTTTAAAAAGTTAATTCCATTTTTATTTCTTGTCCAATCATACCAACTGATTGGAAGCCAAATTTTTCTAAGATGTACCGCATTTTATGATTGCCGATTACATAATTCATGGTAACTGTGTGGCAACTTGGATCTTCCTTAGCCAGACCAATCACTTGCCGGATGACTTCCTTACCATAGCCTCTATTTTGACAATGCCTGTCTATTAACAAACGCCACACATAGTAGCTCTTGTCTTCTTGTATAGACAACAATACAAAACCTACGATTTTCTCTCCTGATTTGACTGCATAAGGAAGGAGAGTTCCTTCATCCCGATAGAGCCAAGCCTGAGCCAGAGAATATTCAACCGTTGCAACTCGACGCTGGTCCTCTTCTAAGACCTGCACTTGCAAGACTTCTTCAAAATTATCCTTATTTACTAATTCTAATCCGATCATAACAAACAAAAAAACTCCCGCCAATAAGGACGAAAGTTCGTGGTACCACCTTAGTTTAGATAGGGTTTCCCCCATCCCTCTATGTTCGTAACGTGAACCGACGTCTTTCCCTACTTAACTGTTCAGGAAAAATCAGACAAAGGGATCTTTGACTAGAAAGGGATTGCAGGTCTTCCACCATCACCTACTCGCTGAATATATTTCTAGCAATACTGTCTTTGTATCTGAAAACTATTCTGTAATGGAAACTTCAATCGTTTCCCCTTTATCAAAAGCTTCTGCCTGACGAGTTAATTCTGCAATTTCCTCTGGACTTAGCTGACGGGTATAGTCTAAGCTATCCTCTTCAATGGATACTTCCTCATCTAAAGCCTTATGAAGGACATCGCGGAAAGCATCATCGCTAGTTTGAATATAGGTAGCTGTTGGACGGAGAATTTCTTCCCATTCTGGAGAATTTATCAAAGATAGCTGGCTTTCCACTGTTGATTTTAATCGTTGATGGAAAATACGCGTCTTATTCTTTAATTCCTCTGTTTCAATTACAACTTTCTTTGCATTATCTGTCGCATTACGGAGGATCTCATTTGCCTTATCCTTTGCTTCGTGCAATAAAGTAGCGGCATCATAATCTGCTTGTTTAATAATATTTGCTGCTTGATCTTCTGCAGCATGTTTTACTTTCTCAGCTGTATCTTGTGCTAAGAGAACAGACTGGCTCAAGGACTCCTTCATTTCATCAAAATATGCCAATCGTTCACGAAGCGTCTTTAATTCTGCCTCTTGTTCATGGTTTTTACGAGTTAAATCCTCATAATCACGAGTCACAATATCTAAAAAGTCATCCACTTCATCCGCATCGTAACCTCTAAATTTGGTTGCGAAGGTTTTATCTTTTAATTCTAATGCTGTAAGTGCCATTTTTCCTCCTATATGTTAATCATTTCTAACTTTAATTTTACTTTACCTTGCTTAGAAAAACCTAAAAATTCCTTCACAAGAACTCGTCCATGTTTTCTAAGACTTATCAACTGTCCTACTTCCACTTGCTTGCTTCCTTGCTCTACTTGAACGTAGTCTAATTTTACATGACCAGCTTCAATTAATCTATCAACAGTTGTTCGCGAAAGTCGAAAAGCGACTGCAACCAACTTATCCAATCTCAAACTGGATACCAACACTTCCTTCATGATAGATTCCTCTTTGGCTTTGATTGAAATAGACTTCCAATCTTGTTCAAGCATCTTAACAGGAACTCTAGCGATTTTAGAAATTGATTGAAGAGCTAATTCACCAAATTTTTTATCTATAAAAACAAGTAGTTGCTCATCGGTGACGGTAATATCACCTAGATATTCTCTTCGAATTCCTAATTGATGTAGGAATGTACCTAATACCTGCGAATGCGAAAGGCTATGAAATTTTCTAGAGTAGTCTATCTCTAAAGCCATCAAGTTAAAATCATTACTATCTAATAGATAATAACTAGGAGCCAAAATTAACCGTGAATATTCTGTTTGTACGTATTCTCGACTAGAGAATACTTCTAACTGATAATGATTTGCAATGATGTGAACAATCGCATCTTGCCTAGGATTTAGAAATGTGGTCAATCTCAATGAATAAGTATCCTCAACTTGCTGACACATATCCATCACCTTCTCGACAAATTCCCTCTCCTCTCGGGCAAAATGTTCCAAAATATGCTTTTCACTCTTCATGTTTATACCAGGCCAACTAAGAGTTGCACCAATAGGCGTGTTCCCATATTCAAGACTAGCATGGCCACCAGGACTGTCAAATCTAAGCCCATAAATTGTAAGTTCAAGCGCCGAAAGGGTTTCAAGAGCGGACTAACTAGACTTTCTAAGAAACGACCAAGGGGACTTGTGAATAGAGCAGGGAACCAACTCAATAAAGCGTAGGCAAATAAGAGATAGGAATAAATCTCTACAAATTTTAATAGGATTAAAATCAGAATTTGCATACGCTTATCGCTTCATATCAAAATCGAAAGTCGTATCTGCCCCTTGTCCATTATTGGCATTACGCAATTCTTCAATATGTACAGTAACATTTACAGGAGTCAATAGCCACATGGTATTAGATACCTTCTTCAAATTACCAGAAAGAACAGAGCGTGCGCCATCTAAATAATCCAAACAACGTCTAGCCTGTTGCTCTGACATATACTGAAAATCGATCAAAATACTTGCATTATCTAACAGCAAATTGACCATTTCTGGAGCATCCTCATAGCGTTTTGGAAACTTAATGTCAATGGTTGTCCTAGCCATATCACTAATAACTGTATTTTTTAAATCTTGTTGTTTTTCACTTGATCGCTGAACTTGATAGTCCGAACGTGTTTCTCTACGTGTTTCAGGCTTTTGCTGATGCTCACTAACAGTTTGTGTCGTATTAGCAACACGCATCTTAGGACGTTCATTTGGCATGGAATATGCTTCCTCTTGCTCAGCTACTTCATTTACATCGTCAACCTCAAAATAATTAAATAAATTTTTAAATGTATCTTTTAGTGCCACGGTTTTCTTCCTACCTCACCTATTCAAAAAACGCAGAGCCGATTCTCACATAGGTAGCCCCATGTTCAATGGCTATCTCAAAATCACCACTCATGCCCATACTTAATTCTGTAAAAGGCATTCCTGGTAACTGCCGATTTGACAATTCTTCTTGAACTTGCTTCATTTTAGAAAAAATGGAATGCAGTTCCAATTTATCTGCCTCAAAAGGAGCCATTGTCATCAAGCCCACCAACTCAAGGTTTTTAAATTGAGCTATTTCAGACAAGACCTCATCAATCTCTGATAGGTCAAATCCATGCTTACTTTCTTCACCAGATATATTCACTTGCAGAAAACACTTAATTCTTCTAGTAGCTCTTTTATCAATTTCTTTGGCTAACTTTACAGAATCCAAGGCATGAAAATAATCGACAAAATTGATGATATCCTTAACCTTGCGTCTTTGCAGTGTTCCAATTAAATGCCAGGTAAGATTTTGATCTGCCAAGGCATTATATTTATCTAAAAACAGGTCAACTCGGTTTTCACCGATGTGCCTTACCCCTGTTTTTACTAGCTTATTAGCAATAGAGCTGTCAACATACTTGGTGACAGCTATTACATTTACAGATTCAATTGGACGCCCTGCCTTTTCAGCTGCTTGAGCCACAGCTAAAAATACATCATCCTTGTTCTTTTGGAAATCCATCTTAACGGTTTCTGAAGAATGGTGGCGTATCCAACTCATCTTCATCATGCTCCATTGAAAACTTTTCAACAGCTACTGTTGAAGCTGGTTCTGTATCAGTAGGACGGATTAGATTTTCTCGACGTAAGTCCCATTCACCAAATGCTGAAGCTTTTGGTGTTTCTACCTGAGCTACTGCAGTGCGAACTGGAGCCGTTGCTGGAGCTACTGGATAATCAAAACGTTGTGTCTGACGTGGTGAAACAGTTTCTGTACGATGACGGACAGCTTTTTCAGCCGCATCCTGACGAACACCTGTCGCCACAACGGTTACGCGGATTTCATCCTTCATGGTTTCATCAATAGATGTTCCCAACCAGATATTCACTCCTTGACCAGCTGCTTGATGAACAATCTCAGATGCATCCTCTGCTTCTGTCAAGGTCATATCATAGCCACCTGTAACGTTGACAATAACATCTTCTGCACCATCGATAGTTGTTTCAAGAAGTGGTGAGTAAATCGCTTTACGAGCTGCTTCAATAACACGGTCTTCACCAGTACCGATACCAATCCCCATAAGAGCATTGCCTTTGTTTTCCATAACAGTCTTCACATCCGCAAAGTCCAAGTTAATCAAACCAGGATTGGTAATCAAGTCTGTAATACCTTGAACACCCTGACGAAGAACATTATCAGCTTCACTCAAAGCTTCCAAAAGAGGTGTCTTCTTGTCAACAATTTCAAGAAGATTATTATTTGAAATAATCAAAAGTGTGTCGACTTGTTCGCGAAGGCCTTCGATACCTTCGATAGCAAAGTTGCCACGTTTGTTTCCTTCAAAACCAAATGGACGTGTTACAACGGCTACAGTCAAGGCACCCAAATTTTTAGCAATACGTGCAATAACTGGTGCCGCACCTGTACCTGAGCCACCGCCCATACCAGCAGTGATGAAGACCATGTCTGCTCCAGAAAGAACATTTGTCAACACTTCTTCACTTTCCTCAGCCGCCTTACGACCAACTTCAGGTTGTCCTCCAGCACCTAGACCGCGAGTCAACTTAGGACCTAACTGAATAACCGTTTCTGCTTTTGAACTACTTAGCGCTTGTACATCTGTGTTAGCTGCAATAAATTCAACACCAGCTACACCTTCTTCAATCATACGGTTGATGGCATTACCACCACCGCCGCCGACACCAATAACTTTAATGACAGCACCATGACTTGCTGCTGCTTCAAATGAAAATGCCATAGTTTATATCACCTTTTCTATTCTCTTATTCAAACATACTGCCAAACAAACCACGGATACGATCTGTTAGGTTTCCTTTGGTCGCTGGACGACTCTCTTCTACCTCATTACTGTAGGCAGGAATTACTGGTTCTTCATGTTCTACCACATTCAGCTCATTCACAATCTCCTTCTGAATGGGTTGACTAATACGTGGACGTGCTATAGGAATATCTACAGGCTTATGTCTTAATATTGTCTCACCATTTACAGCACGTTGAGCGATGTCTGCAACCTCTTCAAGTTCTCCCACATACTCTACAAAACTGATAACACTAGCAAACGAAGGATTACGTATGCCAATCTGATTTGGAACAAAGAGTTTTGTATTTACTCCAAATACTTCTTGTGCCAACTCGGTAATACCTGGTAGAATAGCACCGCCACCTACAAGAACAATACCTCCTGGTAAGTCTAAGGCGCGAGTTCGTTCTAAATCTTGTTTTACACGTTCAAAAATCTGACGAAGTCGAGCTGCAATCACTTCTGATAGGTAGCGTTCTGTTACTTCTACAGGTGCACTCTCACCAATGACCTCAACAGTGAATTTTTCCTTATCACTTGCTTCTTGTGGGAAGGCAATGCCATAATTATATTTCAAATTCTCAGCAATGCTCTTTGAAGTTGTCAAGACTTTAGAAATGTCATTGGTGATGTAATCTCCACCTTCTTGGTAGATATTGGTATATTGCAATTCCTGACCACGCATGACTGCTACGGTTGTTTGACCACCACCGAGATCAATAACAGTGGCACCGAATTCACGTTCTCCTTCATTTAACACTGAACGTGTCAAAGCTAATGGAGAAATAACAATGTTTTCTACCTGCACACCCGCACGTTCAACTGTTTTTCGTAGATTGTGAAGAATAGTACGAGGTCCAGTATAGAGCATCCCGCGCATTTCCAAGCGAATACCCATCATACCACGAGGATCCTTGATCCCTTGGAAACCATCGACTATGAATTCTTCTGGAATAAACGAAATCACTTCACGTTCTGGTGTCATGCTCTTTGTCAATGCCGACTTCACAACATTCTCTACATCCACATCTGTAATTTCTTGTGAATCTGTTGTTACAGGAATCATGCCTTGAGTCGGTTCAATTTGTAGAAGATTTGCTGGCAAACCAACATTTACTCTGTCGATTCGGACTCCCGCCTTCTCTTCGGCTTGTTCGATAGCCTTCTTTATTGCACCTGCAGCAACCTCAATATTGACAATAATCCCATCCTTGACACCAGCACTTTTCACATTGCTGACACCAATTACGTTCATTTCATTTTCATTATATTCTGCAACCAAGACTTTAACGGAGCTTGTTCCAATATCTAATCCCGTAAAAAAGCCGTTTCTAGCCATTCTATCAGTCCTCTCTTACTTCCACTTTAACAAATCATCTTCCATTTTGAAAAATAGTATAATTAGTCATCTTTCATTATACCATATTATCAAGAAATATGATGAAATTATTGACTTTTTTTCTTACTTTTTCTTTAAAAAGTCACCGTTTCTAACTAGCGTAACTATAAATACCCACTTCCATGTCTATTGTAGTAGGAATAGTTGCCACTGCTGCTATTTTTTCATAATATGGGAATTTTTCGCTCATCTCACTTAACGGTACCAAAACAGTGTTGCCATCTGTCATATTCAATGTTAATAAATCCGCTGTTACTTGACTGGGTGTTAAGTTTATAGTCTTTATTTTCTCTCTCACAGCAACGTCTATACTACCTAAAGCAATGGCTAATTTTTTCACCTGCTCTCTATCAGACAAGTGGATAGTAGTATGGTTTTCTGGCAGACTAGCCGTCTCGACTGCCTCTCTTCCAATTTCCCCACTAGACAAAACCGGATATACCTGATTATTTTGCTGAATATAACCAATAATGTCATATTCTTTAATGCGAATGGTAAATTTATTTGGAAATTGATAACTCATCTCTGAGCTCTCCACGGAGGGGTTATTTTTCCTCACATTTTTAGCATAAGCTGATGCATTTAGCAAGGTAGTGAGGACGTAATCCTTCTCAGAAATCAAACTATCCTTGATTACCTGTTCTGATGTTAACTGGTTATTCCCCTCTACAACAAGAACTTTCGCCTTACTTGTTGGGGAGATAAAGTACAGGGACAGGGCGGCTAGCAAAATACTTGTCAGTAAGATAGGTACAGTCTTCCATAAAACCGATCTAGGGATTGTCAATTCGACTGTAAATTTCTTTTCTGACACACTATCCGGAACAGTAGCTAGATTACGAGTTTTTTTTATTCCCTGGAATAATTTCTTTTTTTCTTGTGTTTCGGAAACAACTTCACTATTACTAATCTCTTGTTCCTGGCTTGCTAAGTAGGCTTGATGCTTGGCTTTCCACTGTTCAAAAAAGGCACTTTTTTCTTCCTTTGAAGCGACCTTAGATGGCACTTTTATGTCTGTCTGGTCATGGACAGTAGGTTCTTTATCATTTTTTTCGGTCATTGCACCTACCTCCCCATATCATCCCGCAATAAATTGTAAAAACTATCTACAGATTGGATTTCCTTGGAATTAGCCATGTTATTTTTGTAAAATTCCTTGTTTTCCAACAAATTTTCAACTTCGGCTAGTAGATTTTCCAAGGTCAATTGACTTTCATCAATTTGTTTGGAATACCCTTTTTTCTCCGCATAGAGAGCGTTTTCTATCTGATCCCCTCGACTAGCTTGACGTCCCAGGGGCACAATCAAGTGAAGTTGTTGCATGGCAATCAACTCAAACAAGGTATTGGAACCACCACGGGTAATAACGACATCCGCCAAATCCATCAAGGGCTGGTATAGTTCTGTTACATAGTCAACTCTATATAAGTTTCTATCTAATCGGTTAAGGCTACTATCCCCTGTCAAGTTGATAATATTGAACCGTTCTGTTAGAGCTAGGCTATTCTGACTAATCAAATCATTAAATACCTTAGCTCCTCCTGAACCACCTACAAATAAGAGAGTAGGTAAGGACTTGTCAAAATGACTAAGGATTTCTGGCAACTGAATAGGAGTTACCTTATCATTGCTTTGACCCACTTTTGTAACCGCGCCAACATGTTTTACCTTAGTCAAACTTGCAGGTTGTTCAAAAGTACTATACATGGTTGTTGCAAATTTATAGGCAATCTTATTAGCCAGACCCATGGACAAATCAGACTCATGGATAAAAACAGGTACCCCTAGAAGTTTAGAAGCAATGACCGGCGGAACTGATACAAAACCACCTTTTGAGAACAGGGCCTGGGGTCTAATTTTTGCAATAATAGCAAGCGATTGTAGGACCCCAAAACCAACCTTAAATACATCCAGCATATTCTGGAAAGAAAAATAGCGGCGTAATTTTCCTGTAGCAATCGAATGAAAGCGTACATCTAAGCCTGATTTTACAATCTGCTCATGCTCAATTCCATTTCCATCACCTATATAGTGAACTTCCCAGCCATCTTCAATAAAACGTGGAATCAAGAGAAGGTTGAGGGTCACGTGACCCACAGTACCTCCACCTGTAAAAACAATTTTTTTCATTAGTTACATAACTCCTCGTAGGTCTGCAAGAAAACATCTCCACGCACTTCAAAGTTTGGATACATATCCCAACTTGCATTGGCAGGACTTAAGAGCACAACATCCCCTTCTTCTGCTGCTTCGAAGGCCTTCCGAGTTGCGTCCGCAATATCCTTTGCAGCAAGAGTTGGTACTCCAGCCTTGTCTGCTGCTCGCTGAACCCGCGGAGCTGATTGACCCAGAATAACCATTTTCTTCAAACCAAGCAAATCTGGAACCAAGTCATCAAATTCATTGCCTCTATCCAAACCACCAGCAATCAAGATTACCTTGCTATTATCAAAACCTGACAAGGCTTTTTGAGTTGCTAGGATATTGGTCGATTTACTATCGTTATAGAAGGTCACTCCCTTGATTTTACCAACCAACTGCAAGCGGTGTTTCACTCCACCAAAGGCAGACAAGCTTTCTTGAATAGATTGGTTATCAACTCCCCACAACTTAGCAACAGCAATCGTTGCCAAGGCATTCTCAATATTATGAGTTCCTGGAACACCAATTTGGTCTGCATCCATGATGAACTCACCCTTGAAATAGAGTTTGCCATCTTGTAAATAGGCACCATCCACCACTTCTTTGGTTGAAAACGGAAGAACTTTAGCCTTGGTTTTTTGAGCCAAATCCTTGGCTTCTTCTTGATTGAAGTTCAGAACAATCGTATCTTCTTCAGTCATCTGGCGTTGAAGCATCCATTTGGCTGCTACATACTCTTCATAGGTTCCATGATAGTCAATATGGTTGGCACTCAAATTAGTAATAACTGCCACATTTGGACGAAAAACCTCCGTTCCCATCAATTGGAAAGAGGACAACTCCATTACTAGAGTATCATCATTGGCCGCTGTTTGCGCGACAGAAGAGGCTGGATAGCCAATATTCCCACATAATTTTGCAGACTTATTTCCTGCATTTAGAGCTTCCGCAATCATGGTTGTGGTTGTTGTCTTACCATTTGACCCTGTAATTCCGATAATCGGAGCATCTGAAATCAGGTAGGCCAATTCAACTTCCGTCCAGACCGGTATACCTTTTTCAAGGGCTTTTTCAACCATCGGATTATCATAGCGGATACCTGGGTTCTTAACCATAAGAGCAAAATCCTCATCCAACAACTCCAGCGGATGGCTACCACAAACCACACGAATTCCTTCCTCAAGAAGTCCTTGAGCTGTCGGATTTTCTTCAAATGGCTTACCGTCATTTACTGTTACAATAGCCCCTAAGGTATCCAATAGGCGAGCTGCCGATTCGCCCGACTTAGCCAAACCGAGCACCAAAACTTTTTTATTTTTTACAATTTCAGTCACTTTCATATTCTAGTTACCTTCATTTTCTATCATAGTCAATCAACTCTTGTCAAATGACCGATTATCCTTTTCAAGAATAAGTATTTTCTAACACTTTATTTTACCCTTTACAAGAAGCTTTTTCAAGCCAAAGGGAGTGAATAGCATGCAGAACAGAAAAAAACCAACTTATTTGTCAATTGTATGTAAACATGGTAGACTAATAGCGAAAAATATTATATTTAAGGAGTATTATATGACAAATATAATCGATAGTTTATTCTATCCTTTGCTTTCTGCTTTACCAGGCGTCATCCGTATGCTTGTCCTGGTTATCATTGCCTTTGTGTTGGCTGGCTTATTACGCAAGCTAACTCTAGCTGGTTTGAACAAAATCCAGTTCTCACAAAAATTACAAGAATGGGGTGTTATCAAGCCTGAAGATAACGGCCAAGCCCTTATCAAAACACTTGGTCAACTTGTTTACTTCCTTGTGATTCTCTTCTTCCTTCCATCTATCTTGTCTGGTTTGAATATCAGCAGCACGGTAGATCCAATCTCTAGCATGTTTGAGAAATTCTTTGCCTTTATTCCAAACATGATTGCAGCTGGTTTGATTATCTTTGTTGGAACTTTCTTCTGCAAATTTATCAAAGGTCTGTTGACTGGTGTCCTAGAACGTTTAGACATTGATGCATGGTACACTAAAGTTACTGGTCAGGAAAAATTACCATTTGACAGCAAACAAATCATTTCTGTCCTATCAACTGTTGTCTATGTATTGATCTTCATTCCGATCTTAACCTTGGCTTTGGAAACACTTGGTATCACAAGTATTTCTCAACCAATCGTTACCATTCTTAATCAAGTAATCGGTATCTTACCAAATGTTTTGGTTGCCCTTATCTTGATTGCAGTTGGTAGCTTTGTAGCTAAATTGATTGGCAACCTTCTTGAAAATCTTCTGGAAACTGCCGGTATCAACAACTACTCTAAATACCTATTCGCTAAAGAAGAAGCTAACTTTGAATTGTCAGCTATCATTACTCAAGTCGTTCGTGCTATCATCATCGTTTTCTTCTTTATCCAAGCTATCCAAGTATTGAACCTTGAAGTATTTAATTCTGTTGGTTCTGCCCTACTTGCTTACCTGCCATCACTTATCAGCGCTGTTGCTATTGTTATCTTGGCAATCATCGCAAGCAATCTAGTAGCTAACTTCCTACAAAAAGTTACGGATAGTCCTCTTGTTATCACAATTGTACGCTACTTGATTATCGTATTTGCAGTCTTCATGGCCCTCGATCAATTGAAGTTTGCACAACATATCGTTCAATCAACCTTCACAATTATTCTTGGTGCACTAGCAGTAGCCTTCGCCCTTGCCTTCGGTTTAGGTGGTCGTGACTTTGCTGCAAGACAACTTGAAAAATTAGAAAAGAAAATTGACAAAGAATAACCATTACAAGTAGCCTGAACACTCGTTTGGGCTATTTTTATACCCTAAAATCCTGAGAAAAAAGGCCGGACCAACTGTCCAGCCTTTTATTCTATTATTAACTTATTTTCCTTTAGGAGAACTATCTAGATAGTGAATATCCCTCATAGCCCAGCCCCCAATGAAAATCATGATCAAACCAAGCCAGAAATTTGTAGAAAACTGCATGATTTTTAGAAATCCAAGAATGAGCGCGATAACCAGTACGACTAGCAAAAACACTGCTAAAATCAAATTGATAGTCCCCTTGACATTTTTAGGGGCTACAAAAATATAAAAGAGTACCAATAAAATCGCTAGGATGAGGTAAAACATAGCTCTTCTCCTCGGAATTATTCTTCAGTTGCTAATTTTTTCTTTTTAGCGGCCTTATCACGCTCTGCCTTATTCAAGATTTGCTTACGAAGGCGGATTGACTCAGGCGTTACTTCCATGTATTCATCATCGTTTAAGAATTCAAGTGATTCTTCAAGAGTCAAGATACGCGGTGTCTTGATAACTGACGTTTGATCTTTGGTTGCTGAACGAACGTTAGTCATTTGTTTAGCAGTTGTGATGTTAACGGTCAAGTCATTTTCACGTGAGTTTTCACCGATAATCATTCCTTCGTAAACCTCAGTACCTGGGTTGACAAAGATTGTACCACGCTCTTCGATACGCATGATTGAGTAAGTAGTTGCCTTACCTTGATCGATAGAAACAAGGGCACCACGGTGACGACCACCGATCTCACCTTGAACAACTGGTAAATACTGGTCGAAGGTATGGTTCATGATACCATAACCACGAGTCATTGAAAGGAACTCTGTTGAGTAACCAATCAAACCACGCGCAGGAACAAGGAAGACAAGACGAGTTTGGCCATTACCAGTTGAAATCATGTCCAACATGTCACCCTTACGCTCAGAAAGGGATTGGATAACAGAACCTTGGTATTCTTCTGGTGTGTCGATTTGCACGCGCTCAAATGGCTCCATCTTCACTCCATCGATTTCCTTGATGATAACTTCTGGACGTGATACTTGAAGCTCATAGCCTTCACGACGCATGGTTTCAATCAAGATAGACAAGTGCAATTCACCACGACCTGAAACAGTCCATTTGTCCGGAGAATCAGTCGCTTCTACACGGAGAGAAACGTCTGTCTGCAATTCTGCCAAAAGACGCTCTTCGATTTTACGTGATGTCACCCATTTCCCTTCACGACCTGCAAATGGTGAGTTGTTGACCAAGAAAGTCATTTGAAGAGTTGGCTCATCAATACGAAGAACTGGAAGTGGCTCAACTGCATCAGTTGGTGTTACAGTTTCACCAACGAAGATGTCTTCCATACCTGAAACGGCAATCAAGTCACCTGCTTTTGCTTCTTGGATTTCCTTACGCTCAAGACCGAAGAAACCAAAGAGTTTTGTAACGCGGAAGTTTTTCGTTGTACCGTCTAGTTTAGAAAGGGTAACCTGGTCGCCAACTTTAACAGTACCACGGAAGACACGACCGATACCGATACGACCTACGAAGTCGTTGTAGTCCAAAAGCGATACTTGGAACTGCAAAGGCTCATCTGAGTTATCGACTGGCGCTGGAATATGCTCGATAATGGTATCAAAAATTGGTGCCATTGTTTCTTCTTGGTCCGCTGGATTGTCAGACAAGGAAGAAGTTCCGTTGATAGCTGATGCATAAACTACTGGGAATTCCAACTGGTCATCATCTGCACCGAGTTCGATGAAGAGTTCAAGGACTTCATCCACAACTTCTTCTGGACGAGCAGATGGCTTGTCAATCTTGTTAACAACGACGATTGGCGTCAAGTTTTGTTCAAGGGCTTTTTTCAATACAAAACGAGTCTGCGGCATAGTTCCTTCGTAAGCATCTACGACAAGGACAACACCGTCAACCATTTTCATGATACGCTCAACCTCACCACCGAAGTCCGCGTGCCCTGGTGTGTCCATGATGTTGATACGAGTACCGTTATAAGCAACAGCAGTGTTTTTAGCTAGGATAGTGATACCACGCTCTTTTTCGATATCGTTTGAGTCCATGGCACGCTCATCCAACTGCGTACGTTCATCAAGGGTTTGGGATTGTTTCAATAATTCATCAACGAGGGTTGTTTTTCCGTGGTCAACGTGGGCAATAATGGCTACGTTACGGATGTCTTCTCTAAGTTTTGTCATAATATCCTCTGTATCTTTTAATTTAACTAAAAAAGTATATCATAGATTGGCGAAAAAATCACAGATAATCACATTGTAAATGTTTTCAGACAAAAGTTTGAAAGAATCTAGGAAAGAATCTGTAGCCAGCGTTGAACCTATAATTAAATAATCTGTTCTACCACCTATATCTATCTATTTTAAACACTAAACTTTTTATATAATAACATGTATAGAAAACGCTTTTATTTTATGATTGAATATGATATACTTAAAGAAATATGAAAGGAGATTCTTCAAAATGAAAGTGAAGACATTCGTTATATCGTTAGCTGCTCTCCTTATCGGAGCAAGTATCCAAACAAGCGTTTCTGCAGATACTCCTATCTATCGCCTATATAACCGACAGAATGGTGAACATCTTTATACCACTGATGCAAATGAAAAAGATGTTTTATATAACCAACATGGTTGGGGATACGAAGGTATTGGTTGGAATGCCCCTGACACTGGCACACCTGTATACAGACTTTATAATGCTGGTCTTCAGAACCATCTCTATACTAGCGACACCAATGAAGTGGCGGAATTAACTGCTAAACACGGTTGGACATCTGATAACAACGGACAACCAGTATTCTACTCTGGTGGTACTGTTCCAATTTACCGTGTTTATAACTTCAAACTCCGTGGGCTTCACCATTGGACAACAGACCTAAATGAGTACAATGTTCTCCCTAGTCATGGCTGGTCACAAGAAGGTGTTAAATTCTATGCGACGTCCCTAGGACAGCAAATTACAACTCAGTATGTTACTCCTCCTGCACCACCTACTATAGAAGCACCTCAGACCCCTGTTCAAACTGAACCTGCAACACCTACACAAACTGAACCTGCTGCACCTTACTATCCAAATTGTTCTGCAGTCCCTGAAAGTTTAAAACCTATTCTATCTGGCCAACCTGGTTATGGCCCACATTTAGATAGAGACGGGGATGGTCGTGCATGCGAACCAACTAGGCAGTGATAGAAACTATGATTAAAAAATTTGTCAGCTGTATTTGTTTATTGCTCTGTTTGGTGATCTTCTATGCCTGCCAACCTTCTCAAGAAGCTAAATCAGAGGTTATCACCTCCACTCAGTCTATTTCGCTTGAAGAAGTGGAAGAAAAGATACGCAGCCGAGAAGACTTCTATCTCTATGTAGGACGACCAACCTGTCCTTATTGTCAAAAATTCTTTCCAAATTTGGAAAAAGCCATTCAAGATACACAAGTTCCCGTTTACTATCTCAATACAGATGAAGAATCTAGTGACCCTGTAAAAAGTTTTGTATCGTCTCAAAATATACAAACAGTTCCTCACTTAACCTTCTATCAAAATGGTGAAAAACAAACTTATCTTGAAAAAGGAAGTCAGACTCCACTTGAAGAAATTGAGCAGTTCTTGAAACAATATTAAATAGAAAATGATAGGCTTCCTTTTTGAAACCTATCATTTTTTATATACTCATCTTACAAGATATTTTCAAAGTTATCACGCACTTCCTGTGGCCATACGCTAGATTGAACTTCACCGATATGTTTCTTACGAAGCAAGAACATGGCCAAACGAGATTGACCAATCCCACCACCAATAGACAGTGGAAGCAAGCCGCTCAAGAGCGCCTTATGCCAGTCAAACTCTAGGCGGGCCTGATCACCAGTAATGGCTACCTGACGACGAAGGGCTGCCTCATCAACTCGAATACCCATTGATGACAATTCAAAAGCTGAACCCAGAACTTCGTTCCAGACTAAGATATCCCCATTGAGCCCCTTGTAATCCCCTTCTGATGGACTAGTCCAGTCATCGTAGTCCGAAGCACGACCATCATGTGGCTTACCATCTGCCAGTTCTCCACCAATGCCAATCAGGAAAACCGCTCCGTATTCTTTGGCAACCACGTTTTCACGCTCTTTTGGCGTCAAGTCTGGGAAATTTTTCACCAAGTCTTCCGTGTGGATAAAGGTGATTTTCTTCGGCAAAACAGACTCAATGTCATAACGAGCTTCAACGGCCAATTCTGTCAGGCGGATGGCCTTATAAATCTGCTCAACCGTTTCCTTCAAATAAGCTAGGTTACGACGACCTGCTGGAATAACTTTCTCCCAGTCCCACTGATCCACATAGACTGAGTGGATTTCATCTAAGGAGTCCTCATCAGGACGCAGGGCCTTCATATGAACAAAGAGCCCTTCTCCCTCATTAAAACCGAATCGAGCCAGGGTATGACGCTTCCACTTAGCAAGAGAGTGTACGACTTCGTAAGTTGCATCTGGAATCAATTTGACATTAACTGACACGGCATTCTCCACTCCTGACAAATTATCTTGAATACCATCCCCGACACGACTTAAAATCGGTCCTTGTACTTCTACGATTTCTAACTTGTCTTTCAAATACTGTGTGAATGTATTTTTGACGAAAGAAATCTCCTCTTGCTGATGAATGAAGCTTTTCTTCATACCTTACCTCCTCGTAAAATTGATACACCTATTATACTCTTTTTTTTCGACTTGTAAAGTCTTTTTATTAAATATTCTGATAATTTAATGAACCATTAGAAATCCTGATAAGAAAATTGTTTCTGCAATTCTCTTATCAACTCTGCTGTCAACCGTCTAGGTCCACGGACGGCTTTCACTCCTAGGTCCATCATGCGCTCTCTTGGTAAAAACTCATCTGGCAACTGTGCAATCAACTCGACCTGCATGACTGACTTGTCCCTTGGGATATCCGACTGACCATGATTGGTAACATTGGCTTGCAAAACCCGACAGACATAGCGAATGACCTGTACAGGCGCCGTCACATAGATGGCTACGATGTCCCCCGCTTGAATGGTTGATTTTTGTGGCCAATAGACTACCTTATTTTCCGTAAACTCGCTATCAATATCATAGACCTTTGGATTGGCTGGAATAACCCAGTAATCAGGCCCTTGCGCCGCCTTGTAGGATTTCGGTCCCACCAAATAACGACTTTTCTCAAGGAGGGCAAACACCGTCTGGTCCTCCACCGTATCATCCAGTAAGACTGACACCCAGGTCTTCTTTGACATATGGTAGGCAGGGAAGATGCCCGACTGACTCAGCAGCTCTGCTATTTCCCGACCGTCAACCTTGAGATTGACAATCTCCACCTCTTCTTGAGAACCGCTCCCATCCAGCTTGTCCCTCGGAATCTGACTGACCAGGGCATACCACTTGTTATTGTTGGGATGGCGAAAGGCCCCATAGGTCGGCAACTTGGCAAAGGGATAGTCAGGAAGGTCGCCCCACTGCTCCTTGATGAGCTGGGCTAGGCGGTTGCTTTGGTCTTTGGTAAATGGCAGAGCGATACAGCAGGCTTCCTCTACCCGAGCCAAAATGGTCTGGTAAGCCTCACGCACCTGCCCCACAAAAGCCCCCGCTGGCGCAGTCACCAGATGGGCGGTATAGACCTCCTCCATCTCACAATCCCAAACATAGGACGACAGCTGACCAGCCTCATCGACCTCCACCACCGCCTCTAACTGCCCCTCCATGAAGACCTCACGGTAGATGTAACGATTGTTGGAGAGGATAAAACCGAAAGGGATGAGGGAGGGGAGGTGGATTTGGTAAGAATTAGATTTGTTCATCATTCATCCTTGCTTCCTAGAAAATAGAGGAATAATCTGTGAGTTTCTCTTTAATAAATATCCTCAAGAACATGATACTCCTTTACTGCTTTTGACTGGACTATTTTTTCTCTAAAGCCCAACTCTTTCAATGGATTTTCAATCGTCACAATTCTAGGGATACTCTCCAAATTTAACACTAAAGATAAGACAAATTGATTTGGAAATTCTTTCGCTTTCAAAAATTCTTTCTCAGTCATTCTGAAACGACCTCTGTTTTCTCGAATTCCTTTTACTTCGGATAAAAATACCCTTTCTGTTGTTGTGATTTGAAAATCATATCCATCACCATACAAACGAGCATCTTCAATACTCCCTGCTTTAAACAGAGGTACTGACTGGAAATGTTGCAAAAAGTATTGCTCTGCTTCTAGACCGGTTTCCTGCAATTTCCGAAATCGTGTTTGAATAATTGGTTTTTGAGCCACAAAAATGTCCTTTAAGAACCCCTCTTCTTTTAAGCTCATTTTCAAAATATCTGCAAATTCCGTTACATCTGCAGTTCCAAACAAACTATCTATAAATAATTTTCGATGCTCATAAACATCTTTTTTCTGCCACCAACCCCGCCGACCATTCTCAAAATAAGGATCAAATAAATCCATACGTTGCTTGACAACACCTGTCGTTTCAGTTAAACCAAGCTGAACAAAATACTGATAAAAATCCGTCTTTGTATTGAAACCAAATTGCTTGATTAACTGGGTATCAAATTTAGCCAGACCATAGCCAATTAAATTTAATAGATGGTAATATTTGTGCTTACTCATAACTTATACCTGTTCCAATTTATTATCCCCATTATACCACAAAACCCAGCCTTTTTAGGCTGGGCTTTTTATCTTATTCTACCTACTTAACAAGTTTTTTCATTTCTGCGATACGTTCTTGTGTCGCATCATATTTTGCTTGGTAGTCGGCTTGTTTTTCTTTTTCTTTTTCAACGACTTCTGGTTTGGCGTTGGCGATGAAGCGTTCGTTGCTGAGTTTTTTGCCAACCATGTCTAGTTCTTTCTGCCATTTGGCAAGTTCTTTGTCCAGACGAGCCAACTCTTCTTCTACGTTGAGGAGGTCAGCTAGTGGCAAGAAGATTTCAGCACCGGTGATAACGGCTGACATGGCTAATTCTGGTGCGGCGATGCTTGAGCTGATTTCCAACTGTTCTGGATTTGTAAAGCGGCGGATGTAGTTTTCATTTGCCTTGAAGAAGGTTTCAAGCTCAGCATCCGCTGTCTTAATCAAGATGGTAATCGGCTTAGAAGGAGCGACATTGACCTCTGCTCTGCTATTTCGCACCGAACGAATCAAATCCTTGAGACTTTCCACTCCCTTGTGAGCTTCAGCGTTTTCAAAGGCTGGGTTGACAACAGGGTAAGCCGCCACCACGATAGAGCCCTCTGCATACTGGGCGAAGATTTCTTCCGTCACGAACGGCATGATTGGGTGGAGGAGGCGAAGGATTTGGTCCAGCGTGTAGAGAAGGACAGAGCGGGTCATGACTTTCTCGGCCTCGTTGGCGCTGTAAAGCACTTCCTTGGTCAGCTCCACATACCAGTTGGCGAACTCTTCCCAGATGAAGTTGTAGAGGATGTACCCAGCCACACCGAACTCGAACTTGTCGAAGTTTTCAGTGACCTTGGCAATGGTTTCGTTGAGGTTGTGGAGAATCCAGCGGTCCGTCACGTTACCAGCCTCACCAGTTGCGACTTTGGCTACATTCTCACGCGCCGCATCCAAGGTCAAGCCTTCATTGTTCATGAGGATGTAGCGGGAAATGTTCCAAATCTTGTTGATAAAGTTCCAAGACGCGTCCATCTTCTCATAAGAGAAGCGAACATCCTGACCAGGAGCAGAGCCGTTTGACAGGAACCAACGCAAAGCGTCTGCACCGTATTTCTCGATGACATCCATTGGGTCAATCCCGTTTCCGAGCGACTTGGACATCTTGCGACCTTCTTCGTCACGGATCAAACCGTGGATCAGCACATTCTTGAATGGCTGACGGCCGGTGAACTCAAGCGATTGGAAAATCATGCGTGACACCCAGAAGAAGATGATGTCGTAGCCCGTTACCAAGGTTGAGGTCGGGAAGTAACGCTGGAAGTCCGTCGCGTTTTCGTCAGGCCAGCCCATAGTTGAGAATGGCCAAAGGGCAGAGCTGAACCAGGTATCTAGGACATCCTCATCCTGTACCCATCCGTCACCTGCTGGTGCCTCTTCTCCGACGTACATTTCGCCAGATTCGTTATACCATGCTGGAATCTGATGACCCCACCAAAGCTGACGCGAGATAACCCAGTCATGTACATTTTCCATCCATTGTAGGAAGGTATCGTTGAAACGTGGTGGGTAAAATTCTACCTTGTCAGCTGTGTCTTGGTTGGCAATGGCATTCTTAGCCAACTGGTCCATTTTTACAAACCACTGGGTTGACAAACGTGGCTCGACTACAACACCTGTACGCTCTGAGTGACCAACGGAATGTACACGGTTTTCGATTTCCACAAGGGCACCCAGTTCTTGCAACTTAGCCACCGTTACCTTACGGGCTTCAAAGCGGTCCATACCCGCAAATTCGCCTGCCAACTCGTTCATAGTGCCGTCGTCGTTCATAACATTGACTTGTGGCAGATTGTGGCGTTGACCTACGAGGAAGTCATTCGGATCGTGGGCAGGTGTGATTTTCACAACCCCTGTACCAAATTCAGGATCTGCGTGCTCATCCGCAACGATTGGGATTGGTTTGTTGACGATTGGCAGGATAACGTTTTTACCAATCAAGTCCTTGTAACGTGGATCTTCTGGGTTAACCGCCACCGCAACGTCACCGAACATGGTTTCAGGACGGGTTGTCGCAACTTGAAGGGCACGAGAGCCGTCTTCCAACATGTAATTCATGTGGTAGAAGGCACCTTCTACATCCTTGTGGATAACTTCGATATCTGAAAGGGCTGTGCGAGCCGCTGGGTCCCAGTTGATGATAAATTCGCCACGGTAAATCCAGCCTTTTTTGTAGAGTTCTACAAAGACCTTGCGAACAGCTTTTGACAAGCCTTCGTCCAGCGTGAAGCGGTCACGTTGGTAGTCCAAAGATAGACCCAACTTGCCCCATTGCTCACGAATGGTCGCTGCGTACTCATCCTTCCATTCCCAGACTTTATCGAGGAATTTTTCACGACCCAAGTCATAACGGGTCACTCCTTGCTCCCGCAAGCGTTCCTCCACCTTAGCCTGTGTGGCAATCCCCGCGTGGTCCATACCTGGAAGCCAGAGGGTGTCAAAGCCCTGCATCCGCTTTTGACGGATGATAATATCTTGAAGGGTTGTATCCCAAGCGTGTCCCAAGTGTAACTTACCTGTTACGTTTGGCGGTGGAATCACGATAGAATAAGGCTTGGCCTCCGCATCGCCTGACGGCTTAAAGACATCTTGGTCCAACCAAGTTTGGTAACGACCAGCCTCAACCTCGGCTGGATTGTATTTTGGTGATAATTCTTTTGACATTAGTTTTTCTCCTTTAGTATTTTTTAAGAAAATTGGTTTATACTATCCTCAAGCTAGAAATAGCCCAATTCTTTTTCATATAATCTCCTAGAAATAGTCAGTCCATTGGGCTGGCTATTTCGTTTGTTCTTGCTCAAGCTCCTCCATTTTTTGGATAATCAGTTGAGCAACTTCATTAGCAGTAAGATGAGTATTATTAATTTTGAGATAATGCTGAATGCCCTCTGGAATGCCTAATGAGGTATATTGACATGTATCAGCTGTAGAGAGAATCTCAGCCTCTGAAACTTCAATGTGTCGTTTCAAAGGTTTATGGGTAAGTCGATTTTCTGTCCGATTACGCCGCAGACGTTCTTCCAAAGCAGTTTCCAACTCAACAAATAAAATTTCCTGACCATGATGATGAAAAATCGTCTGAACAGTTGTAAGGAATTGAACCTCTATGAGATTTTTAAAATTAATCAAGGCAGTTCCGATTAGTGGGCGACCTGACCTAGCAAACACATCATAAACAGCAAATGTAATACGTGTATTGAGGTCAAACATATCCTCAGAAAATTCAGGAATAAAACATAGGCTAAAATCAATCGAATCGTGATTATGAAAGAGGGTCATCCCTGTCAATTTCGCAACTTCCTGCCCAACGGTCATCTTGCCAGAAGCTTGTGCTCCAATAATAATTAGATTCATCTTGCCTCCCCCACCAACTCTATCTTAATCCCATCGGGATCTTCCAAATAGAGGGCGTAGTGGTCTGGTCCTCCTGCATGGGGATAGCGGTCGTCGTAGAGAAGTTTGACTCGTCTGGTCAAAAATTCCTTCCGCCATTGGTCAACATCATCAGGTGTTCCCGCATGAAAGGCTAGATGATTGAGGCCTGTGCAGCACCGGTGATAACCTGCTTCTAGGAAGTCCTCTGGCGTTTGGACAAAGACCAGGTACTGCTCTGCTTTTTTATAAGACAGCCCTTTATCCCACTCCTGATAGAGCGAGTAGCCCAGCTTGGTCAGGAGAAAGTCGTAAAATGCACGCGAAGTTTCCAAGTCAGAAACGTAAATTTCAACATGATGTAGCATATCTTCTCCTTTCCAAATGAAAATCCCTGCCTAGACTTGCTAGACAGGGACGAAGTTATTCCGCGGTACCACCCTTGTTCAGATACACTATCTGCACTTTGCTTATTCGATTCACATCATCAGCAACCAGTTTTGACATTTGTGCGGATTTCTCAGTACCACCGCTTCCTGTGACAAATGGGGCTCAAAACACCTCTGAATAGCTTTATTGTAACAAATTGTACCTTGAAAAGCAAGGGATTTAAGCTTTCAAGTCAATCCCTTTTTCTTTCAACTGCTTGATAGTTGCAGGACCGATGCCTTTAAGAGCCAAGAGCTCTTTTTCTGTATGGTTTGCAAAATCAGCCACAGATTGAATACCTGCTTGGTAGAAGGTTTCCAAACGTGCTGCCGCAATGCCTTCCAAGTCAGGAAGTGCCAAAAAGTCTTCCAATGAAGTCGCTGATGAAGTCACCTCTGCTACAACTTCTTTCACCTGTTCGACAGCCTTCTCTACCACAGCTTCTGTTTTATGAGCGACAGTTTCAACAGCCTCACGCGCTGTAGCAACCCCCACACGACCTGCACGCTTCAAGTCTGCTAATTGTTTTTTCAATAGTTTTTTACGATTGATTTTTTTCTTTGTCAAGTTTTCTATCCTCTCTTTAATAATGTCTTTGGCCAAATAAGCCATCTGGTAAATCATGAAAGCCCTTGCCAGCATGATAGTTGGCAAATTTCCCCTGGATAAAACGATAAGCATCTAGCTTACTTTCGTAACGGATGTAGGCATCCGCCGCACGCTCATCCTTATCCTCTTCCAATACACGACGGCTTTCTTCTACCGCCATCTCGTTTACCATGACCTGAGTATTGACCCAAGCTTCAAATTCCTTTAAAAATTCTTGTTCTTTTGTCATTATTTTCCTCTTTCGTCTGCTTCAATCGAAACACACCGATTTATTATACCACATTTTCCAAAAAAGACAAGAAGCCCTATCTGTACAACAGTTAGAGCTTCTCATTCTTACCATGAAAATCGATAAACAGTCTGGGACAAGAATTCCTCATCTTTTTCTAGCAAAATAGAACCAAAACCATCTAGGTTGCAAGCATTTGGCAGAGCCTGACATTCCAAGCTAAAGGCACCATGGTAGGTAGCCAAAGCTTCAACAGGATAATTGTAGGTGTAGATGACAACTGATGGCTGATTGGTTCGCACGCGCAGACTTATTTTCCCATCTGGGCTACTAACTTCAACTGGAACCTCCACCTGCTCCAAAAGCCATGGATGGTCGTAACCTTTCACAAGGATATTCTGAGGGTGCTGGCTGTCAAAGCCCTGAGCAAATCTTGCTCCCTCTCTAAAGTCAAACGGTGTTCCCGTTACATCCTCTAAGACACCTGTTGGCAGATTATCCTCACCAAGCGGAGCATAGCGATTTGCCTCAATCCGAATTTCATGGTCTGCTACTGACTGCTGAAAATCCCCCGATAAGTTGAAATAGATGTGATTGGTCGGATTGAAAATCGTGTCTTTGCTAGACACCGCTCGATAATCCACCGTCAACTCGTTCTGGTCTGTTAGACCATAAATAGCCTCAACCCTCACGTCTCCTGGAAAACCATTGAAACCATCTTTTAGGACAATCCCAAAGGTAACTTGATTTTTTTCGTGGTCAAGAGCAACATCCCAGTACTGTTCATTTGCCGTGTCAATCCCACCATGCAAGGTTCTACCAGGTTCATTTTCTGTGAACTGATAACTGGTTCCCTTTATCTCAGCCTGGGCACCTGAAATACGCCCCGCTACTGGGACAATGCTTGAACCAGGGTACAAATCTGTCTTACGGTAATCATCATCCGACTTGGCAGCCAAACTGACATTCCGTAGACCGCCATTTTCATCTACTGGCAAAAGCACTTCTACCACTCTGGCACCAAAATCTGTCAGACTAACCTGCATGCCATTTTTATTTTTTAAGCAATAGAGCTTCGCTTTTTCACCAAAATCTTTTACGTCAATCATTGCTTTTCCTCACAACATCAAATGAGGGGAGGCAATCAACTTGCTTCCCCTCAGGATACTTAAAGCCTCATCATATAGATGACTAGTCAGAAAACTGGAATGAGAAACCCATTTCTAGGCTCGGGCTTTCTTTGGTCACTTCCTTATTTCAAGGTGACCAGCTGAAACAGTTCCCCGAACTGTTTCACTCATCATCGTCATCGCTTGTTAGTAGGCTATTGACATGGACGAGGTTGCTTGTACCAAATTCCACATAGTCTACGGCTTCACCGAGCAAGACGCCGTTCAAGAAACCAATCACCATAGGCATGTTCATACCTGCATAGAGGTCAAACTGCCCACCGTCAATCAATTTACGGGAAACAACGTTGGCTGGTGTTCCGCCCAACAAGTCAGCGAACACAACAAAGTCATCTAAATTAGCAACTGTTTCTTCAAATTTCTTCTGGAAGTCTTCTGGACCTTCTTCTGGTAAAAGAGCTACTGTATAGATATCCTCCTGAGGACCCATAATCATCTCAGTAGATTTCTTCAACTCTTCACAGAAAATCCCATGACTTACTAAAATTAAACTCTTACCCATACGCTTACATGCCAAAGACAAACTTACCGATTGCTGAAAGCGTTACTGCAAGAACGATGATAATCAAAATAGCCTTAGTAGAAGTCATACCTTTGCGTCCTAGCAACCAGAAGACAAAGCCTGTGAAGATAGCTGGTACCAAACGAGGGAAGATAGTGTTGAGCAAGTCTTGTACATCAATCACTTTTTCACCAACACTTGGAGCCCATGATACTTCAAAGTTAATCATAGTTGCAATCAAGGCACCCATCATGAAGACACCCATTACAGAAGCAGCATCTACAAGAGCTGTCAACTTATCACGCATAGTTGTGATGAGTTTAGTACCTTCTTTATAGGCAATTTCCAACTGTTTCCAACGGAAGATGTCATAAGCTACTGCTACAGCTACCCAAAGGAAGATACCTGCTGGAGTTCCTTCTTTAGCCATAGTCGCTGCTACAGTACCCATGATAGCTGGAACAAGGGAACCAAAGATAGAGTCACCGATTGGGGCAAATGGTCCCATCAAGGCTGTCTTAATACCGTTAACCGCATCCTTAGAAGCTACACCGTCGCTTTCTTCAAGCGCCAAGTCAATACCAGTAATGATGGTATGGAAGAATGGAGAAGTGTTGAAGAATTGAGTATGCAATTTCATCATTTCCTTCAATTCAGGAGTACCATCTCCATACATTTTACGAAGCTGTGGCAAAATCATGTAGAGGTAACCAGAACCCTGCATCCGCTCATAGTTCCAACCTAACTGATAAGTGAACAAGCTACGTTTGTTGATTTGATTAAAATCTTCTTTTGTTAGTTTGTAATTAGATTTCGTCATCTTCAATTTCCCCACTTTCTGAAACTGATGGAGCAACCACTGCTACTTTTTGGCTATTTTTGAAGTGAAGCACTGAAAGGAAAGCACCCACAATAGCGATACCGATCATTGACAAGCCTTTGAAGTTATTCACAAAAGCGATACCTGCATCTTCAGGAAGAGTGCCAACGATACCAGCAACAGCACCACCCAAAGCTGATACGTTACCGTAAAGAACAGTCAACATAGCTGTAAGGGCAAAACCTACTGCCAAGTAGTGAAGGTTACGTTTAAGTGGAAGGTAGTGGAGCAAGATTGCAAATCCAAGACCTGGAAGCATACGAGCAGCAAGTGTTAAACCATCTGCAATCCATTGATATTCTTGGATAGTAGTAACCATTGTGTTTACAAACTCACCACCGAATGCAAGGGCAAGGAAAACAGGAAGTGCACGAGATGCTGCCCATGGAATAGCTCCAAGAAGGTAGTTGCGTTCGATTGCTGCATAGTCAAATTTTTCAACCGCAGCATCTACGCGGTGTGCAAAGAACGTAGTTGAGAAACGACCAGCAATATCTGTATAAACAAGAAGTGCTGCTACAGGTACTGCGATAGTAGATACGGCAAGTTCTGGGTCAATACCTTGTGAAACTGAGAAAGCTGTCGCAAGAACCGCACCAGAAGTTGCGTCGATACGAGATGCACCACCGAAAGTACCTACACCAAGTACCATCAATTGAAGAGATGCTCCAATGGTCAAACCAGTTGCCATGTCACCCATGATCAAACCAGAGATGAACCCTGCGAAGACTGGAGAACCAGCTGACGATACAATTGTCAACTCATCACAGATCTGATAAGCAGAGTAGAGCGTTAGAAGTAATATTTGCCACCATTGCATAATAGTGAACCTCCTTTAAAATTTTTCAAAAATATCCGAAGTTTATCTGACCTTATCCAAGAGTGGCATAAAGTCTTTTGGTGTGTCGCCTGGTACCATTTGAGCAATCAATTTTACTCCCTTAGCAACCAAGGCATCAAAGTCCGCAATGTCCTTATCTACAACGTTAATAGAGCGGGTAACAGAGCGAGTTTCTGGTGATTGTGACATATTGCCGACGTTCAATTCAGCAAGTTCTACACCATATTCAACCAAGCGGAGGAAGTTTTCAGGACGACGGGCAACAATCAACAAACGTTGCGCATCATATTTGCCTTCCTTGATGTTATTAGCTGCTTTTTCGATTGGCAAAATAGATAATTTTACCCCCGGTGGGCAGGCTAATTTCAAACCTTGTTTCTCAATGTCGTTTTGAGCAACCGCATCATCGATAACCATGATCCGACTAATATTTAATTTAGTCGTCCAAAGGTTAGCAACCTGACCGTGGATCAAACGACCATCAATACGTGTAGCAATAATTGCCATACAATGTTCTCCTTTTCTTCATAAATCTTTCTGTTAGACACTCTCAAGGGAGTACCTATACTTCTTTATAAACGGGTTCCTGTGAAAAGCTAATCTTCTCTCTATATTGTCCTTCCGTTTCAAAAACGACTATTTCATTAACTCCTTTCTTTAAGTATCCTTTTGGAATATAGAGATAGAGGATTGGACCTTTTTCCCAGAAACGTCCGATATTTACATTGTTAACAAATACAACACCCTTACCAAAACCTGTCATGTCCAAGTAAGTGTCTGCCAGATCTTCTAGTTCAAACTGGTAGCGATAGAAGGCTGGTTGCCCCTCCTGCCACTCTTTTGTGAAGTCTAGTCCAGAAATATCATCCAGTGGCAATGGGTACATATCCCAATTACTGATATAGTGCAAATCTGCTATGGCACCACGACCCAAACCTTTGGATTGTGTAGGTGCAGTCAATTTATGACCGTAATTGACTCGTCCCATGTTTTCAACTAATACTGCTAGTTCAACCTGGTTAGACTGGAACTCTAATTCAATATCTTCACCAATTTCTGTCTGATACTGGGTTGTAACCAAACGACCATCGGCATAGACCTGAATACGATCTCGAGCATCAATAATACGAAGTCGCTCTGCCTCATCCTTATCACGTTCTAGCCGTGTTTTATAAAGAATATAGCCCGTCGATTGACCCAACTCTTCCATATTTTTTGGATAGAAGCTAGATGAGTAATCGCTTACATTTTCTGCTGTAGAAAATAGACCAACCTTATCCTTTAAGTCTACTGCTGGATATGCCTTGGCTTCCTTAACCAGTGGCTCCGCATAGGACAAATCAGGATAGGCTTCTTTCATACGTTTTTGTAAGGCATAGAATTTCTTAGTTGGGTTACCAGCCTCATCTAAAATCGCATCATAGTCATAAGAAGTCACCTGTGGCAAATCAATCTGACCCCGAGCCGAGCAACCATTCATGAAGCCAAAGTTGGTTCCTCCGTGAAACATATAGAGGTTAATCGAACCCAACTCAATACATTCCATAACAGCGTCAACCATCTCATCTGGATCGCGACGGATAACTTCATCACCCCAGCGGTTAAACCAACCATCCCAGAACTCCATACACATGTAGGGCCATTCCTTGCCATATTCATTAAAGAAGGCCTGCATGTTTGCAAAGTTTTCTCTAGCTCTCGAACCAAAGTTACCTGTCACAAAGATGTCGTCTTCTATCAAGGTCCCTGCTCGAAGCGTTGCCCGCCATGCACCATCAGAAGTGAAGAGCGGAGCTGTCAAGCCATACTTCCTCATTAGACCTGCTACAGCCCTTAGATATTCCTTATCCTCACCATAGGAACCATACTCGTTCTCTACCTGGAACATAAGGATATTGCCACCTTGTGCGAGTTGGAACTTGGCTAATTTAGGAAGAAGAGAAGCGTAATATTCATCTAAGTGCCTTAGGTAGCGCTCATCATGTGAACGAACCCTCAGCTCCTCCTGCATCAGCCAAGCGGGGAGACCTCCCCATTCCCACTCAGCACAAATATATGGGGAAGGACGAACGATAGCATAAAGCCCCAAATCCTGCGCCAGCTGTAAGAAGCGCTCCAGATCCAGTATCCCTTCATAGCAAAACTCCCCTTTTTTAGGTTCGTGCATATTCCAAGGAACATAGGTTTCAACCGTATTAAAACCTAAAGCTTTTAAGTTATACAAGGAATGGTACCAGTCATCAGGATGCACTCGGAAATAATGGATGGCCCCCGATAGAATTTTAAAGGGTTGATGATCTAAGTAAATTTGATCTTTTATATAGAACTCTGTCATCTCGTCACCTTTATAATCATATACCTTTCTGTTAATATAATAACACTTTTTACTGGTTATGTCCACTACTTTTTTGAAATTTTTTTGAAATATTTTATTCTATTTGCCAAATCCTTGATTTGAAAGGGTTTTACCGCAAGTTTTTTTTGATTTTTCAGTTATATATTTTGATTTTTCAGTCTTCATTTAGTATAATAAGCGCTAGAAAGGAAGTTATAAACATGAAAGTACCTAAGTATCAACTTATACAGAATGACTTACGTCAGCAGATCATTTCTGGTAAATTTGAAAATGGCGATAAATTTTACACAGAATCTGAATTGACAAAACTATTTAACGTTAGCTCTATTACAGTTATCCGTGCTGTAAATGAATTGGTTAAGGATGGCTACCTGGTTCGTCAACAGGGCAAAGGAACTTTCGTTTCCCGTTCCCGTAAAGGACGCTTGGTAGAATTCTCCGATATTGAAGTTTTCTCAATGGATAAGGATACTGTTGTCGTGCTCTCTTGTGAAAAAGGCAATGACCCTGAAATTCTTGAAAAACTCAACCTAGACAAGAATGATTTCTACTATAAGATTGTTCGTGTGCGTTCAGCAGAAAATACTCCATACATCTTCCACAATTCCTATATCCCTCAACGATATATTCAAAATCCGGATGCTCCACTAGAACATTATCAGTCTATCTACCAACGCTTCAAATTGGACTACAATATCCATATGTCTGAGGAACCGTTTGTTGAAACAAATGAAATTGTTAGCCCTTGTCCAAAAGACGTTTCAAAACATTTGAATTTAAAAGCAACAGAACCTGCAGTTCTTCAAAATAAAACAACCACTCACAGCGCAAGTGGTGAAATTATGGAATATACTGAAACCTACAAGCACTGGAAATACTACAAATTTGAAATCATGGCTAACCACCGTTAAATGCAAAAAACGCAGACTTAACCATCTGCGTTTTTTCTATTTCTGATGAATAATCTTATAACGAAACTGATCCGCTCTAGCAATACTCAGTGTAAACTCAATTATCCTATTTTTATCATTGTAGGTTTTTCTCACCAAATGAAGAACTGGACTGTTGTTAGGAATACTTAATATCTTTGCTTCATTATCCAAAGAAATACTTGCATAAAATTCTTCTTCTGCCAAACGGATGGTTTGGTCATAATCTTCTAAAAACAATTCATACAAGGGTAACTCCATCATTCTATCCGCAGATAAACTCGGAAATAGAGAGGCAGGAACATAGGTCCTCTCTAGCATCATTGGGATCTCATCAGCCAGACGAAGGCGTTCTATTTCAAAAACCTCTTCCCCCTTACGCAACTGGAGATGTTGAGCAAGATAATCAGTAGCTGGAACAGTTTGAAAAGACAGAATTGAAGTTCGGGGTTCCTTACCAATCTTTCTCATCTGGTCTGTGAAACTGTAGGACTGGGATAAATCAACAGCATTGTCCAAAATTTCTGAAACATAGGTTCCCTTGCCATGTTTCCTATAAACTAAGCCACGCTTTTCCAACTCCTGCAAGGCTAGGCGAACGGTAATGCGGCTGACCCCGTGTACCTGTGTCAGTTCCCGCTCTGAAAGCAATTTATCATTTGGCGCCATTCTCTCACGAATAGCTACTTCTAGTTCATCGACCAACTGCAAATAAAGGGGTTTGTCATCAACTTGACCACTCATAGCATCCTCCTTTCGAATCAGCACAATCTCTCACCATTATTTTACACTAAACTTACTATATTAACAAGATGTTATTGTGATTTGATTGATTCCAAATGAAAAAGAGCTGAGCAAGAAGCGAAAATGGAAGATAATTATAAGAGGGTCACTTCATCTGGCAGGGTAATGGTTTCCTTGCCCTGCTTATCCATCACCAAAATCGTTGACGGATAAAAAGGATCGAAGCGACTGTTCAAATCCAAAGCAATGGCATTCCTATAGCCCTCTTGAGAAAACACAAGTGTCACTTTCCCCTTCCTATTTTTGATGGAAAAACGCAAGACACTTTTTAAGGGAATAACTCCTTTTAAGTAGTTATCAATAAAATACCAAAAACTGTCAATGACCTCTCCTGGCAATGAGGTGACAACACCAAAACTTGCGTACCGTCCATTTGTTTGATCAAAAGCCATCTTTCCTCCTTTATGGTAAGAAAAAAACCTGCAAAACAGGATTTTCTCTCTCTAACTTTATCTACTTCTCAGTTCTAAATAGCGTTTGTACCAGATATTAACATAGGCTGGGGAGAAGGGACCACGTTGATTGTTAATCCAGTCCACCAGAATCTTGACATTTTCCTTCAAAATAAAATCAATATCACTAGAATACTTCATAGCCTTGCGGTGACGCTCGTATTCGTCCACATCCAAGAGCCTTTTCTCACCATCAGCAAAGACCTTGACATCTAGGTCGTAGTCGATGTACTTGAGGGCTTCGTTGTCTAGAACATAAGGACTAGCAAGGTTACAATAGTAGGAAACACCGTTTTCACGGATCATAGCAATGATATTGAACCAGTATTTTTTATGAAAATAAACGATTGCTGGTTCTCTCGTTACCCAACGTCTGCCATCATTTTCAGTCACTAAGGTGTGGTTATTGACCCCAATAACAGCATTTTCCGTTGTTTTTAATACCATGGTGTCACGCCAAGTGCGATGAATTTCACCGTCATGTTTATAACTTTGAATAGTAATAAAGTCGCCTTCCTTTGGTAATTTCACTTTGTTACCAACTTTCTACTATTACAATTTATCTTGACTATTATACCATATTTTTTCAACCTAGGCGAAGATTTTTCTCAGAGATATTCACGAAGGGCTGTTTTTATAGTATCAAAATCAAATCCTTTGCGGGCCAAAGCCTGTGTCAAACGTTGTTTTAGCTCATATCCCTCATATTTTCGACTGTATTTCCGATACTGCTTATCCAACTCCTTGGCAATCAACTCTGCTTCATTTTCTTCATCCGATGTCAAGTCTAATTGAGCAAGGCTTTGTTTGGCAAGCTCATAGGAAAAACCCTTAGCCATCAGCCCCTGAATCAGCTTATCCAGCAAGGCACGCAGAGGCAACTTGGATTGATACTTTCGACTTAACTTTTCTGCAACCCTTTCAGCCAGGTCTGAAAAATCAATCTCAGCCAGTCCATCTTCTATGATTGATTTTGAAATTCCCTTCATCATCAATTTTTGACGAAGCATAGCCGGTCCCTTGTCACCATTCAAGCTATTCTGACGGATATAGGTTTCTACATAGGCTTTATCGTCAATCCACCTATCTTCTTCCAAATTAGCAACTATTTTTAGAGCAGTGGCTCCTGCAATCTCATATTTTTCCAGATAATCCAATACTTGTTTTTTGGTTCTCTGCTTAAAGGAAATGAAATACAGGGCTAAATTTTTTCCATAGGAAAATTGTGCAAAATCCCGAATGGCTTGAAATTCCTCTTCTGTGATGTCCTTGTCCTTACTGAGCATGAAGCGAACAATGGTATCTTCTGTAATATAGGTATTTTCCTGTCCTTCAACTTCTAAGAGATAGAGCCGTTTTTTCTTTTCGATTTTTGTAATTCTCATTCTTTCATTATACAGGAATTTTCGGTAAAATAATAATATGAATCTACAAGTAAACCAACGAATTCCCTTGAAAATCAAGCGAATGGGTATCAATGGAGAAGGTATTGGCTTTTATCAAAAAACGCTAGTCTTTGTTCCTGGTGCCCTCAAGGGAGAAGAAATCTACTGTCAAGTAACATCTGTTAAACGTAATTTTGTGGAAGCAAGGCTACTGAAAATTAACAAAGAATCAAAATTCCGAGTCAAACCAAGCTGTGACATTTATCAAGCCTGTGGCGGCTGTCAAATCATGCACCTCCGTTATGACAAGCAACTGGACTTCAAGCAAGACCTGCTCCAACAAGCCTTGAAAAAGTTTAAGCCAGCAGGCTATGAGGATTACCTCATTCACCCAACCATTGGAATGGATCAGCCAAGTCATTATCGGGCTAAATTACAGTTTCAAACCCGTTCATTCAAAGGTCAAGTCAAGGCTGGCCTCTATGCTGAAAATTCCCATCGCCTGATTGGTATTACAGACTGCTATGTCCAAGACAAGGAAACCCAAAAGGTTATCAATAGGATTGCTGACCTCCTAACTAAGCACCGTATCCCTATTTACAACGAGCGTAAGGAGCAGGGCATTCGTACAGTTATGGTCCGCAGGGCCCGTCAATCTGGTCAGGTGCAGGTTATTTTTGTCACCTCCTGCCAGGTTAATCTGACCAAACTCATTGAAGAAGTAACCAAGCAATTTCCTGCCATTGTCACTGTTGCTCTAAACTGGAATAGACAGAAGTCCAGTGATATATACGGAGAAAAAACGGAGATTCTCTGGGGCAAACAGGCCATCGAAGAGGCAGTTTTGGATTACGAATTCTCCCTGTCACCTCGGGCATTCTACCAACTAAATCCCCAACAAACGGAAGTTCTCTATGGTGAGGCTGTCAAAGCTTTGGATATAACAGGTAATGAAGACCTAATAGACGCCTACTGCGGCGTGGGAACCATTGGCTTTGCCTTTGCTAAAAAGGTCAAGTCTGTTCGGGGGATGGACATCATTCCAGAAGCCATCGAGGATGCTAAGGCCAACGCCAAACGGATGGGACTGACCAATACCCACTACGAAGCAGGCAAGGCAGAGGACATCATTCCCCAATGGTACAGGGATGGCTATCGGGCTGACGCCCTGGTGGTAGACCCCCCTCGGACTGGCTTAGACGAAAAACTCCTCAAAACGATTTTGGAATACAAGCCTGCTAAGATGGTCTATGTATCCTGCAATGTTTCGACCCTAGCAAGAGATTTAGTTGAGCTGACCAAAGTCTACAAGGTTGAATACATCCAATCTGTTGATATGTTTCCCCATACCGCACGGACGGAGGCGGTTGTGAAGTTGAGTAGGAAGTAAGCTGCTGACAAGGTTTATTGCATAGAAAAAAAGCAAGCCTTGCGAGGCTTGCTTTATGCTTGTTCTAAAAAGGCAATCAGGGTCTGGGCAGACCGTTCACCTGCCTGGATAATAAATTCATCAAAGGTGATATTGGCATCCCCTTGGGCTGTATCACTCATGGCACGGATGACTAAGAAGGGTTTACCTGTATTAACGGCCGCTTGGGCAATAGCCGCTCCTTCCATCTCCACAGCCAGAACTTCTGGGAAATGTTCCTTTATGCTGGCGATCTTATCTTGACCGGCAATAAAACTGTCACCGGTTACAATCAGACCCTGATGACTGGTTATTTCCTGCTCTGCCAAAACGCCTGTTAACTGTTCTAACAAAACTTGGTCAGCTGGATAATACAATTCCTGCCCTGCCATTTGCCCATAGGCGTAGCCAAAAGCCGTCACATCAACATCGTGGTAGGCCAAGTGAGTAGCTACCACCACATCACCGATGGCAATCCCGTCAGCTACTGCCCCTGCTGAGCCTGTGTTGACAATGGCGTCCACTGCAAAGCGGTCAGCCAAGATGGCCACAGACATAGCTGACATGACCTTGCCAATACCCGACTGGACAAGCACTACTTCATGCTGACCAATACGGCCTTGGTAATAGGTCCGACCCAAGACAGCTACTTCTACCTTGTCTTGCAGCTGCTCTACCAAAATCTTCAGCTCCTGGGGCATGGCTGCGATAATTCCAAATTTCATGGTTTCTCCTTAAATAAACAAGACAGCAATGATAAAGATAATCAGTAAAAGAATGACCCAAAAAAGAATTGTGTTGACTTTTCCCCGAAATTCTTCGCGTTTGATGGTTTCAATTCTTCGACTTTTTACCACCGATGGTTTGACAGGGATACGGATGGTCTGTCCTTCCTCGTAGCCTTGGTAATCTTCATCTAAAATGGGCTCAAAAATTTTTTCATCCATGGATACCGTTTGCTTGGGACTAAAATGTCCAAAGCGTTCATCAGTATCCGCCTCCTGCATTTTTTTCACTCGTTTTAGTATTTCATCCGTTAACAAGGGCTTGCCCATTGCCAATTTCCTACTTTCTCATGAGTTGTAAATATTGGACTGCCATAATGGTCTTCGCATCACAAATATCTCCACTTGCTACCAAGTCCAAGGCTTCTTCTAGAGTTACATAAGACAGTTCAATGACCTCGTCCTCATCCATGGGACGAGGGTTTTCCACTTTAACCAAGTTATCAGCTAAATAGAGGCGAATACGCTCATTACAAAACCCGATAGCTGAGTAAAAATCTGCCAACAAGGTCAGCTTGTCACTGGTATAGCCTGTTTCCTCTTCCAATTCACGCAAGGCAGCATCTTCCAGTGTATCTTCTTCGCCTAGTTCCAACTTACCTGCGGGAATTTCATAGATAGCGCGCTCGATAGCCTTTCGATATTGTTTGACCAAAATCATTTTACCTTCAGGAGTGACTGCTAAGACACATACTGCCCCCTTGTGAAAGATGAGTTCACGCTTGCCAGTCCCACCATTTGGCAAAGCCACATCATCGACGACGACATCAAAGATATGCCCCTTGAAAATCTCAGTACGGTTGATGGTTTTTTCTTCAAAATTCATGGCATCACCTATTTTTGGCTTGGATGGAAGGGAAAACGGGTCGCGTAGCCTTCCTTGTTTTCCTGACGACCACGACCGATACCGATGGCATCTTTTGGAATGTCCTTGGTAATGGCAGAGCCAGCAGCAAGCAGGGCATTGTCACCGATGGTTACTGGAGCGATGATGGTTGAGTTTGAACCGATAAAGGCATTGTCGCCAATCGTGGTCTTGAATTTATTTTTACCATCGTAGTTGACAGTAATAGTTCCTGCACCAACGTTGACATTGCTGCCGATAGTGGCATTTCCCAAATAGGTCAAGTGACCTGACTTGGTTCCTTCACCCAGTGTCGAAGCCTTGACTTCCACAAAGTTTCCAACATGGACATCTTTTTTCAGATGGCTGTCTGGACGGATATGGGCATAGGGGCCTACTGTCACGCCCTCTTCGATAACTGATTCTTCAATGTCTGAGTTGCTAATAACCACATCTGCTGCGATTTTAGAATCACGTACACGGGTACCGTTTGTCAAAATCGTGCGTTCACCGATCACTGTCTGACCTTTCAAGACAACGTTGGCTTCAATAACCGCTTCAGCTCCAATTTCTACATCAATGTCGATATAAGTCGCTTCTGGATTAACAAAAGTCACTCCGTTAATCATGTGTTTCTCATTGATCCGCTTGCGCATGACCGCTTCAGCAGTCGCAAGAGCTACACGGTCGTTAACACCCAGGCTTTCATCAAAGTCTTTGAGGACATAGGCCCCAACTTTTTCGCCAGCCTGACGGAAAATAGAGATGACATCCGTCAAATAGTACTCACCTTGGGCATTGTCCGTATTGATCTCCTTAAGAGCTTCAAACAGGCGCTTGTTGTCGAAGAGATAGGTACCAGTGTTGATCTCCTTGACTTGTTTTTCAAAATCATTGGCATCTTTTTGCTCAACAATCTTCAAGACTTCATCATCAGCATTACGGATAATCCGACCATAGCCAAAAGGATTGTCAGCCTGGGCTGTCAAAATAGTCGCAACGTTTTTATGGCTGATATGGAAGTTAATCAAGTTCTTCAAGCTTTCGCCTGTAATCAGCGGTGTGTCACCTGCAATGACCAGTGTTTGTCCTTCCAGACCTGCCAAAGCTGGCTCTGCCATCATGACCGCATGACCTGTTCCCAACTGTTCAGATTGGAGGGCAAATTCTGACTGACCCTCTAAAACAGTCTGTACCAATTCTGCCTTATGACCAACAATGGTTACAGTCTTGGCAGGCTCCATGGCATCCACGGCACGCTTCACATGCTCCAACATGGTAATTCCGGCCACCTTATGTAAGACCTTTGGTAAGTCAGACTTCATGCGAGTTCCCTTACCCGCTGCTAGGATAATTGCATAGTTATTGCTCATAAGTATCTCTCTTTTCATTTGTATATGACCCTATTATAGCAAATTTTGTGTTTTTTGGAAAATACCAGAAGTGTGCCAAGTTTTAAGTCAAGCAAAAAGGAGCCTGAGCTCCTTAGATCGTTAAGTGAAGACCTCGCAGACCGTCCTCTCTAGTTTGTTCCGTCAGGACTTTAAACTCCTCCCAGACAGGGCGTTCTTGGTCTGTAAAACGGAGATTGGCGCCAGGCAAGCTAGCATTGGAAATGGCCTGAACAAAGCCTGATAAACTGGTTGCCAAAGCCACACCGTCCTTACTGGCCACATCTTCCTTGGTCACAAGCAAGGCTGACTGCAATTTCTCCGTCAGTTCTTTGCCGGTTGTTTCCTCTTTCCCGGCCAGAATGGGAGAAAGCTGGTCCAACAAATCAATAACACGTTGTTTATCCATAGGATCCTCCTAGTTTTTTATTTTTATATTATTATACCAAAAAACCAGAGGCGAACCAGAAAAAACTTACATTTTAGGATAAACCAATTCAAATTCTTCACAGACAACCAGCATATCTTCTGAGAAGGACAGGCCTGCTTCTGCCAGCCAGATAGTGAAAAGCTCTTCATGAACCTGCCGCCAGTGAATCAGACTTTTCGCTTTTATGTCAGACAAGTCACCTCCCTGACGGAACTCGCCCTCCTTATAGGCATGATCCGCTGTCACTTGGGAAAATGGCGTCACATAGACCTTGGTTGTTTGGATAATGCAAACAGCCTGACCTTGTCCGTCCAGAATGATGTCGTAGCCACCAGCTGTTGGGATTTCTTCTCCCTCTACTGCATAGAGGGCATGGGCAGAACTGGTCGAGGTTTTGATGCCTCTAGCCACCAAGTCAGCCAGTCGATCAGCTTCCGCCCCAAAGGCCCAGGCCTCTGGCTCAGGACCTGCTTGGGGATTGATGGCAAGAAATTCTTGCCAGAGTTGTGTTGGTGTCATGGGATTTTCCTTTCTACTTCAAACTCCAGCCACCATCGATGGTGATGATCTGGCCTTGCATGGAGGCGAGTTTGCCGCTGGCCAGCATCAAGGTCAGCTCTGCTATTTCGCTGGGCTGGGTCCAGCGTCCAATAGGAGTCTGTTCTGCCACCCAGTCCGCTAGACCTCCAGGCTCAAAGTCCTTCTGGGTCATGCCTGTCTTGACAGCACCTGGGGCAATGCCAAAGATCTGGACCTTGTCCTTGGCATAGTCCAGTGCCAACTGCTTGGTAAAGCCCGCCAAAGCGTGCTTGGAGGCGGTGTAGGCAGAGCCTCCACCACCTGCTAGACTGGAGGCAATGGAACACATATTGATAATGATGCCCGACTGTCTGTCCACCATTTGCTGCAGATAGGGGCGGGTCAGTCTGGTCACCGCGAAAAAATTAACCGTGAAGATGCGAGCTAATTCGTCCTCCGAAATATCGAGGTGGGGTCGGTAATCGTCTAGAATGCCTGCGGTGTTACAGAGGACATCGACTGACTGGCACCAGGAAAAGACGGGCGATAAATCGCCTGTCAGGTCCAGCTGTAGAAAGTGGAAATCGCCTGCCAAATCAGGCTTGCTGGCCTGATCAATCCCGTACACACGCCAGCCATTTTCCAAAAAAATCTTCGCCTGTGCTAAACCAATGCCGCTGGAAACGCCGGTGATGAGGGCTGTCTTAGTCATGGACTTCTACCCAGTCGGTCGCAAGGACATCGCAGGGGGTCGGGCTCCACATGGAGAAGCCCTCACCCTCGCCGGTCACGTTGATGAGGAAGTAGGGCGTCGCCTCCAGCTTTTGCCCGTGGACTTCGATGGTATCAAAGAGCTGGACGTAGTTCTCCGCCCCGCCCCAGCCTGTGCGAACGTACTTTTTCTTGGCCTTCAAGCCTGGTAAAATTTCTTCAAATGTCATTTGAAACTCCCTTATTCTTCTATCTTTCAATCATTATACCAAAAAAATCGCTTCTATTTCGGTTTCCTCACCAACAAAACCGCACTTCCAATCCAAAAGGCCATGGCTGGCAGAATGAGCAACACCAGATTGAGCCAAACTGGAACGGTCATGACCATATTCACCACACCGCCAACAATCATGAACAGATAACTAGGCATAAAGACATAGCGAACCAACTTTTCCTTTTGGAAAAATAGCAGAGCTAAACCGAGAACGGTAAGTGGTACTGCAAGCCCCCAGCCAGTCAGAACCAGGTCAGGTTCCTTGGGGATTGCCCAAAGACGAAGCCCACAAATCAGGAGAAAAAGAAGGGGAATGCAGAGAAAGCTTGCCCAAACCTTGATTTTGCTGGTCTGGTAAATGAGACCGCGAATAATGAGGAAAATCCCTGCTGGCAGGAGGAAACTGAGAGCCGTGTCACACACCAAGCCCAGCCAGTTGAGCGAAATGGTTCCTGTCCCTGCAAAGTCCATCAGCCATTGGCTGCCGAGGTAGATGACCAGCATGAGGCCACTCAGGTTTGCGACTTCCACGAAACCAATCGGAGGGAGGTAGCTGAGTAGGTCGTCTGCCATCTGCTTGCTGTCCTTGCCTAGAAACTCTTCTGCCGAAAGCCCGTCTTTTTGGGCTTCAAGTACGTCTTGGTAGATGGATAAGAGCTGGGCAGTCACTGCTTCTTCCTGCCTGTGAAAAACAGAGGCAATCATCATATAACCATTGATACGACCCATATACTCCTTGTTTTCCTTGGTCAGCTGGTTTTCAATCACTTCAATCTGCTTGCGGTATTCCATTTGTTTGCTCATCTTATTCTCCTTTCAATCGCTGAACCTTTTGGACCAATTCCGTCCACTGGCTCCAAAAATCTTCTAGATAAGCCTTTCCCTGGTCTGTCAGATAGAAATACTTCCTGTCTGGTCCGTCTGGTGAAGACTTGTTTTGGCTGACAATTAAGCCATTTTTTTCTAACTTCTGGAGCAGAGGATAGACTGTTCCCCCGACCATGTTTTCAAAGCCCTGTTTTCTCAACTCCTGAACCAGCTCATAACCATAAATCTCCTTCTGACTGATAATTTGTAAGACACAGCCGTCTAGGACACCTTTGAGCATTTGGGTTTCTTTCATAAGCCCTCCTCAACATCTGTAAAAAATCCAAACAGTAAGCCTGATACTAACAGGATTCCTAAGATCAAAATAGAATCCAAAGTCCAGCCAGTTATAATAGCAGTCATAAGCGTGATGCTTACTAGTTTCCAATTTTCCCGACTTTTCTTATCCAATTTCATACTGCCTCCCTATTCTAGTTTGTAATACCAACTAGTTTAGTAAAAATAAAAGTGATTTTCTTTGTCTTCTATCACTAGTTTGTTTTACCTATTAGTCTTGTATCTATAGTATAACACAAGACAGCTAGTATGTAAAACAAAATAGTGAAAACTATTCAAAAAAACATCACTTCTAAAAGTTTGCGTCAACATCTCAGCACAGTGATAGATTGCTTCAACAGTCTGGGGAGAGACTGTTGAAGGTGGGAAATAAAACAAACGCAGTTTGTGTCCAAACAATCTGAGAAATTGTTGGAGGTTGGAAATAAAAAGTTACGGTAGCAACATATCTAAAAACACATAAAAAACTTGGGTTGCCCCAAGTTTAGGAAATAATTTGTTTGTAAGACCGTGTCGTGATAGCATAGACCACTAGGTAGAGGAGGAGATAGCCACCACAGATGCCTGCAGTCACCTGCAACATAAGTCCTGCATTGACCACACCGATAGACAAAAGAATGGATGATAGCATCTTGTAGGCAAAGGCAAGATGAACAAAGGCAAGTAGGATAGGTAGGAAAAAGACGGTCAGCAATTGCTTGCGAATGGACTGTCTCGTCTGATCCTCATCCAAACCAACCTTGGTCATAATGACGAAGCGATCTCTGTCTTCATAGCCTTCTGAAATTTGTTTGAAGTAAATTACCAGCACCACCGCCATCAAAAAGATGAGTGATAGCAAGAGGCCGATGAAGAAAAGTGAGCCTGCAAAACTGAAGAAACCACGCATGGCATAAGCTCTGTAGGCGAGACTGATGGCGTTCGTTCCATTCTGTAATATATTGGACTCCCAAAGCTCACTTTCAAAACTTCCTGATAAAAAGGTGTCATGGCTATCTACCTGCTCTGCTTCTGATAGACTGCTTTCAAAGCCCATATAATAGCGATTTTCGGCTTGATTTTCAAATATTGTCAAGTCTTGAACAACAATGACCAGATACTGGCTGAGAAGGAAGGAACCATGATCTGGTAGATGTCCTAAAGTCACATTCTTGGGCAAGACTTGGACAACTTCCATTTCCTTTTCATCAAAGGTGAGGGTTTGACCAGCTTGATACTGGACTCCCTTACTATAAATGGCTACTTGATCACTTGACAACTGGAGTTTTTCTCCCGTCATCTTTTCATAGCTGGCTTGATTAAGGACAAAACCGATCCCCAATCGGTCAGAGAAATCCATACCAGCAGCTTCTTCATCCGTCAAAAATTTTATTTGCTGGTTTGTCACCTCAGAAAAATAGGCTTGCTGGTAAGGATAGACTACCTTACTTTCAACAGGAATATCTGTCTCTTCTAAAATAGCTTCCGCCCACTCCTCCCACTTCTCCGTTTGAGCTTTTGAAGTGGTTGGTTGCATTCCAACATCGATCGAATAGTCATTTGGATTTTGATTGGCAATATAATCTTTGCCACCGATGTAAATATTGAGTCCTCCAACCATGGTCACCAAGAACATGCTAGAGAGGATGGTAATGGTCGCAAGACCCAGAGCATTTTTCCGCATACGGAAAATCAAGTTGGATACAGAAATGAAATTATCTGGCTTATAATAATAGGTCTGACGCTGTTTTAGCCAGTTTAAGAGACTGATGACACCTGCGTGGAAGAGCAGGTAGGTCCCAAAGATAACCAGAAGAGTCGCTCCAAAGAAACTCGGAACCGCCTGAAAGGGATTGGTCACTAGCTGGGCAATGGTATAGCCTGCCCCCAGTAAAATAATAGCTAAGAGGGTCTGTAGCCAGAGGAAGCCTGATTTCTTATCCCCACGCTTCTTGCCCTGAACCAGTTTGAGTGAGTCGGTCAAGCCCAATTTCCCAATATTAAAAAGGCTGACCAAGGCGAAAATACCAAAGAGATAAGCAACTACAATACCCAAGGTTTTTAGCTGAAAAGTTGATGCCAAAACCACAGGCATCTGCATGGCCTTGAGCAGGAGTGCATAGAAGAGTTTATCTAGAGCCAAGCCCAGCAACAAGCCTGTCAAAATACTACTGGCTGCAAAAACTAGATTTTCTAGAAAAGTCATCAAGAGAAGGTGTTTTTTCTCCAAGCCTAGGATACTATAGACACCGAACTCTTTTGACCGCTGCTTCATGACAAAACTATTGGCATAGAAGACCATGATGGCAACTGCCAACATGACTACAATCATACCGAAGCCCAAAACCATGGTTACCCCATTGGCTCCCTTGACCTGACCTAAATCAGGATGAAAGGCAAGCGCAGTGAAAATATAGGCAATGGCAGTGGACAAGCTGGTCATCAGGGCATAGGGAAAATAGAGCCTGCGGTTCTTTTTTAGATTGGTCAGAGCCAATCGAACAGTTAGTCCAAACATACTACTCACCTCGATTCGCCATAAGTGTCAAGGTATCTGAAATCAGCTGATACATTTCCTGACTGGTTCTCTCACCTCGGTATATTTGATTGTAGAGGATGCCATCCTTGATGAAGAGGACCCGTTTGGCACGACTGGCTGCCGCTGTCGAGTGGGTTACCATCAGAATCGTTTGTCCTTCTTGATTGATTTTTTCAAAGATATCGAGAAGGGTTGCCGTTGATTTGGAGTCGAGGGCTCCAGTCGGCTCATCCGCTAAGAGGATTTCTGGCTGAGTAATAATGGCACGCGCCACCGCAACCCGTTGCTGCTGACCACCCGAAATCTCGTAGGGCATTTTGTCTTGCAAGGTCGCAATTCCCAGGCTATTAAGCGTATGAATGAGTCGCTTGTTCATCTCATCAATCGGAAAACGGGATAAAACCAGAGGCAAAAGCACATTGTCCTTAACAGAGAGGGTGTCCAAGAGATTGAAATCTTGGAAGACAAAGCCCAATTTCTCCCGACGAAAGGCTGCCGCTTCCTTGCTCTTGATAGACTGGGTATCCAATCCGTTAAGCAAGACCTGACCCTGCGTTGGCTTATCAAGGGTTGCCAAAATATTGAGCAAGGTGGATTTTCCAGAACCAGACTCACCCATAATAGCGACATATTCACCCTTTTCCACTGTAAAATGAATATCCTTCAAAGCCTCAGCCTGACCCGCCTTAAAGCGAGAACTGTATATCTTTTGAACGTGTTGTACATCTAAGAGTGTCATTACTACAACCTCCTTTTCTTTTTTCTACCCCCATTCTAGCTCATCCTCCGACAGTCTGCCATAGCCCTAGCTTTCATTTGCGTGACAGTTTTGTAAGATTAGTCAAAAATCAACTCCACTTCTTTGATACCGATTCGCACCTCTGTCCCCTGACCCACTTTTGATTTTAGCTTTAGGGAATAGCCCAGCTCCGCAGCAATTTTCCGTGAGAGGTAGAGACCCAGCCCCGAAGATTGCTGGGTTCTGCGGCCATTGAAACCTGAGAAACCACGCTCAAAGACCCGTTCCAAGTCGCTCTCAGCAATCCCTATTCCTGTATCACGAATGACCAAATCATCCCCGTCCAGAAAAATCGAGATGCTTCCCCCCTGACAATACTTGAGGGCATTGGATAAAATTTGTTCTATCAAGAGACCCAGCCAACGCTTGTCTGTCTTAACGAGCCTATCCAGCTGACCCAAGTCCAAGCTAGTATTGGCCTGAATGAAAAAGAGGGAATATTTCTTGACCAGACTTCTGACCAACTCTTCCAAATTGACGGCTTCGATAACCAAATCATCATGAAAGGACTGTAAACGGAGATAGTTCAAGACCAGACCTGTGTATTGCTCAATCTTGAAGAGTTCTGATTCCAGTTGGTGACGGACTGAACTACTATCTACTTCCTTGGCCAAAAGCTGACTGGCTGCAATTGGTGTTTTCATCTGGTGGGCCCAGAGGGTGTAGTAGTCATCTAATTCTGTCTGTTCCTGACGCTGTTTTTCAATCAAGAGCTTGTTCTGGACTTCTAGTCGCTCCACCTTCTCCAGTAACAAACGCTCACTGGCTGTCCCAGTAGCCACTTTTTGACCACGCCAGATTTTTCCAAAGCGGGAAAATTCCCTGATAAAATCCCAGAGGAGGACGAGGAGCCAGCAGATAGTGAGCAAGGTGAGGGCGTAGAAAACCAGGTTTCTTTGGATGTCAAAGAGCCCACTATAAGCCAGAATGGTCGTGGCAAAAAGACAGTAGCTGACCAGAAATAGCCAACGATGACGGAGCCAAGAAGTTAGAAAATCAGGTAACATTTCCTTATTCATGTGTCCACACCAGGCCGTAGCCTACTCCTTTCTTGGTCATGATTAAGTCAGGCAGGCCCAGCTCTGCCAATTTTTTACGCAGGCGAGCGATGTTAACCGACAAAGTATTGTCATCCACAAAAATATCACTATTCCAGAGTTCTCTCATCAACTCCTCGCGGCTGACTACTTCCTTACCATGTTCAAATAAAACGCGTAAAATCTGAAATTCATTTCGGGTCAATTCCTCTACAGCCTGTCCATAGGACACCTGCATGGTCTTTAGGTCTAGGGAAATCTCCTCAAACCAGAGTACACTTTGTTCTCCGACAAAGTCATAGGTTCTTCTGAGAAGCCCCTGTATTTTAGCCAAAAGCACCGTCATTTCAAAGGGCTTGGTCACATAGTCATCCGCCCCCATATTGATTGCCATGACAATGTCCATGGGCTGGTCATGGGAAGACAGAAACATAATGGGCACACGGGATGTCTTGCGAATTTCCTGACACCAGTAATAGCCATTGAAAAACGGCAGACCAATATCCAGCAAAATCAAATGGGGCTGAAAATCGCTTATTTGGTCCAACACCGTCTGAAAATCTTGGACCTCTTGAACCTGATAACCCCAGTTTGTAAGATTCTTAGCAACTAATTGACTAATAATTCGGTCATCCTCAACCAGAAGAATTCTCTGCATAACATTTTCCCTCTCTTACTATATACTATTTATTATAGCCTAAATTTCAGTAAAAAAGGGGGATTTTCTACATTTCCAACCCAGATTTGTCTTTCCACACATATTTCGTTATACTAGAAAAAAGAAAGGATTGCCATGCCGAATTTACTCAACTACATTGAAGATACCCAATATGACAGCTTTTACGACCAGCCCCTCAACAAACTGGACATTTTGGCCCTGACCGAGCTTTCCTACCTCCCTTTTGACAGACTGGTTCCCGCTTCCTTTACAGAAACTGGCATCCGGCTGGACCATCTGGCAGAGCAGTTTGAGGCCACCTATCAGAATGATTTCCCACCCTTTTCTATGGTGACCAAAAACCGCCTAGCCTTATTTGCCCTTCTAGCCAAATCCATACGCTTCAAGTCTATCAAGGCATTTGGCTTCGTTGACGACTATCAGTTGGACCAAGAACAACAATTCTCCGCTATCAGCTATCGCCTAGATAGACAGACCATCTTGACAGCTTTTCGTGGGACTGATGACACTATCATCGGTTGGAAGGAAGACTTCCACATGACCTATATGGATGAAATTCCTGCCCAGCGTTCTGCAGGTGTTTATCTGGAGAACATAATGTCTAGTCAAATAGGGAATTTCTATGTATCAGGACATTCCAAAGGTGGAAATTTAGCCCTTTATGCTGCTAGCCAGCAAGCTCCTGAGTTGCAAGAACGCATCCTTGCTATTTACTCCTTTGACGCACCCGGGCTCCATAAAAAACATTTAGATGCCCCTGGCTACAGAAACATCCAAGACCGTATCCACCCTATCATTCCTCAAAATTCTATTGTAGGAATGATGTTGGAAACACCTAAAAACGCCCAAATCGTACAAAGTAATACCCTCGGTATCTTACAACACATCAGCTTTTCCTGGGAAATCGAGGGACAGGATTTCAAGTCAGCCCCCACCCTGACCAATGACAGCCTCCAAACCGACCAAACCCTAAAAGCCTGGACTGCCAGCCTGACGGATGAAGAATTAAAAGAATTCTTTGACCTCTTTTTTGGTATTTTCATTCAGGCAGGTATTGAGCGTTTCAGCGACATAACTGTCAATCCCCTACAAAAATTACAGGAAATGGACCGATTAAGGAAAGAATTTTCTCCTCAAGAAGCTGAAATGATGGACAAACTCATTCGGCTACTCTTCGATACACGCTACCAAATATGGAAAGAGCATGTTAACACCTCCATTCCAAGTCCAGACATTTCTCTGCCAGACTGGCGCAAACTCTTCCAATTGGATCATTCAGATAACTCAAAAACTAGCTCAGGTGACTGAACTAGTTTTTGTTATCGAATCTTCTTAAAAATTGAGATAGCTTTTCCAAGCCCTTAATTAAGGTTACTTTTTCACAGGCATAGCCCAGACGGACATAGCCATCACGATCAAACCGATTGCCAGGTACTAGAAGAACACCATGTTCTTGCAAGAGTTGCAAGCAAAATTCTTCCATAGGCATATCCACTGCAATCTTGACAAAGCTTGTAGATACGACCGCTGGTCGAATATAGGAAACCAAGGGTTCCTTCTCAATCCATTGGTCCAAAATTGCTAAATTCTCTTCTAAAATGCGCCGATTTCTCTTCAAAATCTCTTGGCGAGATGCCAGCGCGAGTTGGGCCACCATGTCATCAAAGACACCTGCACAAATCATAGTGTAGTCCCGATAATCTCTCAATATATCTGTCACTTCAAGATTGGCTGCCACCCAGCCGACACGAATACCTGGCAGAGAATAGGTCTTAGACAGACTATTAACCGCAATACCCCTGTCATAGACATCAATAATAGACGGCACATCCAGTCCAGAAAAAGAACGATAGACTTCATCCGAGAGTATGTAAGCTCCAACTTCACCAGCAATTTCCGCCAATTCTTCCAAATAAGCCCTATCCATGACTGCACCAGTTGGATTATTGGCATTATTGATGCAAATCATCTTAGTGTTAGGACGGATGAGCTGACGCAGTTTTTCCAAGTCTGGTAACCAGCCATGCTCTTCCTCAATCTGCCACAAATCTACTTCTGCTCCTAAGGACTTTGGAATATCGTAGAGTTGTTGGTAGGTCGGGTAGAGAGAAATGACGTGGTCACCTGGCTCAATCAAACTGTAAAGAACTAACAAGTTGGCCCCTGTTGCCCCATTGGTTTGGAGAATTTGTTCGGGACTGACCTGTTCGTAGAGCTGGCTGACAGCCTCTTTAAATGCTGGCGAGCCTTCTATCCAGCCATAGTTGAGCTTGGTGCCCTGCAATTTTTTATAAAAATCCTCAGGATTGGTACCCGACAAGGCGAATAATTCATCTAAGGTTAAGGCAGAAATGGACACTCCTGCAATGTCATAAGTGGCGCTGGTTTCGTGGACATTTAGCCACTCCTCAACACCGAAACGTGGTAATTTCATTTTTATTCCAACTTCATTTTTTTACTGTCTATATTGTACCACATTCTCACATAAAACGTATAAATATTCAAAAAAACCAATTTCTTCTAAGTAAAAGAATAGATGATAAACTAGTGATAAAATAGGATTTTCGCGGGAACCGAATCTGTACAACTTGTAGGCAAAATACAAACATGAGATAAATGACGCAAATCAAAACATCTCAAATCTTCTATCCGACATTAGAGAGCCCTCCAAGAAAACAAATTCCCAAGGCAACTGGTCCCTCCTATTTTACATTGAAATAGGCAATAAAGGATTATTTCCATCCTGCCTGACATCCATATGTAGTCGCTAACTAAAACCAAGCCCAATATTCACCGTAAATAGGATGGAAAGAGAGACGATAAAAAAAAAGGATAAGCATAGAACAAGCTAGAGAAGATAGGCAAACACCAAGAAGGCATATACAAATTTTTTCATGACCAACCTTCCTATTCATTTGTTACCTTAAGTATTTTGGCATATATTTCATTTCAATCACAGAACAAAACATTCTACTCTGACAGTTGACTTTCCGACTCAATTGCCGCCAAGAGTTTGCTATAATAACCCTGCTCATCAGCCAAGAGCGGGCTGTTGGGTAGCATTTTTTTAGCCTGAGCCAGTGATTTCTTCAAAGCCTTGTTATCTTTCGTAATTCGCTGATGGTAGAGAGCCGCAATGACTTGGTAATTCCCCATAGGGTACTTGAGCAGGGACTTGACTTGCTTGTCCTGCCCCAACTCCCTAGCTTCATCTTCCAACCCCTGCAAGATATAAACTTCCAACAAAATAAGCTTGCTTGCTTTGATAATGTAATCATTATCTGATGTGGCGATCAATTGTTCCAAGCGCTCTTGAGCTTGTCGATACTCTCCCTTAAAAATCAAGAATTCTGTCCAGTTGAGGTAATGTGTTTGTGGCAAATGACCAGGCAAGATTGGGAGCTCCAAAATAAAATCACTCAAGTTAGCCGCAGTCGGATCCACCAATGCTTGAGCTGTATGACGAAGGGCATGATAGGTCAGCCGACTGTAGGCAGGGTGAGCACGCAATTCTTGTATCTTAGCACCATCCAAGAAACCAGAGGGGTTGGCATTGAGAATGAATAAAGATAGATTGAGAAGAATTTGCGATAATGGTAGCCCCCACTTCCCCGTCAAAACTCCCATCAAAGCAGAAAGCAAGACTAGAACAAGATGAACAATCAGGCCACCTGCAAACATCAAAATTGCCCGAGGGTCATTCTCATCTTTTTTGACCCCGATATACTGAGCAGCTGCCCCTTGCACAATCACGGTTTTCTTCCATTTCCAGCCCTGGTCAGTCTTGACCAACAAGCGATTACCCAAGCCAAGTGCCACCAAATCAAAACCTGTCAACCAACCAAAGAAGGCATGCCCCAATTCATGGAGAATGAGAGTCAGGTAAAAACTACCTAGAAACCAGACATAACCTAGACCAAACACCCACAATCCATGGAAGGAATCATTTTCTGGTAACAGCTGAGCCATCCCATAAGTCGAATACATGGCACTCGCGAAACCACAAAGAACAGAAACACCTATAACAAACCAATTCCACACTTTTTTCATAGCAAACCTCCGTTTTATATAGTATAACAAGCAAAGACTAGGAAACCTAGTCTTTGCTTGTTTTTTTTAGCAACCTTATTCTTAGGAATTAGGGTCGTCCAAGCTACGTCCGTGCAAGCCTTTTTCACGTTGGACTTGACGGAGTTTTTCAGGCGTCACATCATTGCCATCCTCATCGACGACCTTGATACCTTCGACATGGGCACGCACACTACGGCGGTAGCCCTCGATGTACTCCTCACGAAGAGCCGCTTGTTCCTGCAACTCCGCTTCTGTCAAACCCTCCGCCTTTTTCTTGCGGGCCAGTTCGTTAATGCGATCGATTTTTGCTTGTTCCATAATAACTCCTTTTATCTCTTAAAACACGGTCCACTTCCCTTGATTGTCCGGTAAATACGCTTCCTGTGGCATCAGAGGATTATAGGCAATTCTCACCACATCAACATTCTCTAATTGTCTTTTGCCTGTATAACTAACCGGAATTGGACCTAACTTAATAACTTCACCTATCTTATAAATTATAACATCATAAATTTCATAGGTTTTTCCATCCACATCATAAGCATAAACATAGACATAATTCTTCTTAAAACGTAGTTGCCTCATAAAACGCCCTTGCGTTTCAGCAGTACAAAGTTTCTGTTTGGACTTTTTGCGAATAGCAGGTTTAGCATTACCCTTTTCTATCTTAGATGTTCGCCACATCCAACGAATAAGGAATACTATAAAAACAATCATCGCCAAAGCTTGCAAAGGAATGATAACATACAACTCTATAATTCTGAAAAGAGACATACTACCTACTTGCTGTTCAAGAGATTGAAGACCGCCACGGCACTTGCCTTATCCGCCAAGGATTTCAGTAGAGCCAAACGGTTGGCTTTGACTGCTGCGTCATCTGCCATGACCATGGTGTTGTCGAAGAAGGCCGCGATGATTGGGCTGAGAGCAAAGAGCTTGTCCAGGTTGCCCGCCATGTCTTCCGTCAACTCCAAGCCTGCCACTGCAGCAGCAAGGGCTTTCTCCTGGTCGTTTTCGAAGAGTGCCTCGTCAATGACAGTCGCCTCTGCCTTTTCAGCCAAGTTGAAGACCCGTGACAAGTTTTCCACGGCTTCCTTGTAGTCAGCCTCTTTTGATTTTTGGAAAATAGCAGAGCTGGCTGCCAGTTGTAGTCTGACCACAAAGGTTGAGCTGGCAAGTACAGCCTCACGGATGTCTTTCGGAATGGCCTTATCCATCATCTTCTCTACACGGGCACGGATAAAGTCCATCACAGCTGGCTGGTTGTCGTAAGTCAAGCTAGCAAAGTTTAGGCTGTAGAGCTCCGCAATCAACTCATCCAATGGAATTTCCCAACCAAATGCTTCCAAGATTCGAACGATCCCCTGTGTCGCACGACGAAGAGCGTAAGGATCGTTTGAACCAGACGGAATCAAGCCAACTGAGAAGAAGGATAGGAGGGTATCAAATTTATCAGCCAGTGCCAATACCGCACCGACCTTGCTTTCAGGCAATTCGCCTTCTGCTGAGTTTGGCAAGTAGTGCTCACGGATTGCTGCTGCCACCGCAGGTTTTTCCCCTGCAAGAAGGGCATACTTCTCACCCATAATCCCTTGCAATTCATCAAACTCGCCAACCATGCCTGTCAAGAGGTCAAACTTGTAGATGTCCGCCGCACGCGCCACATCTGCTTTTTCATCCGCAGTCAAGCCTGCCAAGTCAGCCAGTTTTTCTGCGATAACTTTGGTGCGTTCCATGTGCTCGTAAAGGGAGCCGATTTTCTCATGGAAGGTCACGACTTTGAGGCGTTCTACCAAGTCAGCAATCTTGAGTTTTTGGTCTTCACGCCAGAAGAACTCGCCATCTTCCAGACGGGCCACCAAGACTTTTTCATTTCCTTTGATGACATTGTCAAGGTGTTGGTCGTTACCGTTTCGGACGGAGATGAAGTTTGGCAAGAGTTTACCAGACTTATCCCGCACCACAAAGTAACGTTGGTGATTTTTCATAGAAGTAACCAAAACTTCCTCTGGTACTTCCAAATATTTAGTGTCAAAAGAACCCATGAAGGCAGTTGGGTACTCGACCAGGTTGAGAACTTCATTGAGCAAATCTTCATCAATCTCAACTGTCACATTGTGTTTGTCCTCGATAGCCTTGATTTGCTCAACAATCATATTTTGACGCTCTGCGGGGTCTGTAATGACAAACTGTGCACGCAAGTCAGCCTCGTAAGAATCTGCACTTGCAATCTCTGTTTCATTTCCAAGGAAACGATGACCACGGCTGATGCGAGCTGACGAAATGTCCAAGAAGTCCATAGCCAATGCTTCATCGTCCAAGAGAACGGTCAAGGTGTGGACAGGGCGGATGTAGGCGAATTTGTTGGACGCCCAGTTCATGCTGACAGGGAAGGTCATAGCCTTCAAGACCTCTGGAATGCCCGCCAAAACTGCCTTAGCTGGCTGACCAGCTTCATGTTTGGTCACATAGACATACTCTTCGCCCTTGATCTCGCGGAACTCAATGTCAGCTGTCGTCAAGCCTTTGCCACGGACAAAGCCTTCTGCAGCTTTAGTGAAGTTTCCATCTGCATCCAAGGCAATCTTCTTAGCAGGACCCTTGAAATCTTCTGTAAGATCAGTCTGCTGGTCTGCCAAACCACGCACACGAACAGCCAAACGGCGTGGCGTTGAAAAGACATCAATGCTGTCAAAAGCCAAGCGATTGTCTGTCAAAAAAGTCGCCATGCGGTCACGCAACTGGTGCATGGCTGGGGTTACGATGTAGGCAGGAATTTCTTCCAAACCAAGTTCAACAAGTAAATTCTTTGTCATTATTCTGCATCCTCCTTCAACAATTCTGCTCGTGTTGCTTCGTCTAAAAGTGGGAAGCCAAGTTTTTTCCGCTCTGCCACAAAGGTCTTGGCAACGACACGGGCAAGGTTACGGATACGGGCAATGTAGCCTGCACGCTCAGTTACAGACACGGCACCACGGGCATCCAACAGGTTAAAGGTATGAGAGCATTTGAGTACATAGTCAAAGGCTGGGTGAACCAAGCCCTCTTCCAAAGCCCGCTCTGCTTCTTTCTCAAACTTAGTGAAGTTTTCAAGGAGCATATCCTGATCTGATACTTCAAAGGAGTATTTTGAATGCTCATACTCTGGCTGGATAAAGATTTCACCGTATTTAACACCGTCTGCCCACTCGATATCGTAAACAGAGTCAACCTCTTGGATATAGGAAGCCAAACGCTCCAAACCATAAGTTACTTCAGCTGTGACAGGACCTGTCGCCAAACCACCAACCTGTTGGAAATAGGTAAACTGCGTGATTTCCATACCGTCCAACCAGACTTCCCAGCCCAAACCAGCTGAACCTGTTGACGGGTTTTCCCAGTTATCCTCAACGAAACGAATGTCGTGTTCCAAAGGATTGATGCCCAAACGCTCCAAAGATTCCAAGTAAAGTTCTTGGATATTAGAAGGAGATGGTTTCATAACCACTTGGAATTGGTGGTGCTGATACAAACGGTTTGGATTTTCCCCGTAACGACCGTCCGCAGGACGACGACTTGGCTCCACATAAGCCGCATTCCAAGGCTCAGGACCAATAGCTCGCAAGAAAGTGTAGGGGCTCATGGTACCCGCACCCTTCTCCGTATCATAGGCCTGCATGAGCAAGCAGCCTTGCTCATTCCAAAATTGTTGTAAGGTCAGGATGATTTCCTGAAATGTAAGTTTTTTTGCCATAAGTTACTCCTGTTTCTTTTTAAATTTCTTTTTCTAATAATTCTTCCTGCACAAACCAGTTGAGTAGCGAAACGCTTTGGTCTGACTGCGCCCATTTATGATAGGTTTCAAAAAGTGCTTGGACCGAACCTACTTTCTCTACTAACTGGTCAATGGTGAGAAAACTTCGCCAGTACTCGTAAAAAATACTCGCGTAATCTCCTTCGTAAGTGGATTTTCCAAAAGCATCCAAGGAATGCCAGCCGTGTTTTTCTTGAAAGAGGTCAACCAAGAGCTGATTACAGAACCGCTCTTGAGCAAACTCTTCTTCTGTCAAAAAATACTGTCTGCTGATGTACTCGACCATGCCCTCTTCAAACCAGATGTTTGCATCATAGTCCGCAAAGTCATCCAGAAAAAGGTCTGACCAATGCGCCAGCTCATGACCGATAATTTGCAACAGATGATTTTCCGACAAACCTTTGTAGTGAGCACTCAGTGTCTGCAAGTCTGGGCTGTTCTCGTAGCTATCTAGTTGATGCTGGTAAATCTTTTTCCAAACTGCTAAGTCTGGTGTCATGACCATGCGGATATCATTAGTGTAGGCTGGTACGGGACTTTGGACAAGTAATTTTCTTGCGGCTTCTTCATTTGCCCAGATAAGGGCTTGGGGCAAATCACGAACTTGATATTCCTTCCTTAGAAAATGGATATAGTCATGCCATTTTGCCTCGTATTTCAAGACAAATTGCTGATAGTTAAACAGCTGTTCTTGGCTATCCACTAGATAAAAATTCTTCATATCCTCTCTTTCATCTCTGGCAAAACAGAAAAAGAACCACATTCTCTTCCCCTGTCAGCAGACATAGGGGCGTTGAGAACGCGGTTCCACCCTAATTTATTACTTCATTTATATGATTGATAAGTAGTCGGATGAGGTCACGACTGGGAAAGCGCCAATTATTTCAAGACTGGCTTGGCTTCCACTCTCCCAAGCTCGCTAGACAGGCTTTTGAAACAACCTTCTTTCATGCTTAGTATTGTAGCAGAAAAAGAATATTTTGTCCAGAAAGAGCACTATTTTATCCGATTATAAACCCATAGTAGGACTGTTGTAATCCAATAGATATTTTTCTGGTACTACTCCCAAGAATTTTTCTACCTGTTGACTGATAAAATCTAGGGCATTTTCCAAATCTTCTACTCTATCAGAATTGACCAGTTCCATAACCAAGAAAGCATTCTTCGTGCTATCTGTAATCATGGTCCGCTCACCATCGCGCCAGTTGAAACAGCGACAAACCGCTCCTTTATCATCCTTATAGCAAACTTCCCCTGGTAGAGTTGGATTATTGGTTTCATCACCAATCAGATAAAACTCATCTCCACCCTCAGTGACCGTTAGTTGAAGATCGCCTACAAATGTATCTAAATCTTCAGCACCACATGGAAGACCGAAACGCAAGCTTGCCGCATTATAAATGTCCACTAATGGAGAAATTGTTGTGACTGGACGGTCACTAGTTGAACGCTTCAAAAGTGCTTCAATACTAGAACGTGCGCCTTTTTTTGTTTTAAATTTTTGATAGGCTTGACGATATGTACGAATGACCTCATTCTCACTAAAGGTATCTTCCGTAAGAAATTTCTGGGCAATTCCGTTGCTTTCTTCCAGTAATTTCACTAATTCATCAGGCGATTGCGCCGGCGTTTTATACCCTTTCAATAATAGCACTCCGATTTTTGCATCTGGAAATAAATTCCAAAACGATGAATCAACAATAAATTGTGACATATTCTCACTCCTTTTATACAAAAATCAGCACCCTACGAACATCTTCTAGGACCTAACGATGTTCATAAAATGCTGTTGCATGACTACCCGGTGGCAGTGTTTATTTAATTAACGTTATTGTATAAAATCCCAGAGAGAATGTCAAACATTATCTCAGAATATGGGGAAACATAACTTGATTAGCCACTTAGAAATTCAAAATAAGAACCCTTGTAGTCCAGACCAGTCACATTCTCAGCCGTCATGGGAAATTCAATGATTTCATAGTCTTGCCCTTGGGCATTTTTAGCGGACTGTAAGACCTGATAATCCTCTGCCTTAATCCCTTCAAAAAGATCGTAAAAATTCTCGTCACTCACGGGCAACAAGGTCCTATCATTGTAAAAACGGGCAAAACCATCAATATGAGCATCGGTGATATCCTCATTGTTCACCCCGTCCAGCCAAATAAAGGTTTGTCGCCCCCAGATAACGCCTCATATAGCTTTCTCTTCTTCTTGACTCATATCGGGATTGCGGTTGGTACTGATAACGGAACTTCTGGTCAACATAGCTGTTCCGCTACCGTCCAGCTCCACTGACCCGCCTTCCAAAACAAAGTCAGGCACATCTAGGATATCAAAGTCTCTTGCAGCAGCCACTTCTTTAGGTAAAGCATCATCCAGCTGATAGGCCATTTTCTCACCCCAACCGTCAAAGGAAAAATCCACAATGTGTAGCTGATTTTTCTCATCAAAGACAAACATTGGCCCGTATCCTTAGCCCAGACATCATCTGACGGAGCAAGGACAAAATCAACCTGAGATAAATCCACTCCCTCATTCTCCAATAACTGACCAACCTGTTCTTGTTCAGCCTGGGCGTAGGCTTTCCATAGGTATGCTGATGGGGCCAAGTCAGCCAAGTCCCCACATGTTGTTCTTCCTCTGCTGGAAAGGTATAGCTAGTCTGTGTCCCCCTCTTCTGTTGGTCCAGTCAAGCTATAGGCCGTCAAACTCATTATCGCTTTCAAGGCAAGACCCCCTTTTGTTAATCGCTTCATCTCCGATCCTTTTCTGAAACCAGTATAGCACAGAAAAATGGATTTGCCGAATGTGTAATACAAAAGAGCCTTTCGGCTCAATTTACAAAATCAAACTCTCCCAGTCCCCACTCATAGCGATTTCAACTCGCTCGCGGATAATGGTGGCAGACCAGTCTAGCAAGGTCAATTCTTCCTGAGTCAAGTCTAGGTCCACCGTGGTTTCAATGCCGCTCCGCCCCACTGTCGCTGGGTAGCCTAGGTAGGTCCCATAGGCTGCTAGGTAGTGGGAAACTGGCAGGACTGCTCTGCTATTGGACAAAACCGCCTCAATCAAGGTCTTTGCCGCAGCTGCAATGGCAAAGTTGGTGTAACCCTTACCGAAGAAGACCGTGTGGCCGCCCACTCGTGCCTCCTCGGCTAGCTGGTCCAGTTCCTCTTTTGGCACCAAGGCCTGAATGGGTGTTTGACCAAGCCGCACCTGGCTCCAAGCGGTGAATTGGGAGTTGCCATGCTCACCCAGATTATAGCCTGAGATGCTGGTCGGGGCAAGCCCAAACCGCTGCCCCACCGCACGCTTCATCCGAGCCGTATCCAGCAAGGTCCCCGTGCCAATCACCCGCTCTTTTGGGAAACCTGTATAGGTCTGATAGAGCTGGGTGATGACATCAACTGGGTTAGTGATGACGAGGAGAATGCCTGAAAAGCCAGACGCAACCAGCTTTTCTGACACTTCCTTGACCTCTTGACTGGTGAAGGGCAGCTCTGCAAAACGGCTCTTGGCTGCATTTCCCTGCAGGTTGATCTTGCCAAGACTAGATACCACAATATCTGCATCCGCCAGAGCCGCGTAATCGTTGAGGATGAAGTTAGCAAACTGACCTGTGTTGGCAACGCGGTCCTGCATATCCAGCACATCCGCTGCCAACTTTTTCTCGTCCTTGTCAATCACCACATAATCATCAAAAACCTGACCTGCGATTAAGTCATGCAAGAGAGTATCTCCAACATGACCCAAGCCAATAATCCCAATTTTTCTAGCCATAGACTTCCTCCACAACTTCTTCTAGACGTAGCATAGCTACAACTACCTCATTTGCAGTGATATCCGCTCGAATATTGACATAGCTCTCTCTTGGAACGGTGGCCTTTTCGGCCACTTTTTGCATGGCAGTCAGGCGGTCTTCTGTCACTCCCAACTGGTCCCATCGGTAAATATAGCCGTTTTTCTGATAGAAAGGCAGGAGTTTACGGACTTCATCCTCATCCCCTGTCAGACAGAGCTGAACCAAGATTCCATAGGCAACCTTTAAGCCATGGGCAATCTGGTGGGTTTCATGCAAGACTGTCAGCCCATTATGAAGGGCATGGGCTCCTGACACATAGTCACTGGTTTGACAGCCGACATTGGCAGCTACCGCATAGACTGTATCCACCATGCGTTCAAAGGCTGGCGTGACCTGCTTTCTATCTGCTGCTTCAAGGACTGCCTCCGTATCATGCAAGAGAATGTCCTGACTGACCTGAGCTGTTGCCAAGGCCAATTGTACCATGGCTGGTAATTCTTGCCGCTTCTTCCCACGATGAATGGCTTCCAGCTCATACCATTTGGCCAAAGTATCTGAAATTCCGCTGATCAAATATTCTTTCGGAGCATCAATCAGCAGATCATAATCCACCACCGTCATAAAACCAGACCGCTGGCAGTAATCAATAGACTTGAAACTATGGTCGGGATGATAGGCTACTAGGAGCGGTGTCGAGCAAGCACAGGTGGCAACCAGGGTTGGCACCAGTACGACCTCGATATTAAGCCTATCTGCCACTCCTTTGGTCGTATCCATGACCTTGCCACCACCGATACCAACGATAACATCTGCCCCAAGCTGACCAGCCTGAGCTGCCAAGCGGTCCATGTCCTCATGACTAGCCGTACGGTCATAGAAAAGCACTGGCCAGTCTGTCTCCTTGCCAAAATGCTTGACAAAGGCAGCATAGGCTTTTTGCCCCGTCACAATCACAGGCCGTTGGAAAAGGGCTAGCCGAGCAGACAATTCCTTTAAGGCGCCTTGGGAAGCTACATATTGACCAGGCTCGCCACGTACTAATTTTTCAAATTCCATAATCGATCACTCCTTTTTAGTTTAGTATAGTAAAAAACAAAGACACGGTCAAACTTCCACTTGTCTTTGTTTCTAACGGTATGTTCTAGCGATGATTGATTTTTTTCGTAAGGAAATCACCAACAAACTGGATGACAAAAATCATCACCAAGATAAGAATGGTCGCCACCAAGGTAACGTCATCTGCGAAGCGGTTGTATCCATAGGAGATCGCTACGTTTCCGAGACCACCTGAACCGATCGCTCCTGCCATGGCTGTATAACCAACGAGAGAAATCAAAGTCAAGGTTGTCACACGGATGATATCTGGAAGACCTTCGCGCAAATAAACCCCAATAATATCTGGAATAGTTGCCCCAGAAGCCTGAGCCGCTTCAATCACGCCACGGTCCAATTCAGATAAGACAACCTGGATTTGGCGGGCATAAAATGGAAAGACTGACAAAGCCAAAGGAACCAAGGCTGCCTTGGCACCAATACCTGTACCCACGATGGCACGGGTGACAGGGTTCAAGAAGGCCAAAAGGATAATGAAGGGAATGGCACGAAAGAGAGATGCAACCTTATCTAAAATCCAAAAGACATACTTGTTTTCCAAAACACCTCTTGGGGCTGTAAGAACCAACAAAAGTCCTGTAATTAAACCCAGTAGTCCACCAAATAAGAATGACCAACTTGTCATGTAGATAGTCGCGTTAATGGCTGTCAACCAACCTGTTTGCGTATCCCAACCCATTCTGTATACGTTGGGCATATAGGTTTCAATCCATTCTAACATGATTGTTCTCCTTTCAAAATCGTTACTTCAACATGGGCTTCTGTTACAGCTTCAAGTGCTCGGTGGATATTTCCTGGCTCACCTGACAAAATCAAGACCATTTCACCAACTGGTGTGTGATCCAAAATCTCAATATTTCCATAAAGAATATTGGAAGATACCTGATAAAATTTATAGAGGTCGTTGACGATAGCTGTATCGGTGCTGGCTCCAGAATACTTGAGCTGTACCAATAGACTGTTCCCTGGCAAGTTTTGCACAATTCCTTGTTGGTAAATCTTCACCAAAGCTTCATCAATTCCTGTTGCTGTTTTGATGAAATCTTGAGTCAATTCTTCTTTTGGATGCGAGAAGATTTCAAGGACAGAGCCCTCTTCAATCAAGCGACCATCCTGCATAACAGCCACACGATTGGCAATATCTTTGACAATCTGCATCTCATGAGTAATCAAGACAATGGTCAATCCAAGTTTTTCATTCAACTCCTGTAAGAGAGCTAAAATTTGCTTGGTTGTACGAGGATCCAAGGCAGAGGTTGATTCATCTGAAATTAAGATTTTCGGATCATTTGCCAAGGCACGCGCAATGGCCACCCGTTGTTTCTGACCACCTGACAATTGGGCAGGGTAGTTTTCAGCTCTGTCCGCCAATCCCACCAATTCCAGCAAACGATTGACTTTTTCAGCCTTCTCTTCCTTGCTCAAACCTGAATGTTTAAGGGCAAAGGCAACGTTTTCTGCTGCCGTCATTTGTGCCATCAGATTAAAGTGCTGGAAAATCATACCGATATCACGGCGTTTTTCCCGTAATTGGGCTGGGCTTAAGGTTACTTTTCCTTGGTCAAAAATTACATCATCATCAATCGTAATCTTGCCACCTGTGGGCACCTGCAAGAGATTGATGACACGAACCAAGGTTGACTTACCAGCCCCTGAATAGCCCACAATGCCATAAATATCTCCCTGATTGATATGGATGCTGACATCCTTGACCGCTGTAATCTCCCGTTTTTTCTGACGGAAAGTAACATCAATATTGTCTAATTTAATGATTTCCTTACTCATACGCTTTAATCAACTCCTCAATTAATTCAACATGTGCAATGTAGTCTGCAATCTTCACATTTTCATCACCCGCATGGTCTCGACTACCTTCGTGTCCCAAACCAAATCCAGCAATGGGAACACCTAAGGCATGAAAGACAGTATGCATGGGACCTGTACCAGGTGAGGTCGGTAGTACCGAAACCCCTTGGGGATAAAAAGACTTAGCCAAATCGATGACCTTGATAATAGCTGGTGCAGACATATCTGAACGGTAGGATTCTTCCCCCAGGGTAAAGGTTACCTCAACTTGGTCAAAACCTTGGTCTACCAGATAGGTACGAATAGCCCTTAAAACACCCTCAGGCGTCAAACCTGGAACCAGACGAACCTCCATCTTGGCACTAGCATTGGCAGGAATGATGGTCTTGACTCCCTGCCCCTGATAGCCTGTGGACAAACCTTCAATGGTAATAGATGGTTCAAAATACAAACGTTTCAAGAGTTCTCTGCGTTCCTGACGCAAGAGCGGCAGACTTAAACCATAGATTTCTTTCAAACTATCTGCATTGACCAAGGCATATTCCTCTACCAAGGCCATTTCACGCTCATTCGGTTCTTGGACCTTATCATAAATCCCTGGAACCTTGATACGACCATCTGGTTCACGCAGGCTAGAAATAGCTTGCAACAAGTACCAGGCTGCTGAATCAATTACACCACCAAATGAAGAATGAATATCCAAATCAGCACTCTTGACAGAGACATCAAAGGTCACGATCCCCTTGTTCCCACCAGCGATTTCCAGCTGGTCCTTCTTATTACGGATACCTTGTTCCCAAACCAAGAGTTCTGCCTGATTAAGCTGGTCCTTGTATTTGATCAGATATTTGTCCAAATCCACCGAAGCAGACTCCTCAGCCCCTTCCATGATAAAAATGATATGGACTGGAAGATTGCCATGCTTGGTCAAATATTTTTTGACAGCAGATAGACGGGCCACGATGTGTCCCTTGTCATCATCCACCCCACGACCATACATGCTGTCTTCTGTCAGGGTCAATTCAAAAGGTTGACCTTTGAGCCATATTTGGTCGCTGTCAGCTGGAACCGTATCGTAGTGGTTGTAGAAAATAATGGTTTTAGCTTCAGGATTATCTGCTGCAAATCTTGCCAAGACAAAGGGAGCTGCGAATGACTTATCAACCAAGACATGGGCTCCTGCCTCTTCAAAGATCTCTTGAAGATAGTCAGCCACCTCTTCCAGACCAATCTGTTGAGCAAAGATCGATTTTTTGCCAATCAAGGCCTTCAGATGCTTCAAATCCTCCTGGACAACGGCATCCTGCCAAAATTTTCCAATTTGTTCTTTCTCTGACAAAAATGCCATTTTGACTTTCCTCTCTAAAAACAGGAATAGAAGCTGAAACAAGGGTTTGCAGCTTCTTTACTTCCTATCTAAAAACTATTATTCTGCTGAAACTTCATCCCAGATAGCAAAGTCTGTTTGGTTTGAAGCACGTTCGATGATTTCTTTTACTTCATCAGTGTTATATGATGCAATCAAGACTTTGATAGCATCAGCCTTGTCTGATTTTTCCCAATCCTTTTGCGCTGCAATAACGTTGTACCATACTTCTGTATCGGCACCTTTTTGCTCGATGTAAAGAGCTTTAGAAGTATCAAGTCCTGCTTCTTGAGCGTAGTTATTGTTGATAACTGCACCGTCAACTGACTCAAGCGAACGTACTGTTTGGCTTGCATCCAATTCTGTGATGGTGATATTCTTTGGATTTGATTTAATGTGAGAAAGTGTTGCCAATTCACCATCAGCCACCTCCAAATCAATCAAACCTGCTGATTCAAGTAAGAAGAGGGCGCGGCTTTCGTTTGTTGCATCGTTTGGAACTGCAATTTCTGCACCTTCTGGAATACTTTCAATCGAAGTATACTTGTCTTTGCCACCTTCTACACCTGAATAGAAGCGAATTGGGCTGTACAATGTGTAACCAGCTACTTGCAAGTCACCACCATTTTCACTATTCCAGTTATTTAAGAAGTAGATGTGTTGGAAAGCATTGACATCAACATCGCCTTCTGCTAAAGCCTTGTTTGGTTGTGAGTAATCTGTAAACTCAGTCAACTTAACTGTTACACCTTCAGCTGCTGCCAACTCCGTTACCTTATCCCATACTTCTGTCGTATAGGCGTTACGTGTCATGATACCAACATTAAGAGTTGTTGTATCTGCAGATGATTCAGTAGTTGTTGATGAATTTGAACCACACGCAGCAAGAACACCTACTGACAAGGCAGCTGCTGCTAAACTAAACAATTTTTTTAATTTCATAAAAAATATCTCCTTAATTTTTTGAACTGAATATATCTTAACACAGAAAAGACAATCTGACTAATTGGCTTTTTTTATAGAATATTATAAGTTTCAGCTATAACAAATACCCTTGCAATTATAAGAATTTATAATAAAAAAGAGGGAACCCCTCTTTTTATTATCACCTTTTTTTGACCTCTCACTTACCAGCTCTTCTCCTTCTTGCTACTGTTAGGCTAAGCAGGGTAAGCCCTGTTAATAACGGAAGACTGGACTGCTGATCATTTGTGCTTGGTAAGGTAGATATAGCTGTTTTTTTATCCTCTACTCTTTGTTCCGAAACAGTAGTTGCTGAAGAAATAGCCTCTTGACGAGTATTATTCTTTATCAATAGGGGCGACACCTCGGTCACCAACTGTTCTAACTTAGTTTGTTTAGTTGAAATCTCGGCAACGAGTGGTGCTACCTCAGTTGGAGAAGTTAGCGTCTCACTGACTGGTGAGTCTACTTCAGTTGAAGAAGTTGGTATCTTAGTAATTGGTGGTTCTACCTCGATTGGGGAGGTTGGAGAGACAGTGACCGGTGAAGTTATTGATTCCGAATCGCCTACATTCGAGCTTGATTTCAAATTGACAATAATTTCATAAAAGGGACCATTATAATTCAAGTCGCTACTAAAAATTGTAGTGAAACCTTGACTTACCTCAACAGATTCAAAATAATATGCCTTCTCATCAATACCATTGCTTTCATCACGAATGATACTATCAATTGTGGAGTTTGCAACTCGGCGACTCTCTTTAACAGTTGATTCCCCATCTTTAAATTGAATAGTATATAAGGCTTGCCTTATAGTTGAATTCTCATAAATCACACCTTCTGGTAGAAGTCTTTTCTCAATTTCAGGCAGAGGAGTATCCGATGTGTTTACAACTAGTTGCTGGTATGATCGAATTACCTCAGTTTGAGTTCGATTTCCAACAGTAACTGACCTTGAAGAGATTTGGGTCCCCCCAGCACCAACTAAGTCAAATGTTACACCATGTTTTTTTTCAAATGCTGAAATTGCCTCACGAATCACTTGTTTCATTGCCTCATGGTCTTCACCATGGAAATTCGTGCGAATGAGTACTTGCCCACTTGATTTTTCAACAACCTCAATATTGGTTACCACTGTCGTTTCTACAACTGGATATAAATTCTCTATATCAGTAGACTGATTGACAACTATGGATTTCGCAGGCAAACTATCAACAGTAGATAAATAACTCGTATTGCCATAAATATCTGTCAGATATAAATACTTCAGCTCATATTGACCTGGCGAATAAGAATAGTGAATTGTTTCCGATAAAGTTATCCTTTTTTTATTACCCACCAATTGCTCAATATTGGTAATATTTTCGCCAAATCGGAGTGTTCCTGACTCACTTTCAAATCCGAGATTAACAGATGCGATATTTGAATCATCTTCCACTAAAAGTACCACTTCAACTGTTTCACCTTGTTTAGCTTCATTTCGACTAGTTTCTAACTCAATAAACTTAGGTACGGTAAAATCAGTAACGATATTAGGTGAGTTGACGATAGCTTGGGTAGTAATATTTTGAATAATTTCAGGTTCTGAAAGGCTATTTGATGAACTTGCGTTTTTAGCATTCAAATAAACAAAATCTAAAGATAAGTCTGACCTAGGATAATCACTAGCTATTGGTACAGTTACATCAAAGCGATATAGTCCATCCACTAGCTTGATTGGGTTATTACTCTCTCCTCTAAGCACATACTGACTAGTTAATTTTTTATCAGATAGACCAAAGAAAATACGCTCCATTTCCTCCTCAGACGAAACCACAAAACTAGCAGTCAGTTTGTTCCCAGGCTGGTAAGACTCCTTATCAAATGTCAGGGATTCCAATGTAGGAATCGGAATATACTGTAGGGTCAATACCGTATCGCCTTCTACTAGTTCACCATAGAGAGAAGGTTGGTTTTCATAAGATAATCTATAAAGATTGCCATTTTGCTCAATTGTCTGCACTTGATAATCATAGACATAGAAAGTTGGATAGCTTTGAATCAGTTCTGATAAGATCTCTGATCCATCTGCATAAATTGTCTTTTCACGATAACTAATCAATGTCTCTGGAACAGCTTCAACTGATTCTTTAAGCGTTTGCCCCGTCCTAGTCTGATATTGGACAATCACCTTACCTGTTTTCTTTTCAACCTGCTTTGTAGATACCAAATATGGTGTGTAAGTATAGGTTATTTCCGTCAAACCAGCTTTCAAAAGCCCCTGCTCTACACCATCTACTGTAACCTTATAATATTGCCTACCATCCATGCCGTTCAGAAGTAATGGAGCTTCGCCACTAGTATCGTATGTAATCCCTGTCGCAACTGGTTCTTCCGAACCCAATGCTAACGTTGACACTACGCCTGAAATTCTCTTGTCTTCAGCTATGGCAGTCCCATCTTCAAGTTGATAATGAATCAAGACTGAACCAGAAGTAACACTATTAACCGTCATCGAAAGTGGTTCAAATGTATGTTCTGCCAATGAATATTTGGAAGAATCATAGTAATAAACAATATTACCAATCTCGTCTCTTAGAGATAGATGTGTTAAATTATAAATATCACTCGGGCGATTTTCTGGAATGGAGCTAGTTAAAACTGAACGATATAAGCCATTAGCTAATTTTTCGACTTCGATGGAAGAAAAATAAAGACTCTGTCTTCCATCCGAGGAGTAAAATTCTGCCGATACATAGGAAAGATTGCTAGCATCCTCAGATTCAACTGTTAGAGTTACGGTCTCTCCCGACTGATACTCTGTTTTATCTAATGTATAAGAGACAAGTTTTGGTGCAGTGCGGTCGGTCACTGTACCAGTAACCGTCATCGAGAGTGGTTCAAATGTATGTTCTGCCAATGAATATTTGGAAAAATCATAGTAATAAACAATATTACCAATCTCGTCTCTTAGAGATAGATGTGTTAAATTATAAATATCACTCGGGCGATTTTCTGGAATGGAGCTAGTTAAAACTGAACGATATAAGCCATTAGCTAATTTTTCGACTTCGATGGAAGAAAAATAAAGACTCTGTCTTCCATCCGAGGAGTAAAATTCTGCCGATACATAGGAAAGATTGCTAGCATCCTCAGATTCAACTGTTAGAGTTACGGTCTCTCCCGACTGATACTCTGTTTTATCTAATGTATAAGAGACAAGTTTTGGTGCAGTGCGGTCGGTCACTGTACCAGTAACCGTCATCGAGAGTGGTTCAAATGTATGTTCTGCCAATGAATATTTGGAAGAATCATAGTAATAAACAATATTACCAATCTCGTCTCTTAGAGATAGATGTGTTAAATTATAAATATCACTCGGGCGATTTTCTGGAATGGAGCTAGTTAAAACTGAACGATATAAGCCATTAGCTAATTTTTCGACTTCGATGGAAGAAAAATAAAGACTCTGTCTTCCATCCGAGGAGTAAAATTCTGCCGATACATAGGAAAGATTGCTAGCATCCTCAGATTCAACTGTAAGGGTTACGGTCTCACCGGCCTGATACTCTGTTTTATCTAATGTATAAGAGACAAGTTTTGGTGCAGTACGGTCTTCCAATACCTCTGCAGCTCTATCTGTTTCTGTAGAGATCATCGATGGAATATTGGTCGTTAAATTCGAATTTGCAACTGGTGTAGTTGAAATTGACTCCCCATTTGCATTACTTCCTTCTACATCAGTCGAAGAAACAGCTTCTACTGTCGGATAATTTGTAGCTGTCGTGGTTTCAACCTCCAGAATTCCCTCGTTTCCTACAATTCCAGTTGAAGTTGATGTTGCGACATCATTATCTGCAGTTAATTCAACAGTTTCTGAAGCATTTATAACTTGTTCAGAATTTGCTGTTGTGGGAGTATTCTCACTCACTTCATCAGCATAGACAACAGCCGTAGTAGAAAACAGCAAACCTAGGGCCAGCACTCCGACTGCCCCATGAATACCTTTTCTAATACTTCCATACCCTTTGGATTCTTGACATTTCTTAAGCATATAATCCTCCTTATATACAATTTATTATATACATTTTTATTAAAATATAAAAGTATATATCGGCATTTTTTATAAAAAAACACTCAATTTCTTGAGTGTCAATGTTATCTTTAAAAAACATCCACCAAATACTGAAATAATTTTCTATGCTGTTTGCAGTCGTTGTATAGAAATTCCGGGTGCCACTGTAAGCCAAACAGGGCCTGCTTGCCCTTGCTTTCATAGGCCTCAATCGTACCATCTCTCGGATCTAGACCAGTTGCCACCAAACCTGGTGCCAAATCTTTGATCCGCTGATGATGGAAGGAATTGATGGAGCTTCCTTGAGCAAAAAGCTGGCTGACACGACTTTTGGGCTTGACCTGCAAACGATGTGAAGTTCCTTCAATACCATCTTGCCAATGATCTACCACTTCCTGCTCTAAGCTACCACCAAGTGCGACATTGAGCAACTGCATGCCACGGCAGACCGCAAAAATCGGTTTCCCTTGGCGAAGCGCTTCTTTAATCAAAGCCAATTCAAATTCGTCACGCTCCAATAGGTAATCATCACTATCAATTAAACGTTCTTGCCCATACAGACTTGGATCAACATGTTGACCACCTGATAAAATCAACTTATCAATCATGTCGATATAGTCTTTGGCTAAATCAGGAGTTCCCATCGGGATGACCATTGGGATACCACCTGCCTGACGAACACTGTCTGCCAATTCACGCGCAACTGTCACGTAAACTCGACCAGATTTTGTTGGAAATTCTTGTTCATTTCCTGAAATTCCAATAATGACTTTTCCCATAAGAAACTCCTTTCTGTGATTTTTTACATTGTAACACTGCTAGCCAAGCCTGTCTAATATAGAAGTTTTATGGACCGATAAAAATTATTTATCAGTGGCCTTTAATACAAAATGCTCCTTGTCCACTTGAGTCCATTCCCCCACTGTCACGAAATCCTTTAGAAGACCTGTTTGTGACAACTCTTGTAATTGTGCTCTCGCCTGATGAGGATTTAAACTCAAGTTGGATTTCAAAAGATAGCTGGTGTAGGGATGCTGGGGATCTTGAAAAATATCCTGCGCAGGTCCAATTTCTACCAAACTCCCCTTGTACATGACCGCAATCCTATCAGCAAAATGCCGCACCAAATTTAGGTCATGAGAAATGAAAAGATAGGTTAAACCTAAATCCTCTTGAAGCTGGTTAAGCAAATCCAATATGGTTGCCTGAATCGAAACATCCAGAGCAGAAGTCGGTTCATCACACACAATAAATTGCGGATTGGATACAACTGCTCGAGCGATTCCAATACGCTGACGTTGGCCTCCACTAAAGGATTTTGGACGTTTATGTACAGCATCCCCCTGTACACCTACCCTTTCCAACATTGCTAAAGCCCTCTCTTCTGCCTCCTTCTTTGGTAACAAATAAAGCGGTTCTTTGACAAGTTCTAAAGCTGATAGATAGGGATTGAGGGAGGAGTAAGGATCCTGATAGATCACCTGAAGCGCTTGATTTTTTAGTTCCTCAGCTGTCAAACCAGGAAAGTCTACCTGTCCCTGACTTGCTTTTTCCAGTCCCAAAACAATTTTAGACAGTGTCGATTTACCACTGCCAGATTCACCAACCAGACCGAGTGTCTCACCTTTATAAATGGACAAAGCAACACCATTTAAAGCATCGACGCGTTGTTCTTGACCTAACCAATTCTTCTTGGAATATGAAGACATTATATAGTAGTGATTTCATAAAATAAAACTTCCAAAAACAGGTATAGCTAAAAGCTATAGCATCCTCTAATTTTTTACAATTATACAAGTGTTTGTATTTCTGTTAGGATTAGAGCATAGAAATATTTTTGGAGGAAATCCTATGACAACAACTATTATCGGCTTCCCACGAATCGGAGAACACCGTGAATTAAAATTTATCACTGAAAAATACTTTAGAAACGAAATTCCACAAGAAGAACTCTTGTCAGCAGCTAAAGACTTGCGTGCTAAGCACTGGACTATTGTTAAAGAAGCTGGCATTACTGAAATCCCAAGCAATGACTTCTCACACTATGACAATGTTTTGGATGCAGCTGTTCTCTTCAACGTCGTGCCAAAAGCTGTTCAGGACTTAGACTTGACTGACCTTGAAAAATACTTCGCTTTGGCGCGTGGCTATCAAGGAGACAAGGGTGATGTTCGTGCTAGACCAATGAAAAAATGGTTCAACACCAACTACCACTATATCGTTCCAGCTATTGAAAAAGACACAGAAATCAAACTAGCTGGTCACAAGATTTTCGACGAATTCCAAGAAGCAAAGGACTTGGGTATCACAACTCGTCCAGTTTTGATTGGTCCATTCACTCTCTTACAATTAACTGATTTTGAAGAAGGGGTGAAAGCTGAAGATGTAGCAGATAGCTTGGTTGCTGCCTACGGACAAGTATTTGCAAAATTGGCAGAACTTGGCGCTGAAAAAATCCAGTTGGACGAACCTAGCTTGGTCAAGGATTTGACTGATGAAGAAAAAGCCCTTTTCCTCAACATCTACCAAACTCTCTTGGCAGACAAGAAAGGCTTGCAAGTCCTTATCCAAACCTACTTCGGCGATGTGCGTGACATTTACACTGAATTGACAAACCTACCAGTCGATGCCATCGGTCTTGACTTTGTAGAAGGTAAGGAAACGGCTGCACTTGTAGCGACAGGCTTCCCAGCTGATAAAACTCTCTATGCAGGTATCGTCAACGGTAAAAACATCTGGCGCAACAACTACGAAAAGAGCTTGGCTGTTTTAGAGGCTATCCCAGCTGAAAATGTCGTTTTAACAACTTCATGCTCCCTTCTTCATGTACCATTTACAACAGCTAATGAAGTATTTGAACCAGCTATCCTCAACCACTTCGCCTTTGCGGTTGAAAAATTGAGCGAGCTGCGTGACTTGGATGCCATCCGTAATGGTCAAGGGGAAGCGGCTCTCACAGCCAACAAGGAACTCTTTGCACTTGAGCGTGTTGGTCGTGATGCAGCTCTTGCAAACCGCTTGGCAGGTTTGACTGACGCAGACTACACTCGTCTCCCAGTCTTTGCTGAACGTGAAGCTATTCAACGCGAGAAATTGAACTTGCCACTACTTCCAACCACTACGATCGGTTCTTTCCCTCAAACCAAGGACGTCCGTAGCACCCGCTTAGCCTTCCGCCGTGGCGAAATTACCGAAGCCGAGTACGATGCCTTTGTTGAAGCTCGTACGGATGAGTGGATTAAGTGGCAGGAAGAAGTTGACTTCGATGTATTGGTTCACGGTGAATTTGAACGCAACGACATGGTTGAATACTTCGGTGAAAACCTGTCTGGTTACCTCTTCAGTAAGAACGGTTGGGTTCAATCTTATGGACTTCGTGGCGTAAAACCACCAATCATCTGGGGGGATGTGACTCGCTTGAACCCAATTACTGTTAAATGGTCTAGCTATGCTCAAAGCCGTACAAATAAACCAGTCAAAGGGATGTTGACAGGACCTGTAACCATCCTCAACTGGTCCTTCCCGCGTGAAGACATTTCTATCAAGGAATCAACCCTTCAAATCGCACTTGCTATCAAGGAAGAAGTTCTCGACCTTGAAGCAGCAGGTATCAAGATTATCCAAATCGACGAAGCAGCACTTCGTGAAAAATTACCACTCCGCCGTAGCGACTGGTACAGCGAGTATCTTGATTGGGCAATCCCTGCCTTCCGTTTGGTACACTCAACTGTTGCACCAGATACTCAAATCCACACTCACATGTGCTATAGCGAATTTACAGACATCATTCCTGCCATCGACAATATGGATGCAGACGTGATCTCCTTTGAAGCTAGCCGTTCAAATCTCGTAATCCTAGACGAACTCAAGGCTAAGAACTTCCAAACCCAGGTAGGTCCTGGTGTCTATGACATCCACTCTCCACGTGTCCCTGCAGTTGATGAAATTGCACACACTATTCAAGCCATCCTTGCAAAAGTACCGAAAGAAAAAGTTTGGATCAACCCAGACTGCGGACTAAAAACGCGTGGCGAATCAGAAACAAAAGCTAGCCTTATCCACTTGACCCAAGCAGCTAAGGCAGCCAGAAAGGAACTCTAATTTATGATCGGTCAAACCCCAAGTCTCTCATTTGAAATTTTTCCTCCAAAACCAGAAGTAGGCAATGAAAAGATTATCCAAGCCCTTGATGAGATGCAGGGTTTGGCCCCTCATTTTATCAGTGTTACCTGTAGCAATAACAACCTCAATATTGAAGAAACGACTGTTCGCCTGGTCAACCATATTCGTAATGAGCTGGGAATTCCAACCATTGCCCATCTACCAGCAGCCTACCTGACCAAAGACAAGGTCAAGTCTGTACTTCAATCTCTTGATGAAGTCGGTGTTCATCACATTCTAGCCCTTCGTGGTGATATTATTGATGGTCTACCTCCAAAAGAAGATTTCCGCTATGCAACGGACCTCATCTCCTTCATCAAGCAAGAGGCCCCTCACTTTGACATCATCGGAGCTTGCTATCCTGAAGTTCACCCTGAGTCACCAAACTCTGTATCTGACATCAAGAATCTGAAAAAGAAAGTGGATGCTGGTTGCTCAAGCTTGGTAACTCAACTCTTCTTTGATAACGAAGCTTTCTATGAGTTTCAAGAGAAATGCCATCTAGCAGACATCGAAGTGCCGATTATTGCAGGCATCATGCCTATCATCAACAGGAATCAGGCACTTCGTCTCTTGAAAACCTGCGAAAATATTCGTCTTCCACGTAAGTTCAAGGCTATCTTAGAAAAATACGAACATAGTCCTGACTCTCTCCGCGCAGCAGGCCTAGCCTACGCCGTAGACCAGATTGTGGACCTAGTCACCAACGATGTCGCAGGTGTCCACCTCTACACCATGAACAATGCTGAAACAGCTCGCTATATCCACCAGGCTACTCACTCCCTTTTCAATCACTACCAAGGTAGTCTATCAAGTATGATTGGTAGGTAAATAGCAAAAGACTTGAAAGTATCTTTGGATACTTTTCAAGTCTTTTTTTGATGGATAAATATCAAAATATAGTCGAATGACTATATGATTGTGACGACTGCGGAACGAATAATTCTACGAACAGACCTGAATCAAGGAGTTGGCAGGTGATTGTAGGCAGAGGTTGGGCTCAAGCCCAGGCCCACTTCTCAGAGTTCGTGTCAACATCTCAGCAATTCGTGTTTTGCACTCCAAATCTGACCTCTACGGCTGATGCGAACGAGTTCGCTTCATTTCCAACCTCCAACAGTTCCTACTCTGACTGTTGGAGGTGTGCGGAGGTGCGAGTGAAACAGTCTGTGAATAGACTGTTTCAGCAGGTCTCTTTGGGATAAGAAACTAGCCGTACACCCCCAAGCTTGAAAGAAGAAAGTGGGGAAATAGTGAAAAATGACCCCTACGATAACATCTAAAGAGGAAAGTGAGTGTTCTAATGATGACCGGAAACAAGGAAATGAAGTTGCCAATTACTACTCTCTGATAAATAGTATATATCGACACTAGTCTACGTCATACGAGATACATAGAATAATATTACTAGACCGGAAGTTCTACCAAACAACTAACCTAGCCAATGTTTTTTCAGAAACCCCAAAAAGCTGACCGCTTTTGTGCAGTCAGCTAGGGTACATAAATGTGATTTTCTTTATTCTTACAAGAAAGCAAGAATGATAAAGTTTAGAATGAAGAGGACAGTTGCTCCCCAAAGGATTGGGTGGATTTCTTTTGTTTTACCAGTTGAAATTTTTACCAAGCAATAGAAGATGAAAGCTGCTGCAATACCGTATGAGATAGAGAAGCAAAGGGCCATGAAGAAGGCTGCAAAGAAGGCAGGAAGAGCATCTTCGAAGTGGCTCCAATCAACATCAAGGAAGGATGAAACCATCATAACACCGACAATAATCAAGGCTGGAGCTGTTGCAGCTGCTGGGACAATACCGATAAATGGCAAGATAAGAATTGAAAGAAGGAAGAGAAGGGCTGTCGTTACAGCTGTCAACCCAGTACGACCACCCGCAGAGATACCTGCTGCAGATTCAACGTAAGTTGTCGTATTTGATGTACCGAAGATAGCACCGATTGATGTACCGATAGCATCTGCAAAGAGGGCTCTATCCATCTTAGAGTTAAATCCAGTACCATTTTCAAGAGCTTTCTCATCTTCTTCTGAGAAAATACCAGTCTTGCGACCTGTACCGATAAAGGTACCGAGTGTATCAAAGGTATCTGACAAGCTGAAAGCGAAGATAGTCATCAAAACAAGTGGCAGACGGCTTGAGTCAGCAAAGAGAGAAGACAAACCACCGAAAGCTGCTAGGAAAGTTGTACCCAACTCAGCAAAAGCTGTACCGATATTGTTGTTGGCCAAGTCAATCGTAGAAAGATCTACAACACCTGCTGGAATTCCTGCCAAGGTTGTTGCGACAATACCAATCAAAATCGCACCACGAACATTTTTAATCACCAAGACAGCTGTCAAAAGAAGACCAAGTACTGTCAAAAGAACACTTGGGTCAGTGAAAGTTGAAATGCCAGGTACGACACCACCACCAGCAAATACAGAGAAGACACCATTTGCGAATGTTTCAGCTGTCGCATCTGCAGGAGCAACTCCGTTAACAGTAATAATATCTGAACCAGAAGTCAAGAAGGTAATCAAGTTAGAGTTCTTGAAACCAAGGTAGGCAACGAATACACCGATACCACCACCGATAGCGTGTTGCAAGCTAATAGGAATAGCCTTAATGATACTCTTACGGACCTTAGTAACTGTAATAAAGATATTGAATAAACCACAGAGGAAAACCATAGCCAAAGCTTCTTGCCAAGTAAAACCAAGACCGATAACAACTGTATAGGTAAAGAAAGCGTTCAAGCCCATCCCTGGTGCCAAGGCATAAGGAACATTGGCGAAGAGACCCATAACAAGCGTTGAAACCGCGCTGGCAATGATGGTTGCCAAGAATACTGCCTGAGTTGGCATACCAGCAACACTGAGGATGCTTGGGTTAACAAACAAAATATAGCTCATGGCGAAGAAAGTCGTAAGACCAGCCATAATTTCAGTAGAAACGGTCGTTCCATGTTCTTTTAGTTTAAAAAACTGTTCCATTTTTCAATTATTCTCCTTTTATTTACGAACGATATAGCTATTATATACAAATCGCTTTTATACTTCAAGCAATTCATGTATGAAAACGTTATTTTCTAAAACAATGTTCGTTTTTCACGAATATTTCCTCTTGTTTTTGCTTCATATCCTAAAAACGATTAGCTTTTTGCTTTTCTACAGGCATTTTGCTATACTGGAACTTATTAGTTTCAAAAAGGATAAGACAAGTATGAAGAAAAAAATTATTTCCATTGACCTAGATGGTACCTTACTAAATCAAGATAGTCAACTAAGTGACTACACAGTTTCTACTATTAAAAAGGTAAAAGAGGCTGGACATACCGTTTTGATTGCTACAGGTCGTCCCTATCGTATGGCAGAGCAATTTTACAACCAATTAGAGCTAGATACGCCCATGATTAACTTCAATGGTTCTCTCATTCATCTCCCAGGAAAAAAATGGGCCTGGGAAAAGAATATTCTTATTGATAAAAAATACCTACTCGATTTTTTGAAAGAAGAGGAGCGGTTTGAAGCAGACTTTATAGCAGGAGAATACAAAAATAAATTCTTCATTACGCAAAAACATTTAGATAAAATCGACCCTTCCCTCATGGGAGTTGAGCAAATTACACCAGACACACTCATTAAACCTGAGCTGATTACCAGCGACCCCCACTCTATCCTCATGCAAACACGTGCTACAGATAAGTATCAGCTTGCCAAGGAAATGAAGGCCTACTTCAATGATGAACTGGAAATCAATACTTGGGGAGGTCCCTTAAATATTCTAGAAACTTGTGCTAAAGGAGTTAATAAAGCTACCGCCCTTAGCTATGTCTTAAACCTCTTCCAAGCCAGTCCGAGCGATCTAGTCGCTTTCGGAGATGAGCACAATGATGTCGAAATGCTGGAACTGGCTGGCATTAGCTATGCCATGAAAAACTGCAGTGATACCCTTCGTCCTCACGCAGACCGCTTGACTGAATTTACAAATAGCGAAGATGGGGTTGCCAAAGAACTAGAAAAATTATTTCTATAAGAAAGAACTGCGTCTGCAGTTTTTTTCTTTTGTTTTGCATAGCCAGCAACAGATTTCTGAAAAGAGTATGTAAAAATTTCGGAATTTTTTTCTGTTTTTAACACAAATTTGCTTGACAAATTACATGAAAACGTTTTATAATATACAAGTTCAAGGAAATGTAAGCCCATTCATTAGTTTTACATTTCAAAGGAACTAGAAAAAATTTAGGGGGAACAATAATGAGTATTGGAATCATTATTGCAAGTCATGGTGAATTTGCAGCTGGCATTCATCAGTCTGGTCAAATGATTTTTGGCGAACAAGAAAAAGTTCAAGTTGTAACTTTTATGCCAAGTGAAGGACCAGATGATTTATATGCTAAGCTCAATGCAGCTGTTGACTCATTCGATGCTGATGATGAAGTGTTGGTATTGGCGGACCTTTGGAGTGGTTCTCCATTTAACCAAGCAAGTCGCGTTGCTGGCGAACGTCCAGACCGTAAATTTGCCATCATCACTGGACTTAACTTGCCAATGCTAATTCAAGCCTACACAGAGCGTCTAATGGATGCATCTGCGGGGGTTGAAAAGGTTGCCGCAAACATTATCAAGGAAGCCAAAGATGGTATCAAGGTTCTTCCAGAAGAACTTCAACCAGCTGAGGCTGCTCCAGCTGCAAGTGCTGCTCAAGCACCTAAAGGAGCAATCCCACCAGGAACTGTTATCGGTGATGGTAAGTTGAAAATCAACTTAGCGCGTATCGATACTCGTCTCTTGCATGGTCAGGTCGCTACTGCTTGGACTCCAGCTTCTAAGGCTGACCGTATCATCGTCGCTTCAGATACAGTTGCACAAGACGACCTTCGTAAGCAATTGATCAAGCAAGCGGCTCCAGGAAACGTTAAAGCAAACGTTGTTCCTATCAAGAAACTGATTGAGGTTTCTAAAGATCCTCGCTTCGGTAACACACACGCTTTGATTCTCTTTGAAACACCTCAAGAAGCTCTTGAAGCAATCGAAGGTGGCGTAGAAATCAAGGAATTGAACGTTGGTTCTATGGCTCACTCAACAGGTAAAACAATGGTGAACACTGTTCTTTCTATGGATAAGGACGATGTTGCAACCTTTGAACGCTTGCGTGAACTTGGTGTCAAATTCGATGTCCGTAAAGTTCCAAACGATTCACCAAAAGATTTGTTTGACTTGATTAACAAGGCAGATGTTAAATAATAACTGATTAACACTGTGTGATTATCAGAAATATGAAAGGATTATAAATATGTCAGATATTTCAATTATTTCTGCAATTTTGGTCGTTTTTGTGGCCTTTCTTGCAGGTATGGAAGGTGTCCTTGACCAATTCCAATTCCATCAACCAATCGTTGCATGTACCCTCATCGGTCTTGTTACCGGTAACCTAACAGCTGGTGTTATGCTTGGAGGAACTCTCCAACTTGTTGCCCTTGGCTGGTCAAACATCGGTGCTGCGATTGCACCAGACGCTGCCCTTGCTTCTGTTGCTGCCGCTATCATCTTGATTAAGGGTGGTGACTTCTCAGCAACTGCTATCTCAGTTGCTCAAGGTCTTGCTATCCCTCTTGCTGTTGCAGGTCTTTTCCTTACAATGCTTGTGCGTACTGCATCTGTTGCCCTTGTACACGGTGCTGACGCTGCTGCAGAACGCGGTGATTTCGGTGCACTTGAGCGCTACCATTTGATCGCTCTTTCACTTCAAGGTCTTCGTATTGCTGTTCCTGCTGCCCTTCTTCTTGCTATCCCAACTGAGGCTGTTCAAGCTGCTCTTGAATCTATGCCAGCTTGGTTGTCAGGTGGTATGAACGTCGGTGGTGGTATGGTTGTTGCCGTAGGTTTCGCTATGGTTATCAACATGATGGCTACTCGTGAAGTATGGCCATTCTTCGCTATCGGTTTCGCTCTTGCTGCTGTTAGCCAATTGACACTTATCGCTCTTGGTGCTATCGGTGTATCTCTTGCCTTCATCTACCTTAACCTTTCTAAAAAAGGTGGAAACGGTGGCGGAGCTGGTTCTAACGATCCAATCGGCGACATCCTAGAAGACTACTAAGAAGAAAGGAAGAACACAATCATGACAGAAAAAATTCAACTTTCAGTAAAAGATCGTAAAGCGATTTGCTGGCGTTCAACCTTCCTTCAAGCATCATGGAACTTTGAGCGTATGCAAAACTTGGGTTGGGCTTACACAATGGTTCCAGCTATCAAAAAACTTTACACTAAGAAAGAAGATCAAATTGCGGCTCTTAAACGCCACATGGAATTCTTTAACACACACCCATACGTTGCTGCACCTATCGTCGGTGTAACACTTGCCCTTGAAGAAGAGCGTGCAAACGGTGCTGACATCGATGATGCTGCTATCCAAGGTGTGAAAATCGGTATGATGGGACCTCTCGCTGGTATCGGTGACCCAGTATTCTGGTTTACAGTACGTCCTATCCTCGGTGCCCTAGGTGCTTCACTTGCTGTGTCAGGTAACATCCTTGGCCCAATCCTCTTCTTCGGTCTTTGGAACGCTATCCGTATGAGCTTCCTATGGTACACTCAAGAGTTTGGTTACAAATCAGGTAAAGAAATCACTAAAGATATGTCAGGTGGTATCCTCCAAGACATCACTAAAGGGGCTTCTATCCTCGGTATGTTCATCCTTGCCGTACTTGCTCAACGTTGGGTATCTATCGGCTTCAACTTCACGGTTTCTGAAGTTCCACTCTCAGAAGGTGCCTACATCGAGTGGGATAAATTGCCAGAAGGCTACGAAGGTATCCAAAAAGCCTTTGAATTGGTTGGTCAAGGTTTGTCACAAACTCCAACTAAAGTTACTACCTTCCAACAAAACTTGGACGGTCTTATCCCAGGCTTCATGCACTTGCTTCTTACCTTCCTATGTATGTGGTTGTTGAAGAAAAAAGTTTCTCCAATCACTATCATCGTTGGTTTGTTCGCATTCGGTATCGCAGCTCGCCTACTTGGAATTATGTAATCCATTAAGAAACCCCGCTCATGCGGGGTTTTATGGTATAATTAAACAAGAAATGAGGTAACTATGGCACAATCATTAAACAAACACGTCGAACTATCCACAACAGGCGTTTCCTATCTCAGTCTTGCAGGTGGAACGGTTGGCAAGTTCCTGCTAGGTGATCAAGCTCTGGAATTTTATGCTGATAACAACGTTGAAAATTACGTTCAAATTCCTTGGACATCTATCGATCAAATCGGTGCCAATGTTTCCAACAAGAAAATCAGTCGCCACTTCGAAGTCTATACTGATAGCGGCAAATTCCTTTTTGCTTCTAAAGATTCTGGTAAAATCCTAAAAATTGCTCGTGAACATATTGGCAATGATAAGGTGGTCAAACTACCAACTCTCCTGCAAATTCTAGGACAGAAAATCTCAAATCTATTTGCAAAAAAATAAAAAATCAAGTATAATAAGACAAACGGATAAGTAGTATCAGGCATTTTTCAGAAAGTCTGCGGTCGCTGCGAGCAGATAGATAAATGATATGAAATTCTACCGTTGGCTAAAAATGACATACTTAAAGTGCACAGAATGTGAAGCTGGATGGAACCGCGGTAAATATCGCTCCAGCATCTCTCATTCTGTGTTTTTTATTCTAAAGGAGACATCTATGCTAGATATCAAACGTATTCGTACAGATTTTGACGGAGTGGCTGCTAAACTTGCTACTCGTGGTGTGGCTGCTGAAACCTTGGCAAACATCAAGGAATTGGATGCAAAACGCCGCGAAATCTTGGTCACTGTAGAAGAATTAAAAGCAGAGCGCAACACTGTTTCTGCCGAGATTGCTCAAGCAAAACGCAACAAGGAAAATGCTGATGACAAGATTGCGGCTATGCAAAAATTGTCTGCGGACGTGAAAAACTTGGATGCTGAGCTCTTGGAAATTGACGAAAAACTAAATGCCATCCTTGCAGTTCTTCCGAATACACCTCACGATTCTGTCCCTGTTGGTGCAGACGAAGAAGAAAACGTGGAAGTTCGCCGTTGGGGTACTCCACGTGAATTCACTTTCGAGCCAAAAGCTCACTGGGATTTGGGCGAAGACCTGGATATTTTGGACTGGGAACGTGGGGCAAAAGTAACCGGAGCCCGCTTCCTCTTCTACAAGAACTTAGGTGCCCGCTTGGAGCGTGCCCTCTACAACTTCATGTTGGACGAGCATATCGCAGAAGGCTACCAGGAAATCATCACGCCTTATATGGTCAACCACGACTCTATGTTCGGTACTGGTCAATATCCTAAGTTCAAGGAAGATACTTTTGAGTTGGCAGATACCAACTTCGTCCTCATCCCAACTGCGGAAGTGCCGTTGACCAACTACTACCGTAACGAGATTTTGGAAGAAAAAGACCTGCCAATCTACTTCACAGCCATGAGCCCGTCTTTCCGTTCTGAAGCTGGTTCTGCTGGTCGTGACACCCGTGGTCTTATCCGCCTTCACCAATTCCACAAGGTTGAAATGGTCAAATTTGCCACACCAGAACAGTCTTATGATGAATTGGAAAAAATGACCGCAAACGCAGAAAATATCCTTCAAAAATTAGGCTTGCCATACCGCGTTTTAGCTCTCTGTACAGGAGATATGGGCTTCTCAGCAGCTAAGACTTATGACTTGGAAGTCTGGATTCCTGCCCAAAATGCCTACCGTGAAATCTCAAGCTGTTCAAATACCGAGGATTTCCAAGCTCGTCGTGCCCAAATCCGCTACCGCGATGCTGCTGACGGCAAGGTCAAATTGCTCCACACCCTCAACGGTTCTGGTCTAGCGGTTGGTCGTACAGTGGCTGCCATCCTTGAAAACTATCAAAATGAAGACGGTTCTGTCACCATTCCAGAAGTTCTCCGTCCATACATGGGTGGGGTAGAAGTGATTAAACCTTAGGAGTAAGGAAGATGAACAAGAAATGGTATAAGGACAAAAGTCGTGGTGAACTGGCTGGCGTCATCGCTGGCCTGTATGACTACTTCAATCTATACGAAAACTACGGTTGGAAATTAGAGAACGTTCGATTGGTGGTCATTATATTAGCTATTGTCACCAATCTCCCCTTTCTAACCGCCTATATCATTCTGGCCATACTTTTACCAGACAAGTCCGAACTCAACTAAAGCACGCAAAAGACGACTCCAAACGGAATCGTCTTTTCTTTATACTTATTGAAAATAGTAGAAAGCCACTACCGACCAGGCATTATTGATAAAATGCACTGCCATGGGATAGATGAGGTAATCTGTCTTGTAGTAGAGGTAAGCCATTAAAAATCCTGGGCTGGCATAAATGATCCAAGAACCCAAATCTGTCGGTCCATGTAAGAAGGCAAAAATCAAACCAGATACTACAATTCCTAATATCTTGTGCTTTTCAAATAACTTTTTGAATAGATAGCCTCTGACAATGGTCTCCTCGGTAATGGCTGCCTGACAGGCTATTCTGACAAAGGCTAACCAAAAAGGAATCGTTTGTAACAGCTTTTCAATGCCAATCTGATTAGCGGTATCTTCAATCCCTTGAAGGTCCATGATAAACTGCCCGAGATACTTGAACAACTGGGCCACACTATAGGTTAAGAGAACAATACCCAGACCCTTCCAAGTTAAGATTTTTCTATCCCAAATGGCTAGCCCTTTCCTTTCTGCCAACCAACACATAAAGACCACTATTCCAATAGAAGATAGGCCTGCAGTCCATTGAGCGACTGGCGAGGTGGATTGTTCCAATATGGAAATTGGAATATGATCGATAAGCAACAATAGAAAGGCCAGCAGTAAAATCCAGATTTTCCGACAAAACCACTCTAATTTTTGACTGAATGTTTCTAGCATTTCCAAACTCCTAACCACTTCTTCATATAGTCCATGTCTATACCTTCCTGCTCAAAAACTATAGATAATAGTAAGCCAAAAAGGCCCAAGCATTATTGATAAAATGAACTGCCATGGGATAGACAAGATAATCTGTCTTATAATACAGGTAGCCATATAGGAAACCCGGAAGAGAATACAAAACCCAAGAGCCCAAGTCCGTTGGTCCGTGTAAGAGGGCAAAAATCAAACCAGAGACTACAATTCCCAAAACCTTGTACTTTTCAAATAACTTCTTGAACAGATAACCTCTAACAATTATTTCTTCTGAAATAGCAGGTAGACATACAAAATTTATGAAGGCTAACCAAGCTGGTATTTTCTCCAAAATCATTTCAATATACAGCTGATTAGCGGTATCCTCAATTCCTTGAAGATCCATGATAACATAACCTAGTTTTTTACTTAAATAAATCCCTGAAAATGTTAGTGCTACCAGTCCAAAGCCATTCCAGGTCAAGATGTTCCTATTCCAAATAGCGAGGCCATTCCTCTCAGCTCGCCAGTACATAAAAACAATCAAAACCAGTGATACCAAACCAGCAGCCCATTGCGCGACTTGCGCGACAGAGCTATTCAATATTACAATCGGAATAACAGCAAGGACTAACAAGCCAAGCACTCTCACCAAAAGCCAAAGTTTTCGACCAAGCCATTTCAATCGTTGACTAAATGTTTTCATATCATCCTCCTACTCTAATAAAACAGCACACAAGTATAGCTCGTCGCTACAGAATTTATTATATTATTTAACAAGATTTTACAACGATAGTTTTCTTTTGTCAATATCAGCAAGAAAAAAATACTAGGTCTTCCTAGTATTTTCTAAAGCGTTGATAGCGATTTTCGAGTAGCTCATCAAGCGGCAAGGCTTGTAGTTGAGCCAAGTGGCTGACCAAGTTTTCCTTGATGTCAGCCAAGACTTCCTTGGTCGCTCTGCCATTTTCCAAAACAACCCGATCGACCACTTGGAGTTTCTCCAACTCGTAAGAAGTGATCTTCATGAGTTCTGCCGCTTCCATGGCCCGACTGCCATCTTTCCAGAGGATTGAGGCGAAACCTTCGGGGCTGAGGACGGCGTACATGGAGTTTTCCAACATCCAGACCTGGTCTGCGACCGCTAGAGCCAGAGCTCCACCAGAGCCCCCCTCGCCGATGATGATGGCGATAATGGGTACCTTGAGGTCGCTCATCTCCATGAGGTTACGGGCAATAGCCTCGCCCTGCCCACGCTCCTCGGCACCGACACCTGGATAGGCTCCAGCGGTATTGATAAAGGTGACAACGGGACGACCGAACTTCTCCGCCTGCTTCATGAGGCGAAGGGCCTTGCGGTAGCCTTCTGGGTGAGGCTGACCAAAGTTGCGTTTAAGGTTGTCCTGAAGGTTCTTCCCTTTTTGGATACCGATAACTGTCACTGGCTGACCTGCTAGAAAGCCGATGCCACCCACTACAGCACCGTCATCGCGGAAATTCCGATCGCCGTGCAGTTCGATAAAGTCATCAAAGAGTTGTGTGGCATAGTCCAAGGTCGTCAGGCGAGCCTGGTCACGTGCCAAACGGATCATACGTGCTACATCACTGGTCATCTGACACCTCCATGCATTCTCAACAAGCGACTAATGGTCGCTGGCAAGTCCTGGCGTTTGACAATGGCATCGACAAAACCATGTTCCTGTAAAAATTCCGCCTTCTGGAAATCGTCAGGTAGATTTTCCCGAACGGTTGACTCAATAACCCGCCGTCCTGCAAAACCAACCAAGGTCTGCGGTTCTGCTAGGATAATATCGCCTTCCATAGCAAAACTAGCCGTCACACCTCCTGTTGTGGGGTCTGTCAAGACCGTCAGGTAAAAGAGGCCAGCGTTGGAATGGCGTTTTACAGCTGCCGAGATCTTGGCCATTTGCATCAGGCTCATAATGCCTTCCTGCATGCGAGCACCACCAGATGCGGTAAAGAGGACGACTGGCAGTTTCTCTTCAGTAGCCAACTCAAAGAGGCGGGTAATTTTCTCACCAACTACCGTTCCCATAGAAGCCATGATAAAGTGCGAATCCATGATGCCAAGGGCAACTGGCTGACCGCCGATGGTCGCCTTGCCTGTCAGAACAGCCTCGTCCAAACCTGTCTTTTGACGGGTGGCTGCCAATTTCTCTAAATAATTGGGGAAGTCCAGCGGATTTGTGGTTTCAATCCCTGTAAACAATTCCTCGAACGAGCCTTTATCGACTGTCAAAGCCAGGCGTTCCTGGGCTGTAATCCGAAAATTATAGGAACAGTGTTGACAGGTTTTCTCTAATCCCAAATCATTCTTGTAAAGGATGACCTTACAAGCTGGACATTTAGAAAATAGTTCATCTGGCACCTCTGGCTTTGCTTGAGGTGCTGACTCTATCCGCGAACGATTGGGATTGATGCGGATATATTTGTCCTTTTTGCGAAACAAAGCCATAGCATTCTCCTAGTTTACTTTTTTAATTCTTCCTGATAGCGAGGTAAAAATTCTTCCATGAGGTAGGCAGTATCGTAGTCACCTGCCACCACTCGCTTATCGGAAATCAAATCCAGCTGGAAGTCGGTATTGGTCACCACTCCGTCAATTTCCAATTCGTAGAGAGCTCGCTGCATCTTCATCAGGGCTTCAAACCGATTTTCCCCATGCACGATGACCTTGGCAATCATAGAATCATAGTAAGGCGGAATAGTGTAGCCCGGGTAAACTGCCGAGTCCACACGCAGACCAACGCCACCGCTTGGCAGGTAGAGATTGGAAATCTTACCTGGACTTGGGGCGAAGTTGAAGGCTGGATTTTCAGCATTGATACGGCATTCAATGGCATGGCCTGTAATCCGCACATCTTCTTGACGGACGCTGAGTTCCTGACCAGCCGCGATCTTGATTTGCTCCTTGACAATATCCACACCGGTGACAAATTCGGTAACTGGATGTTCCACCTGCACCCGTGTGTTCATTTCCATGAAGTAAAATTCGCCCTTGGCTTCATCCAAAAGAAACTCAATGGTCCCCGCATTTTCATAACCAACTGACTGGGCAGCCCGCACCGCTGCTTGACCGATACGTTCCCGCATGGTCTGACCAATGGCGATAGACGGAGCTTCCTCCAGAACCTTCTGGTTGTTGCGTTGAAGGGAACAGTCCCGTTCTCCCAGATGAATGACATGACCGTGCTGGTCTGCCAAAATCTGTACTTCGATGTGACGAGCTGGATAGACAACACGCTCCATATACATGGCTCCATTACCAAAGGCTGCCTTGGCTTCGCTGGAAGCTGATTCGAAGGCTGGCACTAGGTCTTCGGCTTTTTCCACCTTACGAATTCCCTTACCGCCACCACCTGCCGATGCCTTGAGCATGACAGGGTAGCCAATTTTCTCAGCAATTTCAAGGGCTTCTTGGCTGGTTAAGACTTCACCGTCTGATCCTGGAATAACAGGCACTTGAGCCTTAATCATCTCTGCCCGAGCATTGATTTTATCCCCCATGGTATCCATGACCGTCCCAGAAGGTCCGATAAATTTGATACCGACCTCTTCACAGAGGGTGGCAAATTTAGAGTTTTCACTCAAAAATCCAAAGCCAGGATGAATGGCCTGGGCACCTGTCACAACAGCCGCCGAGATGACTGCCTGCATATTGAGATAGGAGTCTGTCGAACGGGCTGGGCCGATACAGACAGCCTCATCTGCCAACATGGTGTGGAGAGCTTCCTTGTCAGCCTCTGAATAGACAGCCACCGTCGCAATCCCCAACTCTCTGGCCGCACGAATAATCCGCACCGCAATCTCACCACGATTGGCAATCAAAATCTTCTCAAACATGATGAATCCTATCTCCTTTAGATACTAATTTCCAATAGCAAAAGTCAACGTCCCCGACGCAGCCAGTTTTCCGTCCACCTCTGCCTTTGCCTCAACAACCGCAATGGTTCCACGGCGTTTGACAAATTTAGCTGTCATAATCAACTGGTCACCAGGTACAACTTGCTTCTTAAATTTGACCTTGTCCATGCCGGCATAAAAGACCAGCTTGCCCTTGTTTTCTTCCTTGGATAACTCCAAGACACCTGCGGTTTGTGCTAAAGCCTCCATGATAAGAACACCTGGCATGACAGGATAGTCTGGGAAATGCCCGTTGAAGAAGGGCTCGTTAATGGTCACATTTTTAAGGGCGACGATCTCATCTTCCGATACTTCAAGGACACGATCGACCAAGAGCATAGGATAGCGATGAGGAAGAGCCTCTTTAATTTTCAAAATATCAATCATTTGATGCGTACCAATCCTTGTCCAAATTCTACAACATCTTGGTTGGCCACCAAAATCTCTGTGACCACACCGTCACGGTCAGCAGGCACTTCGTTCATGACCTTCATGGCTTCGATAATCATGAGGGTCTGTCCTTTTTTGACCGTATCACCGACTGCCACAAAGGCTGGCTTGTCAGGAGCTGGTGACAAATAGGCCACACCAACCAGTGGACTTTCCACTACCGCACCCTCCGCTACAGGGCTTGAGCTGGCTTCTGCTGGAGCTGGCTCATTGGTTTCAACTGCTGGTACAGGGGCTTGGCTTGCAGGAACTACTGGAACAAGCGGAGCTTCTACCGCTGGACTCGGAACCGCTGTCGCCTGCTGGTTTTTACTGAAATGCAAGGTTTCCCCAGCATTGCTATATGAAAATTCTCGCAAACTTGACTGGTCAAACTGACTCATCAAGTCCTTTATTTCTGTAATGTTCACTTAAGCCTCCCAACGCTTGAAAGCAATCACTGAGTTGTGACCTCCAAAGCCAAATGTATTTGAAATGGCATGGCGGATTTCCATGTCACGACCTTGACCATAGATGACATCCGCCTCAATGTAATCAGACAATTCCGTCGTACCAGCCGTCTTTGGTGCGTAAGAATGACGCATAGCCTCAATAACAGCCGCTGCTTCAACTGCACCCGCTGCCCCCAACAAGTGACCTGTGAAGGATTTGGTTGAAGAAACTGGCGTGTTCTTGCCGAAGACCGATACGATAGCTTGACTTTCTCCTTTTTCATTAGCCGGTGTCGAAGTGCCATGGGCATTGATGTAGTCAATGTCTGCTGGCTCTAAACCTGCTTCTGAAATAGCCAACTTCATAGCCTTAATGGCACCCAAACCTTCTGGGTGTGGAGAAGTCATGTGGTGGGCATCGCAGGTATTTCCATAACCAACGATTTCAGCCAAGATAGTTGCCCCACGTGCTTCTGCGTGTTCCAAGCTTTCCAAGACCAAGACAGCAGCCCCTTCTCCCATGACAAAACCATTGCGGTCCTTGTCAAATGGAATAGACGCACGTTCTGGATCCTCAGTAGTCGACATAGCTGTCAAGGCTTGGAAGCCACCGATTGCAAATGGCGTAATGGCTGCTTCTGAGCCACCTGCCAGCATGACATCTTGGAAACCAAACTTGATTTCACGGAAGGCTTCTCCCAAGGCATCGTTGGATGAAGCACAGGCTGTGATGACACACTTACAGACACCATTTGCACCGACCTGCATGGCAATATTTCCAGCAGCCATGTTTGGCAAGGCTTTTGGAAGTGCCATAGGACGAATGCGTTTTGGTCCTTTTTCGTTCATACGAGCAACCTGCTCTTCGATTTCCAAAATACCACCGATACCAGTCGACAAGATAACACCAAAACGGTCACTGTCAACGGATTCTGTATCAAGATTAGCATTGGCTACTGCCTCTTGAGCTGCATAGAGAGCATAGAGGGAATAGTTGTCATAGCGGTTGGTATCTTTTTTAACAAAGTATTTGTCAAAAGGAAAATCCTTGATTTCCGCAGCATTATGGACAGAGTATTCACTGGTATCAAACTTGGTAATCTTTCCGATCCCAATCTTACCATTGACCAGGCTATCCCAGAATTCCTCTGGCGTATTTCCAATTGGCGATGTCAGACCGTAGCCTGTCACCACTACACGATTTAGTTTTGTCATTTTCAAACCTCTCTTAAAACAGCACACAAAACAATATTGAATTCAAAGTGCGTCATTGCAGTCTTTCAGTTTGCTTTTAGTACTACGAACAAAGTTCATTTCAACAAGCCGCAGACAGCTTCAATAGTCCAGTGGACTATTGAAGATTGGAAATCGTACTTACGATAGTAAGTAACGCTCCGTTAGTACGGCAAAGCGAGTTCAAACAATCCAATAGATTGTTTGAAGCTGGAAATCTGGAAACGTAGTTTCCTCGCTCGTCGAAGTAATAAAAGATAAACCTGGAAGACTGGATTACTGCATGGTCAAGCCGCCGTCAATAGCAATCACTTGTCCAGTTAGATATTCTTGCTTGGCCAAGAACACAGCTACATCCGCTACTTCTTCCGTCAGTCCAAAGCGTTTCATAGGAATTTGTCCCAACATGGCATCCTTAATTTTGTCAGACAGAACATCTGTCATATCGGACTGGATAAAGCCTGGTGCGATGGCATTGACACGGACATTTCGACTAGCGACTTCACGAGCAATGGATTTTGTAAAGCCGATCACACCTGCCTTAGAAGCGGCATAGTTGGCCTGACCAGCATTCCCTGTCAAACCGACCACACTGGAAAGGTTGATAATAGCCCCTTCACGTGCCTTGGTCATGGGCTTCAAAACAGCCTGGGTCATGTTGAAAGTACCAGTTAAGTTGACACTCAAGACACTCTCAAAGTCCTCTTCCGTCATTCGTAAGGTCATACCATCCTTGGTAATCCCTGCATTGTTGACCAAGATATCGACGCTACCAAGAGCCTCAACTGCCTCAGCCACCATCCGTTTGGCATCTGCCGAGCTAGAAATATCGCCTGAAATAGCCACCACTTTGACACCGTAGCTTGAAAAGCTGTCCAGCAAGTCCTGACCCAGCTGACCACGACCATTTAGCACCACATTGGCACCAAGGCTAGCAAACTTATGAGCAATGGCCAAGCCAATTCCACGACTTGAACCCGTAACAAACACATTTTTATTGGTAAGCTCCATGATTTCTCCTTATTGGCTAGTCAACAAGCCTTCTAGACTTGCCACATCTTCTACTGTCACCACCTCGGCTGTCTTATCGATTTTCTTGATAAATCCTGCCAAGACCTTGCCTGGACCGATTTCGATAAACTTGGTCACACCAGCCGCCTGCATGGTTGCAATGGACTCGTAAAAACGGACAGGCTCCATAACCTGACGGGTCAAGAGGGACTTGATGTCCTCTTTTCTCATGACCTTGGCTTCCGTATTGCCAACTAATTCTACTTGGAAGTCTGCAAACTCCACCTCTTCCAGAGCTTGAGCCAATTGCTCCGAAGCTGGACGCAAGAGAGCTGTGTGGAAAGGCCCCGACACGTTGAGGGGAATCATGCGTTTGACACCCGCCGTCTTCAAGGCTTCCACCGCCTCATCCACAGCAGCGACCTCACCACCAATAACGATTTGGGCTGGTGTATTGTAGTTGGCTGGGGAAACAATCCCAGAGGTAACTGATGAACAGACCTCTTCGATCAAGCTGACATCTGCATTGAGGACAGCGACCATTTTACCAGTCCCTGCTGGTGCAGCCATTTCCATAAACTCACCCCGTTTGGCAATCAAAGAAATGGCATCTTCAAAGGCTAGAGCACCTGAAGCAACCAAGGCTGCGTATTCTCCCAAGGACAAACCAGCCACCATGTCGGGTTTAATCCCTTTTTCTGCCAATAAACGATAAATGGCAAGGGAAGTTGTCAAAATCGCAGGCTGGGTATAGCGGGTCTGGTTGAGCTTGTCTTCTTGGCAATCAATCAAGTCCCGCACATCATAGCCCAGAATCTGACTAGCCTGGTCATAGGTTTCCTTGACAATAGGATAGGTGTCATAGAGGTCACGGGCCATACCAAGTGTCTGAGCCCCTTGACCTGCAAATAGAAAGGCTGTTTTTGTCATCTTATTCTCCAACAGAAGCCCAGCGACTCGCTTGTTCCTGAATCACCTTAGCAGCTCCAAAATATAAATCTTTCAAAATTTCTTCACAGGTTTCTTCCTTAGTCACCAAGCCAGCAATCTGACCTGCCATAACCGAACCATTGACCACGTCACCATCAACAACGGCATTGCGAAGGGCTCCTGCACCTAATTCTTCAATGGATTCTGCAGATATTTTCCCAGCAAGGAAGTCTTTTTCCGCAGCCGCATAAGCTGTCGAAAGCTTGTTCTTAAGCGCACGCACCGAGTGACCTACAACGGATGCCGATACAGTCGTGTCAATATCCTTAGCCTTGAGGACTTTTTCCTTATAGGCAGGGTGGGCGTTGGATTCTTTTGCTACAACAAAACGTGTTCCCACCTGAATTGCTTCTGCTCCCAACATGAAGGCAGCTGCAGCACCTGCACCGTCTGCGATACCACCTGCAGCAATCACAGGAATAGATACGGCATCAACAACCTGACGAACCAGGGTCATAGTTGTCAATTTACCGATGTGGCCACCTGCTTCCATCCCTTCAGCGATGACGGCATCAACCCCTAATTTTTCCATGCGTTTAGCAAGAGCCACACTCGGTACTACTGGAATAACAATAATACCGGCTGCGTGCAAGCGCTCCATATATTTACCAGGATTACCCGCACCCGTAGTCACCACCTTGACACCTTCTTCAATGACCAAGTCAACAATGTCATCCGCAAAAGGCGACAAAAGCATGATATTAACACCGAAAGGTTTGTCTGTGATGGACTTGACTTTATCAATGTTTGCCTTAACAACTTCTTTGGGAGCATTACCTCCACCGATGATACCCAAACCACCAGCATTTGAAACCGCACCAGCCAAGTCACCATCAGCCACCCAAGCCATACCACCTTGGAAAATCGGATAATCAATGTTCAATAATTCTGTAATCTTTGTTTTCATACTTCCCTCAATCTATATTTGCTTAGCTAATCATTTGAATATCAAACAATTAGCTAAACAAGCGAGGGCAAAGCCCTCACTTGAAAATTATTTTGACGCTTCAATGTTTTGAATATCAAACTACTTATCCAAAGAAAAATGCTCACTAGCACTTTTCTGTAGAAATCTTATTTAGTTTTTTCTTCAACGTAAGCAACCAATTCGCCTACAGTTGTCAATCCTTCTTCTGTGTCGATTTGGATGTCAAACGCATCTTCGATTTCAGAGATAACTTGGAAAAGATCCAATGAATCTGCATCCAAATCTTCAAAAGTTGTTGTAAGGGTTACTTCTTCAGCTTCCTTACCCAATTCTTCAACGATGATTTCTTGTACTTTTTCAAATACTGCCATGATAGTGCTCCTTTTTATATAAAAATATTTTTAATCTTGCCAGAGGCAAGGAATTAACTAAAGTTTAAGTAGTAGCGTTCCCCAAGTCAGACCGCCACCAAATCCTGCCAATACAACCGTTTGGCTACCATCCAAGTGCAGACTACCTGCCTCCACACATTCTGATAAGAGAATAGGGATACTAGCTGCACTGGTATTGCCATAGTGCATCATATTGGCTGGAAATTTCTCAATGCCAAGGCCCAGCTTGCGTGCCATCTTGTCCAAAATCCGACTATTGGCCTGATGAAGCAGGAAGTAATCTACCTCATCACCAGTCAAACTCTGACTGTCTAGTAGCTCTGCAATGGTCTTGGTCACATCGCGAACAGCAAACTCGAAAATCGCTCTGCCATCCATCTGCAAATAGGGCTGGTTGCTTTCCTCTTTTGAAAAAGGAGAATGCAGACCCGTCTGACCAGAAGTTAAACTAAGACCACGACTGCCATCTGTCCGATTGATTTCCGCTAGAAAATGCTGCTCAGAACTAGCTTCAAGCAAAACCCCACCAGCACCATCTCCAAACAAGACTGCCGTTCCACGGTCTGTCCAGTCAACTGTCTTGGACAAGACCTCCGCTCCAATCACGATTCCCTTTTGGTAGATACCAGAGGAAATCAGTTTGTCTGCGGTGGATAGTGCAAACACGAAGCCCGAACAAGCTGCGACTAGGTCATAGGCAAATGCCTTCTTAGCACCGACTGCCGCCTGAACCCGAGCTGCCGTTGACGGCATAGCTGAATCTGGTGTAATGGTAGCAACGATGATGAAGTCAATGGCTTCAGCAGCTACACCTGACTTGTCTAGCAGGTCTTGGGCAACACGACTGGCTAAATCGCTGGTATTCTCATCGACTGTAATTCGTCGTTGTCGAATACCTGTCCTAGAAACAATCCACTCATCACTGGTATCCATGATTTGGGCTAAATCATCATTGCTCACAATTCGTTCAGGAACATAGTGGGCAACCTGACTGATTTTAGCGAAGGTTCTCATTTCAAATCCTCCAAGAAATTATAGAGTTTGTAGAGCCCTTTTTTCATCACTTGGTATTCTGCCTCATCCATCCCGTCTGTAATCTGCTTGACCATTTCATTATGAAATTTTCGATGCAAGCGATAAACCAGACGACCTTTCTTGGTCAGATAGAGATGAACCACCCGTCTATCTTTAGTGGAACGAATTCGCTCAACATAGCCTTTTCGTTCTAAATTATTTAGACTGGTCGTTACCGTACCAAGTGTGACCATCAAAGTACGAGCTACATCGCTCGGCGTCGCTCCAGCGATTTCACCGATGACGTCAATGGTATGCATTTCCTTAATAGAAATATCATTGAAACGACTACCTCGAAGACTTGTTTCTTCAATCACCAACACATTATTAAATATAGCGGTCAGGTATTCATTGATTTTTGGATCTTCCAAAACAGGCCTCCTTTACTTTGATATTCAAAGTATAAGCCAAAATAATTTGAATGTCAAATATTTTTTCTAAAAAATTAAATTATTTTCCTGTGAATACTGGTCTTCTCCGCTCAGCGTGGGCCCGAACACCTTCTTTAAAATCTTCTTTAAAAGCCAAGCTTTCTTGCAAGTTCAACTCTAAGCGGCGATAGGATTGCCAGTCCTTGAATTGACTTTCCCAGACCAGTTGCTTTATGGCAACATAAGAGTTGATAGATCCACGCGTGAGTTTCTTAAGGACCTGCTGAACCGTTTTTTCCAACTTTTCTGGCTCTACCAGCTTATAAACAATGCCGTATTCCAAGGCTTTCTCAGCAGATAAGCCTTCACCTGTCATAGCCAACTGGCTGGCACGATTGGCACCAATAGCACGACTAAGCAGAAAAATTCCACCCGCATCTGGTGCAAGACCAACACCAACAAAGGCTTGGATAAATTTAGTCTTAGTAGAGGAGATTACAAAATCAGCCGCCACTGCCATATTGGCTGCCGCACCCGCCACCGCACCATCGGTGACCATAATGACAACTTTAGGAAGTTGTTTAAGGGCGAAGGAAATGTCATTCACCAGCTCTGCAATACGTACCAAGGAAGGAATATCATCCTCATCCACTGCTCGCTTCATCTCTACCAGATCACCACCAACAGAGAATATAGGTCCAGCAGCAGCTATTTGTAAGAATTGGACTTGGTCATTCTGAGCTGTTTCTTCGATAGCCGCAAGAATTTCTTCACACATAGGGATGTTAAAACCATTAGCCACATGGGGACGATTAAAGGTTAGAACGGCAAGATTTCCTGTTACCTGATAGGAAATTGTTTGGTAGGTCATCTCTTCTCCTTTGAAAATGATTTGATGGTTAAAATATTTGAATATCAAATTTCAAACTCTTGTATCTCATTCTAGCACAGATTTGCAATTTGTCACTGTTTTTCCAAAAATATAGTGTGACATCCGAAAAAAAGCTGGCAAAACCAACTTTTTCTATTAAACATCTAAGTCATTCATTGCCTGTCCTAAGCTATCTACTAGCCTATCAGCTTGGGACTGGTCGATACCGTAATGCCGATCTCGAATAGCCCAGACAGTCAGATTTGCCGCTTTTGCTGCCGCAATTCCCTTAGAACTGTCTTCAAAGACCAAAATATCCTTTTTATCCACTCCTAAAGCTTGGACCGCCTGTTCATACACTGCTGGATGTGGCTTTGGTGCTTGACAATCCATACCCGAAAAAGTTTGATCAAAGTATGTTGCAATTCCCGCCTCAGACAAGGCACGTTCAATCTCTGCTCCATCTGTATTGGACGCCAATACCAAAGGGAGGCCCTTGTTTTTTAACCGCTCCAAACTATCTCTTACATCTGGAAACAGGCGCTCAGCATAAGGTGTTGGACGTTCTTCCTTATAGAGCCGGTATTCTGCTTCTAAGGCTGGCACATCCCAATTTTCATAATCATCTGCTAAAATTCGCTTCCACATTTGGCTGGCTCTTCCACCAACAAAAATAGATGGTTCCAAGTGCTCTACTGATAAGCCCTTAGTAGCTAGAAAATCAATTCGGCGTTGAAAATAAAACGTTTCCGTATCAAACAGGACACCGTCCATATCAAAAATAATTGCTTTTACCATGTCTTTCTCCTCTTCCATTCTATTGTAACATAGCAGAAGTTTTTTGTTTTCAGAAAATTTTTGAAAGTGCAATTGTTCGTTTTAAAGACCAGTAGCCATAAGATTTGTTTATATGTACTGACAATCCCTCACTATTCTGCTATAATAGAAAAAAATATCCTAGGAGTTACAAATGAAAGTGATTAAGTTTGGCGGAAGCTCTCTCGCTTCTGCTAGTCAATTAGAAAAAGTATTCAATATTGTCCAATCCGATCCTGAGCGTCGCTTTGTCGTTGTTTCAGCACCCGGAAAACGAAATGCTGAAGATACCAAGGTTACCGATGCCTTGATTAAGTACTACAAGGACTATATCCATGGAAAAGATGTTACTGCTAGTCAAGATTGGATTATCAATCGCTATCAGGCAATGGTCGACGAACTTGGTTTCACTGCCAAGAGCATGAAGAAAATTGCCGAAAGCATCAAGGATTTAGCAAGTTTGCCAATTGAGAACAACGATTTTCTTTACGATGCATTCTTGGCAGCTGGTGAAGATAACAATGCAAAATTGATTGCCGAATACTTCACCTTTAAAGGCTTACCAGCTCGCTATGTCCATCCCAAGACGGCTGGTATTATCGTTAGCTCTGAACCAGGTAACGCTCGAATTCTTCCATCGAGCTATGATAAAATTGAAGAGCTGCGTAACTCAGATGAAATCCTCATTATTCCTGGATTCTTTGGAGTAACGATTGACAATCAAATTTGTACCTTCTCACGTGGAGGGTCAGACATCACTGGTTCTATCGTAGCAGCAGGGGTAAAGGCTGATCTTTACGAAAACTTTACCGATGTAGATGGCATCTTTGCTGCCCATCCTGGTATTATCAAAAATCCACATTCTATCAAGGAATTGACTTATCGTGAGATGCGCGAATTGGCTTATGCCGGCTTCTCCGTGCTCCATGATGAAGCCCTTCTTCCAGCCTATCGCGGTCGCATTCCGCTAGTTATTAAAAATACCAATAATCCTGGTCATCCTGGCACTCGCATTGTTCACAAACACACTGAAAAAACAGTTCCTGTTGTCGGTATCGCTGCGGATGATGACTTCGTAAGTATCAATATGTCTAAGTATCTGATGAACCGTGAAGTTGGTTTTGGACGCAAGGTCTTGCAAATCCTTGAAGACCTTAATATCCGCTTTGAACATATGCCAACTGGTATTGATGATTTATCTATTGTACTACGTGAGCGTGAATTGACACCAATCAAGGAAGAAGAAATTCTTCACCAGCTCAAGACGAAACTGGAAGTTGATAAGGCTGAAATCGAACACGGTCTCTCTACCATCATGATTGTTGGTGAGAATATGAAAAGCCATGTCGGTGTGACCGCTACCGCTACGGCTGCACTTTCTCAACAAAATGTCAACCTAGCCATGATTTCGCAGGGCGCTAGCGAGGTTTCTGTTATGTTCGTTGTCAAAACAGAAGAAAAAGAGAAGGCTCTCAAGGCCCTCTACGATGCATTTTTTGAGGAGAAATAAGTAAAAACCATGCTAGATTACTTCCTAGCATGGTTTTTTTATTCGAAAAAGCGTGGCAAACGGTCAGTTAATAGGCAGACAACTTCATAATTGATAGTACCAATATAGTCTGCCCAATCTTGAACGCTAATGCTATTTTTATTATCTTGCCCGATTAAGGTAACTCTTTCACCGATTGGATAGTAGTCTGGTAAGCGAATGGTAATTTGGTCCATAGAAATCCGCCCTACTATTTCACAAGTTTTGCCATCGACTAAAACATGAAAACCTTGCAAACTTCTCACCATTCCATCCGCATAGCCAATCGGAACGGTGGCAATCCACTCTGTTTCTGGGCTAGTATAAGTAGATCCATAACCAATTACAGTTCCAGCCTGAACCTGCTTGACATGGACAATTTCCGAAACCAGGGACAAGGCTGGTTCCACCGAAAATGGTAATTCTAGGGTCCTCCCACTTGGGTTCATTCCGTAGAGAATATTGCCCAGACGAACCAGATTAAAGACAGTGTCTGTATGCCAAATGCTGGTCGCAGAATTGCTGGCATGAACCCAGCGTGGCAAACGTGGCAAGAGAGCCAAATAAGCTTTAAAGCTAGACAACTGTTCTTGGAATTGCCTTTCGTCTACCTCGTCTGCTGTTGCAAAATGGGTAAAAATACCTTCTAGCTCAAACTCTAAATCATCTAACAAATCCAGAGCCTGTTGCAATTCCTCTTCACTTCGAAAACCAATTCGCCCCATACCCGTATCGATTTTTAAATGAACTGCTAAGCCTGATAAGTCCTCAGTTACATTTCGCGCTTGCTCCAGCCATTCTAAACTAGCAACCGTCACACTGATATTTAACTGATGGGCTAACTGTAAGAAGTGCGGAGGCACGATACCCAAAATCAAAATCGGGTCTTCGATGCCTGCCCTGCGCAACTCTAAAGCCTCATCCAAGTTAGATACACAAAAGCCTGCTACTTTATTGGATAATCTTTTAGCTACTGCAACTGCACCATGACCATAGGCATTGGCCTTAACAACCGCAAAAGCTTCTGCCTTAACCGGTAAGTGTGCCATCACCTGCTCAAGATTTCCAACTATAGCGTCTAAATTGACTAGAACTTGCGTGGGGCGATGTTCACTTTCAATCATCTTTCTCCTCCAAAATAACACTGGCCTGGGCAAAATTCCCTGAATGACTAATACTCAACCAAACTTTCCCTGAAAAATGGCTACAAACAATGTAAGGTGCACCACTGCTAGCATTTAAAATTTCAATGTCCCGAAAGGTCACCTTACCTATACCAGTCCCTATCGCCTTTACAAAAGCCTCTTTTGCCGCCCAACGACCTGCTAGATATTCTAGCTGACGACGTCCGTGTAGTTTTTGATAGCGTTCAAATTCCCTATCCGTGAGAATTCGTTTGGGAAAACCATCATGTTTCTGCCTGGCACGCTCAATCGCTGCTATTTCCTGAAGGTCAATTCCATATCCAACTATCATTGAAGAGTTTCTCCCTATCAAAAATTTTCTCTAAAATAGCGAAAAGGATTGGACAGCCGTCCAGTCCTTTCGTTCTTTCTATTTACGGCCGTGACAATTTTTGAATTTCTTGCCAGATTGGCATGGACATGGGTCATTTCGATCCACGCCTTCAAAAGATACTTGTTCTTCTTCAGCTTGTGATTGAACCGGCATAATATTTTTGGCTGCTGTTGTATGAGCCTCTTGAGTAGCACGTTCACGCTCAATATTGTCGTGGATTTGCGCTTTCATCATCAGGCGAGTAACCTCAAATTCAATAGCACCGATCATATCATTAAACATCGTAAAGGCTTCTGATTGGTATTCTACAATAGGATTATTCTGAGCATAGCCACGCAAGCTAACTGCATTACGCAATTGATCCAGAGCATCAATATGGTCTGTCCACTTGCTATCTACTACACGGAGAATTAGAACTTTTTGGAACTCCCGCACCCTCTCCTCATCACGTAGTTTTTCAAGCTGTGAAGCATACACTTTCAAGGCTCGGTCATAAAGCTCATCAATGATTTCTTTTTTATTTAATCCTTCAAAGTAATAAACACTCAAAGATCCTTCATCAATCAAATTAGCATGAGCAAATTTTAGAATTCCTTCAACAGCCTCTTCTTTAGAACCAAGGAAATGCCCCTCGACTTGGCGCTCAATTGTACGCTTGATCATAGCTTTGATTTCAGGAGATAAATCGCGATTAGATGTGATGACATCCTGACGTTGGCGGTAAATAATCTCGCGTTGCTCACGCATCACATCATCATATTGAAGAACTTGTTTACGAGAATCATAGTTATTCCCCTCAACACGCTTTTGAGCCGCTTCGACTTGACGAGTTAGCATTTTAGACTTGATGACAGATTCTTCCTCAGTCAAGTTCATACGTTCCATAAAGACCTTGATACGTTCTGAACCAAAACGCTTCATCAAATCATCTTCTAATGAAAGATAGAATTGCGATTCACCCGGGTCACCTTGACGACCAGAACGACCACGCAACTGATTATCAATACGGCGACTTTCATGTCGCTCAGTACCAATCACACATAGACCGCCTAGCTCCAAAACACCTGGACCTAACTTAATGTCTGTTCCACGACCTGCCATGTTGGTCGCAATGGTAACTGCTCCGCGCTGACCAGCATTCATAATAATTTGGGCCTCACGATAGTGGTTCTTAGCATTCAATACTTCGTGAGGAATTCCAGCAGCCACCAAACGTTGAGAAAGGTAATCAGACGTTTCCACAGCCACTGTACCTACAAGTACTGGCTGACCTTTTTCATAGCGACGTTTGACATCTGCAACCACCGCATTGAACTTATACTCCAAACTTGGGTAAAGCAAATCTTCATGGTCAATACGTTGAATTGGACGGTTGGTTGGGATTGGAATAATACGAATATTATAAATTTCGCGGAATTCTTCTTCTTCTGTCTTACCAGTACCTGTCATTCCCGAAAGTTTTTTATACATACGGAATAAGTTTTGGTAGGTAATGGACGCACTAGTTTTGGATTCGTTCTGAACTGGCACACCTTCTTTAGCCTCAATAGCTTGGTGCAGACCATCAGAATAGCGACGACCTTCCATGGTACGACCTGTAAATGGATCAATGATCATGACTTCTTGTTCGTCATTCACAAGGTAGTCCACATCGTAGATCATAATATAGTTGGCACGAAGAGCATTGTCCAAGAAATGTGTAATGGCCACATTTTCAATATCATACAAGTTATCCAACTTAAAGAATTTTTCAGCCTTATCAATCCCCGAATCTGATAGACCAATCGTTTTTGATGGAACATCAATGATGTAATCTTCGCTGTTCAGGGATTTAACTAGTTTATCCGCTAAGAAATAAAGTTGATTGGTTTCTGAACTCTGTGGACCAGAAACAATCAGAGGCGTACGTGCTTCGTCAATCAAGATTGAGTCTACCTCATCAACCAAGGCATAGTTGAGCGGACGTTGTACCATATCTTCCGCACGAACAACCATGTTGTCACGAAGATAGTCAAAACCGATTTCAGAGTTTGTAGAATAGGTAATATCACAGCTATAAGCTTCACGCTTTTCAAAAGATGATTTTGCCGCCAAGTTGATTCCAACAGATAGACCTAGCCAAGAATAGAGTTGCCCCATTTCCTCTCCGTCACGAGTTGATAGGTATTCATTGACTGTAACAACGTGTACACCTTCTCCAGAAAGTGCATTTAAGTAAACTGGCATGGTCGCAGTAAGGGTTTTTCCTTCACCTGTACGCATCTCTGGCACATCACCATTATGGAGAACAATTCCACCCATAACCTGGACTTTATATGGATACAGACCTAGGACACGTTTTGCCGCTTCACGTACAACGGCAAAAGCTTCATACAATAAATCATCCAAGGATTCTCCGTTTTTATACCGCTCTTTAAACTCATTAGTCTTGGCTTGTAATTGTTCGTCGGTCAGGGCTTCCATCTCATCTGCATAAGAGAAGACCTTATCTGCCATTCTTTCAAGTTTTCTTTGTTCTCCTTTGTCATTTTCGATAAGAGAACGAAGTTTATTTGCTAACATATATTTCATCCTATTTCAAGTTTTAATCAATAATCTATTGTAGCAAAAAAATAGTTAATTTTCAAGGTTTGTATGATTAGTCCAAAGCATACATTGTATAAAATTAAAAATAGTGTACTGCCCTTTATCGTTTTATTCATTTTGAATATAATGTCAACTTTAATTCAGCAACACCTATATTATTCCATCCAACACCTAAGCTCTAAAGAAATCCATTAGTAAATAGAAGTGTAAGACAAGTTAAGTAGTACGAACGAAACACAATTTCTACTATAGTCGAACATAACTACATTTATAATTGTCAATAAACTCTTATGTGAAAAATAAAAAATGCAAGGCCTATCCAGACCTTACATCATATTCTGCGGTTCATTATCAATAATCAAACGCAAATCTTGGTTTTCTCGCTCTTGCGTCCAATCCAAAATCTGATTGAGCACCTCTTCCAAACTGTCTTCGTAACGGTATTTTAAGATAATTTGGTAGTGGTAGAGATTATGGGTTCTAGCAATGGGCTTGGGAGTTGGTCCCAAAATTTGAATAGCCTCCGTTAAGTGTTGACGGAGAAAGGCTACTGTTTCATAGGATTTTTTTACGACAAATTCTTCCGACTTGTGCGAAAATGTTAATCCAACTGTGAAATAGTAAGGCGGATAGCCAAGATTTTTCCGAATGCCCATCTCATAACGATAGAAACCTTCATAGTCCTGCTCTTTGGCAAAGGCAATGGCATAGTGGTTTGGGTTGTAGGTCTGAATTAAGACCTCCCCCTCCTTATCTGCCCGACCAGCCCGACCAGCTACCTGAGTTAACAACTGGAAGGTTCGCTCAGAAGAACGAAAATCAGGCAAATTGAGGGCCGTATCAGCATTGAGAACCCCAACCAGAGTCACATTTGGAAAATCCAAGCCCTTGGCAATCATCTGGGTTCCCAGAAGAATTTCCGCTTCTCCTCGACCAAACCGTTCGAGCAAGTCTTCGTGAGCCCCTTTTTTCTTGGTGGTATCTACATCCATCCGCAAAATTCTGGCCTCTGGCAAGAGCTCCTGTAACTCATCGTAGGCCTTTTGCGTACCAGTTCCATAATAGCGAATGGAACGACTTTGACAGTTTGGACAAGTCTGGGGAATTCCTTTTTGAAAACCACAGTAGTGGCAATTCATGGTTTTTGTATCCATGTGAAGCGTTAGGGAAATATCACAGTTTGGACAATGGTCCACAGTCCCACAATCCCGACACATGACAAAAGAAGAATAACCACGCCGATTTAACATGAGAACAACCTGTTCCTTACGAGCCAACTTTTCTCTAATCTTCTCAATCAAAACAGGTGTGAAATTGCTAGCCTCCTGCTGACCAATGTAATCTCGGAAATCCACAACTTCCACTTCTGGAATACGAGCCAAGGGATTAGCCCTCTGGTTTAGAGTAAGTCTTCCATAAACTCCCCTACTAGCCCGAGCCCGTGTTTCAAGACTGGGCGTAGCAGAACCCAAGACCAGAGTCGCTCGATTATAGTCTGCCCGCAACTTTGCTACATCACGCGCATGGTAGCGTGGATTGCTGTCCTGCTTGTAGGTTGCTTCATGCTCCTCGTCAATAATGATAACACCCAAATTGGTCAGAGGGGCAAAAATGGCCGAGCGAGCTCCGACAACCACCTGGGCATTCCCCGCCTCAATCTTCCGCCACTCGTCATACTTCTCTCCATCAGACAGTCCAGAGTGGAGAATGGCGACTTTCTGACCAAAACGAGAGATGAAGCGATTGGTCATCTGAGGGGTCAAGGAAATTTCAGGCACTAGCATAATAGCCGTTTTCCCCATTTTCAAGACTCTATCAATAACCTGGAGATAGACTTCCGTCTTCCCAGAACCTGTCACTCCTTGCAGTAAAAATGTCTGACTTTCCTGACCGATAGAGGCCACAATCTCACGAACCGCAATCGCCTGCTCTGGATTCAAATCCAAGGCCTGCGTTTTTTCCACCTTATCAAAAACTCCCTGAGTCCGCGAAACTTCCTCTTCCCAAACTTCTATATAGCCCTTTTCTTGGAAATAGCGGAGCGTATCAGTTGAATAGTCCGATTTTAGATTTGAAAGGAGCTGGTCTTCCGAGTGTTCCAGCAAAAATTCCCTTAACTGCTGCCGTTTTTTAGCCCGATTACTGATTTCTGCTTCTCGTAATTTCTCCAGACAAACCCGATACCATTTTTCTGTCTTGATTTGCTTTTTATCCTTAGCCACATAGTCAACCAAGATTTTTCCAGACTGGGCCAGACGCATGATTTTTCCTTGCTCTTTCACGTCTAAGTCAGAAAAACGAATCTGGTCCTTATCACCGAACAGACTGACCTGCTCTGCTATTTCCAAGCCATGCCCCGGTCTGAGCAATTTATCATATGTGGAATTGAGAAGACTTGGCAACATAGCCTTCAAGAGAGTAATTTTGTAGGAGAAAACCGACTTCCTCATCTGGTCAGCCAACCAAAATTGCTCTTGATTGAGAACAGGACTATAGTCCAAAACTTCCGCAATCTCTTTCAAATCATGCAAATCATGCGTATCATCTTCATCAATCAAGTTAACTACAATTCCTTGAATGAGGCGATTACCCTTGCCAAAGGGAACATGGATACGTACGCCAACCATGAGGCCCTCTTCCAAGTCAGCTGGAACTCGATAAGAATACGCTTGATCCGTCTGCATCAAAGGAACGTCTACAATGACCTCTGCTAACATAGAACCTCCTCTCTTTCAATAATTATAAGTGAAAAGAAACCCGGATGGCAAAACCAACCGAGTTTTCTATTAGATCTTTTCGCCTTCTTCTTTTTCTTTTGCGATTTGTTCTTTGATTTTCTTCTCTTCCTCTTCTGCCAAACGCTTCGCTTCTTCCGCACGGCGACGAACTGCCTCACGTTTTGCTTCTGGATCTGGGTGGATAACCACGTTGCCTGATTCAATTTCTTCCAAAGCACGAAGGGTTGACTTTACGGAAGTAAATTCTTGAGTTGGTTTTGCGCCAGCTTCTAATTCATGGGCACGTTTTGCCTCAAGAATGACCAAGGAATACTTAGATGGTACCTTGTCCAACAAGGTATCGATAGATGGTTTCAACATCATAGTTCTATTCTCTACTTTCTGTTAAGGTTCTGTTACTTGTTCACATCACGAATCATTTCATCATAACGACCGATTACGCGATCGACACGGAAATGCTCTGCTTCGATAATTCGTTTGACACGTTCTGCTGCCAAAGGAACTTCATCATTGACAACCGCATAGTCATACTCCCGCATGAGGGCAATCTCTTCCTTGGCACGTTCGATACGTTGCGCAATGACTTCCTCACTGTCTGTACCACGACCAACCAAGCGATCTTGTAATTCTTCTAAATCTGGTGGCGTCAAGAAGATGAAAACTCCATCTGGAACTTTTTTCTTGACTTGAAGAGCTCCCTGTACTTCAATTTCCAAGAAAACATCAATCCCTTTATCAAGTGTTTGATTGACATAGGTCAAAGGAGTTCCATAGTAGTTGCCAACATACTCAGCATATTCCAACATCTGACCCTGACGAATCAAATCTTCAAACTCCTCACGGCTACGGAAGAAATAATCTACCCCATCAACCTCTCCAGGTCTTTGTGGACGTGTCGTCATGGACACAGAATATTCAAATTTATTATCTGAACTCTCAAAAATTTCCTTTCGAACCGTTCCCTTCCCAACTCCCGACGGGCCGGAAAATACGATGAGTAAGCCTCGCTCTTTCATGATATCTCCTTTAAAATCTTTCATTCTAGTGTAACAAAAATCCCTAGGAATTTCAACTGATTTTAAATGAGCAGGGTATTTTTTCAAACAGAAAGGGAGCTGACTGGGCTCCCTCTACATTATTTAGCAATATCTGTTGCTCTTGTTTCTCGAATGACAGTGATCTTGATATTTCCTGGGTAATCCAAGTTATTCTCAATTTTTTCACGAACATCGTGGGCCAAGATAGTAATTTGATCATCTGAAATTTTATTTGGATGAACAATAATCCGCACTTCACGGCCTGCTTGAATAGCATAAGATTGTTTAATTCCATCGAAGCTATTAGCAATCTCTTCCAAGTCTTGTAGGCGCTTGATATAGGCCTCCATAGACTCACGGCGAGAACCTGGGCGAGCTGCACTCAAGGCATCCGCTGCTGCTACAATAACTGCGATAGTACTTGTAGCCTCGACATCACCATGGTGACTGGCGATAGTGTTGACCACAATCGGGTGTTCCTTGTACTTCTTAGCCAATTCAGTACCAATTTCAACGTGGCTACCATCTACCTCACGGTCAATGGCCTTACCAACATCATGGAGGAAACCTGCACGGCGAGCCAGGTTGACATTTTCACCCAACTCAGCAGCGAGAACACCTGCCAATTTAGCCACCTCAATCGAGTGACGGAGGACATTTTGACCATAGGATGTACGGAAGTGCAAACGTCCCATAATCTTAATCAAATCTGGATGAAGGTTAGGTGCGCCAACTTCATAGGCAGCAGCCTCACCATATTCACGAATACGATTATCCATCTCTACACGGTGTTTTTCAACCAATTCCTCAATACGAGCCGGATGAATCCGACCATCTTGAAGTAAGGTTTCCATGGTCATACGAGCAATCTCACGACGAATGGGGTCAAAACCTGATAGGACAACCACTTCCGGCGTATCATCAATGATAACATCGATACCGGTCAAACTTTCAAAGGTACGAATATTACGTCCTTCACGTCCGATAATCCGACCTTTCATAGCATCATCTGGTAGGTGAACAGACGTAATCGTCTGCTCAGCTACATATTCACCTGAAATCCGTTGCATAGCCTGGGCCAACAAGTCCTTGGCCATCTTATCCGAACGTTCTTTGACCTCACGCTCTGCTTCTCGAATTTGAGTTGCGATTTCATGAGTTAACTTATCGCGTGTATCTGTCAAGATAATGTCTTTCGCTTCTTCTTGACTGAGTGCCGCTACACGTTCTAATTCTAGAGCTTTTTGCTCTTCCAACTTAGCAACTTCTTGCTCACGCTCATCAATGTGTTTAGATTTATCCGTTAGACTTTGTTCTTTTTGCTCCAAAGTCTTTTCTTTAGTCGTCAAATTGTCATCTTTTCGATCCAAATTGCTGGCACGTTCGGTCAAACGCACTTCAATTTGTTTCAATTCTTGACGCTCTGACTTAAATTCTTCTGCGATTTCTTCTCGGTACTTACGAGCCTCCTCCTTAGCTTCCAAGAGTAATTCTTTTTTCAAGGTCTGGCGGTCACGTTCAGCTGTTCTTAAAATAGCTTCTGCTGCTTCTTCCGCACGACCACGAACATTACTAGCTTCTTGTTCTGCATTTAAAAGGGTTAATTCTGCAGTTTCTTTTGCAGATTTCATCTTCAAAGAAATGGCAAAGTAGCCAATTACTAAACCAATGAGAGCAGAAACAAAAGTCACTACAAGTGTAATGATTTCCATATTTCTACCTCTTTTTTAAATTCGATTTTCACAAAATCTGTATCTATTTTACCATAATTGAACCGATTTCACAATTCCAAATTAACAAATATGTTATAATAAATTCATCACATAGTTTGGAGGAACAAATGAAAAAAGAAGTTACCGTTGAAAGTTTTGAATTGGACCACACTATTGTAAAGGCTCCTTATGTCCGCATGATTTCAGAAGAAGTTGGTCCAAAAGGGGATATTATCACAAACTTTGATATCCGTCTAATTCAGCCCAATGAAAATGCCATGGATACAGCTGGTCTGCACACCATTGAACACCTCTTGGCTAAACTCATCCGTCAGCGGATTGACGGTCTGATTGACTGCTCACCCTTTGGATGCAGAACTGGTTTTCACATGATTATGTGGGGCAAGCAAGATCCAGCAGAAATTGCTCAAGTCATCAAAGCGAGTTTGGAAGAGATCGCAGATGGCATTACTTGGGAGGATGTCCCTGGAACAACCATTGAATCCTGTGGAAACTACAAGGACCACAGCCTACATTCAGCTAAAGAGTGGGCAAAATTGATTGTTTCACAAGGTATTTCAAGCGATGCCTTTGAAAGAAAACCGATTTAAGAAGATAGGGTATAAAAAAAGCGGTTCAACCGCTTTTTTTGTTTTGCTTAATAATCCAAGGCATCCGAATGACCTGAGCCATTACCAACAAAGTAACCTGTCTTACAGTTAATCGAGAAGAGATAGCTACCATCCGGTGTAAACATATTGTAATAACCATTTCCGTTAATGATGTTCACTTTTTCCAAGATATATTGGTTGCCTGTAATATAACCACGCTGTTGAGAAATAGCTACAATATTTTCTAAAATACCAGGGTTGAAAGTCCAAGCTTCATTGTTGACATCGTCAATCATGGCTTGATTGTAAGGAACACGGCTGCGATCACGCTGTAGAGCAACTCCTTCTGGTACAGGAATTCCGTAAATAGTTGCTGCTCCACTAATAGCACCAACAACGCTATCATTGACTACCGCACTCTCGGTTGAGGCTGGAGCAGTGGTTTCTGCAGATGCCGAAGCAGCCTGAGAGTTTTCAGCTGGAGCAGCAACAGCTGTGGCAGAGCTAGCAGCAACTTCCTGTTGAGAACGTCCAAAATTGACAACAGAAGCCAATAAGCTATCCACTGAGCTAATACCCGTGTTAGTAGCAGAAAGACTGGCTTCCGCTTTAACAGTGGCAGTGGTATCAATTTCACCATTTACGATAACTTCTTTATCAAATTGCCCATTGATTGCCTGAATAGCAGCAATGGCTTTTTCAAGATTATCATACTGTTCCTTGGCTTTTTTATAACTATCTGAATTTTTCTCCATCTTGTCCAAGAGGGCCTTCAACTCCGCCAATTTACCAAACTCAGAATTCTTCAACTTTGTCAAACTACTATCTGTAAAGAAGCTAGCATAGAGTTGTTCAAAGGCTAGACTATTAGCATCTGCCGAGCTACTTGCAGTGGTCGATGTCTGACTGCTGCTTGAACTACTAGCTGTTTCCGTGGTCGATTTATTCACTGAGTTCAACCACATGAAAGCCGTTGCTAAGATAGTGACAAAAAGAGCTGCTAAAGCTGACCAGAAATAGATTTTTTTCTTTCTATCCTTCTCAGCTTCCTCCGCCTGACCCCAATCATCCACTTCTTGTTCTCGGGAAACAGTCGCTATACTGTCAACCACTGCCGCACCTGCAACAATTGTTTCTTCCAAAGGAGCAGTCGGTACTTCTACCTCCTCAGTCACAGCCTTGCCAACTGCAAGAATCTCATCAGTCACAGCCGTCGAAAGACTAGCTGTCTGAACATTCGTTTCTTCCCCATCGCCAGTAGGTTCTACCAGTGGCAAATGATTGACCTTGGTTTCAAATTTCTGCGACTCAATCTCTGTCCGATGTTGCTTGATATAACGATCTAAAAGACTATCATCCTCAGTCACACCTGCTTCGATTTCCTTATGTTTCTTTACGGCTTCTGCAATGGTTAAATCCTTAGCTACTTCAAAATCCAAAACTTTCTCATTTTCCAAGGGTAGCTTATTCTTATTTTCTTCCACGATATCCTCCTATTATTTCTCTTCTACCATTTGACGCTTGACACGTTGACCAAAAAATTGATACAAATCTACTTTTAAGGTACCATTATATAATTTTCTCTTTTTATCAGCCTGCCTACCAAAACGCTTCTCGAATTGCTCATCACTGGTCAAAATAAACTTAGACCAGGTTTCTAAAGGCTCAAAGGTTTGCCCCATCTCACGATACAGTGTGATGATTGCGTCGTCATCCAACAAACGTTCTCCATAAGGTGGATTTGAAATGATAACACCATTGATTTTATCCGTCCGCAGATCCTGAACTCGCATCTGTTTGAAAACAATGTCCTGATCTACTCCAGCCGCAAAAGCGTTTTTCTTGGCAATTTCAACCATACGAGCATCGATGTCTGACCCCGCAATATCCAAGACCAAATCTGATTTAATAGCAGCCTGAGCTTCTTTTCGTAGATCTGCCACTAACTGGTCATCAACCCACGGCCATTCTTCAAAAGCAAAGCTACGTTTCAAGCCAGGAGCCATATTTTTGGCCAGCATGGCCGCTTCAATACAAAAGGTCCCTGAACCACAAGTTGGATCAATCAAGGGTTTATCAGGATACCAGTTAGATAACTGTAAAATGGCCGCTGCCATATTTTCCTTGATTGGTGCTCCACCTTTTTCCACCCGATAGCCACGCTTGAACAAACTAGAACCAGTCGTATCGATCATGATTGTTGCCACATCTTTTAAAATTGATACCTCGATTTTGAACTCTGCACCAACTTCCTGGAGCGGCACTCCCTCTGGACGAGAGAAGTGTTTTTGTAATTTCTTAACAACTGCTTTTTTCGAAATAGCCTGTACACTCGGCTCATTGTGTAACTTGGATTTAACACACTTGGCCTTGGAAATTGGAAACTTGCATCCCAAAGGCAGATAATTCTCCCAATCCAAACCAAAAACTCCTTGGAAAAGCTCTTCAATGGTTCTTGCTGGAAATTGACCAACAATAATTTTTATCCTGTCCGCCGAACGTAGCCAGAGGTTGGTTTCGATAATCGCCTTCACATCACCCTCGAATCGTACACGACCATTTTCCACCTGGCACTCATAGCCGAGATTGCGAATTTCACGACCAACAACTGCCTCTAAGCCAGCTGCAGCGGTCGCAATCAATTCAAACTGTTTTTTCATTTTTTTCCTTCTAAAATAAAAGCTAGCAAAGCTAGCTACCTATTTATGCAATTTTCTGTAAGCCATGTTTTGTTCCAGTGGCACTAGGTTCTACCACCTTCGATAATCATCTGTCTACTGTTTTCACAGTCAGGATTTCAGTTCAATTCCATCCATCCCATGCCCCGACCAAAGTTTGGGTTGCTAGCTTGAGGGGTTTACCGCGTTCCATTTTTTACGTTTCCATAAAAACTTCGTCACTGTGGCACTTTCAGGTCTACTTTGGCATATCTGATGACGTAGCCATTTTAACCGCCGTAACGTTACCAACGTCCCTAGGCTTATTGATTCGCCTAGCACAAACACTACCGGCATCGCAGCCAGTGCTAGCATGGACTTTCCTCATGGTTGAAACCTACCACGCGATTATCCAAAAATTGCACGCAATTTCTATCTATCAGTCTTGAACGATTTGTTTGCCGAAGACTTCTTTCTCCAAACGATTTAAACGACGAAGAATATCAAAGTTTGTAGCCGAGGATGGACGTTCCGTAGGAAGCACATCTTTTACTTCCTCAACAGCAGCAACTTTAGGAGTGTTTGCTACCTGAGCTTTCAAGCGAGCAATCTCGCCTTTCAACTCCTTGATAATAGCTTCGTAAGCATCATAATCCTTCATGATTTCATCTAAAAAGTCATTGACTTCATCTTGATCGTAGCCACGGAAACCGACTTTAAAATCTTGTTCAAAAATATCTTTAGTTGTAAATTTAATACTTGCCATTTCTCTCTCCCATATCTAAAACATCACTAGTCCTATTATATTAAAAAAAATAGGGAAAAATCAAGTCAAATCACTCAGAATTTGAAAAATTTTCTGCCACCTCATTCAGTTGTTCAAAGGTAAGCGTTTTTCTATCATACTCCTCTTTTTTTAAGACTTGATGATATAAATATTTCAAGTTGGTTTCATTTTCAGCATCGTAAAACAGATAGATTCCGTCAGTATTATCCACTAAAAATTTATTGTAATCTTTAAACTGACCAGGATTCTCATAACGAGGGTAGGCATACTTAATGAAATCCGTCTGCTTAAAGCGCTGCAATTTCAGCTGGTTGGCTTCATTCCATTGTTCTCCATGATTTTCAAACATGAAGATGGTCGCTATTTGAAAACCATAACCTTCCGACCGCAAATCCTCTAAAACTTCTAAAGTCCAATATTCAAAGCCCAACTGACCTGTCAGAACAAACCAGGTCACTCCATCCTCCAAAATTCGAACAAGATCCTGCTTGATAGCCAATTTTATGATGGCTAGCCGCGGGTCCTTGTCTGAAAAAATCCCTAGCTCGGTATGTGTATATCCCCTTATCAAAAGGCTCTTAGTATGCATTCCTTGTACTCTTTTCTCTAATTGTGGTATAATATGCTGATATTTATTTTATCAAGAAGGAGTTCTATGGTCAATTATCCTCATAAGATAGCTAAAAAAATCAATAGAACCAATTCTGTTTCATCTCAAAAAATTAGCTTCGCTAATCGGGGAATGTCCTTTGAAGCTGCTATCAATGATAGCAACCTTTACTATCTTGCTCACGAGATTGCGGTTATACATAAGAAACCTACTCCTGTGCAGATTGTAAAGGTTGATTATCCAAAGAGAAGCCGTGCGAAAATTGTAGAGGCCTATTTTCGACAGGCATCTACAACGGATTACTCAGGAGTTTTCAGGAAACATTATATTGATTTCGAAGCCAAGGAAACGCGACAAAAAGCATCTATGCCTATGAAGAATTTTCATGAGCATCAGATTGAACACATGAAACAGGTTGTAAAGCAGGGTGGCGTATGCTTTGTTCTTCTTCACTTTTCAACACTTAAAGAAACCTATCTCTTACCTGCCGTTCACTTGATTGAATTCTACCAAGTAGATAAGGGAAGCAAATCCATGCCTCTCTCTTTCATTCGACAATTTGGCTTTGAGATTCAAATGGGACGCTTTCCAAGCGTACCCTATCTGGAAGTGGTTGAAAAAAATTTATTAGGTGGTGACTCTTTTGAAAACTACAAGTATTAAAAAAACTCTCCTAGTAGTTGCAAACGTCTTACTAGCTGGCTTTATTCTTACCTTTCTAGTCGGTTCCCTCTTGGTAGGTTACTGGATAGTAACAGCTCCCAAGCTAACCGAAGAAAGTTTGACAGCCACAGTATCCAGTAAGATTTACGACAAAAACGGAAGTCTGATTGCTGACCTGGGAGCAGAAAAGCGTTCTAGCGCCAAAACCGAAGAAATTCCGACTGATTTGGTCAATGCCATCGTTGCGATTGAAGATCAGCGCTTCTTCAACCATAGGGGTGTGGACGTTATCCGTATCGCTGGTTCTTTGGTTAACAACCTGACGGGCGGACGCTTACAAGGTGGTTCGACACTTGATCAGCAGTTCATCAAACTGACCTACTTCTCAACTTCTTCCGAAGACCAAAACATCAAACGGAAAATTCAAGAAGCCTGGTTAGCAACCCAACTGGAAAAAGACAAGACTAAGCAAGAAATCATGACCTACTATGTCAATAAAGTCTTTATGGCCAATGGAAACTACGGGATGAAAACAGCTGCACATTCCTACTATGGTAAAGAATTGAAAGATCTTACTTTAGCCCAGCTCGCCTTACTGGCAGGTATGCCTCAAGCTCCTAACCAATACGATCCTTATACCAACCCTGAAGATGCTAAAACACGCAGAGATTTAGTCCTAGCTGAAATGTTGGAAGAAAAGTACATCGACAATGCCCAGTACGAGCAAGCTGTGCTGACTCCAGTCACTGATGGTTTACAGGCTCTATCCAATGAAGCAGCTTATCCTGCTTATATGGATAACTATCTCAAGCAGGTTATCGAAGAAGTTGAGGCTAAAACAGGCTACAACTTGTTAACTACGGGTATGGATGTCTATACAAACGTAGATCCTGCTGCTCAACAGCAGTTGTGGGACATTTACAATACCGATATGTATGTCAGCTACCCGGATGATTTGATGCAGGTAGCCTCTACGGTCGTGGATGTATCAAACGGTAAGGTCGTTGCACAGTTGGGCGGACGGCACCAATCAAGTAATGTTTCCTTCGGTACCAACCAGGCTGTTGAAACCAACCGTGACTTTGGTTCGACCATGAAACCCATCACCGACTATGCTCCTGCTTATGAACATGGCATCTACACTTCAACGGCTGACATTATGGTCGATGGACCTTACAATTTCCCTGGCACAACTATCCCGATCAATAACTGGGACAAGCAATTCTACGGATCCATTTCAATCAAGACAGCTGTTCAGTATTCACGTAATGTGACAGCAGTCAAGGCTCTTGAAGCAACTGGACTAGAAAACTCTCTGGCATTCTTGAACAGTATCGGCATTAATTATCCAGAAATGCACTACTCAAATGCGATTTCTAGTAACACTTCCGATACAGGTCGTCAATATGGTGCAAGTTCTGAAAAAATGGCTGCAGCCTATGCTGCCTTCGCCAATGGCGGAACTTATTACGCTCCACAATATGTCAATAAGATTGTCTTTAGCGATGGAACAGTTTCGGAGTATGCTCCTCAAGGGAACCGTGTTATGACGGAAGAAACAGCCTATATGATGACAGATTTGATGAAATCTGTATTGAGTTATGGTTACGGACTAAACGCTACTGTCAGCGGTATTCCGATGGCTGGTAAAACCGGTACCTCAAACTATACCGACAGCGAAACAGAATCCATTCTTGCTTCTGTTCCTGAAGCTAACTATAGCTACAGTGTCGTTCCAGATGAGAACTTCGTCGGCTACTCTAGCCAGTATGCCATGGCCGTTTGGACCGGTTACACCAACCGTATGACCCCGATCTTAGATAATGGGATGCGAGTTGCTACAGACGTTTATCACCATATGATGGCCTATATGCATTCTGACTATACTGCTACTGAATGGGAAGTGCCGAGTGGTTTGGTTCGCTATGGTTCAAATTACTATTTGAAAGGCAGCCGTTCTCTATCCAATGCTTATAATAGTTATAATACTTACAATAACTATAGTAGCACAGTGTCTAGTTCCAGTGAATCCACTGAGCAATCAACACAAAGTTCCTCTTCAGAATCTCAAACTGAAAATACTACAGCTGACTCAGAAGCAACCAATACTTCATCCTCAGAGCAATCATCGGATGGCCAATAAGAACAGGGTTGGACCTAGGCCCAGCCTTTTCTTATTGTATGGGTTACAAAACTATTGTCGAATGAAGAGCCTTCAGACAAGGAACTGAGGTAGAAGATGTATCAAAGCTCTTCAAATGACTATAAACTAACTAAATGGGCACTCTTGCCTGTTCTTCCTTACCCACCTCTCCACAATTTCAAGAATTTATGGTAAGATAAAACTATGAAACCTGAAGTATTTTACAAGACCTTGGCTGATCAAGGCATTCAACTAACTGACCTACAAAAACAACAATTTTACCGCTACTTTCAACTCTTAGTAGAATGGAATGAAAAAATCAATTTGACGGCCATTACAGAAGAAGAGGACGTTTATCTCAAGCATTTTTATGATTCCATCGCGCCAATTCTGCAAGGGCATATCCAAAATGAGCCCCTTCGATTATTAGACATCGGAGCGGGAGCAGGATTTCCAAGTCTGCCCATGAAAATCATCTACCCTCAATTAGATGTGACCATCATTGACTCTCTCAACAAGCGGATCAATTTCTTGCATTTGTTGGCAGAGGAATTGGGATTGGAGAATGTGCATTTCTATCATGGGCGAGCTGAAGATTTTGCCCAAGACAAGCAATTTCGTGCTCAATTTGACCTTGTTACTGCTCGGGCAGTTGCACGTATGCAGATCTTATCAGAGCTAACCATTCCGTATTTAAAACTCAATGGCAAACTCATTGCCCTCAAAGCCTCTAGCGCTGAGGACGAATTGGCTCAAGCTAAGAACGCCCTGACTCTCCTTTTTGGTAAGGTCATTGAAAACGTTGACTATCAATTGCCAAACGGCGATCCACGCACACTAACCATTGTCGAAAAGAAAAAGGAAACTCCCAATAAGTTTCCACGGAAGGCTGGTATGCCAAATAAACGACCACTGTAAAAGAGGCTGAGCAAAAAGCCCAACCTCGCTTCTCAGGGTTTGTGTCAACATCTCAGCGCAGTGGTTGATTGGCAGATTTGTTCGTATTTTACACTCCAAATCTGACCTAATCAACTGTGCGGGGGCGGGAAGACGAACTCTTTTTTTACCAGTCGAGTTCTTTCCCGCTCCCTTTCTCTATCTCCACGGGTTGTAAAAACGTCCACCATTCACAAATAAAAGTCCAATTGTAATGAGAATAAGCACTAAAATAAGGGCTAGAACCAGATAATCAATATTTTGCAAGGCTTGGTAGCTATACCAAGTCCTTTTTTTATTTTTCCCGAAACGACGCAATTCCATGGCTGTCGAAATGGTATCAATTCGCTCCAAGGAACCAAAAATCAAGGGGATAACCAGAGCTAGATTGCCCTTAATACGGTCCATTAACTTGCCTTTCTTAGATAGCTCCAAACCACGCGCTTCCTGGGACATCCGAATAGTATAAAACTCCTCCTGAATATCTGGGATATAACGCATGGTCAAACTAACCGCATAGGCTACCTTATAGGATACCCCAATCTGATTTAAGCTTGAAGCAAACTGGCTCGGATGGGTTGTCATCAAAAAGACAAGAGCCAGAGGAACTGTACAAAAATATTTCAAGAGTAAGTTAAACAGATAAAAAAACTGCTGACTAGTCAAGGAATAGGAACCAAAACCAGAAAGGATAACCGTTTCAGCCCCATAGAGCTCTACTCCGTACCTTGGTGCAAACAGATGAACCATCAAGGCATTTAAGAGGGCAAAAACAATTGTAAAGAGCAGAACAAGGGACACATCCTTATAGCGAATACCGGATAGTTTAAATAAGGCCAGCGAGAATAGTGCGATAAAGGCAATCAAACGGGTATCGTAAGTCACCATGGCAATAATTGTCACAATCAGGAAAAACAAGAGCTTGGTAACAGCAGACAAATCATAAATGATGCCTCTTCCTTTATGGTAACCAATTAAATGTTGTTGGCTCATTGCCCCCTCCTTTCTTCCTGCATATAGAACATGGTCAATTCCAACGGGTTTACTGCCAAGCGTTCTGCCAAGTGGAATATAGATGTTTCCTTCAAATTGGCTTCCTCAATGACCTGGCTATTTGACAAGATTTCTGCTGGACTAGCATCTTCGATAATCTGACCATCCACCACAACAATAGCCCTATCTGAATAATCCAACATCAACTGCATATCGTGGGTAATCATCACAATGGTATGTCCTTGGGCATTTAGTTGGTCCAAGAAATCCATCATTTCCTGATAGTGACGTTGATCCTGGCCAGCCGTTGGTTCATCCAACAGAATAATCTCAGGATTAAGCACCAAGATAGAGGCAATGGTCACCCTCTTCTTCTGACCGTAGGACAAGGCTGAAATCGGCCACTTGCGGTACTGGTACAAGCCACAAACCTCCAAAATCTTGAAGACCCTAGCCTCAATTTCTTCTTCCACCACTCCCCTCATTCGTAAACCAAGGGCTACCTCATCAAAAATCATGGTCTGGCTGATCATCTGATTAGGGTTCTGAAGGACGTAACCAATCCGCTCCGCCCTCTCCTTAACAGAATCATCCTTAATGGATTTACCTTGCCACAATATCTCCCCATCAGGTTGAATAAAGGCACACAAGGCCTTGGCCAAGGTTGATTTGCCAGCCCCATTTTTTCCGACGATGGCCAAGCGTTCACCCTTATAAATATTTAAATCAATACCTGAGAGAATGGTTTTATCAGAGTAAGCGAATTGCAAATTGCGGGCTTCCAGCAAGACTTCCTTTTCCACTTCTGTCAAGTTGACACTTGGGAGTTGCCCCATTTCTAAAGAAGCTAGTTCAAGTTCCCAGACAGAAGAGAGGTGGGCAGCTCTTTCAATTGGATAGCCTAAACCTCGTAAGGTAGAAATATAGAGGGGCTCTCGAATACCATTTTCTCTTAATAGACTAGTCTGCAAGAGCTGATCTGGATGACCATTGAAGAGAATACGTCCATCGTTTATCAACACAATTCTGTCTACCTGTCGATAAAGGACATCTTCCAAGCGGTGCTCAATAATAATGGTCGTTGTTCCCTCTTGAGCATGCAAACGATCAATCAAGTCAATGGTATCTTGACCAGATTTGGGATCCAGGTTGGCCAGAGGTTCATCGAATAACAAAATAGGACTTTCATCAATCAAGACCCCTGCTAGGCTGACCCGTTGCTTCTGACCTCCCGAAAGATCCTGGGGACGATGGCTGAGCAATTCTTTTAGTTCCAAGCGTTCTGCCCAGTCATGAACTCGTTCTTTCATGGTCGCCAAGGTTTCCATGTCATTTTCCAGTGCAAAAGCCATATCTTCAGCAACAGAAAGCCCGATAAACTGACCGTCCGTATCCTGCAAGACAGTGCTGACCAAGAGAGATTTTTGGTAAATGGACTGGTCGAAAGCAGACTGCCCCATCAACTTGAAATCTCCAGAATGGGTTCCCTTATGGATATTTGGAATAATCCCATTTAAAACTTGACCGAGAGTGGACTTGCCCGATCCAGATGGACCAATAATCAGCACCTTCTCTCCCTCATAGATAGTCAAATCAATACCATGTAAGGTCGCTTCCGTCTGCGCATTGTATGTAAAAGAAAAATTCTTGAATTCGATGACTTTTTTCATATTCCTATTATATCAGAATCCAGCATGAAAAAAAGGAAGAATTCTCCCTTTCTCCCAATCCATGAGCTATGACGAACGATATAACTCGCTAAAGAATATTCCTTAACCGATGTAAACAAATATTTCCCGACAAATAAATGTTTCTTACATCACAATCACATTAAAATGATGACCATCAAGGTCTGTAAAACTTGCTCCATAGAAGCCATGGGCATCTGTCGGGCGACCTGTAATTTACCCGCCATTTGCTTCAACACGCTCGATAAGGCTATCCACTTCTTCCCTACTCGCCACATTAAGCGAAATCAAGACTTCATTGCCACTAGTTGCTAGCTGAAATGGTACGCGTTGGGTAAAGGTCCCTTCCTGCATCAAAATTAAGTTACCACCTTCTGGCAGGGTTGCTGACTTGATATCTCCAAAAGTCGCCACAGAAAAACCAACTGCTTCATAAAACTGACCAGCTTTTTCAAGGTCTGCTACTGCTAAGTTCATCCAAAATGATTTCATCTTCTTCTCTTTTCTGGTTGATTGGCTTAGTATAGACTGGACCGAAGAAAAAATCAAGCATTCTGATTACATAAAAAAATTACACTGATTTCTCAATGCAATTTTAGTATTATTAGGCATTTGCTGGAGCAAGGCTTTCACCAAGCGCTTCTAAACGCTCTGCCCATTCTTGGCGGGTCAAACCGTTTTCAGTGATATAACGGTTGCGCTCGTGGGCACGGCATTCAGCTGAACAGCCACGAACATACTTGTGCTCGTTTTCTTCTGACATGAGGGTACGGCGGTTACAGAATGGGTTGCCACAGTTGACATAACGTTCACATGGTGTGCCATCAAACCAGTCCTTACCAACAACAACTGGGTCTACATGGTTGACATCAACTGCAATCCGCTCGTCAAAGACATACATCTTACCATCCCACAATTCGCCACGAACTTCTGGGTCTTTACCATAGGTTGCGATACCACCGTGAAGCTGACCAACATCCTTGTAGCCTTCACGAACCATCCAGCCTGAGAATTTCTCACAGCGGACACCACCTGTACAGTAAACCACCACGCGCTTGTCCATGAATTTCTCTTTGTTATCACGCACCCATTGTGGCAATTCACGGAAGTTGCGGATGTCTGGGCGGATAGCTCCACGGAAGTGGCCAAGGTCGTACTCGTAGTCGTTACGGGTATCCAAAACGACTGTATCTTCGTCCAAGAGAGCTTCTTTGAACTCTTTTGGTGACAAGTAAGCACCTGTTGTCACAAGTGGGTCAATATCACTGTCGAAGTCGTTGTCTTCCAAACCGAGGTGAACAATTTCTTTTTTATAACGAACATGCATTTTCTTGAAAGCTTGCTCATTTTCTTCATCAATCTTAAACCACAAATCACTGAACAATGGGTTAGCATGAACATAGTCCATGTATTTTTGTGTTGTTTCGTAGTCACCAGAAACAGTACCGTTGATGCCTTCATCAGCAATCAAGATACGTCCTTTTAATCCGATAGACTTACAGAAAGCCAAGTGCTCTGCAGCATACTCTTTGGCATTTTCAATCGGAACATACTTATAGTATAACAATACGCGAATGTCTTTTGACATGATTTCTCCTTCTCAATCTTTGCAATAGATGATAGAATTTTGACTTTTCTAGTCAAAGCCACCTTCCATTATATCGCTTACACAGTCAAAAAACAAAAATCTGAACTGAAAATTACTCTTCCAATTCAGATTTGAGTTGTTTCAATTTTTCCAAGTCATCATCACCGAGGAGTTGTCCCACCTGGCGCTTGTGGCGCTTGGCAATATTCTTCTTCCACTTGTCCTTTATGGGATCGGTCTGCTTAGCCCTATTTTTCGGTAGCTCCACCTTCTCCTTCTCTTGCCACTCCACATCTTTAATCATCTCTTTCCAGTAGGTGACAATAGCAGAGCAGAGATAGGTTTGTAGTAAGCTCAGCCACTTTTCAACAAAAGTCGACGGCGGCCTATCCTCAACCAAGCGATAGGTCCTTTGGAGTTCAATGAGCTGGGACTGATATTTTTCCCACTGAAGCATGGATTTACTCGGTTTTTTACGATAGAGTTGGCTGTGGCCAATGACCTCTATATAGGGAGCTACAAACCGGCTAATCCGTATTTTGAGAGAGGAACGGGAAAGGTAGGTTGCAGTCAATAAACCTGATGCTAGGAGGCGTTCCACCTCCCTAGCCTGATTGTCAGGGAAACGATAGTGGACCAGACAGCTAGCCTCTTCTTCCTCTATGAGCAAACGGACCTGTAACCTGCCTTTATGCCAACTAGCGAAAATATCCTGCTTAGCATCCCAAGCTTTCTGAAAAAATTGTAGCAAGTAGTAGCCTTGTTTGGTCAAGACATACCAACTTCCCTCTTGATAGAGGTAGTTTCGAATAGCCCCCTTCATGTAAAATTCCCCATGAAAATCATAGAAGGTGGGTTGTTTGTAGCTTGAGGTAGATGGATGATTACTGATGCGAAAGACCTTGTAATAAATCGTATTCCATAAAACACATATATAGAGAGAATCTGTCGTTCCAGACTGATAAATGGTTAAAATCTCCTCGCCTGGATTGAGAATAGAATGAATAAGGGGAGCTATATTTTCTTCTGTCCAAGCCATACATCACTCCTCCCTTCATCTGACAATTTCTATTCTTTTATATTATTATATCATACTGTCAATATCTTTCTCAAAAAAATCAACCTAGAAAATTTCTAGGTTGATAGTAACATTCGGTTTTTATTCTATTTTTGATAGTCCTGTTCGTGAAAGTTCTTAATCTTTTGACAAACTACCTGTTTTCGTTTGCGAACGAGCATAAACTCCAAGAAGAATAGTACCAGCAATGGCTATTGTAATACTATTGACAATCCCAGCTACCAAACCCTGAGTGAATACCTTATTTGCTGCTTCACTATAGATTACAATGTCCAATACTGGAGCGATAATTCCCCAGGCAATTACATTGGCAACTACTTGGAAGATATTGAAAACTACAATATCTTTTCCTTCAAAAATCCCTTCCTCAACACGAAGACGATTTTTTGCAAAACCAATAACCAACCCTACTACTCCTGAGGCTAAAATCCATGACCACCAAGGTCCGTATGTCAACGAATCTTTAAGCGTATGGCCAATAAAACCTACTAAAAAGCCAACTACTGGCCCAAATACAACTGACAAAAGTGCCTGAACAGCGTATTGGAGCTGAATTGAAGTATTTGGAACAAAAGTAGGAATGTTGATTAGCAAGCCAATGACAACAAAGAGGGCAGCACCGATACCGGTAGCAACGACTGTTTTGATAGAATTATTTTTCATAAAATTCTCCTTCATTTTCTTTAATTACTAATGCGTTTGATTTCGATATGCCAGTTTTGACCGACACCGACATTATAGGCCTTGGCAAAGGATCCTTGGTTAATGGCCAAGCCCACTCGATAGAGTGAATTGATATAGAGCAGGGGTTGACCGATGCGGACATCCGCAAAAGACTTGCCATAGGTCACTTGGTTTTGATAGACCAACATGTCGTTGTTGTAAATGGTCACTTCAAAACGGTCCTCAAATTGCGGCTTCAAGGTATAAAATTCCTCACGCGTGATTGAGGTCCATAGTGAACCAAAGCGAACATCCAAGATGTCGATAGCTCCTTTGACAAAGTCTGGTCCAACTTCTGTCGGAACGGTTGGAATTTCAACAATATCTGCTACCTGCAACTCTGGTCCAACTTCTTCAAAACTGATATGACCTGAGGCTAATTTTGCACCCGTATAAGCATAAACATCACGACCATGGAATGTATAGGAATGCTCCGTGTTGGCTCTTCGATTGGCCACTTCTGAAATTTCACGAACAGCCTTAATGCCCACATGTTTCTTGATGAAAGAAAGCGTTCCGTTATCCGGGGTAACGATATAGTGGTTTTGTTCCGTCAAAGCCACCACACTTTTACGCTTAGAGCCTACTCCTGGGTCAACAACCGAGACAAAAGTTGTACCTTCCGGCCAATATTCAACTGTCTGAAAAAGACGGTAAGAGCCTTCAAAAATGTTGTAGGGTGTAATATCGTGGGTGAGGTTGTGAACTACTAGGTCACGCGACTCCTGAAGAGCCACACCAATCATAGCTGACACGGCACCATCTACTAGACCAAAGTCCGATTGTAAAACAAGTAAATTATTTGACATAGCTCCTCCTAAAAATGATACTGTTCTATCATATCAGAAAAGCTACAAGCTTTCAAATAGCTATTTTCTAGGGATGGTTATAGTTATCTATTATAACTAGATAATACTACAAACTTTCTCAGTCACACAAAAAATAAATTTTTTTAAAAAACGCTTGCATTTCAAAAATTATTGTTTTATAATAATTTTGAAGATAATATTATCATAAAACAATAATAATTGGAGGTTTACTATGAAAACCAATCTACTCAAAACAACTGGACTATTAGCTGGTTGTGTTCGTTTCTTCTTCTATTTATTAATTGCAGGCAATATTTTCTTTAGCCTGGCTGGTTTCAGAGGCGACTCATTTGTGATAGGCACTTGGGAATACACCTTTAACAAACCCATTGACCAGATTGGTATCTGGCTCATTCTTTTAACGACTGGATTGATTCTAGTCGTCTTAGTAGCACTCAGTCACATTGCCCACTTGATTCAAAAGTTATGTAAATTGCTTCTGGAAGAAGATTATTTCGCTTCAGCTAGTCTGGAACTTTATCAGAAACTCTTCATCAGTTTGCTCGTCTTGACTGCTGGGCAATTTTGCCTAACCAGCTTGATTGCCTTGACAAATGCTACTGGACCAACCAACTTCCTCAATCTACGTTGGTCAGATTTCATCCTCAATGCCCTCTTCCTCTTCGCAACTTATTTTGTCTGGACCTTAGTACAAAAGGGGCAACAACTTGAAACCGAGAACAGCGAGTTTATCTGATATGGAAATGATTCGCGTAAACTTAGACAAGGTCCTCAAAGACCGACAAATGACTTCCAAGGACCTAGCAGAGCAAGTCGGCATTACAGAGGCCAACCTGTCCATTCTCAAGACAGGCAAGGCAAAAGGTATTCGTTTTAATACCCTGATGAGCATCTGCCGCATCCTAGACTGCCAACCAGGTGATATTTTGGAATATGTGGATGATGAAGAGTGATAGAGTTCTCCTAGATTTAAGGCTGCAAAGAAAACCAGCTTCCGCTGGTTCGCTTTTCCAACCTTTTAATAAAAATGACTGTCCCCCGGACTTTTGAATACAAAGAAAACTGCCTGCCGGCAGTTCCAATCTCCAATCTTTTAATATAAAAAAGTGCTAGTAGATTTCTCGATAAAAAGAAAACCAGCTTCCGCTGGTTCTCATTTCCAACCTTTTAATAAAAATGACTGTCCCCCGGACTTTTGAGTATAAAGAAAACTGCCTGCCGGCAGTTCCAATCTCCAATCTTTTAATATAAAAAAGTGCTAGTAGATTTCTCGATAAAAAGAAAACCAGCTTCCGCTGGTTCTCATTTCCAACCTTTTAATAAAAATGACTGTCCCCCGGACAGTCATTTTTATTAAAAGCCATCTACATTCGTGTAGATTTTTTGGACGTCTTCGTCGTCTTCGAGGGCGTCGTAGAGTTTTTCAAATGTTGCCAGGTCATCGCCGTCAAGTGATACTTCTGATTGTGGGATCATTTCAAGTTCAGTAACGTTAAACTCTTCAATACCTGATTCCTTAAGTGCCACAATTGCCTTGTGCAAATCAGTTGGTGCTGTATAAACAGTGATTGTTCCGTCTTCTGCTTCTACGTCATCGACTTCGACATCTGCTTCAAGGAGCAATTCGAAGATGGCATCTGCATCATCACCAGCAAAAACGACAACACCTTTTTTATCAAACATGAATGATACGGAACCAGATGCACCCATGTTACCACCGTTTTTACCAAAGGCAGAGCGAACATTGGCTGCGGTACGGTTTACGTTTGATGTCAAGGTATCAACGATAATCATAGAACCGTTTGGTCCAAAGCCTTCGTAACGACCTTCTACGAAAGTTTCGTCTGTATTTCCTTTTGCCTTGTCAATGGCCTTGTCAATAATATGTCTTGGAACCTGCGCTTGCTTGGCACGATCAATAACGAATTTCAGCGCTGAGTTTGTTTCTGGATCTGGGTCACCCTTTTTCGCTGCTACATAGATTTCAACACCAAATTTGGCGTAAACTTTTGAGTTAGCACCGTCTTTTGCGGTTTTCTTGGCTACAATATTGGCCCATTTACGTCCCATGGGGAACCTCCTACATTTTATAAAATCGCTTTATTATACCATAAATGGCAAGGATTGAGAAGATTTTTAAAAGCAAAAGACAAGCTCACATGAACTTGTCTTTTACTTTTTACAACTCAACTGTCGCAACTTGGCTATCTTGACTAACCTGTCCAAGATTTTCAAGGCTGACTGATTTGATTTCTGCTGTGTTTGTGAAGGCAACGACGATGGTTGTTTCACGTCCTGCTGAGCGAATGGCTTCAAGGTCTGCAACAAGGAGTATGTCCCCTGCTTCAACGCGTTGACCATCTGTTACCTTAGCTGAGAATGGAGCACCGTTTAGTGCAACCGTATCTAGACCCACGTGCACCAAGACTTCTACACCCTTGTCAGACAAAATACCGACAGCGTGTTTGGTTGGGAATACACTGGTTACAATACCTGAAACTGGTGCGTAGACATTGCCATTTACAGGCTCAACTGCATAACCGTCACCCATCATTTTTTGTGAGAAGACCGGATCTTTCACTTCTATGATGGCAATGGCTTGACCTTCAGCAACAGCATAAACTGCCTCGGTCACACCCTTGAATTGTGCTTCCTCAACTACTGTTTCAGTCGCAACAATTTCCGTACGAGGAATAGCTACGCCAGATTCTAGTAAGTCTTGAATGTCTGATTTGAGAACATCTGCTTTTGGTCCATAGACTGCTTGAACACCTGAGTCCTTGATAATCAAGCCCATAGCACCAGCCTGTTTCCAAGCATTTTCATCTCCAACCTGTGCCACATCTTTAACACTAACGCGAAGACGAGTCATACAAGCATCCACATCTGCGATATTATCACGACCACCAAGCAAGTTGATGATTTGTACCACTTGTGAATTAGCATCCGCTGTATCTACGTTTGAATTTGAAACCACATCTGTTGTTTCTGTATCATAGTTCCCATTGCGACCAGCTGTTGCCAGGTTGAATTTTTGAATCATGAAGTTGGCAATGAAGTACATACCAACCGCAAAGAGGGCTGTTACCCAGATAAAGTTGACAACGTCCATGCCGATACCGGCTTTAATCGCCATCGGTGTACGTGTAAGGAATTCGATATTACCAAATGAGTGCATACGCAAATTGACAATATCCGCCATAGCAAAGGCTGCACCTTGTACAAAAGCATATACGACATAGAGCGGCATTGCTGCAAACATGAACATAAACTCAATTGGTTCTGTTACACCTGTCAAGAAGACGGCTGCAGCAGATGAAAGGAACATACCACGGTATTTTTTCTTCTTATCCGGGTCAACATTGCGGTACATAGCAAGAGTTAAGCCCATGAGAATACCAGAGGAACCAATCATTTGACCTACTTTAAAGCGAGCAGGCGTTACATTAGCAAGCAAGTCATTGTACTGAGCCATATCGCCAGCGTCTTTGAGGTTGATCAAGTCTGTAATCCAAGCCAACCAGAGCGGATCTTGACCAAATACTTGTGTACCAGCTTGAGCACCTGTCAAGATGTCATAGGTACCACCAAGCGATGTGTAGTTCATTGGAATGGTCAACATGTGGTGAAGACCGAATGGAAGAAGCAAACGTTCCAAGGTACCATAAACAAATGGGGCTACAATTGGAGCGGTGTCTTGTGAGGTTGCAATCCATTTACCAAAACTGTTAATCCCAGTTTGTACAAGAGGCCAGAAGATTGCCAAAGCAAGCGCTACAAGGACAGAACGATAGATGACTACAAATGGTACAAAACGCTTTCCGTTAAAGAAGGTCAATACATCTGGCAACTTGCGATAGTTGTAGTATTTGTTGTAAGCAGTCGCACCAACAAAGCCAGCAATAATCCCTACAAAGACACCCATGTTCAAAGCAGGTTGTCCAAGGATATTAACAAAGTAGCCAGATACTGGAATTTGAGTTCCAAATACAGTGCTGACTGTCGCAGTCGCATCAGCCAACATATCAGTCGTTACACCAAAGAAGTGACCTGTTATCAAGTTAATCAAGATGAAGGCAAGACCAGCCGAGAAGGCACCACCAGCCTTTTCCTTAGCCCAGCTACCACCGATTGCCAAGGCAAAGAGCAAGTGAAGGTTTCCGATAATCCCCCAACCAATTTGGGCAATGATATTCCCAATACGAATGAGCAATTCTGATTCAGGACTGATTAGTGGAATCGAGTTTCCGATAGAAACCATAAGACCTGCCGCCGGCATAACGGCGATCACGACCATCAAACATTTACCGAATTTTTGCCAAAATTCGAAACTAAGAAATTTTTTCATGTGTTTCTCCTAAATTTTTTCTTGGTCAGTTGACCTTTAAATACTAATGTTAACTTCCACACCAAAGTGGTCCGAGATAACCGGAAGATTGTCCCCATTGAAAATCACACGACTGGATTGAACCTGTCTTTTCTGATTTATGAACACATAGTCCAGACGTTTTTCCTGACTATGACCTGCCCACCCATCAATGGCTTTTTCAACGGTGATTCCCCTATCCTTTTTCTCAGCCAAATCATAACTATCATATAAACCTAAGTCCTTGATTGCTTGATAGGCTTGTGGATCCGACAGGGCATCCGTATTGAAATCTCCCATTAGAATTTTCAAGCGCCCCGAACTTGTTCGCTCCACAATCGAGCGAATATTCTCCAACTGATTTTCTTCTTTACTGTCAGGAAGATTGATATGACAAGAATAAATGTCGATCCATTCCTTCTCATACAAGACCGTCAAACCGATGATTTTTCTAGACAAGATTGATGTCAAATCTTTGTTCTGACTGCAATAGAAGGCATCCACTTCATAGACAGGTAGTTTGGTCAAGAAGGCAATTCCTTCATCGTACCGATCGTAACCAATATGGGAATTGGACCAAAAATAGGAATAGTCTGTCACTCCAAGCTCTCTTAGTTTCTCAAGCAGGACCAGACCATAATTGTCTTGCCGTAAGTCCTTGGTCACCAAGGTACTTGTCATCAGCTGATTGACTTCCTGAAGAGCGATTACATCATATTGCTTTTGGGAAATGGTCTGAGCTAAAATATCCAATTTCTCATGCTGGTTCTCTTCTAGCCAGGCATGAACATTGACTGTTAGTAATTTCATATCTCTCCTTTCTATTTACTTCGTAAAACATTTTCAACTTGTAGCCTTATTATAACGTAAACGTTTTCAAGTGTCAATGGTTTTACGGAATAATCTTTATAGTTTTCCGTAAAAGTTTATCTGAACTTAGAATACTGACCTTTGGCATTTTTTATGATATACTAGCGGTAAATAGCAAGCTAGGAAGTTACCCCCAATGAGTAAATACAAGAAAGTCTATGCCGACATCAAGGAAAAAATTGAACAAAATATCTGGCAGGCCAATCAAGAGATGCCTACAGAAAATGAACTGATGGAGATTTACTCCTATTCCAAGGACACCATCCGCAAGGCCCTATCGCTGTTGGAGATGGATGGCTATATCCAAAAACGTCAAGGGAGAAATTCCATTATTTTGGACCATAATCTTGTTCGAAAACCATTTGTGTCCGAATTGAAGACCGTCAGCGAACTCAACCGCTCTGCCCATCATCAAGTCCAGACCGAATTGACCAACCTCTATATTGTCCAAGGTCAGCCAGAGGTCATGAAAGAATTGGAAGTGGATGAAAAAACGGATCTCTACCGTGTCAGCCGCGTTCGGACTATTGACGGAGAACGATTAGAGTATGAGATTTCCTACTTTGACCGCAGAATTGTCCCCTATCTCAGTAAGGAAGTCGCTGAAAGTTCCATTTATCAATATTTGGAAAACGACCTTGGCTTAGAAATTTCCCATTCCCGCCGAGAAATCTCCTTCCGCTTTGCGACAGAAGAAGAAAGAAGCCTGCTAGACCTGACAGGCTACGACATGGTGGTTTCCGTCACTAGCACCACCTATCTGGCAGACGGTCGTCCCTTCCAGTACGGCACCATTACCTACCGACCAGACAAGGTCACCTTTGTATCTATGGCCAAACGGTAAAAACTAAATATACCAAAAAGAATGTTCCCACTCGGAAACATTCTTTTGTTTTAGATTATTTACTGTGCCAGATGTCTTCGTTGTACTGCTCGATTGTACGGTCAGATGAGAAGAATCCTGCTTTGGCGATGTTGTGAACAACTTTCTTGTTCCATGAATCTTGATCTTCGTAATCTGCAAAGACTTGCTCTTTAACTTCGATGTACTCTGCTAAGTCAATCAAGGTCATGAACCAGTCTTTAGAAATCAATTCATGGTGCAAGCGACCAAGACGTTCTTCATTACCAAGTGCTTTCACTTCATCACTAATGATAAAGTCAACCGCACGTTTGATATTAGCATCACCATTGTAGTAGTCCGCAGATACGTAGCCAGCCTTGTCGTACAAGTCGATAATGGTATCTGAATCCTTACCAAATGTATAGATATTGTCCATACCAGCCAACTCAGCAATCTCAACGTTGGCACCGTCCATGGTACCAAGTGTCAAGGCACCGTTGAGCATGAATTTCATGTTACCAGTACCTGATGCTTCTTTAGAAGCCAATGAGATTTGCTCAGAAATATCTGTTGCAGGGATGAGTTTTTCAGCAACGGTTACATTGTAGTTTTCTACCAAGTGAACGTTGAGATACTTGCTGACTTCTGGGTCATTGTTGATCAACTCAGACAAGCAGAGAATCAAGTGAATGATGTCTTGGGCAATCACGTAAGCTGGAGCTGCCTTACCACCGAAGATAACGGTGATTTTACGTTTTGGCAGGTTGCCGTTCTTGATTTCAAGATACTTGTGGATGACATACAAGGCATTCATTTGTTGGCGTTTGTACTCGTGGAAACGTTTGATCTGTGTATCGATGATAGAGTTTTCATCCAATTCGATACCCTTGTTATCTTTGAGGTAACGTTTAAGGGCCAATTTGTTGTTGTGCTTGATTTCTGCCAACTTAGCATGCACTTCCTTGTCATCTGCAAAGGCAAGCAATTTCTCAAGCTTAGTCGCATCTGTCAAGTACTCATCGCCAATCAATTCCTTGATGTAGTCTGCAAGATCTTGGTTAGCAAATTCCAACCAACGACGGAAGGTGATACCGTTTGTCTTGTTGTTGAATTTCTCTGGGTAAAGCTCGTAGAAGCCTTTCAACTCAGAGTTTTTCAAGATTTCAGTGTGGAGAGCCGCAACCCCGTTGACAGAGTTTGAGAAGTGGATATCCATGTGAGCCATATGCACACGACCAGACTCGTCTATGATGTGAAGGGCAACATCAGCTACTTCCTTAGCTACCAAGGCATCCAATTCCTTGATGATGTCTACCAAGTGAGGCACCACTTCTTCCAAGAATGACAATGGCCATTTTTCAAGGGCTTCTGCCAAGATAGTGTGGTTGGTGTAGCCGGTCATGTTCTTAACGATTGCCACTGCTTCTGCAAATTCCAAGCCGTGTTTTTCAGTCAAAAGACGGATCAATTCTGGAATAACAAGTGAAGGGTGAGTATCATTGATTTGAACGTAAGCATAGTCTGCCAAGTCACGCACATTTGAACCACGCTCAATCGCTTCGTCAATCAAGAGTTGCGCAGCATTTGACACCATGAAATATTGTTGGTAAATACGGAGCAATTCACCGTTCTTGTCTGAATCATCTGGGTACAAGAAGAGGGTCAAGTTTTCTTGGATAGCAGTCTTGTCAAATGAAATGCCATTTTCAATCAAGCCATAGTTAACAGACTGGATATCAAACAAGTTGAGGTAGTTCTTAGTATCTTTCTTGTAACCAAGGATGTCCAAACGGTCCAATTTAGATGTTAATGTGAAGTTTTTGAATGGAACATCGTAGCTGATTGTCGTTGGAATCAACCAAGAATCATTTTCAATCCAGAAGTTTGGCTCTGCATCTTGTTGGTTGTCCTTGAAGACTTGTTTAAACAGACCACAGTGGTAGTTAAGACCAACACCTTCACCGTTAATGCCAAGAGTTGACATCGAATCTACAAAACATGATGCCAAGCGGCCAAGACCACCGTTACCAAGTGATGGTTCTGGCTCAACGTCTTCAACCTGTGCCAAGGACTTGCCAGCCACAGCTAATTCTGCCTGAATGTCCTTGTAAACACCTAAGTTGATCAAGTTGTTTGACAAGAGTTTACCGATAAGGAACTCTGCTGAGATATAGTAAACCTTGCGTTTACCTGTGTTTTTTGGCATATCTGCCGCTGATAGTTTAACATAGTTGAGCAACTGAAGATAGATTTCTTCGTTGGTCATATCTGCTAATTTCTTGTTGGCCTTGCTTTCTGCAAAAGTTGTAAAGTTAATCATGTTTTTCATTTCCTCGTTGATATAGTTTGGTCATTTTGATTAGGAAGTCTTTGCGTTCCTGGGTTAAATCTTCTGCTTTCATCCGCCATTCCCAGTTGCCTCCAACGGTTGATGGTGTATTCATGCGGCTGTCTTCGCCTAGGTCCAACACATCCTGCATGGTTGCAATGGCTGTATCGCTGACTGTGGCAAACAAGGTACGCAACATAGCTTGGGTTACAGGTTCAATTGGTTTGCGGTTGGTGTAGTCGTCCACGAATTCCTGTTGTTCAGGCTCCAGATTGTTATACCATCCATTGACCACTTCATTGTCATGGGTACCGGTATAGGCAATCGAGTTTGGCACACAACGGTGTGGGATGTCAATGCTCTGCCCTGTCACATCGAAGAAGCCAAATTCTAGGATTTTCATACCTGGATAACCACAGTCTGCCAACAACTTGCGTGCCTTAGCATCGATATTCCCAAGATCTTCCGCAATAATTGGCAGGTCACCAAGGGTTTCTTTGACCGCCTTGAAGAGATTGTAGCCTGGACCCGGCTCCCAAGTGCCGACTTTGGCTACCTCGGCATCTCCTGCTACCTGCCAGTAGTCTGAGAAGCCTTTGAAGTGGTCAATCCGCAAGACATCATAGAGCTTGAAGCTCTCGTGAATACGGTAAATCCACCAGTTGTAACCTGTCTTCTCATGCTGCTCCCAGTCATAGAGCGGGTTACCCCACAATTGACCATCAGCCGAAAAGTTATCCGCTGGCACGCCTGCCACATAAAGTGGCTTGCGTTCGCTATCAAGCTTGAAGAGCTGTGGCTTGGTCCAAACTTCCACACTATCTGCCGATACGTAAATGGGCATATCTCCAATAATCTTGATGTGGTTCTTGTTGGCGTAGTCCTTCAACTGCTTCCACTGGCTAAAGAAGAAATATTGCGTCACTTTAAAGTAATCAATTTGGTCTGCCAATTCCAAGCGGTATTTTTCAAGGGCTTCTTCATTTCGAGCAACCACTTTCTTGTCATCCCATTCTTGTAGGGCCTTGTTACCAAAATGTTCTTTAATGGCCATGAACTCTGCATAATCGTTTAGCCATGATGAATTAGCTTTTTCAAACTCTTGAAAGGCGGCCTTACGCTTGTCATCAGTCAAGAAGTTTTGAACTGCTCTTTCCAAGATTGGTCGACGCGCTTCATAAATCAAGGCATAATCCACTTTTTCTGGATTGTCCCCAAAGTTCACATCTTGGTAATCAAAGTTGGCCAATAAATCTTCGTCTGCCAATAAATCAAAATCAATTAGGTGGGTATTTCCAGCAATAGCTGAAAATGATTGGTAGGGAGAATCCCCATAACTGGTCGTTGTGAGAGGAAGAAGCTGCCAGTAGGTCTGCTTGGTTTCAACCAAGAAATCCACAAAATCATAGGCAGGCTTTCCAAAAGTACCGATACCAAACTTACCTGGAAGTGAGGTAATATGCATCAAAATTCCACTGGTACGATTCGCCATAAAAACGTTTTCCTTTCTTCAAGTACAATGATAGTTTAACGCAAACGTTTGCATTTGTCAAGGAATTATACAAGATTTTTAAAAACTTTTCCGTAAAACTGCTCGAAAGCTGTCAATATGGGATTTATAGGGTGCTTGTAAGCGAGAATAAAAAAGAAAATCCGAGAATTTCTTCCCAGACTTTCTACATTATCTTATAATTTTATGAAAAGGTTTGCTCTTCAATTTTGATTTCATTGTCAGCCACATCCGCGAGTAAGTTGGTCACATTTGTATGGTCCAAATAGAAGTCTGTCACCTTATCACGAATTTGGCTTTCGATGACCCGACGGAGTGGGCGAGCCCCCATTGCCTTGTCATAGCCGGCTTCCATCAAGAATTCTTTGGCAGCTTCCGTCACTTCAAGGGTAATCCCTTTTTTAGCTAGGGTTTGATTAACCTGTGCTAACATCAAGTCAACAATTGCTTTTAGATTTTCCTTGTCCAGATGTTTAAATTCTATAACTGCGTTGAAACGGTTGAGGAATTCCGGACGGAAGAATGGAGCAATGCGGTCCATGATATCTAGCTCTTCCTCACCTTCTGCCATTCCATAACCAAAACCTGCATTTGATGTAGCGATGATAATGGTATTTTTAAAGTTAACTTGGTTGCCCTGTCCATCAGTCAAATGCCCGTCATCCAGCACTTGCAAGAGAAGTGTAATCACTTGTCGATCTGCTTTTTCAATCTCATCCAAGAGGACAATGGAGTACGGATTGCGGCGGACACGCTCTGTAAGAGTATGGGAATTGTCATCGTAGCCCACATAACCCGCTGTGGTCCCGATTAATTTGGAAACGGCTGTCCGATCACTGTATTCAGACATATCCAGGCGGATAATGGCATCCTTGTTACCAAACAAGTCTAGCGCTAACTGTTTTGCCAACTCTGTCTTACCGACACCTGTCGGACCGACAAATAGGAAGGAACCAATCGGACGGTTGCCGTCATCAAAACCTGCACGATTCCGACGAATGGCACGAGATACAGCTTCCACCGCATCGTCTTGACCGATAACCTTGGCTGACAGGCGATTTTTCAATTCCTTGAGCCGTTCAATGTCAGAGGCTCCCATTTGAGAGACTGGAATTCCTGTCATACGCTCAACTGACTGAGCCACATCATTGACGGTCGCTACTACTTTCTGTTGCTCTGTATGAGTATCAATCTGTTTTTGTAGCTTATCAATACGGACTTTTTCATTCAAGGCTTTTTCATAATCCTCTTTTTCAGCTGCTTCCAACTGCAACTGTTTTGCCTCAGCCATTTCTGCTTCCAAGGTCTGAATATCTGTCACAGGATGTTGTGCAGCCAAGTGAGCAGCGGTCACATCAATCAGGTCAATAGCCTTATCAGGCAAGCTACGTTGCGGAATATATTGGACGGAATAATCAACTGCAGCTCTCAAAACCTCATCTGGCAATTCAATATTGTGGTGGGCTTCATAAAGCGGCTTAATCCCTTTCAAAATCTGGTAGGTGTCTTCTGCGGACGGAGCATTAACCTTGACTTCATTGAAACGACGAGCCAGAGCGGCGTTCTTGTGAATGGTATTGCGGTATTCGTCCTGCGTAGTGGCACCGATAACCGTCAATTCCCCACGGGATAAAGCTGGTTTGAGAATATCCGCTAAACCCTTGGAACCGGAGTCTCCACCAGTACTACCAGCTCCCAAAATCTGATGAATTTCATCAAAGAAGAGAATGATATTGCCAGCTTTTTTAACTTCATCCACAAGATTCTGCACATTTTCCTCAAAAGCCCCACGATACTGAGTCCCAGCTTCCAAGCCTGAAATGTCGATGGAGATGATTTCCTTGTTCTTAATGGCTGCTGGCACATCACCATTGACAATGGCTTGAGCCAAGCCTTCTACTACCGCAGTTTTCCCAACACCTGCATCACCGACCAAAACTGGATTGTTCTTGGTACGGCGCGCCAAAATTTCTGCTGTTTCTTGGATTTCCTTGTTGCGTCCAATGACTGGATCCAACTTCCCTTCACGCGCATCTTGGGTCAAATTGCAACCTAGTTTTGCAAGAATTCCGTCTGACTTTATCTGACCTTTAGTCTGTGCTTGAGCCACTTCTTCTGTCTGTGGCAGACGACCAGTCTGACGGTACATAGCGAATTCTTCTGGTGTCACTTCACGCCCATTGATAGAATAACGGCGACGCTCTGTGCTGTAACCTCCCATATTGCCCATGAGTTGATTGAAAATATCGTCCATATTGTTAAAATTATTGAAATTGTTGTTCATCGTTTTTACCTCATTTATAATTTTATTTTTTTGACTTTTACTGACCTTTGTTTTAAAAAAATTGATTTAGTCTTTTAGTTTGCTTTTAGTACTAGGCAACGAGCTGAAGGCAGTACTGAAGTACGGCAAAGCGAGTTAACGCAGTAATAAAAGATAAACTAAATGACGCTAATAGGGTATAATCCTGTCTTTCATCCTAACCTCCTCAGAAGTTTGTCTTTTACTGACCAATAGGTTCAAGAGTAAGTCAAACCGTTCTCGTTTGACCTAAACTGACCTTTTGTTCAAAGAATTCGTAAGGTCCTTTACCTTACGAATCTTATTCTACACCATTGGTCAGTAAAAGTCAATAATTTTGTTTGACCTTTTTTGACTTTTTATAGTCGAATGAATTAGCTTTCAGACAAGGAACTGAGGCGCAGGCTATACTAAAGTATGGCAAGGCGAAAGTGACGATGTATCAAAGTTAATTCAAATGACTAAAAAAAATCTACCTGACGGTAGATTTGGTAGCTACTAGATGATAATCCCTTCCAAATGATCCAGTTCATGCTGAACAATCTGGGCTTGGAAGTCTGTCAGCTTTAGGCTGTTCTTTTTCCATGAAGCATCAAAAAACTCCACTTCAATCTCCTGATAGCGTGTCGTCGGGCGAGTACCTTCGAGCGACAGGCAGCCCTCTTCTGTCTGATAGGGCTTGGCCTTGCTGATGAGGACGGGATTGTACATGACCAGGTTGGTGAAGCCCATGTTGACGATGATAATCCGCTTTTTGACGCCAATCATGTTGGCCGCCATACCCACACAGGCGTGTGCGTTGGCTGTCAGGGTGTCCTGCAAATCTTGACCGACCTGCACATCTAGCTGAGTCGCAGGCTCAGACTTCTGCTGCAGGAAGAAAATATCTTTCATAATAGGTTGAATCATGGGGTGTCTCCTTATTTTCTAGCTTCATCTAGTATACCAAAAAAGCCTAGTTCTCACTAGACTTCTTTCGTTTATTCTTTGCAATAAACTGCTATTGCCTGACTAACAAAACTGGCTGTTCCTAGTCCACCTGCTCGGTCGATATTGACTGTAAATCGTTCATCGTCAACATACATAAGACCTAGATTTTGTAAGATTTCCTTGGTGCAGGTGTAGAAATTTTCCGTGATATAGGCCTGCAAGTTGGCTACCTGAGCCTGCACATCTGGATGATCGGATTCCAAGCTCTGCATTTTTCCAAAAAACTCAAAAATAGCCTGCATCTCTTGGGCAAACACCCGGTCCTTACTGGCATCGTATTTCTCTTCAAATTCCGCAAAGGCTGAGGTATTCCCCCAACGTTTCTTTGCCTCCGCCTTGTAGGCTTCTAGTTGACTGCTGTCAAATGCGTGAAAATCCATGACTTCTCCTCCTTTTTCTATGAGCAATCTGGCGTGATTGATGATGCGATCCAGCCGTTCCCTTTTGAGCTCTAAAAGGGTGATATGATCCCGCAAGACCTGCTGACGATTGACTTCTGTCACATCCAGAAGCTGCTGAATGTCTTTGAGAGGAAAATCCAACTCACGAAACAATAGAATTTCTTGCAGACGAGCCAAATTTTCTTGATTATAGTAGCGATAACCATTTTCAGCCACAAATGCTGGTTTGAGCAAACCAATCTGGTCATAGTGGTGCAAGGTCCTCACCGTCAATCCTGTCAACTGACTGATCTGCTTAACTGTCCAATTTTCGTTCATAGAAATCTCCTCTCTACCACCAGTATAAGCGATAACGTAGGGTGAGGGTCAAGGGAAAAATGAATTTTTTATCCCTTCTTTGTAATTTCATTCATATAGCCAGCCGTAATAATCCCCGCAGGTAGAGCAACAATCGCAATTCCAATTATTGAAGACAACATTGTAATGATTTTTCCTAGCATTGTTGTTGCAAATATATCACCATAACCAACAGTAGTTAATGATATTGTCGCCCAATAAATTGCATCAAAAAATGTTTCAAAAGTATCAGGCTCAACCGAAAAAATCAATAAAGCAGTAAAGAAAATATAACCAACAGCCAGGCTTGCTACTAGCAATAATGACTCTTTTTGATTTTGCAAAACATTCGTCAAAATCTGAATGTTTTTTGAATAGCGGATAACTTTGAAAACTCGAAGTACTCGCCCCATCCGTACAATTTTCAATAATCGAAGACTGTTATTAAAGTATAAAAAAGTCGGTAAAATGGACAATAAGTCCACTATGGCTAATAAGCTAAATGGGTAGAACAGAAATGATAGTTTTCCTTTTTGCAATTTGAAATCAGCTGTTAGTATTCTAAAAAGATAATCCAAGCAAAAAATAGCAGTCGAAATATAATCCACTAACAAATGAAAAGAATTCGTATGCTTAGACATCAAAGGAATGAAACTAACCACTATTGCAAATAACATTATTAAATTATAGCAACGTGACAATAAACTATCGTTATCATTTTCTAGAATACAAAATAATTTTTCCCTCATCTCACTCCACCCTTACCGGCACGCGCCCGTAGGTCTGCTCTGCCATTTCGTCAGCGCCCAATTGATAGACCACATCCGCCTGCTGGGTCAGACTGTCCCAGGGCTCTTTGCCGATCCGCGTCATCAGGTCCACCCGCTCCTTGACAATCTTTAGATAGGCCTGGCCTCGAGTTGAAAAGCCCAATACATGAACTGCTTCTGGCAAGGGAGTTTCCACCGCATTAACCAAGATGTAGGTCAGCACCCGCCGCACCCGCGCCTTGGTGTAGCGCTTGGTCGCAACGGCATCCACTAACTCCTCCACGGTCGCTACGCTCCCAATGGCAGAGCGGATACGACTGGCTAGTTCTTCGTTGACCTGAAAGACCTGACTGAGATCTGGGTGGGTCGCAATCTGGTAGCGGAGCAGAGGAAAATAGTTTCTCCAGCTTACCTTGGTCGCCTCTTCAAAGAGACTGGCAGACGGTAAAAAGTCACGCACCAAGTCCAGCTGGTCAGCACTCTTGCGGATAGCTGTCGCCGAGGCGTAGGACGTTTCCACCTCTTCCGAATGAAAACCAGCCCCCTGCCGTTGAACAGGGCTGAGCTGAATGCCAGTTCCAGCCACCGCCTTAGCATAAGCCAGAGCCAGAATATGATTTGGCGTGTCACCTGTGAAGGTTAGACCCGCAAACTCCTGCCACATAGCCTGGGTCTTCTGTGGATAAGAGAGATTGTCTGGCAAGTTTTTCACAAATTTTTCCATCTCTTCCGACTTATCCACATAAATGTCTGCAATTTTCTGGTAATCCAGCATTTCTTCCGTACCGAAAACCAGTTTTTCCACACCTAGTTTGTGTAAAATGCTGATGGCTCCCTTTGCGAAATGGTCAGCCGACTGGACAGACACCAAAAAGGGCATCTCGACAACAAGATCTGCCCCGTGTTCCAAAGCCATCTGAGCCCGTGTCCACTTATCCACAATAGCTGGCTCACCCCGTTGCATGAAATTACCAGACATGACCACGATTTTCAACCCCTCAACCTGCTCCAGCAGGTATTTATGACCTGTATGGAAGGGATTGTATTCTGCTACGATGCCTGAAATCATGCCTTGACCGCCTTGAAAAACCACCGCTGGCTGGTTTCTGTCGGAGCTTGATTTTCAAAGTCCGCAAAGACTTCCACAGATACAAAACCAGCTTCTTTCAAACATTCCACATAGGTTTCAATCGGATAGGTCCGCTCTTCATGAACTTCATCCCGACGGATAAACCGCTCCTCTTGACTGTCCTCATCTTTGACAAAGAAGGTCAATTCGTGAACGATAGAATGCTCATGCTCCCCCTCGTAAGTATCCCAGACAAAGGCAAAATCCTCGTAGTTTTCATGGTAGCTATAGCCTGCAAATACTTCCTCCATTTGATAAATGGAGTGGACGTCAAAAAGGAAAGTACCACCTTGATTGAGAACAGAGTGAACTCCTTCAAAGACCCGCAAAACAGCTTCTTGGTCCGACATATAGCACAGACTATCCGAGTAACAGGTCACCGCATCGAACTCTCCAACACCTTCCAGAGCCATCATATCTGCTTGGGCCAACTCCATCATGACACCCGCAGCTTCTGCTTTTTTCTGGGCCAATTCCAACATTTCATAGGACAGGTCAAGCCCTGTCACCTCATAACCCTTTTGAGCAAACCGTACAGCCTGAATCCCTGTCCCACAGGCCAATTCTAAAATCGTCTTGGTGTCTTGTGGCAAGTTCCGCAAGCTAAAATCTGTCCATTTATCATACAAGCTGTCATCCATGATTTCATCATAGACCGCCGCAAAGGTTTCATAAGTTGCCATATTTTTCCTTTCATAAAAAGCAGCCAATCGACTGCTTCATTAACTCACACTGTGTTCAAGAAGTCTATCACTTCTAATTACATAATAATGAACTCTCTTTGGTCACTTTCGAGTTGTTTGGTGACCAGTCGAGTTCTCTCCACTCTCACTATTCCACTTCTAAAAAGTCTGCGACTTCCAGGAAGCTACCTTCGTGCCATAATTTTTCAAGGTTATAGAGGTCACGCATTTCTTCTGAGAAGATATGAACGACTACGCCTCCAAGGTCCAAAAGGACCCAGCCACCGTTACTATCGCCTTCTACACGGCTACCCTTGATCCCAACTTCCGCTACCTTTTCACGGATGTTTTCCGCAATAGCCTCCAACTGGCGACTGTTCATGGAGCTGGCAATCACAAAGTAGTCTGTCAGGCTGGTCACGCCTTGAACATCAATTACAACAAGGTCCTCAGCTCGCTTGTCATCAGCAGCCTGGACCACAACTTTTACTAAATCTAGTTCTTTCATCTTATCCTCTAATTATATTTTCTAATTTATCCACCTGGGCAAAACTCCAGGACCAGATGTTTTGGTAGTGGTCAATCAAGTCCTTGGCATCCAATTTGCCTGAATAACCTGTCGTCGTTCCGTCCTGAAGCACAGCTACCTTGTAGCCTAGTTCATAAGCTACTTTAATCGTCGTATCAATGCAAAAATTGGTCGCCATCCCCATGATGATGAGCTGCTCAATTCCCTTTTCCTGCAGATAAGCATGAAGCCCCGTTTCCTTGAAGGCACTGTTAAAGGTCTTATCGAAAATCTTCTCACTAGCTAAGGGTGCAACAGTAGAGTGAATCTCCCAGTCAACAGTCCCCTTGACCAATTCCTGGTCATGATGGCGGACATGGATGACTTCTAGCCCCGCTTGACGAGCGTTTGTGAGGCTATCTTGCCAGAGGGCTAATCGCTCTTCAATGGCATAAGGTTTTTCCTCCACTAGAAGGTTTTGAATGTCAATGACTAACAATGCAGATTTCATAGCTTAACACCAGGCGTTTCCAAACGAAAGACCAATTCCCTTTCTTCTTCACTATCCAAGACAAAACCATTTTTCTCCAAGAGATGAGCCATCTTCTGATTGCCCTTGACATAGGCGACAATCAAATGGTCGCAGACAGGGTGAGCTCTTGCTTGATCGATCACGACCTCCAAAGCCGCCTGACCATAGCCTTTCCCCTGAAATTCTTGACCAATCATAAACCGCCAGAGCATGTACTGCTGGATGTCCTCATCAATGTCAATCAGGGCAAAACCAACCACCTGTTCATCTGCCCAGATGGCATAGGGGAAGACATCGCCATTCATTCTATATAACCAGGCATCCGCCAAGGAACGCACGTTGGGAGCCACGAAGCCCTTGTCCTCCTCGGCTACTGTCAAGTCTAAGACAGCTTGATAGGAAATCTCATCCACAGGTTTTAATGCAATCATCCCTACTCCTTCAAATAAGAAACATAGCCATTATAGGTTTCCAAGGTTTGTGGATAAATGGGAATTCCCTTCTTGGCTAAGTAAGAAATGGTTTGGGCAGTTTCATAGGCTACTGCCTTGTCCAAGGACTCTTTTGCGATACGACGCGCCTCGTCCACCCCAGGAAAATCCCGATTGGGTTCGATGTAGTCCGCCACATAGAGAACCTTGTCCAGCAAGGTCATCTGCCCCGCCCCAACGGTGTGTCGTTGAATGGCTTGGAAAATTTCCTCATCTTCCAAACCAAAATCTTCTGCGATTTTATAGGCGCCAACCACACCGTGCCAGATGTTATTATCCCAGTTGAGCAGGTCCTTGTCCAAATCATACTTGGCAATCAAGTCCAAAAAAACTTGGTCTTCCACTTCCTTAGCATAGTCATGCAAGAGTGCTGCTAGACTGGCTTTTTTCGGATCACAGCCGTATCGATCTGCCAAGGCAAGCGCCGCCTGCTCCACACCCAAGACATGTTGGAAGCGTGCTGGCTTCATGGCTACACGGATTTTTTCCAAAAGAGCCTGACGGTCAAATGTCAAATCTGCTGCAATCATTGGTAAAGTCCTTTTTCTTCGATATAGTCCAGAACTTCATGAGGCACCATAAAATTCGGCACTCGTCCTTGCTTGATAAAACTACGCACCATGCTGGAGGAAATGTCCATCAAGGGTACATCTACCCAGATAACAGGATAGGAAGTCCCTGCCTTGTAACGAGGACGCTGGACACCGACAAACTGCACCAACTGGACCAATTCATCAATCCTATGCCACTTTGGCAGGTAATCGACCATATCCGCACCGATGATGAAATAATAATCTGTATCAGGATTTTTTTCCTTCAGCAATTTCATGGTGTCGTAGGTATAGCTGACACCACGGCGCTCCAGTTCAATGGTTTCAATCCCCAAGCCCTCAATTCCTGCAATAGCCATCTTGAGCATGGAATAGCGATGGTATTCGTCAATGGTTTCCTTTGTATCCACATGCGGCGGAAGGAATTCTGGCATGAGCAGGACTTGATCCAGCTTCAACTGTTGACGGACCTGGTCTGCCACAATCAAGTGAGCATTGTGGACAGGGTTGAAATTTCCTCCCAGAATCCCTACTTGTTTCCGATTGGTTTCTTTCTTTTCAACCTCTAATTCAACCTTGGTAAAGGGTGTTAAGAGTTCAATAGCCATAGGCTCTCCTTCTTAGATTTCTTTGACCTGTTTGGAAATTTTACGGTTCTCTTTCTTGCTAGATTGTTTGAATAAAATCAAGATGCGACCGATTTTTTGGACCGTATCCACACCGATTTCTTCTTCCAAGATTTCTGCTACTTCGTGAATGTTTTCATCCGTATTTTGTAGCAAGGTCACCTTGATCAATTCACGCGCGTCCAGCGCCTGACGAACACTGGTTTTAATCTGGTCATTTAGACCATTTTTCCCAATCTGAATAATGGGTTTAAGACTGTGTGCCTGACTGTTCAAAAAGGCACGTTGTTTTGAAGTTAGCATAATTTATTATACAAAGGGCGTTGTAACAGACTGGGAGACTGTTACAATCGGGAAATAAAGAAAACAAAGTTTTTCCTTATTGCGCCGATATACTTAGCCCGTGTTCAAATCAGAAGACTTGAACTTCCTTTCTCTTTAATTGTAAAAACTGAAATCAAATACCTCTTATACTCAATGAAAATTAAAATCAGACTAGGCGACGCAGATGCAGATAGAACTGGAGTTCATCAAATCAAGTCAACAACGTCTGCTTTTAATTTTCGAAGAGTATTAGATAATGGCCTTGCGAATGACCACATCCACACCCTTTGGTGCCCAGGCAGCAATCTTGGCCTTTTCATTGACCCGAATCCAACCAAGACCTGAGAAGACCACATCCATCTTTTCGTTGATGGTAAATTCATGACGGACTAATTCAGGAAATTCTTTCAATTCCTTGCTGGTTGGTGGCACTAAAAGCGAGCCCGCATGTTTCTGGTAAAATTCACTAGCTCCCTGCAGTTTGGTGCGGTGGAGTTGCAATTCATTGTCAAAGAAGGCCGTAAAGCCTTGACGTTCACCAGCCACAAAGTCAAATCGTCCCAGACCAGCCAAGAACAAGGTTTGTTCTGGATTGAGCTGGTAGGTCTTTGGCTTGATTTCTTTGCGAGGGCTGATGTACTTGAGGTTTTTAGCCGTCAAATAATGGGCCATCTGGTGACGGTGGATAATTCCTGGCGTGTCATAGATGTAGGAACCATCATCCAAAGGAATTTCAATCTTATCCAACGTCGTTCCAGGGAAACGTGAAGTCGTAATGACATCCTTGTCCCCTGTGATTTCTTGAATAATAGCGTTAATCAAGGTTGACTTGCCGACGTTGGTCACGCCGACCACATAGACATCCCGTCCCTTGCGGTGTTGTTCAATCTTTTCAATCAAGTCCTTGATAGCCTGCTTGTTTTGGGCTGAAGTCAAGACCACATCAACTGGTCGCATACCGATTTCGTGCGCCCGCTCGGTCAACCACTGAGTGACCTTGCCTGTCTTGACAGACTTGGGTAAAATGTCCTGCTTGTTGCCGACCAACAACACATCATTGCCTGAAATAAAGCGTGGCAATCCTGGAATGACAGACCCATTGAAATCAAAAATATCAATGACATTGACCACCAAGGCATCACTTTCTCCTACGCTATGGAGGAGTTTCAAGAAATCGTCATCCGAGATATTGACATCTGAAATCTCATTGTAATGGCGCAAACGGAAACAACGCTGGCAGTAGAGTTGCCCTGTTTCCAGGCCTTTTTCTAAAGCTGATTGAGGTGTAAATCCAGCACCAGTCTTATCTGTCGTCTGAATCTGGGCACCACAGCCGATACAAAATAATTCTTCCACTTACATCTCCCTCTTGTAATCTATCGCCCCATACTTAGCGATGATTTTTTTCATGGTCCGCCGCTCACGCCAACGGTTAATCTGCGTATTGATAGAGTCCGTCTGAATCAAGGGTTTGACCAGCACAGACTTGAGCCCAGCTCGCTTAGCAGCCCGAATGTCTGTCATCAACTGATCCCCAATCATAACCACCTCATGTGGCTGAACATCAAAGCGTTTTAAGGCGCGGTTAATCCCAAAGGTGAAGGGCTTGAGCGCAAAGGCTTCAAACTCAATCCCAAAAGGAGCCACTGCACGCTTAACTCGCTCGTATTTATTGTTGGAAACCACCACAACGGGAATGCCTGCGGCCTGTAAATCCTGTAACCACTGGCGCATCTCTGGCGTACCATCGGGATTATTCCAAGCAATCAAGGTATTGTCCAAATCGACAAAGACTACCTTGATACCCTGTTTTTTCAAACTGTCAACTGTCACATCATAGGCCTTTTCCAAGGCAAAATCTGGCATATAATTTTCTAACGTCACGGACTTCTCCAAAGAATTTTATCAGACAATTATACCATTTTTCTAGGAAAAAGGCGAATAGATAGCCAAAAGGAAAACACCCGGTGGAACCGAGTGCCTATCCTACGAACCTATTTGCTTTCTAAAATCCAATCCTTAGGAATGAAAATCATATGGGTCAACAACCAATCAATATCCAGCGAGTATTTTGAAAAGGCAAATCCAATTTCCTCAACACCAGAATCATCCTCATCCATGCCTAAAATCGTCGTCGCATGACCATAGTCTGCATGACTATCATCAAAGAGGCGCCAAATCAGTGCCTTGTAAACCAATTTTTTGGCATCATAGAGCGTATAAGCCTCTCGATATTCTGAAAAGGCTAGACAGTCCTTGCCTTTTGGCTCGACACCCTTAATTTGAGCAATAGCAATCAGACTATCATAGTTGTGATAACGGAGGGAGCTACTCAAGGATTGAGCCAAACTAACCGCATAATCCAAGGCCAAATCACTGACCTCCACAGCCACAGTTCCCAATTGTTCCCGCAATGGATTGAGCAAGTTCGCAGCAAAGCGAGCTAACTCTTCACGGATTGCCTGTGGCAAATTCTCAATATCTTCAAGAAAAATATCCCTATCCTGCTCAGAACCCTTATAGACATTGATGTCTAGCCCCTGCTCACCCAGTTTTTCCAGTTCCGAATCAAAACCTGTTTTCCCAGCTTGAACATATTGAGCGAGAGTTTCATAGTAACCTTCTGGCAAGATGATACGCTCTAGGTTGTCAGCTCTTTCAATGATTGTCATGGTTTTCTTCCCCCGTATGTTTGATATTCTTATTGTAACAAGATAAGGGAAAATTGTAAACCTTTTCAACTTTTGTTACATATTTACACCAAGTATATGAATACAAGTAATTCATCGCTACCAAAACAAACGAGTTCCATGAACCTGATCCACAGGTATTTTTTCTAGTAATTCAGGCACATTGTCCACTGTCAAGCCACCACCAATTAAGATTTCAAGCTTACCTTGGGCATAGGAAACAAGCTCCTGCAACCAATCGACATTGTTCAAGGCAGACCCCGTCAAACTGCCTCTTGTCAAAATCCGTGTCACTCCATGGGCTGCCAGCCAATCAATAGCCTCAAATTGACGGTGGCGAGGGATTTGATCAAAAGCCATGTGAAATACAATTTGGCAACCCTGCGACACAGCAAACAAGCGTTCCAAAGCGACTTGATCCAGCCAATTATCCTTTGTCAAAACACCAAATACTAAACCATCTGAACCCAGCTCTTTAGCTACTTTGCAATCTTCCACCATCATCTCAATCTCTGCCTCATCGTAGCAAAAATCACCACCACGAGGGCGAATCATGGTCATGACTGTGACTTCATTCTCATGAGCCAGTTGACAAACGTATTTAATCACTGCATAACTTGGCGTTGTTCCCCCAACTGCTAAATTATCACAAAGTTCTATCCGCTGGGCACCCATTGAGATAGCTTTTGCAAGATCTACATGGTTTTCCGAACAAAATTCTTTTATCATTCCAATTTCCTCTTATATTTTTTACTTTAGTATATCAAAAAAAAGAGTATATTAACCAATACTCTTTTCGGTAATCAAAAAATCCTTTAGCGAAATCAGCAGAACTGCTAGTAGAATACAAATCATACCGACTAAATCCATGCTTGTAAAGACCTCATTAACCAGCCACACTGCAAAAATAATGGAAGCAACAGGTTCAATAGAGGCTAACAGACTGGCATTGACAGGTCCTACCATGGTAACCCCTTTGAGAAAGACTGTATAGGCAAAGATGGTCCCGACACCAACAATCCCCACTAAGCCAAACATACTACCACTATCTAATTGAAGGGGTTCTTGCCAGGTCTGTAAACCCAAAGTAACCATCAACCCTCCCATCAACATCCCCAGACCAATGACCGACAAACTACCATACTGGTCAATAACTTGGGCAGGTAGGATAATATAGAGAGCATAGGTCAGGGCTGAGAAAAGTCCCCATGCTAAACCAAGCGGGGTAATCGCTAGTTCCGTCAACTGTCCATGGGTTGCAATAAAAAAGGTTCCTACAATTGCCAAGACAATCGAAATCACTTCAACCCCTGTCGGTCTTTGCCTATCCTTCAAGCAGGTATAGGCTAGCACTAAGATAGGGCAGAGGTATTGGAGAACTGTTGCCGTTGCCGCATTTGTATAAGCAATGGCTTGTAAATAGGCCAGCTGATTGAGGGCTAGGCCAAACAAGGCAAAGAAACATACAGTTAGCAAAGCGCGTCCATTTTTCAAGAGTGCAAGCAAATTTCTCCTAGCTGTCACAGCACACAGACCGAGCAAAACAAGACCTGAAACCATCAGGCGCATGGAGGTAATCAACTGTACAGACATGCCTCGTCCGATTAAATACTGTCCACTCACCCCTGACAAGCCCCAGGCAATCCCTGCTATTAAGGTTATCAAGGTTCCCCATCTTTTTTCTGTCATCCTAACTCCTTCCTCACATGTCAATAGTCCCATTATACCAAAAGAGTAGGACCACGTCCCACTCTTTTCTTACAATTAGGTTGCTAAACCGACAAACTCCACAAAGCGCATAAAGGCTGCCTGTCCTTCTGGTGTGCGTTTATAGACACCCGCATCTTCTAAGACACGGGCGAAAATTTGTCCGACAGATGCTCGAATGATTTCTTCAGCCCTTTCTTCTGTCAAATCTGGATGTTCAGCCTTCAACCTATCCGCCCAAGGTTGATGATAGGCTGCCACCTGACTAGCTTGACCCAGTAAGTATTTCTTGACTTCAGCCAATTCCGCCTTCAAACGTGGAGGCAAAATCGCCAAGCCCATGACCTCAATCAAGCCGATATTTTCTTTCTTGATGTGCTGTACATCTGGATGTGGATGGTAGATGCCGTCTGGAAATTCTTCCGAAGTCTGATTGTCGCGGAGAACCAAATCCAACTCATACACATCCCCTCGCTTCCGGGCAATTGGGGTGATGGTATGATGGGGAGTGCCATCCGTCTCAGACATAATCTGAACGGCATCATCTGAGTAGCTCCGCCATTTTTCCAAAATCTTAGCCGCCAGGCTCAATAGCGCTGGCTTATCTGCCGAGCTCAAACGAATAACCGACATAGGCCACTTGACAAGGCCAGCAGATACGGACTCAAAGCCGTCGAAGACCAGCTGATGCTCAATCGGCGCCTTTTCCATGGCAAAACTGTGCCGCCCACCCTGATAGTGATTATGGGTCAAGATGGAGCCACCCGAGATGGGGAGGTCAGAGTTGGAACCGACAAAATAATCCGGAAATATGTCAAGCAAGTCCAAAAGTTGTTCAAAGGTTTGAGGGCTGATAACCATAGGCACATGCTCTTGGTTCAAGAAAATAGCATGCTCATTGTAGTAAGCATAAGGCGAATACTGGAAGCCCCACTTTTCCTGTCCAAGCTCCAAGCGAATAATGCGGTGGTTGGCACGCGCAGGATGATTAATCCGGCCTTGGTAGCCCTCATTTTCCATACAAAGCAGGCACTGAGGGTAGTTTGAAGCTTCTGCTAAACGGGCTGCCGCAATAGCCTTTGGATCCTTCTCTGGTTTGGACAGATTGATGGTAATTTCTAGGTTGCCATAGTCTGTCGGTGCCTGATAGTAGATATTTTTGGCAACAGCCGCCACCTTGATATAGTCATTTCGCTTGCTCAAGGCATAAAAGTCTGCCACAGCCTGCTCTGGACTGTCCTGGTAGGTCTGCCAGAAATCACGATTGACCTGACTAGGACTTGGGGTGATCAAGTCCATCAAACAAGCCCCAACCATGTCCTGCTCTTCCAGCAATTCACCCACAAAACCAGTGCGAACCCCATGAACCAATAATTCTTCCTTGAGTTCAATCAAGTCTGTTAGCTCTGTTTGGACAGTCAAAACTTGGTCCCCAACCAAGGCTAAAACCCGATTTCGCAGATAAAGAGCATCCATTTCTTCAAAATCACTGTTGGCAATAACCTGCTCAACAAAACGATCCACCAATCCTGTCATCATTTCTCCAATCTATTTTCGAGATAAGACGCGAGAGCCTCCAGCAATCTCCGCTACATAAAAGCTTGGTTCATATCCAACCACTTCAGTATAGGTCTTGCCGACATTTTCTTTGAAGGCTTCAACCTTATCCTTGTGGACAATGGCAATGCCACAGCCACCGAAACCAGCTCCTGTCATGCGAGCCCCGAGAACCCCTTCTTGTTCCCAAGCAGTATGGGCCAAGGTGTCCAACTCTAAACCTGTCACTTCATAATCATGCTCCAAAGAAACATGGGAAGCATTGACCAAGCGACCAAAGGTTGCCAAATCCCCTTCTTCCAAGGCCTTACGAGCTTGCAAGGTCCGTTGGTTTTCTAAGACAGCGTGACGGGCACGCTTGATGCGGTTTTCATCTTTGATTAAGTAACTATATTGGTCAAAGGTCCACTCATCCAACTCTCCCAAAGTTTGAATAGTCAAAACTGCATTCAATTCTTCCACAGCTTTTTCACATTCTGCCCGGCGCTCATTGTACTTAGAATCTGCTAATTCTCGACGTTTATTGGTGTTCATGATAACGATCACATGGTCACCCAAATCCAGCGGTACCAATTCATATTCAAGTGTATTGGTATCCAGATAGATGGCACGTTGGTCTGCTCCCATACCGATAGCAAACTGGTCCATGATCCCAGAATTGACACCGATAAAGTGATTTTCCGTTTGTTTCCCAATTTTCACCAAATCAAGACGCGTCAATTCAAGTCCATACAACTCTTCTGCGATAATCCCAATCAAGAGTTCCAAGGAAGCTGATGATGACAAGCCTGAGCCATTTGGAATGTTACCGTAAACAAAGACTTCCATCCCTGTATCGATGCTATGTCCTGCTTCCTGCAAGAATTTGAGAACTCCCTTGGCATAGTTGGTCCAGTTGTCCGCCTTGTCGAAGACTAAGTTGTTCAAATCTACCTCAATCACACCAACTTCTTCAAAGTTAGCAGAATAGAAACGCAAAACTTGGTCATCACGTTTGCGAGCAGCTCCGTATGTTCCCAAGGTAATAGCCGCTGGAAAGACATGACCACCGTTGTAGTCTGTATGCTCACCAATCAGGTTAATCCGCCCAGGTGAGAAGAAAGTCGCATCCGCCTCTTGACCAAACACATCGTGAAAGGCTTGCTTGAGTTGTTCTGTGTTCATAGGAACCTCCTTGATTTTGTAATCGTTTTCTTTTATTGTACAACTTAACAATATAAAAGTCAATATATTTACTAAAAATTTACTAATTTTACATTTTGTGCTATACTAGATACAAATATATAGGAGAATCCCATGGTTACCATTAAAGACATCGCTGAAAAGGCTCAATTATCATCTGCCACCATTTCCCGCGTACTCAAGAACGACCTGACCCTATCCGTCAGCCAAGAAACCCGCGATCGCATTTTCAACTTGGCACAGGACCTGGGCTACACCAAACACCTCAAAAAACAAGCACCCCAACAAAAAGGCACCATCGGCATTGTCCAATGGTACACTGAAAGCGAAGAGCTAGCCGACCTCTACTATTATTCCATCCGTGCCAGCATCGAGCAGACCGCCAGCTTACTCGGCTACCAAATCGTCCGCTCCTTCAACGACCTGACCAATCCCCTCATCCAAGAAGTGGACGGCATCATCGCGGTTGGCAAATTTTCTTCTGGGCAAATAGCAGAGCTAGCCAGCCTATCTTCCAAGCTGATTTTTGTGGATTCTGATACACTGACTGAGGGATTTTCCTGCATCACGACTGACTTTGAACACTCTGTTCAGACAGTTATTGACCACTTCCGTTCTCAAGGTCTGACAGGCATTGGCCTATTAGTTGGACAGGAAGAAACCACAGATGGTCACCAACTGCCAACAGATCCCCGCCTGACTGCCTTTCGTGACTACCTGAACACCTTGGGCATTCTCCAAGAAAATTATATCTACCAAGGAAAATTCTCCACCCAGTCAGGCTATGAGCTCATGAGCCAGGCTATCGAAGAATTGGGCAATCAACTGCCTTCTGCCTTCTTTATGGCAAATGATACCCTAGCTGTCGGTGCCCTGCGTGCTTTACAAGAGCGACAAATCGCAGTGCCAGAAAGAGTTCAACTCATCACCTTTAACGATACAGCCATCACCCGCCAGGTCTATCCTGCCCTGTCTTCCATCAGCGTCTTCACCGAGGAAATGGGCCAGGAAGCTATGCAACTGCTGGACCGTATCATTGCGAGTCCGACTCCCCACCATCCCCGTAAGATTAAACTAGGTACCCAGCTGGTTATACGGGAGAGTTCTTATTGAAAGCAAAAAACCGAGAGTTCTGATGAATTCTCGGTTTTCTTCTATTCATGTTAATCTAACAACTTAGCCAATTCCTGTGCCAAAAGTTGTTGTGCAACTTGCGGGTTGGCTTGTCCTTTAGTCGCTTTCATCAAGAAGCCTGTAAAGGCCTTATCAGCATTGCGTTTGCCAGACTTAAAGTCAGCTACAGCCACTTCATTATCCGCAAAGACTTGGTGGATAATCGGAATCAAGACCTCAGGGTCTGAAATCTGTACCAAACCAGCCTTCTCAACATAAGCCTTAGCAGAGCCACCTTCCTTAGCCAAGTGAACAAAGACTTTCTTGGCAATCTTAGATGAAATAGTGCCATCCGCAATCAAGGCTATCATTTCAACCAAGTTTTCTGGTGTCAAGGCGATTTGCTCAATAGTCTTACCTTCAGCATTGAGGAACTGAGCCACTTCGCCCTGCAACCAGTTGGACACTTGTTTAGCATCGCCACCTGCTGTCACTGCTGCTTCAAAGAAATCAGACAGAGCCTTGGTAGACGTCAATTGACCAGCATCGTAGGCGGTCAAGCCCAAGTTTTCCACATAGTGAGCACGGCGAGCCTTTGGAAAGACTGGCAATTCTGCACGCACTTCCTCAATCCAGCTATCATCAATCTCGTAGAGCGGTAGGTCTGGCTCAGGGAAGTAACGGTAGTCAGCTGAACCCTCCTTGACACGCATGAGAATGGTTTCCCCAGTAGATTCATCGTAACGGCGAGTTTCCTGCTGGATTTGACCACCTGAACGCAAGATTTTGGCCTGACGTTCTACTTCATGCTGCAAGCCCTTGCGCACATAGTTGAAGGAGTTGAGGTTTTTCAACTCAGTCTTGGTACCAAATTTTTCTTGACCATAGGGACGAAGAGAAATGTTGGCATCAACCCGCATAGAGCCTTCTTCCATCTTGACATCTGAAATGCCGGTGTACTGGATAATTTCCTTGAGCGCTGTCAGATAGGCATAGGCCTCCTCAGGCGATCGCATATCTGCTTCTGATACAATCTCAATCAATGGCACACCCTGACGGTTGAGGTCTACATAAGAATAGCCGTCTGTCCCGTGGGTATTCTTACCAGCATCCTCTTCCAAATGCGCACGCTCGATACGAATTTTCTTGGTTGAACCATCTTCTAGCTCAATCTCAATCCAGCCATTGTAGCCAATTGGCTCGTCAAACTGGGAAATCTGATAGGCCTTAGGGTTATCAGGATAGAAATAGTTCTTACGGTCAAAGTGCATGTCCTTGTGAATATCCATATTCAAGGCCAAGGCAGCCTTAATACCAGCATCCACAACACCCTTGTTAAGAACAGGCAGAACTCCAGGGAAAGACCAGTCAATTACGTTGGTATTGGCATTTGGGTCCTCACCAAAATGAGCAGATGAAGGTGAGAAAATTTTCGAGTTGGTATTCAACTCCACATGGACTTCTAGACCAATAATCGTTTCAAAGTTCATTAGTTAGCACCTCCAAAAATCACTGGTTGTTGCTTGTGGTAGTCTGTTGTCGCTTCAAAGGCAGCAGCCACTTGGTAGATAGTTTCTTCTGAATATTTTGGACCAATCAACTGCAAGCCAACTGGTAATCCTTCTACAAAACCAGCAGGAATCGAAATCCCTGGGAGACCTGCCAAGTTGACAGGAATGGTCAAAAGGTCCGCCAAGTACATAGCCACAGGGTCATGGTTGAGCGTGTCCAAACCAAAAGCAACTGTCGGAGCAGTTGGCCCCAAAATCAAATCATAGTTTGCAAAGACCTTTTCAAAATCTTGGATAATCAAGGTCCGCACCTGACCTGCCTTCTTGAAGTAGGCATCGTAGTAACCAGATGACAAGCTAAATGTACCTAACATAATACGACGTTTAACTTCCTCACCAAAACCTTGGCTACGGGTTTTCACGTAAATCTCATCCAAGTTTGTCGCATCTTCTGCACGGAAACCATAACGGATTCCGTCAAAACGTTGCAAGTTAGAAGAAGCCTCTGAGGATGCGATGATGTAGTAAACAGCAACACCGTACTTAGAATGTGGCAGGCTGACTTCCTCGATAATGGCCCCCAAGCCTTCCAAGTGCTTAGCCGCCTTGAGAATGGTTTCCTTGACCTGCGGATCAATCCCTTCGCCCATGTATTCTTTTGGAAGAGCAATCTTCATACCCTTGATGTCTTGACCAATCTTGCTAGTGAAGTCAGCGATTTCATTGATGGTTGATGTCGCATCTTTGACATCATGGCCAGAAATAACATTCAATAATTGAGCATTTTCCTTAACTGTCTGTGAAAATGGACCAATCTGGTCAAGAGATGAACCAAAGGCAATCAGACCAAAACGGGATACTGTTCCATAAGTTGGTTTCATCCCAACGATACCATTAAAGGCAGCTGGCTGACGAATCGAACCACCAGTGTCGGAACCCAATGACAAACGGACCTGCCCAGATGCAACTGCAGCTGCCGAACCACCTGAAGAACCACCAGGAACTTTTGTCTGGTCCCAAGCATTTTTAGTCGGTTTGAAGGCAGAGTTCTCATTAGAACCACCCATAGCAAACTCGTCCATGTTGGTTTTACCGACAACAATCATATCCTTAGCGTAGGCCTGAGCAACCGATGTCGCATCGAAAATCGGCTCGTAGTTATAGAGCATTTTTGAAGCAGCAGTGGTCAAAATCCCCTTCGTAGAGATATTGTCCTTGACTGCCAAGGGAATACCAGCCATGACATTGTCCGCATCGATTCCCTTTTCATCAAGGGCAGCAGCTTGCGCCAAGGCCGCATCTTCTGTGATAGTCAAGAAAGCATCCACTGCTCCCTCACGGCTTTTGATGTCTTCCAAAGTTGCCTTGGTCAACTCAACCGCAGAAATCTCCTTTTTGACAAGGAGGTCATGCAATTCATCAATGGTTTTATTGTTAAACGTCATTAGGCATCTCCTCCCCCGTCTAAAATAGCTGGTACCTTGATAAAGTTATCTTGGGCTTCAGGCACATTTTTAAAGAGCTCTTCACGGCTCTCACCTTTTTGGGCAATATCTGCTCGCAAGACATTCTTACGGTCAGCCATGGTTGTTGTCACCGCAACACCTGTCGTATCTACTTCATTGAGCAATTCAACCATATCGACAATCTTGCTCAAACTTGTCGCAAATTCCGCTGTTTCCTGGTCCGAAAATTCCAGCTTAGACAGCTTGGCAACATGACGGACTTCAGCTTCAGAAATCTTCATTCTTACTTTCCTCCTAATGGAAATCTATCTTCTCATTATACCATATTTCCAGCTCCACACAAAGGTAGATATTCCCTCCGATGGAAGCTTTTTTTCGGCAAAAAACCAGTCTAACGACTGGTTTCTAAACCCTAATCTATAATGGTCGCACCAAGCACATGGCGCAGATGGTTGAGAGCAAACTGATGACTCTCCTCCGTCAATGCGGCAATTGCAGAAGCCACGACCTCAATCCGATAGCCTTTATTGTAGGCATCAATAGCTGTATGCAGGACACAGATATCAGACAGGACACCTGTCAAGACTACCGTATCCACCCGACGTTCTCTCAAACGAACATCCAAATCCGTCCCAGAAAAGGCCGAATAATGTCGCTTGTCCATCCAACGAACACGCGCATGTTCCTTGTTTTCGCTATAAAAATCCGCCAAAGGACCGTACAAATCTCGCCCGTCTGTTCCCATGATATTGTGAGGTGGAAAGAGCTTGCTTTCAGGATGCAAGTCATCCCCCTCTTCATGACCATCAATGGCAAAAACGATATAGTCCCCATTTTCAAAGGCTTCCCTTGTCACCTGAGCAATCCGCTCAGCAATAGCCTGAGCAGGTTTCCCCGCGGTTAATTTGCCCTTGTCAGCCACAAAATCAACCGTATAATCAATCGAAATCAATGCTTTTGTCATCTTAGTAGTCACGTTTCTTAATTTCATCAAAGATAGCTGGAATGAGGACCTTCAAATAAGTTCCTTTCATCCCAAGCGAACGACTTTCAATAATCCCTGCACTCTCCAACTTGCGCAGGGCATTGACGATTACAGAGCGAGTAATGCCGATACGATCTGCAATAACAGAAGCCGTCAATTGACCTTCATTACCATTCAATTCGCCCAAAATAGCCGCAACTGCCTTCATTTCAGAATAGGAAAGAGTATTGACTGCCATATTCACCGCTGCACGACGACGAATATTTTTCTCATCCTCTTCCCGCTGGAAGTTAAGTAGTTGGATACCTACTACTGTTGCTGCAATCTCAACCAAAATCAAATCTTCTTCGTGGAATTGCTCCTCATTGCGCCAGATAATCAAGCTGCCAAAACGGATGCCCGTCACATGGATAGGAGCAATGGTGGTCAAACCATTCGGATAGATCGAACGAGATTCCACAGGAATAGCTGTCAGCTCACTCTCAACTGGCAAGTTAACCTGGGTATCATAGACCTGAGCAATCGATTTTACATATTCTTCTGGATACTGTTTGTTAATATAGAACTCTTCAACCCTGTCATTATTGGTCTTGTAGTTCATATGATAACCCAAAATCTCACCCTCACTATTGATAATGCAGGCGTTGCAATCAATTATATCAGATAAGTGCTCCGCGATGGCATTGTAAGGCAATTCTTCTGCCAATTGCTCTTCGGAACGTTTCAAAATAGAAGTAATATCCCGAGTTTTTTCTAATAATGTTGTCATATGTTCCTCTTTTTACTGTAATTACACTTATTATACCGAATTATTAGGCAAATTTCAACAATTATCAGAAAATTTACTATTTTTGAAATAGTACTTGCAATTTCAAGTAAGAAAAAGAGCTGATACTCTCAGCTCCACTCTTATCTACGGTATTGACGCAAGAAACGAGTCATTTTTTCCTGAATTTCTGCCAATTCGTCTACACGTGGCAGATAGACAATTCGGAAATGGTCTGGATCTTTCCAGTTGAAACCACGACCATGAACAAGCAAGACTTTTTCCTGTTTTAAGAAATCCAAGACAAACTGTTCATCATCGTCCACTCGGTACATATCGCGGTCAATCTTAGGAAAGACATATAATCCCGCCTTTGGCTTGACTGCTGATAAACCAGGAATATCATTGATAGCCTTGGTAATAAATTCTCGTTGTTCGTACAGACGACCACCTGGCATGAGTAGTTTGTCAACAGATTGAACACCACCCAAGGAAGTCTGAACAACTTGCTGAGCCAATACGTTTGAACACAAGCGCATATTGGACAACATATTCAAACCTTCGATGTAGCCTTTCACATGTTTCTTAGGTCCAGACAAGACCATCCAACCCACACGGAAACCACAGATACGATGGGATTTTGACAAACCATTCATGGTCACGACAAATAAGTCTGGTGCCAATGTCGCAATCGGAATATGAACCGCACCGTCAAAGACCATCCGATCATAAATCTCATCAGAGAAAATAATCAATTCATGTCTGCGGGCAATATCAATAATTCCCTCCAAAACCTCTTTGGGATAAAGAGCACCCGTTGGGTTGTTAGGGTTGATCAAGACAATGGCCTTGGTCCGTGACGTCACTTTGGCCTCCATATCGGCCAAGTCTGGATACCAATCCGCCGCCTCATCACAGACATAATGGACAGCCTTACCACCAGCCAAACTCACAGCTGCCGTCCAAAGTGGATAGTCAGGCATAGGTACCAAAACCTCATCCCCATTGTCTAGCAAGCCCTGCATAGACATAACAATCAGTTCACTGACACCATTACCGATATAAATATCTTCGATATCCACATTTGGAAACTTCTTCAATTGGCAATACTGCATAATCGCCTTACGGGCTGAAAAAATTCCCTTACTATCAGAATACCCTTCTGATTTGCGAGCATTGTGGATAAGGTCACGAATGACCTCGTCTGGAGCAGTAAAACCAAATTCAGCAGGATTTCCTGTATTCAGGCGTAAAATCTGCTCACCGTTGGCACGCATACGCATAGCTTCTTCCAAAACTGGTCCACGAATATCATAAGCTACATCATCTAATTTAGTTGATTTATTAAACTGTTTCATGTGTCGTTACCTCGACTTTCTTCTATTTTTCTATTTTACTTTAAAAGCAAAAAAAGCACAAGAATACCTTTACTTTTTCTTTAAAAAGACTTATAATATAAATGTAATAATAACCTATCATTCTAGAAATGAAGACTTGCTGAAAGGAGTGACTAGTATGACACAATCTTACAAGACCATCCTCGTAGCTGTCGATGGATCCACAGGTGCTGAATTAGCTCTGCACAAGGCAATCCACGTTGCCAAACGCAACCAGGCTCGATTGGTTATTGCCCATGTAATCGACACGCGGGCCCTTCACAATGTTGTTGCCTTTGATGCTTCTGTCTATGAAACATTAGAAAAAGAAGCGGAGCTATTGCTAGAAGAGTACAAACAAAGCGCTGTTGAGGCTGGATTGGCAGAAGTTCAGATCTATATCGAATTTGGTAATCCCAAGACCCTATTAGCAATAGATATTCCTAAAGAAACTGGTGCCGATCTCATGTTACTTGGGGCAACAGGTCTTAATGCCTTCGAACGCCTCCTTATCGGTTCTTCATCTGAATACATCATGCGCCACGCAAATATTGATTTACTCATCGTCCGCGATGGTGAAAAAAGCTTATAAAACAAGAAAAGACTTGAACTAGGCATCAAGTCTTTTCATCTGTCTTTCAAGCTCTTTAGCAATCTTTTTCTCCGGTGCAAACTTCTCTTCCCAGTCCTCTGGCTTTAGAATTTTGTGAGTAATCGGATCAAAATGCGCCCTACCATCTGGAAAAACTTTTCCCATATTGGCAGTATGCACCAAATCAAAAATAGGTGCTGGATCTACCCCCATTAAGACAAAAGAACCATAGGTAAAATACAAAATGTCCAAGAGAGCATCTGCCTGGTCCTGCAATGATCTACTAGCCGGACCCTTGCCTTTCACCTTTTCAACGGCCTTATCCAAGCCATCATGCAACTGATGAACATAGTCTTGGAAAGCCTCCTCACTTTCCGAAGAGGCATGCAAAAATTCTACTATCTCCTCAAGCTTAAAGCTAGAACGGTACAGCGCCATCTGCCCATCATATACCCTTGGGCTTTCCTGAGTATCCCCATCCATCAAGTCATGAAAAGCTTTCACACGATTAAAATTCTCATCTCTGCTCTGAAACATTGTTTTCCTCCAGTAAACCTAACTGAACGAATGCCTTATAAATACCATCGCGGTTGTTGCTATCTGTCACAAATGAGGCCACCTTACGCACTCTCTTAGTTCCATTTCCCATAGCCACCGAATGTTTAATGGCCTTTAACATTTCATAGTCATTATTCGAATCGCCAAAAGCCACAACTTCATCTAAACTAAAACGATATTTCTCAGCAACCTTTAAAATTCCAGATAGTTTTGAACTCCCCTTACTGATAATATCTGTTGCATAGGGGCTTGAACGAGTAAAAGACAAATCAGTAAATCTTGCTTCCAATTCCCTGGTTTCCCTCTCTGTTGTCAACATCATGAGCTGATAAATCGGTTGTGCCAAATAAGCCCTCAGGTTTGTCTGTCGCTGTGGTCGAACCAAGCGCACCAGACGATTAAAAATAAAATTCACCAAACCAGCAAACTTATCGGGAATAAGCCGACTAACACGGTAAGCAAAATTCCCTGTACCTGTTGACATAATCCCGCTACCAAAGACCCCTTTCGCAGTTCCAAGTGCCAAGTCCTTATGATGCCTCTGAGCATAATTCATCATAGCTTCTACCTGACTAGGGTCTAAAACACGACTATAGATCAGTTCCTCCCTAGAAAAAATGTACTGACCATTGTAGGTAATGGCTAAATCCAAACCCAGACTAGCCATATATTGCAATACAAATCGAGGGTCACGCCCAGTTGCTAAGCCAACTAAAATCCCCTTTGCTTTCAAAGAGTTAATAGCAAGAATAGTCGACTTACTAACCGTACGATTATCAGTCAATAATGTCCCATCGATATCAAAAAATACAGCCTTAATCGCCAACCATCTCACCAACTTTCTCAGAATTGTGTTACAATTAGTATATCACATTTTGAAAGAAACAGAAAATTTATGAAAAAAATTCTCGCCTTACACACAGGTGGAACTATTTCCATGCAAGCCGACCAAGACGGTCACGTAGCAAGCAGTCAAATCAATCCGATGACACAAATCGACACCCCCATTGAAGAAATTCAAGTCACATCCGTCGATTTTCTCAATGTCCCAAGCCCTCATATCCGTTTGGAACACATGATGGCTCTCTATCAAAAAATCAAGACTGAGCAAGACAACTTTGATGGTTTTGTCATTACACATGGCACCGATACACTGGAAGAAACAGCCTATTTCCTTGATACCATGGCTATTCCGAAAAAACCAATCGTATTAACTGGAGCCATGCGTTCATCCAATGAGTTAGGTAGCGACGGAGTTTACAACTATCGAACAGCCCTGCGGGTCGCAGCTGATGAAAAATCAGCAGACAAAGGTATCTTGGTTGTCATGAATGATGAAATTCATGCCGCAAAATATGTTACCAAGACCCATACAACCAACGTTTCTACCTTCCAAACACCAACCCATGGACCTCTTGGACTGGTTACCAAACGTGAAATTCTCTATTTTAAAACGGCAGAACCTCGTGTCCGATTTGACTTATCACATATCTCTGGAACAGTTCCAATTCTCAAAGCCTATGCAGATATGGACTCTGTTCTCCTTGATTCACTCTCACATTCAGCCATTTCAGGCTTAGTCATCGAAGCCCTTGGAGCAGGAAACCTCCCACCGACCATCCTTCCTGCTATCCAAAACCTTCTCACTCAAAACATCCCCATCGTCCTAGTTTCTCGTTGTTTCAATGGAATAGCAGAACCTGTTTATGCCTATCAGGGCGGTGGCATTCAGCTAGAACAAGACGGTATCCTTTTTGTCAAAGAATTGAATGCACAAAAAGCTCGACTGAAACTACTAATTGCCCTCAACGCAGGCTTGAAAGGACAGGCTTTAGCTGATTATATCCAAGGATAAACCTCACATATACTTCAAAAGACCGGCATACTTGCTCGGTCTTTTTCATCCCTAATCTAATTCTTCTCTATCCTTCAAATGATTTAACAATACGGACCAGTTGGGATCTTTCTGCCAATTTTCTTCACTGACAATCTGACTTGCAACCCGTCTAGCTTCCTCCAAAATCGGATAATCTTCCACAATATTAGCCACTTGAAATTCTGGCAAACCTGATTGCCGAGTTCCAAAAATTTCACCAGACCCACGCATTTTTAAATCCGCTTCAGCCAGTATAAATCCGTCTGTGGTTTCAGTCATAATCTTCATCCGTTCTTTACCTGACTCCGTTTTGGGATTGGCAACTAAAACAGCATAAGACTGCTTATGACCACGCCCAACACGACCTCGTAACTGATGTAGCTGACTTAAACCAAAACGGTCAGCATCCATAATAACCATTACAGTTGCATTGGGCACATTGACTCCAACTTCTATAACAGTTGTCGACACCAAAATATCTGACTTCCTGTCCTTAAAAGCCTGCATAATCGCATCTTTTTCGTCATTCTTCATCTTCCCATGCAACAAATCAACCGTAACTTGACTTCCAAAATGTGCTTGTAACTCAGCTTGCAAGTCAATGGCATTCTTCAAATCCAAGGCTTCAGACTCTTCGATTAGGGGAGAAATAAAATAGACCTGAGCCCCACTCCTAAGCTCCTTCTCAAGCCACTCTAAAACAGTCGGCAATTGCTGATGCTTAACCCAACGAGTAATAATCGGCTTGCGACCAGCAGGCAGTTGATTAATGATTGACACATCCATATCGCCAAAGGCAGTAATAGCCAAAGTCCTTGGAATAGGGGTCGCAGTCATCATCAGCACATCAGGATTATCCCCTTTTTCTCGGAACAAACGCCTTTGCTTGACACCAAAACGATGTTGCTCATCCGTCACAACTAGTCCCAGTTGATGATAAGACACACTCTCTTGAATCAGAGCATGCGTCCCAACAATCACATCTACCCGTCCATCAGAAATAGCTTCCAATGCTGTTCTACGTTCCGCTACCTTCATACCACCCGTCAAAAGTGCAATAGATAAATCTGGAAAAAGCTGCCGCAAACTCTGATAATGCTGTTCTGCTAAAATTTCCGTTGGCACCATAATCGCAGCCTGCATACCAGCCGAAACAGCCGCAAACATGGCTAATCCAGCAACCACCGTCTTACCAGAACCAACATCCCCTTGTAATAAACGATTCATATGACTAGGCGACTGCATATCAGCCAAAATTTCCGACAAGACATTGGCCTGGGCAGCCGTCAATTCAAAAGGCAATTTCTCAATCTGTCGATTAACTGTATTCAAATCATACTCAATCATCAAACCATTGGAAACATCTCGATTACCAGCTTTTAAGAGTTGCAACTGCAACTGGAAATAAAATAATTCCTCAAATTTAATCCGTCGCAGAGCTTGCCTGTATTCTTCCAAATTTGTCGGAAAATGCATAGCCAAAACGGCCTGTCTACGATTTAAAAGGCGGTATTTCTCCAACAAAACGATTGGTAAATTCTCTTCCAAGAGCTCCAAATAGCCTTGATCAACAGCCGCTTTTATAGCCTTGACCAAGTTCGCTTGAGAAATTCCTTGAGCCACATGGTAAACAGGCTGCAAATCTTCAGACACCTGAGCTAACACCTTCATGCCAGTCAAACTAGCTTTGGCCTTATCCCACTTACCCCAAATCGCAACTTGCTGCCCCATTACAATCTTATCAGCTAAGTAAGGCTGATTGAAAAAAGAAACAGAAACCACTACCTCACCCTGCTTAATCGAAAACCGTAGCCGATTTCTCTTGTAACCATAATACTGCACATTTGCTGGAGATACCACATGACCGACCACTACAGCCTTTTCCCCATCCTGCAAATCCAATATTGACTTGCTTTCAAAGTCCTCGTACCGAAAAGGATAATAAGTTAATAGCTGACCAATCGTCTCAAGGTCTAATTTCAAAAATTTCTCTGCTGATTTTGGTCCAATCCCAGGCAAAACTGATAAATAATCTGACAAACTTTTCATAATTTAATTATATAATAAAACTCAATTAGATAACAAAAAAAGGGCTACTGCCCTTCCATATAGTCCGTACGGGATTCGAACCCGTGTTACCGCCGTGAAAAGGCGGTGTCTTAACCCCTTGACCAACGGACCATATAACTAAAGATTTCTCTTTACTCCGCCAACAGGGCTCGAACCTGTGACATCATGATTAACAGTCATGCGCTCTACCAACTGAGCTATGGCGGAATTTCGCTAAGCGACTACCGTATCTCACAGGGGGCAACCCCCAACTACTTCAGGCGTTCTAGGGCTTAACTGCTGTGTTCGGCATGGGTACAGGTGTATCTCCTAGGCTATCGTCACTTAACTATTGAGTCTTGTCAACTCAAAATTGAATATCTACATTCTATCAAGAAAAACCAACGCTGTCAATATTGACTCTAGTTTATTTTTTGGATAAGTCCTCGAGCGATTAGTATTGGTCCGCTACATGTGTCGCCACACTTCCACTTCCAACCTATCTACCTGATCATCTCTCAGGGCTCTTACTAACATAATGTTATGGGAAATCTCATCTTGAGGTGGGTTTCACACTTAGATGCTTTCAGCGTTTATCCCGTCCCTACATAGCTACCCAGCGATGCCTTTGGCAAGACAACTGGTACACCAGCGGTAAGTCCACTCTGGTCCTCTCGTACTAGGAGCAGATCCTCTCAAATTTCCTACGCCCGCGACGGATAGGGACCGAACTGTCTCACGACGTTCTGAACCCAGCTCGCGTGCCGCTTTAATGGGCGAACAGCCCAACCCTTGGGACCGACTACAGCCCCAGGATGCGACGAGCCGACATCGAGGTGCCAAACCTCCCCGTCGATGTGAACTCTTGGGGGAGATAAGCCTGTTATCCCCAGGGTAGCTTTTATCCGTTGAGCGATGGCCCTTCCATACGGAACCACCGGATCACTAAGCCCGACTTTCGTCCCTGCTCGAGTTGTAGCTCTCGCAGTCAAGCTCCCTTATACCTTTACACTCTGCGAATGATTTCCAACCATTCTGAGGGAACCTTTGGGCGCCTCCGTTACCTTTTAGGAGGCGACCGCCCCAGTCAAACTGCCCGTCAGACACTGTCTCCGTAGATGATAAACCTACCGGGTTAGAGTAGCCATAACACAAGGGTAGTATCCCAACAGCGCCTCTGTCGAAACTGGCGTCCCGACTTCTTAGGCTCCTACCTATCCTGTACATGTGGTACAGATACTCAATATCAAACTGCAGTAAAGCTCCATGGGGTCTTTCCGTCCTGTCGCGGGTAACCTGCATCTTCACAGGTACTAAAATTTCACCGAGTCTCTCGTTGAGACAGTGCCCAAATCATTACGCCTTTCGTGCGGGTCGGAACTTACCCGACAAGGAATTTCGCTACCTTAGGACCGTTATAGTTACGGCCGCCGTTTACTGGGGCTTCAATTCAGATCTTCGCTTGCGCTAAACCCTCCTCTTAACCTTCCAGCACCGGGCAGGCGTCACCCCCTATACATCATCTTACGATTTAGCAGAGAGCTGTGTTTTTGATAAACAGTTGCTTGGGCCTATTCACTGCGGCTGACTTAAAGTCAGCACCCCTTCTCCCGAAGTTACGGGGTCATTTTGCCGAGTTCCTTAACGAGAGTTCTCTCGCTCACCTGAGGCTACTCGCCTCGACTACCTGTGTCGGTTTGCGGTACGGGTAGAGTATGATACATCGCTAGAAGATTTTCTCGGCAGTGTGACGTCACTAACTTCGCTACTAAACTTCGCTCCCCATCACAGCTCAATGTTACAGATACAAGCATTTGACTCATATCACACCTCACTGCTTAGACGGGCACTTCCAATCGCCCGCTTTAGTTAGCCTACTGCGTCCCTCCATCACTTCATACTCTAGTACAGGAATATCAACCTGTTGTCCATCGGATACACCTTTCGGTCTCTCCTTAGGTCCCGACTAACCCAGGGCGGACGAGCCTTCCCCTGGAAACCTTAGTCTTACGGTGGATGGGATTCTCACCCATCTTTCGCTACTCATACCGGCATTCTCACTTCTATGCGTTCCAGCACTCCTCACGGTATACCTTCTTCACACATAGAACGCTCTCCTACCATAACACCTAAGTGTTATCCACAGCTTCGGTAAATTGTTTTAGCCCCGGTACATTTTCGGCGCAGGGTCACTCGACTAGTGAGCTATTACGCACTCTTTGAATGAATAGCTGCTTCTAAGCTAACATCCTAGTTGTCTGTGCAACCCCACATCCTTTTCCACTTAACAATTATTTTGGGACCTTAGCTGGTGGTCTGGGCTGTTTCCCTTTCGACTACGGATCTTAGCACTCGCAGTCTGACTGCCGACCATAAATCTTTGGCATTCGGAGTTTATCTGAAATCAGTAAACCGAGATGGCCCCCTCATCCAAACAGTGCTCTACCTCCAAGATTCTTAATGTCGACGCTAGCCCTAAAGCTATTTCGGAGAGAACCAGCTATCTCCAAGTTCGTTTGGAATTTCTCCGCTACCCACAAGTCATCCAAGCACTTTTCAACGTGCCCTGGTTCGGTCCTCCAGTGCGTCTTACCGCACCTTCAACCTGCTCATGGGTAGGTCACATGGTTTCGGGTCTACGTCATGATACTAATGCGCCCTATTCAGACTCGGTTTCCCTACGGCTCCGTCTCTTCAACTTAACCTCGCATCATAACGTAACTCGCCGGTTCATTCTACAAAAGGCACGCTCTCACCCATTAACGGGCTCGAACTTGTTGTAGGCACACGGTTTCAGGTTCTATTTCACTCCCCTTCCGGGGTACTTTTCACCTTTCCCTCACGGTACTGGTTCACTATCGGTCACTAGAGAGTATTTAGGGTTGGGAGATGGTCCTCCCGGATTCCGACGAGATTTCGCGTGTCTCGCCGTACTCAGGATACTGCTAGGTATAAAGACTATTTCAAATACGAGGCTATTACTCTCTTTGGCCTACCTTCCCAGGTAGTTCTTCTATACTCTTTAAGTCCACATTGCAGTCCTACAACCCCGAAGAGTAAACTCTTCGGTTTGCCCTCCTGCCGTTTCGCTCGCCGCTACTAAGGCAATCGCTTTTGCTTTCTCTTCCTGCAGTTACTTAGATGTTTCAGTTCACTGCGTCTTCCTCTACACTACCTTAACAGTAGTGAGTGACAGGCATTACCTGCCGGGTTCCCCCATTCGGACACCCCTGGATCATTGCTTACTTACAGCTCCCCAAGGCATTTCGTCGTTAGTCACGTCCTTCATCGGCTTCTAGTGCCAAGGCATCCACCGTGCGCCCTTATTAACTTAACCTTATTAACCTAATTTTTTCAAAAATTAGAAAACTCATTAAATATTCACAGCGTTTTCGGTTTATTTTCTTGTTACTATTTCTTAATGTATCCTTGCAGATACATCAGGAATGTTTGATAGATATTCAATTTTCAATGGACAATTCCTTAACAACTTCCGTTGTTAATGGAGCCTAGCGGGATCGAACCGCTGACCTCCTGCGTGCAAAGCAGGCGCTCTCCCAGCTGAGCTAAGGCCCCACAAGACCTCTCAAAATTAAAGAAGATTAACGTACAGGTTCCGTTTCCTTAGAAAGGAGGTGATCCAGCCGCACCTTCCGATACGGCTACCTTGTTACGACTTCACCCCAATCATCTATCCCACCTTAGGCGGCTGGCTCCTAAAAGGTTACCTCACCGACTTCGGGTGTTACAAACTCTCGTGGTGTGACGGGCGGTGTGTACAAGGCCCGGGAACGTATTCACCGCGGCGTGCTGATCCGCGATTACTAGCGATTCCGACTTCATGTAGGCGAGTTGCAGCCTACAATCCGAACTGAGACTGGCTTTAAGAGATTAGCTTGTCGTCACCGACTTGCGACTCGTTGTACCAGCCATTGTAGCACGTGTGTAGCCCAGGTCATAAGGGGCATGATGATTTGACGTCATCCCCACCTTCCTCCGGTTTATTACCGGCAGTCTCGCTAGAGTGCCCAACTGAATGATGGCAACTAACAATAGGGGTTGCGCTCGTTGCGGGACTTAACCCAACATCTCACGACACGAGCTGACGACAACCATGCACCACCTGTCACCAGTGCTCCGAAGAGAAACCCTATCTCTAGGGCGGTCACTGGGATGTCAAGACCTGGTAAGGTTCTTCGCGTTGCTTCGAATTAAACCACATGCTCCACCGCTTGTGCGGGCCCCCGTCAATTCCTTTGAGTTTCAACCTTGCGGTCGTACTCCCCAGGCGGAGTGCTTAATGCGTTAGCTGCGGCACTGAGTCCCGGAAAGGACCCAACACCTAGCACTCATCGTTTACGGCGTGGACTACCAGGGTATCTAATCCTGTTCGCTCCCCACGCTTTCGAGCCTCAGCGTCAGTTACAGACCAGAGAGCCGCTTTCGCCACCGGTGTTCCTCCATATATCTACGCATTTCACCGCTACACATGGAATTCCACTCTCCCCTTCTGCACTCAAGTTTGACAGTTTCCAAAGCGTACTATGGTTAAGCCACAGCCTTTTACTTCAGACTTATCAAACCGCCTGCGCTCGCTTTACGCCCAATAAATCCGGACAACGCTTGGGACCTACGTATTACCGCGGCTGCTGGCACGTAGTTAGCCGTCCCTTTCTGGTAAGATACCGTCACTGTGTGAACTTTCCACTCTCACACACGTTCTTCTCTTACAACAGAGCTTTACGATCCGAAAACCTTCTTCACTCACGCGGCGTTGCTCGGTCAGGGTTCCCCCCATTGCCGAAGATTCCCTACTGCTGCCTCCCGTAGGAGTCTGGGCCGTGTCTCAGTCCCAGTGTGGCCGATCACCCTCTCAGGTCGGCTATGTATCGAAGCCTTGGTGAGCCGTTACCCCACCAACTAGCTAATACAACGCAGGTCCATCTCATAGTGAAGCAATTGCTCCTTTCAAGTATCTACCATGCGGTAAATACTGTTATGCGGTATTAGCTATCGTTTCCAATAGTTATCCCCCGCTATGAGGCAGGTTACCTACGCGTTACTCACCCGTTCGCGACTCACTTATCTCGGTGAAGCAAGCTCCGGTGAAATAAGTGCGTTCCACTTGCATGTATTAGGCACGCCGCCAGCGTTCGTCCTGAGCCAGGATCAAACTCTCATTAAAAGTTTTGATTCAAACTCAAGCTATCACTAGCTTTCCGTTTTATTGTTTTTTGTTCATTGACGATTTATCCTTAGATAAATCACCCTGCACGTTTGGTTCGTCTTCTTTAATTTTCAAAGGCCTTGTTCATCATCACTCTCTTGCGACAACTATCTTAGTTTATCATTTCTTCAACTGCTTGTCAACTCTTTTTTGAAACTTTTTTTAATTTCTTCAGAATCAACAGAGACGAAGATTTGACAACCCATTCATTCTATCATCTTCTTATCTACTTGTCAACTCTTTTTTGAAAATTTTTTCATTTCTTTCTGTCAACACGTCCTCAAAAGACAACTCAGTTATTCTATCATCGCTGTGAGAGATTGTCAAGAACTTATTATGCAGAGATTTCCTTCTAACTATCTTATACGAAGTACTTCTTATAATCTACCGCTTCTTGGTTTTGTTGTCATATACAATCAAAACCACCAGTCGAACTGGTGGTTTGTTCTGCGGCTATAAGCCGCTTGTTCCGGCCAGGGCCAAAGGCCCACTGAAATAGCTTCCTCGCGCACCACTTTCCCGAGCAGGTGCTAAAGCACCATCAGTTTTTTTCCTGTTGCTTTCCCATGTAAATGGGTCAACCGTTTCAAACAAAGTGAGCTGGTCCGCTACCCTGTCTTCTTATAATTGGTTTTGTATGTATTCTGCTATCACTTTTTGATTGCGTCCTACCGTATCCACATAGTAGCCTCTGCACCAAAACTTTCTATTCCCATACCTATATTTTAGATTGGCATGTTTGTCGAAAATCATTAAACTACTCTTACCTTTTAAATAGCCCATAAAACTGGAAACACTCATTTTGGGTGGAATGCTAACTAACATGTGAATATGATCAGGGCAGGCATTAGCTTCAGGGATAGTGACTCCTTTTCGCTCACACAAATCTCGGATAATCTTTCCGATACTGACCTTATACTTGCCGTAAATGATTTGACGACGATATTTAGGCGCAAAAACTAGATGATATTTACAATTCCAGCGAGTATGTGATAAACTTTCATTATCCTCTCTCATGAGGTACCTCCTATTTGATTTGATGTAGTGGCGGGGAAACCACTTCTATCTTATCACTTTGGGAGGATTTTTTAATACCTCGCTAGAAGCTCTACTGAACCACTAGCATAGCTAGTGGTTTTCAGGGGACAAAAAAGTCGCTAGACTATTCTAGCGACTTTCTTATTATACACGCTCAACTTTACCTGATTTGAGAGCACGAGCTGAAGCCCAAACTTTTTTAGGTTTGCCATCAATCAAAACAGTAACTTTTTGAAGGTTTGGTTTAACTGCGCGTTTCGTTTGGTTCATAGCGTGTGAACGGTTGTTACCTGATACAGTCTTACGACCAGTAAAATAACATACTTTAGCCATTGTATATTCCTCCTCATTTGATCAAATATATCGGATGTGCTAGCACCACATACCATACTATTCTATCAGAAAAGTATGGACTTGGCAAGAAATATTTTTATTTTTTATTTGCATTCTTCTTGCTAGCTAAGCTAGAACGATTTCAGATAGTTGGAATTTATTTTACTTCTATAAAAGAACTTCATTTTGCTTTAGCAGAAATAAGGCTTAGACAATAGGTGCACGGACCAGGTTTGCAAAAAAAGAACCCAACATTTGTCAGGTTCTCAGTATTATTCTAATTAAGCTTTGTTTGCTCGAAATCAAAAATTTCTTCGCAGTAATATTAAGCTTTATTCGCTGAACCAAATACGTCGATACGCTCTTCAACAGATGCTTGGATAGCTTTTACGCCGTCAGCCAAGAATTTACGTGGGTCAAAGAGTTTTTTCTTGTCGTATTCTGCTTCATTTGCTTCATAAGCTGCTGCAAATTTACGAGTTGCGTTTGCAAATGCGATTTGGCACTCAGTGTTAACGTTGACTTTAGCAACACCCAATTTGATTGCTTCTTGGATTTGCTCATCTGGAATACCAGAACCACCGTGCAATACGATTGGGAAACCTGGTACAGCTTCAGTCAATTTACGCAAGTGGTCAAGATCAAGACCTTCCCAGTTTGCTGGGTATGGACCGTGGATGTTACCAATACCAGCTGCCAAGAAGTCAATACCAGTTGCAACCATTGCTACTGCATCTTCGATTGGAGCCAATTCGCCAGTACCAACGATACCGTCTTCTTCACCACCGATAGTACCAACTTCAGCCTCAACTGAGATACCTTTAGCGTGAGCCAATTCTACAACTTCTTTAGCTTTTGCAAGGTTTTCTTCCACTGGAAGGTGTGAACCGTCAAACATGATAGAAGTGTAACCAACTTCGATACACTCAAGTGCATCTTCGTAGTGACCATGGTCAAGGTGAATAGCAACTGGAACTGTGATGTTCATTGACTCGATCAAGTTAGCGATCAAGTTACGAGCTACTTTGTAACCACCCATGTACTTAGCTGCACCCATAGAAGTTTGGATAAGAACTGGAGCTTGTTTTGCTTCTGCTGCACGCAAGATAGCTTGAGTCCACTCAAGGTTGTTTGTGTTAAATCCACCAACTGCATAACCGTTGTCACGCGCTGCTTGGACAAATTTTTCTGCTGAAACTAATGGCATTTCGATAGCCTCCTAATATTTTTTGAGGTTATACCTCATACCCTTCTATTCTACCATTTTTATTTTGAAAATGCTAGCTGAAACTATAGGGTTTTGAGAAAATTTTCACATAAGTTTCATGATAAAGTAACTTCTCTTCCTTAAATCCACTTACTTCATATTCTCTAAGTTTTTAAATTTTCCAGCGGGACTTGACAAGCCTCCGATGACTTTCAACTTCATTTATAGAAACTAAGTTTCAAATTAAAGAGAATGATGAACAAGGATATACTCAAAAAGACAAAGCAAAAGGACTAGCCTGAGCTAGTCCACTGATGCGGAGAGTGGGACTTGAACCCACACGATCTAAAGCGATCACAGGATCCTTAGTCCTGCGCGTCTGCCAATTCCGCCATCCCCGCTTAACACAAGATTTAGTATAACACGAGAATAGAGGACTGTCAACACTTTTTTTGAAAAAAATAATTATTTTGTTCATTTTTATTTTCGAACCTTGATTTACAAAGTTATTGTAGCACCCAAACTATTCTAGCCTAATCACCTCATCGTATCTTTCTTTATACATACTACGGTGACTAATATGAAGCAGGGTTTGTCCTTGCTCCGCTAGCAAGGCTTGTTCAACAGATTTGAAGGTTTCATCATCCAAACCAGACAGGGTTTCATCCAAGATTAGAATCGGTTTTCCTAGAAGTAGAACACGAATGATTACTAGCAGTTGTTGCTGACCACCAGAAAGACTGGTCGTTTCATCAAATCTTTCAGTCATCATACTTTCCTTATTAGGAAAACGTTCTGATAAACCAAATCGATGGAGCCACTTGAATACTCGTTCATCATCTACTACTCTCCCAAGAGTGATATTGTACCAGATACTATCTTGAAAAAGATTGACTTTTTGGGGTACAAAGCTGATATAGGATTGGACGGTTTCATAAGACAGGTACGACAGGGCTTGGTCATTTAAGTAAATTCCTGGAACTCTCTCTTTTGTATTTTGCGTCAGTAGATGGACCAGGGTTGACTTACCCACACCACTCTCTCCTTGAATCAAGTATTTCTTGCCGGCATCAAATTGTAGATGAAGGTGGTTGAACAAGCTACCATGATCCACTCGGTAGTCAAGACCTTCTATACGTAGAGTTGAGAAATTTGGATTTCCGCTAACTTCAGCAAAGTCAACAGTATCATTTCCTACCAAATCTTTTCGGATTGTTCGAACAGAGGTCATATCTGAGATAGATGAAGCAATCAGTCCGACTGGTGAAATTAGCTCTAGCGAAATGCTATAAATGGCAACAAGGGCACCCAAACTCATCTGTCCTGTTAAAACCTTTTGTCCGCCGATAAAGAGAATGATCATTGTCGTCAGGTAGAAAAAGAAACCTGAGCCTATATTGACCACAGCCGTTAGAAAGGCGCGCTTATCTTCTTGAGTATTTATCTGCTGGTATTGCTGATTTATTTTTTTGTAAAATTGCTGACCAAGACCATTGTTTTTGACAAGCAATAAATTGCCCAACAAATCCTGAAGTTTGGACTGGTAAGAAACTTTCTCTAGTGAGATAGCTTCCTCTACCTTGGTTCGATAGCTATTAACCAAATACGGAATGCCTACAGGAATGGTCGACACCAACAAAATCGTAAGAGATACTTGAATGTCCAGAGAAAACAAGGCGATACTAGCAATCAGAAAAGACACCAGACCCTGATAAAGTGAAAAAAAGGTATCGTAATAAAGTTCTGTAACCCTTTCGATGTCGTTATTGATTTTAGAAACATAGCCACTGACCTCTGATTGACTAAGGAGACTTCTTCCAGTTAGAATGCGACCAACCAGCGTAGCTTGAATCTTATAAGAAATCTGATTTAGAAAACGTTGATTGCTAATCTGCCTCACCAATTCCGCCGCCAGTAAAAGTAGAACGACGCCCACTATCAACAGGATGCTGTCGTAAAATGCAAGACTGTCTTTCGCAGTTAGGCTATCAATAATATTAGATATATGGTAGTTAAAAAAGATATTTAAGGCCGCCACAATGGTAATACAAATCACGGTCAACATAAAGTGTAATTTCTTCACAGTAGTTCTCCTTCAATATCTTTAGTATACCATATCCAAGTATTTTGTGAAATTGACAACATATATGTAATAGATTTTTTCGCATGATAGCAAAAGGTTGACCTAAGCCAACCTTCTTCATTTATTTTTCATTCTCAACCGCTGCTGTGACAAAGGCGGTGTAAAGCCCTTCTGGGCGGTTTGGTCGAGATTGGAGTTCTGGATGATACTGACAGGCCACAAAGAACTTATTCTCAGGGATTTCGACAATCTCAACCAAGCGGTTGTCTGGTGATACACCTGAGAAAACAAAGCCAGCTGCTTCAAATTGTTGACGGAAGTCATTGTTAAACTCGTAACGGTGGCGGTGGCGACGTTGGACAACTTCTTGATTGTCATAGGCTGCAGCAGCCTTGGAGCCACGTTTGAGTTTGCTTGGATACAGCCCCAGACGGAGCGTTCCCCCCAAGTCTTCCACGCCAATTTGATCACGCATGATATCGATAATCGGATACTTGGTTTCAGGATCCAGCTCAAAACTATTGGCACCTTCTAGGCCAAGGACGTGGCGGGCAAATTCCACACAGGTCAACTGCATGCCCAAGCAGACCCCTAGCATTGGCACGTCATTTTCACGCGCATAGCGAATGGCTTGGATTTTTCCTTCTGTACCACGCTGACCAAAGCCGCCTGGTACGATGATTCCTTGGGCTTGTCCAAGTCGGTCAGCGACATTTTCTGCTGTCAGGTCATTGGCATTGACCCAATCCAACTCAATAGCAGCATCGTTGGCATAGCCAGAGTGTTTCAAGGCTTCTACAACTGAAATGTAGGCATCTTGGAGCTCGACATATTTACCAACAAGGGCAATCTTAACTGTTTTCTTGAGGTTGAGAACCTTGTCAACCATGGCAGACCAGTCTGTCATATCTGCTGGTGGCACATCTAATTTCAAATGGTCACAGACAATCTGGTCCATATTTTGTGCCTGCATATTGAGAGGGATTTGGTAAAGGTGTTCAACGTCCAATGATTCAATGACCGCTTCTGGTGCCACATCACAGAACTGGGCTAGTTTGTTTTTAATGCCTTGACCTGCTGGCTGTTCTGTCCGAATCACCAACATATTTGGTTGAATACCAAGTCCACGCAGTTCTTTGACCGAATGCTGAGTCGGCTTGGTCTTCATTTCTCCTGCCGCCTTGAGATAAGGCAAGAGGGTGGTGTGGATGTACATGACATTATCTGAGCCGACATCCGCTTTCATCTGACGTAGGGCTTCAAGGAAGGGCAGGCTTTCAATATCACCAACCGTACCACCTACTTCTGTAATAATGACATCCGCATCTGTCGTACGAGCTGCTCGCTTGATTTTATCCTTTAGCGCATCCGTAATATGTGGAATCACCTGAACCGTTGCTCCTAGGTACTCTCCCTTACGTTCTTTGCGAAGGACTTCGCTGTAAATTTTACCAGTTGTGACGTTGGAATATTTGTTGAGGTTGATGTCGATGAAACGCTCATAGTGACCAAGGTCCAAGTCTGTTTCTGCACCATCATCTGTCACAAATACTTCCCCATGTTGATAAGGACTCATGGTTCCTGGGTCAATGTTGATGTAGGGATCAAATTTTTGGATAGTAACTTTCAATCCTCTATTCTTTAAGAGGCGGCCCAAACTCGCTGCCACAATCCCCTTACCAATCGATGACACAACGCCACCTGTTACAAAAATATATTTTGTCATGCAAACTCCTCCTCTGCTGTCTTCTTAATGACGGGGTGTTTTTTAACCATCTTGAAGAAAAAACAAAAATAGCTCCCTATTGACTAGGGAGCTCCGACCTCAAAAGAGGTGCCCGATAATATCTTATCGTAATTTAGTGGTCTTGTCAAATACAATTTTATATGATTATTCGTCAATACCTTCCTCATCTGAGTAGTCATCATCCACCTCACCCAGATCAACTTGTTCATCATCCAATTCATCATCCGTGATAATTTCGTTGATTTCAGAGTCATACGATTCTACTTCATCCTTCTCATCATCTGGATTTTCATCATCATATTCAGATGACAATCTATCAGAGTAATCATCCTCATCTTCTGGATCATCATGACCGTAGTCAAGGGCATCTTCATCACCATCCATGAAGGCATTAACACGTTTTTTCTTACGTTTTGGTGCATCTTCATCATCTTCTTCAAGAGTGATTACTTCTTCATCGATTTCATCAATGGCATACCACGAACGAAGACCCCATTTATTTTCTCCTAACGGGATGAAACTGCCGTCCACATTCAAATCAGAATAGAAGGTTGGCAAGGCTGCACGAATGTCACTGTTTGATTTTTCAAGGTAGTTTTGAATTTCATTGACCAAGTCATTGAAATACATTTCATTGTCGCGTCCACGTTCTTCCAAAATAGCACGCGCTACTTCAATCATGGAAAGTTCGCTTTTTTCTTGTCCTGCAAATACGTTAAGTTCCAAGGCTTTTCTCCTTTTTTGTCTTTCCTTTCTATTTTACGCTAAAACTGCTAATTAGTCAAAGATTAGTCCACTTTTTCAGAAAAGAAAAGTCCAGTTGGCTCTGCCAAACTAGTCCTTCTTGCTGGGATTACCCAACTTCTTCCAAAATGGTCGGCAGTGCTTGCTAACCATTTCGGGGAGGGCAAAAGCTATGTTTTTTATTCTGAGACAGAATCTAGCGCCTTCTCTGGCTTGCTTTCAGCTGCATCTGTCTCTGAAACGGAATCTAATGCCTTCTCTGGCTTGCTTCCAGCTACATCTGTCAGGACTGGAACTGGTTCATCAGCTACTGCCGGTTCGCTTGCCGCCTCTTCGCTTGCCGGTTTAGCAACTGGCTCAGCATCCGATGGTGATGTACTTGATGGAGTCGACTCACTCTTGGATTCTTGCGCTTGATTGCTTGTTGGTGTGCCACTTTTCTCCCTTGTTTCCTCAGGAGTGAAGCGTTGGGCAGGCGTTGCAATAATCGAAGAAGTGCTTGGCTGAGTTGTTGATTCTGTAGGTTTTGCAGGCTGGGCAGGTGCTGGTTGAGTTGCCGCTAGCAAGGCTTCTGCTGGTGCCAATTCCGTTTGCGGATGGAGCGCAGCTTTTTCCACCCGGTAGAAACCTGAACCGTCTGGTCTTGGGATGCGGAAGGCCGTTTGAGAAACCTTTGTTTTTGGATCGACAACATCTTGTGGATCAAAAATGTATCCATCCTTAGTCGTAAATTTACCAGCCGCCTTGACAGCTTCAATTTCCTCATAACTGTGGACAATCTGCCAATTCTTCAATCCTTTCCGTTGCTCTTGCGGTGTTACACGTTTGGCCAACTCATCTCTATCACGCTTGTCTAATAGTGCTTGAACCGCAGCCAATTCCTGACTGGAGAGCTCGCTCTTTTTCACTGAACGCAGGCTATCATCATCTGCACGTGGCAGACTAAATGCATCACGGAAGACAAAACTTCTAGGATCCAATACATCCTCAGCCGCAAAGATATAGCCATCAGCTGTCGCAAATCGCCCTTGGGCACGAGCTGCCCCCACCTCTTCTGCTGTATGGACAATCTGCCAATTTTTCAAACCAGCCCTCTTATCTGGTGCTGTCGCATTGAGAATCGGTGCCAACTGGTCCGCGGCTTCATCATGACTATGACCGCTGCTGGTCCAAGCTGCAGGACGAACTTCAGGATGACGCATGAGGTACTTGATGGTCGCAATCTGTTCCTTGTTCAACCAGGTATATGGCAGGACATGGATGTGGTCAATATGCGGAATAACAAAGACTTCCCCGGTATCATAGGTGGCATTTCCACCACGCATTGGAAGCTTATGGATTGGCACAAGCGGAGCTGGTGTCAGATCCCCCTCTTTAGCAGGGCTGACATCAAATAGATAGGATGGATCCTTCTCCATCAGACGCAATTCTGCAAATGAAATCTTCATCAAATCTAATTCCTGACGGGCATAGAAATAAGCCTTGCCATCCACTTCCATCCAATAGCCCACCTGACCTTGATGACTGGCCTTGCGCAAAACTGCCTGGCTATCAAATTCAGGGCGGTTTTCAGAACTCTCTTGTCCCTCAGTCGCTGGAGGAATTACTGGTTTTGATGGAGCTGCTGTCGAATGACTACCAGCATTGGCCTGGGATTTTTCAGCCAACCATGCTGCAACTTCCTTCAATTCAAATGCTTCTAATTCACCAAAGCCAACATAATGGAAGTGGTCTCCGTGGCTTGCAATCAAGCCATGTTCATCAACAGAGGTAATCGAAGCCTTGCTGAACTGATAACCATCACTAGTGAAGTAGGCTTTGCCATCCAATCCTTTACCATAAACAGTGATCGGACGCCCCTGCCACATACGAGTTGGTTGTTTGGCAGTCCCTATCGGCTTGGTTGGACTTGGTGGCAAGGTTGGACTTGGTGTTGGATTAGAGTGAACCTGATGACTAGTAGCTTGGTGTCTGCTACCACCATTTGCCTGGCCGATGCTTGCACCACTTGTGCCAATCATTCGGGCAATCTTTTCTTCCAAGGCAGACATCTGACTGTAAGGAATAAAGTGGAAATGATCTCCATGGGGCACGATTACACCGGTGGCTGTTTTTTTACTGATAGTTCTTGGATCAAAGACCAAACCATCAGCTTCAACATGGCGTTGAGATAAAGGTGTTGTATCCAGTTGAGCCAACAAACTAGCTAAATCTTGATTCTGAGCTAATAGAATAGCCGGTTGCTGAACGACCTTATCATTTCTTTCATTTTTTCCAACTTGGCCATGGTCCTTAGCCACAATCGATTTTCCCGATTGCTCCTTAACCCATTCTTCTACTTGTTTAATTTCAAAATCTTCCAATTCGCCTAAATCGACATAGTGGAAATGGTCTCCGTGACTAGCAATTAAACTGTGTTCATCCACTGATGTAATCGAATCCTTACTAAAGATATACCCATCACTGGTAAAATATGCCTTGCCATCCAATCCTTTACCATAGACAGCAATCGGACGTCCCATATAAGAAATGACTCTATCCTTACCCTGACCGGCTATTGGTATATCAGTGGAATGACTTGATTGAATCGGTTCTACAGAATCTATCAAAATCATGGAATGAGTAGAATTGGTTACACCTCCTACCTGCACATTTTGTCTCGGAGCTGAAACAACTCCTCCACCAACACCAATCATTCTGGAAATTTTTTCTTCCAAGGCTGACATCTGGCTATAAGGGATAAAATGATGGTGGTCTCCATGAGGAACAATCACACCTGCCGCCGTTTTCTTAGTAATGGTTCTTGGATCAAAGACCAAGCCATCCGCCTCAACATGGCGTTGAGACAAGGGGGTCGCATCCAGTTGAGCCAACAAGCTAGCCAAATCTTGACCTTGTACTGAAACTGGAGTTTCCTGCCGAACTTTCTGGGTGTGATTTCCATAATGATTTCCAGTGGTTGACTGACTGTTCCCAGACTTTTTATTCCAGTAATCCTGAGCAGCTTTTAACTCTGTTGCTGAAAGATCTTTTTTCGGGATGAAATGGAAATGGTCCCCATGAGGAACAATAAAGCCATCCCCCGTATCTTCGATGACATCTGTCGGATTAAAGACATAACCATCGTCAGTCTTGTAAGGACCGTCTGAATGACTAGAACCCGTCGCCTGCCGCTTGCTATCAGCCGATGTAATCCCTTTCTGTCGCTCCACTTCCTCCTTGCTCCGAACATTTTTCTGCTGTTTGGCATCTTTCAAGTAAAGGTAATATTTCCCATCTACCTTGATAACATAGCCATCTTGAACCTCATTGATAATGTGAGTATCTTGAAGGACATAATTCGGATCCTTCATGACCAATTCTTCACTAAAGATGGCATCGAAAGGCACCTTGCCATTGTAATAATGGAAATGATCTCCGTGAGAGGTCACATAGCCTTGGTCTGTGATTTTGACAACAATCTGCTCAGCATCAATATTTTCCTTTGCCGAAACCTGTTCCGGAGTTAATTGCTCCGCAACTAATGACTGTTCCTTGTGACTATCTTCAATATAGGACACTCGATTTTTTTGTTCTTCTGTCGCCTGATAACGACCCAACTGGTAGCTACACAAACTCATCCCCAAAACAAGGGTCGCTACCGAACCAACAAGAGCTTTCTTCTTCATTTTATCTCCTTTATCAATGATTATTTCAATTCTTGAGCAAGAGTTTCTAAAACCTGCTCTAAGTTTTCTAAATAGGTCAAGTTATTTTCAGGGTCTGCTTCTAGAGGATCCAAGACCTTCAAGTCCACACCTGTCGAAGTTGCCAGAGCCTTAGCCAATTTATCCGATGTCCCCTTTTCGGTAAAAATCGTTTGTACCTTGTAAGTGTCGACAAACTCTTTAATCTCTGCCAACTGTCTTGGGCTAGGTTCTTCCTCAGACACCCCTGCTATCCCCAACTGCTTCAATCCAAACCTCTGGGCAGTATAGGAAAAGGCAGTGTGTTGGGTCACGAAGGTTTTTGAACTGGCTCTTGAAAAAATTGGAATATATTTGTCCGCCAACTTTTTGGCATTCTCATCCAAAGCCTTAGCATTTTTCCGATAATAATCCGCATTTTCAGGATCACTCTCTGCCAAAAGTTCCCCAATTTCAAGGGCTTCCTGTCCGACCAAGACCGGATCCAGCCAGGTGTGGGGATCATACAAACTAGCCTCATCAATCCCCTGACCAACTTCCATATCTTCTAGACCAGGAACTTTTAACAAAGGCAGGCTTGTAGATGCTTCTAAGACTTGGACAGACGAACCCTGTAAATTCGGATCCAAGCGCCCTGCCCAGGACTCCAAAATCCGTGAGTGATAAATAAAGACATCTGCATCATAAATGGCTCGTATGTCTGCCGCTGATGGTTCGTATGAATGAATTCCCGAACGCGAACCAATCATCCGAACATCATTCTTATCTCCCGATACTTCCTTAACCAATGAATAAATAGGGTAAAATGATGTCACAATCCGCATTCCTGACTGAACCTGACTAGCCTCTTTCTGAACCGAGCAAGCCATCAAGCACAAACCAGCTAGAACAGAAAGACAGGCTCTAAGTATTTTCTTTAGCATATTTCCTCCTTTTCACAAAAAAACATTAACCAGTTAAGTTTATATCACAAAATAATTAACCAGTCAAGTATTTTTAAAAAATATATACTAATTTATCAAAAAACAAAAAGAAAACCCGACTAAGTCGAGTTTCCAATTTTCACTATATTATTTTACAGTTGCAGTGCTTGTAATCACTTCTACAGCTTTCTTCACAGCGATGTCGTGTTTAAGCATTTCTGGTGAAAGCAAGCTACGAACTTGTGCCACTTCCATACGGTAAGTAGCTGCCAAGTCTTCGATTTCTTTCTCGATTTCAGCGTCAGTTGCTTCGAAACCTTCTGCTTTAGCTACTGCTTCAACAACCAAGTTAGTCTTAGTACGTTTTTCAGCATCAGCTTCGTATTGTTTATGAAGGTCATCACGAGTTGTACCAGTGATTTGGAAGTACATGTCTGGTGAGATACCTTGTTGTTGCATACCACCCAAGAATTCATTGATTGCACGGTGAACTTCTTCGTGGATCATTTCTTCTGGCAATTCAACGATCTCAGCGTTTTCTACAGCCAATTCAAGAGCTGCTGATTCAACTGCATCGTCAAAGGCAACTTCTTTTGCTGCTTCCAATTCTTTGCGGTATTTAGCTTTCAACTCATCAAGTGTTTCTACTTCTTCGTCGATGTCTTTTGCCAATTCGTCATCCAAGGCTGGAACTTCTTTTGCTTTTACTTCGTGGATTTTTGTTACGAAGAGGGCTGGTTTACCAGCAAGGTCTGCTGCTTGGTAGTCTTCTGGGAAAGTCACTTCAACGTTTACTTCCTCACCAGCTGCGTGACCTACCAATTGTGCTTCAAAACCTGGGATGAATTGACCTGAACCAAGTCCAAGTGAGAAGTTCTCACCTTTACCGCCGTCAAATTCAACGCCGTCGATTGAACCTACAAAGTCGATAACAACTGTGTCGCCTTCAGCTGCTGGACCTTCTTTGATAACCAATTCAGCCAAGTTGTTGCGCTCACGCTCGATTTTTGCATCAACTTCTTCATCTGTTACTTCTTTAGTAGCTTCTACTGAAACTGCCAAGTTTTTGTAGTCACCCAATTTTACTTCAGGTTTTGTCACAACTTCAGCAGTGATTGTCCAGTCTTGACCTTTTTCCATAGACACAACGTCGATTTTTGGTTGTGCAACCACTTCAAGACCAGCTTCTGCAACCGCTGCTTCATAAGCTGCTGGTAACAATGCATTTACAACATCTTGATAAAGTGCTTCTTCACCAAATTTTTGGTTAAATACGGCACGTGGCAAGTGACCTTTACGGAAACCTGGAAGATTGATATCTTTCTTAACTTTGTTGAAAACGCGATCCAATTCTGGTTTGATGGCATCTTGACCAATTGTGAAGGTCAATACGCCGCGGTTTGTTTCTTTTGCTTCAAATGATACAGACATTCTGTCATTCTCCTTAAAATTTTATTGCATACTCTTCATTATAACACAATTGACAGGGATTTCAACGATTTTATAACGGACTTTTGGGAAATGGCAGAGCTTCTGCCCAATCTTCTAATCTGGTTGTTGACCGTCGTGGGCTAGCCATTTGCAGTCTGTCAAGGTCATTTCTGAAAAGATCGCTTCAAAAGAAGAGTCTTCTGGTGAACAGGCATAGATACCAAAACGAATTTTCCTGCCGCCTTGGTGCAAATGGCAAATCCGCATTTGCTCAAAATGGATACCGTCTTTGGAGTTTTCAATGCAAAAATCACTGCCCCGTCGGCTCAAACGGTAGTAAATTGACTTGACAGAAGCAGGAATTTCCTGGGTTGCCCAGTCTGAAAAGCCCTGATTGGTCACAACGCTGCCCAAGTGCTGAAACTCCTCATTTTCATACTCAATCGAGCCCTTAATCCAGTTTTCCGAATCCTGATAGACCACAACACCACACTGGTCAAAGCGGGTATGACTTTTGGAAAAATCTGTCTTAACCGTAAAGGAGAAATACTCTTCCTCCGTATCCATCAAGAGCAGGGGAGCATTGTCATTAACAAAATGATAATAGGTTTTCTGCCACAAGTCCGTATGAGCTTGGGTTGTAATTCTGATTTCCTTATCTGAGATCTGGTAGTTTTCTGGTTCTCGTACCCAGTAAAAATCTTTTGTGTTCATTTGATTTCCTTTCATTTGTGACTGGCCAACCAGTCACCGATTATTGCTTCTGCCTGTCTCGCCAAGTTTTCCTGCTCTGCATTGACCACTTGGGACATATCAACAGTTGCCCCTGTCAAACCTTCGGGATTGTTGGACTCGATGAAGCTGTGGACGGCTTCTGGATAGTCAATGACATCCACCGTGCAACCTGCTTCTTTCATATCTTCTATAAAAGGCTTGGCCTTTTGGGAAATAGGGTCCTGACCTGCCAAGACAAAAAGCGTTGGCGGGAAATCTTCCCCTTGATTTGCCACAGAAAGCCCCGTCGTCCAGGGATAAGCCATGATCAAGCCCGCCAAGTCAAACCGATCCTTGACCAATAATTCACTAGCAAGAGCGGCATAGTTGGCACCTGCGGAGTAGCCGATAATGGAAAATTGAGTCGGATCCACTCCATAAGCAGCCTTTTCCTTGGCGAAATACAAGACCGTGTCCTTGATTTCCTCTGCTCCGTAGGAAATGGGTTGCAGGTCTGCCTTGGTATAATTGACCGTTACAATGACCGCCTGCCATTGATCCGCCAGTCGCTGACTTTGCGTATCCAAGACATCTGCATCTCCTCCGACAAAACCACCACCGTGGACATTAACTACCAAGGGAAGCGGAGTTTGGCTTGCCTCACTTGGACGGTAGAGATTGACACGAACAGACTCTTTTCCAGGTCGGTCAATCACCAATCGCTCTCCTATCAGCTGACTGTCAGGCTTTACCAAGACTGCTCGGTGGGCTTGATTGTTTGCACGGTAAGACTGCAAGAAAACAGTAAAACCGACCAGCAAAAGTAGACTAAGCACTGTCCAGAGGGACAAGAGGATCAACTGGATTTTCCATTTCTTAGGTAATTCTTTAAACTTCATCTTATCCCACCATTACCTGAATCAAGGCCCCCAGGGTCAGCCAAAAATAAAGCACCAATAACAAGGGTAAGAGCACTGCCGCAATTCGTAAGCCAATAATCACATTACGCCACTTGGGTGGCAAATCGTGTAAACTTGTTGTTTTCATTCTGATGTTCTCTCTTCCAAAAATGTCATCATCCGCTCAAATGCTTTAGCAGATACCGGGTCATTTCGTAAATTCGCCACAAAACCATGAGGCTTTTCAAGCCCTTCTTCTGCTAAAGGATCGACCAATTCATTCTCAACTCCCGCTTGCTTCAAGGCCTTATTGAGCGACACCATATCTGTCCGATACTCGCTTCCCAACAGGAAACTAGCTGGGTAGTCCTTGTTCACATGGGAAATAGGGTTATAGGCATTGATTTCTTCCTCACTTAGATAGATGGTTTCTGAAACATAATTTCCAACCAAGAGCTTCGTGCTTAAGCTAAACTTGGCATAATCTAAGGGAGCATCATCGATGACCAGAGCCTTGACATGTTCTTTTGCAATACTTGGTTCAATGTTCAATAGCTGAGCGTAATCATTGTTGGCTAAGAGGCTACCGTATTGTGCTACCATGATGGCACCTGCGGATGAACCCATCAAGACAACATTGTCCATGTTCAAATGGTATTCTTCAGCGTGTTCCTTTATGTAGGCAAGGGCCTGATTCATCTGAATCACAGGTGTTGGGAAATGGTGGTCTGGTACAAGAGCATAGTCAACATTGACCACATTATATCCTTTTGACACAATATCGTCAATGAGATAGGTGGCTTGGCTGGCAGCCAGAGGGTCCCCCATATTTTTACTCCCTCCAAAGAATCCACCACCGTGGAAATAGAAGAGGGTTGGACGGTCAGCTTCAAAATTTTGGTCTGGATAGATAATATCTAAAAAGCTGTTAGGGTAGTCCTTGCTATAGGCAATCTCACTTTTCAGATACTGACCATTCTCTTTCAGACCATCAATGGGATCGTAAAGAGGACTGTAAGAGTTCGGTGAACTCTCCTTGTACATAAACGATTGAATGACACCGACCATCAACTGCGGATGATTGGTAACGGACACATAGGCAATGATACCGAGACTAGCTACAATCCCAAGGGGCCATAAGATAATTTTTTTAAATTTTTTCATGAGTTCTCCTAATCTAATAGTTCTAACCCGTAACTCTTTACCTCTCCGTTAACCGCATCATCCAGCCATTCTGCTACACTCTTTTCTTGAGCCATTGGTATGAAAAATGTTGAAAAGTTAATGGTTGTGTGCTGAGTAGCGGTAGTTTTTTCATCTTGCCCATAATTCCAGATAAAAATACCCACGCCATCAATCTTGGATTGCAGTTCTTGAATCATTTTTTTAAGTTCTTTTTGAAAGTGCTCACTGCTCTCTTCTGTTGCATCTGCTAGTTTCCCTTGGTCAATATAGGCTTGATATTGCTGAAGAATCCCATCTCGATAGGAAATGTCAAATAAAATCTTAACGCTATCCCCGCGTTTCTCATGGAGGGCTACTAAGCTATCCAAAACAATATTGTCTGAATGCAGGCGGTCACTAATAGAAGTCGGTGTTTTCCAGACATTTTCCGCTATGCTTTTCCAATTATCATGTCTCAAAAAGGAACTGTCCACTGCAACGGTGACATTTTTCGCTGTTGGAAATTGTGAAATTACTTCGTCCGCAAGCAATGATGTTGCAAATCCACCTGCTGAAAATCCAGTTACCAGAAGCGTATCTGGATTACCTATGTGAGCCTTGGCTGCTGCTAAAATACTCATCAGATTGGAATAACCTTGGTGATGGACTACTTGCTCTTTTCCGTTATCATCGATATAAGAAAAGTTTTGGGTCCCTGCATGAAAATCTCCTGTCCCATACGGAAGCACAATCATAGTCCAGTCCTTAAATGGATTGTCTTCCTGCGGACTTCCAATTCCCCAAGTTGCGACATAATCTTGATGGCCAGTTGTGGTCGCAAAATAGCGTGTGCCACCACTAGCAGTCTCTTCATTGATACTCACACCACCACCGAAGAAATAGACCATCACCTTATTCTTCTCTTTACCGATACGAAGCAGGCCATGTGCCTGATTACCCTGAGAATCTACAACCCCTTCGGGACTGAGGCGGTACCATTCATTCACTTGTGGGGTCTGATCAACAAGCTCAGGAGCTGACCAGCCAAATATCTTTTTGTAGGCAATAAAACCAAGCAAGGCTAGTACCACTGTTACAGCCGCTACTATTTTCCAAACTTTTTTCATACTTTCTTTTTTCTGTCCTTTATGGTATATTTTCAGAAACAGGTGTTTCGTTTTTATCAGTATAGCAGATGGACAGTGGGAAAACTAGTCCCAGCTCTGCTATTTACCCAAAAGGAAACAAATGAAAGGAAGTGTTTCGCATGGAAAGAGTGAAGCGGAAAGAGTCGTTATTTGTGGAGAGTGTCGTGGAGGCTCTGTGGGAATTACTGGAAGACAAAACCTTTGACAAGATTAGTGTGTCAGAGTTGGTGGAGCGAGCTGGCATCGGTCGGGTTACCTTTTACCGAAACTTTTCTAATAAAGAAGAGGTACTCAAACGGTCCTTCAACTTGGAGTTGCAAGCCTGGTTGACCGAGCGGCAGATTGACTTGTCGGATTGGTCAGATGTTCATCTCTTACTGGCTTTACGGCAATTTTTTGACTTTTGGTATGAGCAACAGAATAAGATCCGCTTATTGACTGCCAACCATTTGGACTACTTGCTCGAGGAGGTCTTGGATAGCTATTTCAAAGAAAGGCTGGGGGACATGACTGATGATTTTCACCTGCAATTTATCGTAGGGGGATTTTTCCGAGTGCTTAAAACCTGGGTTGCTAGAGGCTGTAAGGAAAGCCCCGATGACATCATGCGGTTGATGGGAGAGCAATAGGGCAAGCTTATCAACTGTCTGGACCAGACCAAGCAAAAAGACTTAGGCAACTGATGTTCAGTCACTCTAAGTCTTTTTGTATATATAGTGGTCATTGTGAAAAGATGACAATTTAAGTCCTTTTCGCTATTTCGCCCGTGCAAGATTACTTCATAACCTTCACTAGCTAGTTTCATGGCTAGGTGTTTGCCGATTCCATCCGTCGATCCTGTGATTAAAATGGTTTTAGGCATTGCTTTCCTCCAAAAAGGCTAGTAAGGCTTTCGAAAAATCCTCTGCATTTTGGAAGATAGAGCCGTGACCTGCATTTGGATAGATGATCAGTTGGCTATTTTTGATTTTCTCATGCATGGTATAAGAATTTTCTGTTGGAACCTGCATATCCTTATCCCCGTTGACGATCAGAGTTGGTTGGGTAATAAAGGTCATATCATCTTGCGGCTCTCTTCCCCAGCGTTTGATAGCTTTCAGCTGGGTCAAAAATCCTGGAACATTCATGTCCTTGTCTGCATGAGCAGCACTTCTTTGCCCCATACGACCCAAGACTTTTTCTGCCTCCAAACGACCTGCTTCATCATGATTGTAGAAAATGTAGCGTTTTGGATCCACACGCTCTAAACCAGCCTTCAGCATATAACGGAAGGTTTTTCCAGTCACCTTATCAACTTCAAAACCACCACGGGGACCTGTACCTGCTAAAATCAAACGTTTGACCAGCTGACTATCCAGACGAACGATTTCTTGAGCAATAAAACCACCCATAGACAGACCCAGCAAATTGATTTTCTCATGACCCAAAGCCTTGATAATGGAAACAGCCTGCTCAGCCATTCCTGGAATAGTCGGAGCCACCTTGCCCTGACTAGCTCCTACGCCAGGAAGGTCTAGGACAATCACATGGTGCTGTTCAGCCAGCAAATCCAGCAATTTTGGATCCCAGTTGTCCAAGGTCGCTGCTAGGTGAACCAGCATGACCAAAGGAAGGTCCGACTTGCCCTTGCTGAGCTCACGATAGGCGATTTTATTGTTTGAAACAGTGATGTATTGGTTTTTGGTTGTAATATATGACATGATTTTTCCTTGTATATTCTATTGTTTTAGTTGAAACTGAGGACTGTTTTTCCGCGTGAACGACCGTTGGCAACCTTATCAAGTGCTGCGTTGACTTCTTCAAATGGATAAACAGTATCGATAGACGGTTTAATTTCGAGCTTGCTGAAAATGTCTGCTACTTCTTGCAGTTGGCGACCATTGCTCTCTACGAAAATGAAATGGTAGTGAACACCGTATTTTTTAGCCATTTTGTCAAATGAACGACCAGCTAGGCCAAACAAGATTTGTTTCCATTTTGGCAAATTCATGCGTTTAGCAAATTCACCATTTGGCATGGCACGAAGGGAAACCAGCTGTCCACCTTTTTTCATGATGGACATTTGTTTTTCCGTTTCTGCACCACCAAGTGTATCCAAGACGTAGTCAACATCGCTAAGTGTTTTGGTGTAATCTTCTGTCTTGTAATCGAGAAACTGGTCTGCACCCAGTGACAACACTCGCTCTGCACTTGCCCCATCACCATTAGTAATGACGGTCAAGCCCTTGGCTTTGGCAATCGGAATGGCCATCCCTCCGACACCACCAGTTCCACCTGAGATGAAGATAGTCTTGCCTGCCTCAGCACCCATGAGATCAAGGGCCTGCATGATGGTCAAGGCTGTCAAAGGAACAGCAGCCGCTTCTTCATCTGTCAAGTAGGCAGGAACCTTAGCAAGAGCTTGAGCGTCAACCGCTACATACTCAGCGAAAGCACCGATACTATCAAGCGGAAGACGACCGAAGACACGGTCACCTGCTGCAAAGTTGGTTACAGTTGCACCGACTTCTTCAACCAAACCAACTACTTCATTTCCAGCCGTTTGTGGTAATTTGTAAGGAACAATCAATTTCACATCTCCGCGTGAGATCATGTTGTCCAATGGATTAACGCCTGCTGCGGTCACTTTGACAAGGACTTGGTTAGGCTTAATTTGTGGTTTAGCAATTTCTGTAAGGTTAAGGGTGATATTGTTTTTGTTATAAGATGTGTGTTGTGCTGCTTTCATGCTCTTCTCTTTTCTATTCTTTAATTTGTTCCTGTATCACTTACAGGTCTATGTTTGACTTTATAAAATCTGACCGAGGTCAGATTCGGGTTACTTGTGCGGATTGATAGAGATTATCAATCACATTATCTAAGGATTGACGACTGAGTTGATGTTCCAGTTCTTGTTCAACACTGGAAAAGATGGGAACCATTGCGCCTTCTATATGCTGCCCAACTGGACAAGTAAGATTGGCATTCTGGTGTATCTGAAATAGGCGAATATGCTCCACTTCTTGCGTCGCAAGGTAGATTTCCAATAAGCTAATTTCCTTAGGGGACTTGCTCAATTGGTAGCCTGATCGTCCTTGGTGCGAAGTGATTAAGCCTGCATTTTTCAAAAGTGCAATCACCTTGCGGATGTAGCTGGCATTGGTGCCAACGCTCTCAGCCAAGGCTTGCGAGCTAAGTATTTCCTTACTCTCACTGATCATGGTCAGAATATGAAGGGCTACTGAAAACTTTGTATCCATCTGGTTTCCTTTCTGTTCTTGTATCATTTACAAGAACAAGTTTATCATAAGCCAGACCTCTTGGCAAGTCTTTTGCTTGATTTTTTTAAAAATAAAGCATGCGACCAAGAAGTTGCTTGTCTTACATGCGTTTGCCATTTAGGACGAAAGGCAAGGTTTTTTCTATATGATAGACGTGGACTGCGGAGGCGTATTGCACCACTTCTGCATTCAACTGCGGAGCTAGGTTGGCATAGAAGGTCTCTCTTGCCGCCTGATCCGCAAAACCTAGGATGATGGAGGCATGAAGATGGTCTTCTTTAGGATTGTCATGGGCAACATTTGGGGTATTCCAAGTCGCTTTATTCCAAGGAAGATAGACCTGTGTCCGTACTTCCGTTACCCCAGAGATTGTCGCCAGTTGACTGGCTAGTCCATCTTGAACAAATTTTTTGAAGCTACCGCTCTTCACACCATCTTTGCGACGGAAATAAAGGACATCACGCAGTTGGGTTTGGGCCTGAGTACTAGTATGGTACCAACGTGATGAATATGGGAAGCCCATGTGCATCAAGGTCCGACGGAAAACATTGACCTCATCTTCAAAGGCAAGAGCAGTCTGACGGCGACCGCCTATTGGTGCCAATAACTTTTGATAGGTTACTTCCGCAATGCCATCAATCCGACGGTCTTCAGGAATAGCCGTTTCCAAGCCTGTCGCTTTCGGCCAAAAACTATGTTCTGTATCACTCAAATGTTGCTGGCGGTATTCTAATAGACCCGGTGAAGCCGCGATAATCTGTGCATGACCGCCACTCCAGTAGTCCATTCCTGCTTGGCGTACTTTATCCTGACGCATCCATAATAAAATGGACAGTGAGAATCGTTGTTGGTATCCTTTTGTCATGTTTTCCCCTTTTTGTTCTTGTATCATTTACAGGAACAAGTTTAGCATAAGCCAGACCTCTTGGCAAGGATTTGGCTCAAAAAAGGGAGTGGGAGAAAAATCGGTAACCCGCAGGGTTCGATTTTATCGTCCCACCCCCGCACAGCTCCAAAGGTTTGGGGAACCTTTGGAGGTTGGGAATAGAGCGAATTTTGTTCGCGTCAGCCGTAAAGGCCAGATTTGGAGTGTAAAACACGAATTGCTGAGATTTGCTGTGCAAATCTTATCTCCAACCTTTAACAGTCCACTGGACTGTTAAAGCCACTCAACCACTGCATCAAGTTTAACTATTGAAAAAAACTAAGGAGGCCAGGAATTTTTCCCAGCCTCCTAATTCTTCCGTATGGTATCTTCCTGATAAGCCGCACGAGCGCCACCGATTAGTTTTGGGCGACTGGCAAGGGCGGTGACATGAGCCTGACCAATCTCACGCAGGCTAGGTCTGATCGGAACTTGGACGTGCTTGATGTGCATGCCAATAGCTGTGTCGCCGATGTCTACACCAGCCTGAGCAGTGATAAACTCGACTTCCACCGGGTCCTTCATATACTTGAAGGCCGCCAACTGTCCAGAACCACCTGCATGCAGGGTGGGTAAGACATTGACAATTTCCAGGTCTTTCTGAATAGCCAATTCACGCTCCACCACCAAGGCACGATTGAGATGTTCACAGCCTTGGACAGCTAGATAGATACCTTTTGGCTCCAGGATTTCCAAGATGGTTTCAACAACCACCTCACCAACTTCCAGACTGGAATTTTTTCCAATATGCCCACCGATGACCTCACTAGAAGACAAACCTAGAACAAATATCTGCCCCTTTTGAAGATTGCTGAGTTCTAGGACCTCTTCGATAACTTGCTGGGTTTGAACTTTGATTTTATCGAGTGACATAGTTAATAGCACCGCTTTTCTCAACTAATTTAGCCACTGCAAACCCTAAACCCATCCCGACAAAGTTTTGCATGCTATTGCCAAAAACACTTTCAATGGCTTTGAGGTCGTTAAAATAAATCCGAGATGCCAGGTAGTAACCCCCAACCATAGAGAGCGTCGCCAAGACTAAACCGAGAATCCGTTTCTTGCCTGTCCAACCCGCAAAATAACCCTGAGCCCCGTGGAAGACCAAGCTAAAGAAGGCCCACTGGGGATAGCCCAGCAAGAAATCTATCAAGAGCCCTGCCAAACCACCGACAATAGCTCCTTCTTTCTTGCCCAAGTAAAAGGCTGTAAAGTAAACTCCCACATCCAAAAGTGTGACAAAGCCGGATAGGGTCGGCATATGAACATGGGCCAAGACCAGGGTCAAGGCTGTTAAGATAGCTAATAATACTAATTCTTGTGTTTTTTTATTTCTCATATTGAATTACCCCATATTGATCTGAATTTGAAATAGCCGCATGGACAAAGTCCTTGGATAGTCTGACTGCCTCTAAAGGATCTTGACCCAGCAAAAGCTGACTGGCAATGCTGGACGCAAAGGTACAGCCTGCCCCTACATTGTTTTCTGACAGCATAGGCGACTCCAGCACCACCACTTCCTGTCCGTCATAGTAAACATCGACCGCCTCTGAGCTACCCAGACGATTGCCGCCCTTGATGACCACTGACTTGGCTCCCAAGTCATACAAGGCCACTGCCGCCTGCTTCATCTCCTCCACCGTTTGGATGTCTTTTTGGAGCAATAGCTGAGCTTCTGCCAGATTTGGCGTGATAATGCTGACATAGGGAAGAAACTTCAAGAGTTCATCTCGCAACTGGCTGACCTCGGTATCGTGCGTTTCCTTGCAGACCAAGACCGGATCCAGTACCACAGGAATATCCTGGTGAGCCTTGATAAACTCCAAAGCCTGCTCTGCTATGTCCACCGTCGGAAGCAAGCCGATCTTAATCGCAGAAAAGGGCACATCCTTCAAACTAGCCAGCTGCTGGGCAAATACCGCTGCATCTGTCGGAATGACCTCAAAACCCTTGTCGGTCAGAGCTGTCAAGCAGGTCACCGCCACAAAGCCATGCAGGCCATGAACCGTGTAGGTGGTCAGGTCTGCATGGAGCCCACCACCACTGAAAATATCATTGCCCGAAAGCGCTAAAATATACTTAGTCTTCATAGATAATCTCCTTTAGATAGAGGCCGTTGCCTGCCGCAGTCGGACCCGCCAAACCACGATCCTTTTCTGCCAAAATCCGCTTGATCTGCCCAACAGGCATGCGACCATTGCCAATTTTCAGTAAGGTCCCGACCATATTCCGCACCTGCTTGTATAAAAAACCGTTGCCTGAAAAGGTAAAAATCAGAAACTGCCGCCGCTGGTCGTATTCCATAGTCGCCGCCGTGATGGTCCGCACCTTGTCCTCAACCGAGGTCCCTGAAGCCGTAAAGCCTGTAAAATCATGGGTCCCCACCAAGTCCTGAATGGCTTCTTCTATCAAGCTCAAATCCAAATCATAAGGATAAAAGGTCGCATAGTGCCGCATCATGGGATTCTTAGGCCTCCCAATATCCACCAAAAACTCATAGGTCTTGCTGTGCTTGGCATAGCGGCAATGAAAATCATCCGCTACCTGCTCCACACTGACCACATCAATATCCTCAGGTGTTTGAGTATCCAGGGCAAAGCGGAGCTTCTCAGCATCTCGACTGCCAGCCAAGTCAAAGTGAATCACCTGACCATAAGCGTGCACTCCTGCGTCTGTCCGACCTGCACCATGCACTGTCACCGGCTGGCCACTGTTTAGTCTTACTAGTGTTTTTTCGATTTCTTCCTGAACGGTACGGGCATGGGGCTGGCGCTGAAAACCAGAAAAGTCATGGCCGTCGTAGGAAATAATTGCCTTATATCGTGTCATGTTCTGATTGTAGCACAAGCAAACTTAGAAAAACAAGCCTATAAAACAACAACTGTCCTAGTGCAGATGTTCAACCTCCTATTAGATTGACAGAGCTAAGAAAATACACTATAATGAAAATAGGAATTGAAATTTAGAATTGTTATTATTACATCGTAGAAAGGAGGGAAGCATGACCCACCATCATAGTAGTGACCATCAAGCGGATTTCGACCACGTCATCCAGCACCTTAAGGAAAAAGGAGTGCGTATCACTTCGACTCGTAAGGCTGTTGTAGCCTACATCATAGAAAGCGATGACCACCCGAGTGCTGAGATGATTTACCAAGATCTTCTACCAGACTATCCAGGAATGAGCCTAGCAACTGTTTACAACAACCTGAAACTTCTGTTGGAAGAAGGATTTGTAACAGAAATCAAACGAACCAATGATAATACGACCTATTATGACTTTATGGGTCATGATCACCTCAATATCATTTGTGAAGTGTGTGGAAAAATTACAGATTTTATGGATATCGAACTACCTAGTCTGAAAAAAGAAGCCCAAGACCAGACAGGTTACAAGGTCACAAAAGAGGTCCTAGCTATCTATGGTATCTGTCCTGATTGCCAATCTAATAAGTCATAAAATAGCAGAGCGAAATATTTCGCTCTTTTTTCTTTCCTTGGAATTGTCTGAAAACTCTTATTTAGAATTATTACAATTAAACTTGACATTTTATTTATAATTGTTATAATTAAAATATAAAAAGATATTTCGAGGAATGATTTATGACTCTAACACAACAATTTAAACAAAATAGTCACATTATCACGACTTCTGTCTGCCTAGTATTTATCCTGGTAGGGATAATCCTGCTACAGACCGGGCAAGGATGGGCACCCTTCCTCTTCATTTCAGCCTTTGTCATCGGAGGCTACCAGTCAGCCAAGGAAGGACTGACAGAATTGTTCGTTGACAAACACCTGTCTGTTGACCTGCTCATGATTTTGGCGGCTATCGGATCTGGCCTCATCGGCTACTGGATGGAAGGAGCCCTGCTCATCTTCATTTTCTCCCTTTCTTCTACGCTGGAAGAATTGGCCATGGAAAAAAGCAAGAATGCGATTGCAGCTCTGATGAACATGACACCTCCAACTGCTCGTAAAATTGAAGAAAATGGCGACATCACCGTTTTGGACACGGCAATCATTCGCGTCGGTGACCTCCTGCAAGTTCGGAAGGGGGACACGGTGCCACTGGATGCCACCCTCATCAGCCAGCAATCCATCTTTGACGAATCTATGATTACAGGCGAGCCTCTGCCTGCGGAAAAAATAGCAGGTTCGGCTGTTATCGGCGGAACCATTAACCAAGGGCCAACTGTGACCGTACAAGTTACGGCTGAGAAAGGAGATGCCCTCTTCGATAAAATCGTCCAGATGGTCGAAAATGCCCAAGAATCCAAATCAAAAACTGCTACTTTCATTGAAAACATGGAAGATACCTATGTCAAAGTTGTCTTGGTGGTGGTACCGCTCTTCATTCTCTTTGCTCATTTTGCTTTAGGTTGGGACTGGTTGACCGCCTTCTACCGTGGCATGATTCTCTTGACCATCGCTTCTCCTTGTGCCCTCGTAGCTTCTTCTTCACCGGCAACACTTTCTGCCATCAGCCGTGCGGCACGCAAGGGCATGATTATCAAGGGCGGTGACATTGCGGATAATATCGCCAATCTAGAAGCAATCGTCTTTGACAAGACGGGTACCCTAACCATTGGTAAACCTGAGGTTATAGGGGCAACCTATCTTGGCGATGAAAAGCTAATCAAGGAAGTCGTTCAAGCAGTTGAAAAACAATCTAGCCACCCGATTGCACAGGCTCTCATGACCTATACGGCTGACAGCTCTGCTATTGCCCTCCAAAGCCTAGAAGACGTGACCGGTAAAGGCTTGGTAGCCCGCTATCAAGGCGACAGCTGGAAAATCGGTAAGGCGGATTTTGTGGTAAATAGTTTAGTGAGTCCGCTGTCTGCGGACTTGAGGGCACAAATCGATGAGGCAGAAAGTACTGGGAAAACCCTGGTCTATGTCAGCCAAAATGATGTCCTTGTGGCGATTTTTATGGTGGAAGATAGTTTGAAGCCAGAGAGTAAACTCCTTATCTCTCAGCTGAAAGAGATGGGAGTGACACCCATTCTCTTGACAGGTGACCAAGAAAAGACGGCTCGTTACGTAGCGAGTCAGGTCGGCATTGATCGGGTCATTGCCAACTGTCTGCCGACGGATAAGGCTGCTGTTATCCAAGAACTGCAAACCGAGTTTGCGTCTGTCGGTATGGTGGGGGACGGTATCAACGATGCTCCTGCCCTTGCTCAAGCCAATGTCAGCTATGCCATGGGAAGCGGTACGGACATCGCTATGGAGTCGGCCGACATCGTGCTCATGGAGGACCTGACGAGAATTCCTTACTCTATCCGCCTGTCTAAGAAAATGCGGGGCATCATTAAGCAAAATATCGTCTTTGCCCTGTCTGTCATTGCCCTTCTTATCATTTCCAATCTCTTCCAGTCTATCAATCTGCCACTCGGGGTAGTCGGACACGAAGGATCTACCATTTTGGTGATTTTGAATGGGTTGAGACTCTTGTACTTTAAATAATTAAATAAAATTCCTCGATTCAAAAGAACCGAGGAATTTTTTAATAAGTCGCCAATCGTTTTTCCAAGTGTACTTGACCGACAGCATATAGTGTACAGATCACCCAATAAATGAGGGCTACACAGATATAAACTGTCATGTAGTCGGACTTGGCTCCACCGACTATTTTGGCCTTATTGAAAATCTCTGGCACTGTAATCATAGCTGTCAGAGATGTACTTTTAACCATGTCCAAAAGCACATTGCTAAGAGGCGGTAGGGCAATTCGGAAGGCTTGGGGAATGATGATTTTTCGATAAATCACATTGGTCCGCAAGCCCAAGGAACGCGCCGCCTCCCACTGTCCCTTATCAATGGCTGAAAGAGATGCACGAATAATTTCAGAAATATAGGCACTGGACATGGATGTAAAAGCAATGATGGAAGCCGAAATAGCATCAAGCTGTAGCCCCATGAAAGGCAAGCCAAAATAGATGAAAAAGAGGAGAACCATGAGAGGAATACCCCTCATGAGAGAAATGTGAGTCATGGCCAGCCAACGTAAGGGACCAATCTTAGACATACGCATCAGAGCTACAAAGAAACCGCAAAAGGTCCCCAAGGCAAAGCCAATTAAAGACAGAGAAAGAGTGTAAGGTAAGCCTTCCAAAATCTGCGGAACGGCTTCCTTCGCAATCTCTGCATTAAAAACTGCCTGCCAGTTGATTTCCATATCTTCTCCTCTTTCCTAAAAACCAGATAGACCTTGCCAGTCTTTAACTGACAAAGTCTATACAACATACAATTTAATTTCTTACCAAGTCTTATTCAACTTCGATAACTGGCAATTTATCAGCATTTTCAACTGGTACTGATAGGTCTTGTCCTGCATAGTATTTCTCAGAAATAGCTTTCAAGGTACCATCAGCTTTCATTGCTTCAAGAGCTTCGTCAATTTTTTCTTTCAAGCTTGTATCAGCCTTGCTCATGACAATCCCTTGTTCAGTTGGGTTGTACTGAGCTGCACCCATCTTCACTTTGATGTCTGGGAAATTAGCCTTAGCCCATTTAATAGCCATTACCTGTGTAAAGTAGTCGTTTGGAATGAAATCTGTACGACCTGTTGATACATCACGCAAGTAAACATCGTTGGTTACGTTGTCATAGATAACTGGCTCCGCACCTTGCTTTTCAGCAATTTTCATGTACTGAGTACCTGCGCCACCACCAGCTTTCTTGCCAGTCCAGTCGCTCAAGTCAGCTGCTTCGATCCCTGATGAACCATCTTCACGGACGATATAACCACCAACTGAATACTTGTAAGGGATAGAGAAGTTATACTTTTCCTTACGAGCTTCGGTCATGTCAAAGTTGTTAACAGAAATATCTACCTTACCACTGTCAACCGCTGTAAAGGCTTCTGCCACACCGATTTCTTGGTATTCAATTTCTAGTTTCAAACGCTTACCAATTTCATTGATCATGTCAATTTCATAACCGACCAATTCTTTGGCATCGTTGTAGTAAGAAGTTGGGAAGAGGGTTCCTGGTGTAGCAACTTTCAAGACACCTGCTTCTTGTACTTTTTCCCACTGGGTTTGGCTAGCTGAAGAAGAGCTTTCTGTGCTTGTTGAAGTATTTGAACAAGCTGCAAGAGTAATTGATGAAACAAGCAGGGCTGATGCCAACAATTTTTTCAACATAGGTTCTAATCTCCTTTGGAAGCTTAGGCTTCTCTTTTTTCTTTTTCTCGGTGTTAACCCACCAACTTTTATAGGGTAACACTTTTAAAGAGATTTGGCAAGTATTTTATCTGAAAAATGAATTCCCTTACAAGTTGAGTAAACCTGCCGCTTCCATCTGGTCTGCCAACTGCAAGAGTAAATCCTCTCGTCCCTTGGCTGCTGTCAATTGGATACCAATCGGCAATCCGTCAGCCCGCACATAAGTTGGCAGAGAAATTGCTGGCTGACCACAAATATTGGCCTGCTGCGTAAAGGGAGTTAGGGCTAGGCTGTCCTCGAACATTTGCCAGATCAAGTCCTGCTGCTCTTCCATGGAATAGTTCTGGGTCTGCTTGAGGCGGTCCAGCAAATCTGCTGATAGGTCAAATTGCCCATGCTTGGGCGCTACATCAGCCACTGTCGGCGTCAGGAGCAAGTCGTATTCCTCATGAAAATGTGCCATTCTGGCTCCAAACTGGTCCCAGTCCAAGAGGGCCTTGGAGTGCAATTTGGCCGGAATGGTTTGCCCGCTTTGGTAAATAGCCCAGGACATAACTTCCATGTCATCCAGGGTCATCTGACGCCCAAAAGCTGCTTCGATATCGTCAAACATCTGGGCCGTATCCACGCTGTTCATCAGGTAGAAGGATTTCATTAGGGCCACTCCATCCAGAGGATACTCTGATAATTCCACCACTTCATGCCCCAAATTTGCCAAGTCATGACAGGCTTTTTGAACCGCTTCTACCGCTTCAGAACTGACCTTGCTCCCTACTGGAGATTTGGTATAGTAGGCGATTTTAAGGGGGCGTGAACCTTTTCCAAAAACCTCCTCCTCGCTCAGCTTGGCAAGGGGAAAGGGAGCTTCTAGCTGATAGTCCTGGAAATGATAGAGCAGGCGCTGGGTGTCTCGGACAGACTTGGTCAGGGCAAAATTGACAGATGCCCCCTGCCAGCCACGATAGGACTTAGGTCCAACTGGAATCCGACCACGACTGGTTTTAAGCCCAATCAAGCCATTGAAGGAGGCTGGGATACGAATAGACCCACCACCATCAGATGCAGCGGCAATAGAAACCATGCCTGAAGCTAGTGCTGCAGCTGCACCACCACTTGATCCACCGGCATTACGACTAGGATCCAAGGGAAGATTGACAGGACCATGCAGGCTGGCGTCTGAGATATTTTTAAAGCCGAACTCCGGTGTGTTGGTTCGACCGACAATGATGAAACCCAAGTCCTTCAAGCGTTGGACATAGGTATCGGTATGGCCTGCTGGTCGACCAGCAAGCAGGCCAGAACCTGCAGAAGATGGTTGCCCCTTTTCATTTTGCCCCAAATCCTTGAGCAAGAAGGGAACCCCTGCAAATGGCTTGCCCAGATAGTCTTCTTTTTCTGCTTCTTTCATGGCTTCTTCATATTGCTTGCTGACAACCGCATTGAGGGTGGGATTGAGATTTTCTATTCTGTCAATCGTTTCTTGCACCAATTCCTTGGCAGAAACCTGTTTCTGATTGACAGCCTGAGCCATGGCTGTCGCATCTTTCCATTCCATAGGGACCTCTATTTCTGCTTTTATCCTTCGCTCAGCATCAAGCCGACCAACTCTTCCGCACTAATCTTCCCGAAATAATGCGCCATGTCCAAATCCGCCAAGGCTGCTTGAAGATCATCTTCGAGCAAACGCGTGCCGATTAGCTTGTTTTCGACTTCGTCAATATTGCCCTTGGCAAAGAAATCTCCGTAAATACGGCATTTGGCAATGCGGCCTTTTTCAACTTCGAGGTGAATATCCACTGTTCCACCAGCAAAACGACCATCACGGTGGTAGCTATACTGTGGCGAATTACCGTAGTTCCATTCCCAGTTCTTATACTTGTCTGCCACCAACTTGTCAATAGCTGCCCAGTCTTCCTCAGTCAAGACATAGCGTTTTGCCTGGTCGATGGACTCAATGCCCAATAACTTGCAAGTAATGAGGTTCTTAAATTCCTCTGTTGTGACAGACTGGTATTCTTCTGCCAAGTATGGACGGATGGTACCCACACGGCTTTTGACAGACTTGATACCTTTTGATTCAATCTTTTTCTTGTTGGGATTGAGGACCTTGGACATGGCTTCTTCGTCAATATCCAAAAGGAGAGAGTAGCCACCATAGACACGGTTGTTGCTGATGGTCATGGCTGCACCTGACACCTTTTTCCCTTCAATCACCAGGTCATTGCGGCCTGTTTGCTCTACCTCAACAGCTCCCAACTCATGTAGGGCCTTGATAGCAGGCTGGTAGGCACGTTTGAAATCTCCAAAAATCCCGTTATCTTGAATTAAATAGCAGACATTGACAGAACCCTTATCCACATAGATGGCACCGCCACCTGTATCCCGACGAACCAAAAGGATATTGTTCTCTTTGAGGTAGTCTTCATTGATTTCGACCAAGGCATTTTGGAACTTGCCAATCTCTACCTTGGGGTCACAGTAATAGGGAAAGAGAATATCATCATCCAAGAAGACATTTTGCTGAACATAGACCTGCATAGCTAGAGCAACTGCTCCATCGCTGACATATTGGCCGTTACGAATTGGTTCTATTAGATACATGTTTTTCTCCTTTAAAATAAATTTTATGGGTTTCTTTTAATAATTGGGCACCGTCTTCTGCCAGGGTCAAACTTCGTTCCCTAATAGGCAGAGGTAGGCGATAGTGTTTTTGATTAAGACAGACATAGAGGGCCTGGGGATTTTGCTGGACTCGTGTCTGGAAGGGAGTCTTGATAAACTGAGGCGTGGTAAAGCCAATCCCGATTTCCAGATAGAGGACCTTACCTGTTTGATGCTCTTCTAAAAAGGCATCGTAGCGAGCTTTTTGGGCAAAGAAATCTGGCGATTCAACCATGCCCTTTTCGGCATTGCGTTTGTTAATCTCGAAAGGGGCATCACAGACTGGACAACGCGGAATTAGGTCATAGGGAATCTTCATATCCTCCTGCTCTGCTATCATCCGACGAATGAGGGCATCATCTCGATAGGTCTGGTCATGGCAATGGCGACTGCATTGCCAGAGACCGTATTCCCCTTGAATGTGGAAAACCTTATTCCTATCGTAGTCGGCAACCCAAAAGGCATTGTCTGCATTGGTGGTGATGATGTGATAGGGCTTGGTTTCTAAAAGCTCCCGCAAATGGATATAGGAGGCACCAACAGGCTGGTCCAGATAATTAAGGGCAACAAAGCGGCTCTGAAAGGCCCAATATTCCTCCGTGCTTTCAAAGTCAAAAAGGCTAGCCTGCAACATATCCAAAAAGCCGTACTTGGCGATAAAATCTGGAAAGGCTGTTTCAAAACGTGGACCGATGTAGGTAAAGCCATCCGCCGCAGACATGCCTGCTCCAATGCCCACCACCACCGCATCAGCTTCAGCCAGCAAACCTGCAAGCAGCTCCGCCTGAGTTTTTTCTTCTTGTTTAAGCGTCTGCCACATGGACATCCTCCTTTTCTCCTAATAAGGCTGTATAGTAGCTCTAGTCTTCCACCGTATAGGTCGAAAAAATGACCTTTAGGGGATAGGTTGTTTCCGTCAGCCACTTGCGGACAGTTCGAACTGCCACTTCCGCCGCCTGGTCCTTGGGATAGCCAAATTCCCCTGTTGATAGAGCTGGAAAGGCGATTGCTTTAAGACCACGCGCCTGAGCCTCCTCTAAACAGGACAGGTAGCACTGCTCCAAGAGCCCTCTCCGAATAGCCGAAACTGGCTTACCTTCTGGGATAAAGGGTCCCACCGTGTGAAAGACCAAACCAGCTGGCAGGTGAAAACCAGGTGTCACCATGACCTTGCCAACTGCTGCTGGAAGACCTTGGTCTTCCATTTTCTTGGCACAAAACTGGCGTAACTCCAAACCAGCAAAGGTATGGAGGGCATTGTCCAGACAGGCGTGGTTGGGGATAAAACAGCCCAGCATCTGACTATTGGCAGCGTTGACCACTGCATCAACCTGCAAATGACACAAATCTCCTGGATAGAGAAAAATCTGAGGGTCGCTCGTCGGCTGACAGACTGACACATCCTGCATATGTTCCTCATGATAGGCTGCTAGAAAGGCCTCCTCCGCTACCAGATAGTCCGCCCCAATCGGTCCCGCTGGTCGTTGATTGACCAAACCTCTCCAAATCGGAATAGCTTCTTCAAGACTAGTCAATTCAAGCTCCGCTGACTGTAGATCACCATTCTCAGTCTTCAAGATGGCAATCATAGACCCCAGCAAGTCTAGCATCTCTTCCTTAAGCATCTTCAAGTGCTAAAAAGGCTTCTTCAGACACATCGGTTAAGCGAATCAACCAGTTTTCTTCTGGTTTTTCCGAATTGAGCAAGGTTGGTTGTTCCAGAGCAGCCGTATTGCGCTCTACCACCCGACCTGCAATAGGGGTCAGGATAGCCATAACTGTTTTTGAGGCTTCGAGATTGAGAATCTCATCATTGACTTCTAAGACTTCCTTGTCGGAAAAAATAACAAAACCAAGTGTACCGACATCATCCTGCAACTCTGCTGTCATACGAATAGTGTAAATAGCATCTTCTTTTTCTACCCAGAGGTAGTTGGCAATTTTTTTCATAGTGTCTCACTTTCTACAATTTGTGCTAGTAATTCGATGGCTTTCAAGCGGTTATCAATCCCTGAAACCAAGGGGATAAAGAGGAGTTCGTCTGGCTGACAAGCTGCAACCAGTCTTTCAAGTTGCTCCTTGACTTCTGCTGGATTGCCAATAATCATCCGACTGCGGTGCTGGGCAATTCTTTCCCTATCCTGCTCCGTCAGATCATAGGCCTGATAGGTGGCTAGGCTTGGAAAATGGGTAAATTCATTAAAATCTTGCTTGCCCAACATCCAAATATCTAGCGATTTTGCCAGATTTTCTGCCTCCTGACTGGTTTCCGCAATCACTACAAAGAGGGCCAGGGCAAAATGCGGTTGCGCCATGATGTCTGACGGCTGAAACTCCCTACGGTAATCCTGAGCCAATTTTCCAGCTGTTTCCACAGGATCATGGGGAATGTAAGGGAAGCTACCAAAGACATAGCCCAAGCCCTCCTTAGCAGACAGAGCCATGGACTGCCCACCCATCCCCAAGGTGAAGATTTCTGGGTAGCTTGCCAGCTTGGGCGACAGACCAATGACTTCATCTCTTCCTGTCAGATAGCCTGTAAACTGCTGGATCCATTTGTCAAATTGACTGGGTTGAAACTGGCTACGCATGTGCTCTTTAACCAGAGCCGTTCCGGTAGAATTTCCCAAGCCGATGTCCACCCGACCTGGAAACAGAGTTTCCAAACTGGCTGCCAGCTCTGCTATTTTATAAGGCGAATAATGCAAGCCCATGATGCCGCCCGAACCCAGATGAATCCGCTGGGTCCGACTGGCCAAGTAAGGAATCACGACCTCGGGACTGCCGATGGTCAGGGCATGGACATTGTGGTGCTCCGCCAACCAAAACCGATGGTAGCCCAAGCGATCCGCCGCCTGCACCAGCGCCAAACTATCCTGCCAGGCCTCCTGATAGGTCCGGCCCTCATCCAAAAGCCCATAGTCCAAGAGACTAATCTTCATACCTTTCCTCCTCGTAGTGTTTTTCTAGGCTACGGAAAACCTCTCGCGATTCCCTCGGCAACGACTCCCCATAGTCCATCAAGGGAACAATATCCTTGAAAGAAGCCTGGGGAATAGCCAGCTTGGACAGGTCTTCTGACTTGATCCGAAGTTGAATCTCTTCTGGTTTGCCGGCCGCGATCTTGTGGACAAACTCAGGATCGGTGATAAAAGGTGTTGATAGACCAACCATATCCGCATGCTCCAAGGCCTCAATAGCCTTCTCCGCCGAATTGATTCCCCCTGTCGCCATAACCACCAGCCTATCCTTTAAGGCATCATGAACCACCTGATTGACCAAGCACCCCTGATGACGCCCAGCTCCTCGAACCTGATTGCGAAAGACATCATGTCCCCATGAAGCGATGGCTAGGTAGTCAATCCTTGCAACATCCAAAGCCATGTCCATGAACTGTAAAAATTCCTCGATAGAATAGCCGATACTGGCTCCTCTTGTTTCTTCAGGCGTTGCCCGAAAACCGAGGATAAAGTCAGCTGGCGCCAACTGGTCAATCACTTCCTGAACCTTCCGCAAGACTTCTAAACCAAAACGGGAACGATTTTCCAAGTTTTGACAGCCATAGCGGTCCTGACGCTGATTGGAAAAAGTCGAAAAGAAGGTCTGAATCAGCAAGCGCTGGGCAGAAGAAATCTCCACTCCCGCAAAACCCGCTTCAATAGCTCGCCGCGTCGCCTGACCATAGGCCTCAACCAGCTCTTCCAGCTCTGCTATAGTCAACTCTTTCACCTCATGGGGAAAGGGTGCATGGAGCTTCATGGGACTGGGACCATAGACCAGCTTGTCCCGCTGAAGGGTATGGCTGGAAAAACGACCAGCATGGGTCAGCTGCAAGATCGCCTTTGCCCCCTTGGACTGCATGACCTGGGCCAGTTTTCGCAAACCAGGAACATCCTCATCCTTGGCCACGCTAAAACCAAACTCAAACAACTGCCCCTTGGGGTCCACATAAGCCGCCCCTGTGATTTGCAAGGGAGCCGCATCCGCCCGCCGTTCCGCATAGTCCAAATCATCCTGAGTCACCAAGCCATCTGCTGTGGAGGAATTGGTCACCATGGGCGATAGGACAAAACGGTTGGCTAGGACGGTTTGGTGCAATGGCAGAGCTTCAAATAATGCTTGATAGGCTTCCATACTTCCTCCTAGATACCATATTTTTCCATAGACTGCTTGATGGTCTTTCCGAGCGCCATAAAATCAGCCATGTTGTCCGACGAAGGATAAAAGGTGGTCAGAAAAGCCCCGTTTTCAATCAAGACACGCTCAATTCGTGTTTTCATATCCTCCACCGTCAAAGCCTGACCGACCAAGTCTGACAGATTGGCCATCGAATTCGGATTTACTTGCGGAAATCTGTCCGCTACTTCTTGCGGAGCAAAACTTGCTGCATAAAAATCCGCCACTACTTGCCCACGTTTGACTTGATTGCCTGACACACTGATATAGGCAGAAATGGCAATAGCCTCTTGGTAAATCCGCTGGGCCAATCCAGCAAACTTCCGCCCCTTGATACTAAGGTCGTAGGTCCCAGGACAGTAGGAAGTTGCCACCTCACCACTGACCACATCGAAGGGAAAATCCGAAAGCGCCTGAGCAATCAAATCCACCATGACCTGATAGGATTCCCTCAAATCAACCTTGTGACCAGAAGGATTGGGCAAAATCAGAGTGACATTTAAAATCCCCTCATCTGCTACCACAGCTAGACCACCCAAACTCCGAATAATAGGACTGTAGCCCGCCCGACCAATACTGGCTAAGCCCCTGTCCAGCTGGGCAACCTGACTGTCCATCATCCCCAGAATGACCGTTTGGTCCATGGGCCAAAAATGCAAAATCCCTGTATTGGACTGACGATTGACCTCGCGCAAAAAGACCTCAGTCCACACCAGTGGTCCCTGTTTCAAACCCGTCAAACCAGACCGATCTTCGTATTTTTTTATGATCACATTCTCAACCCAAGATTTCATTCGTAAGCGTTCTCTTTCAATTTGCTATTCCTATTTTAACACAGACTAGCTGATGTAGGAGCAAAAATATTCAACTTGCTTTCAGTGTGTATATATTTATTGTTGTTTATTCAAAAGGGGAAGGCTACTTGCACAATACAGTGAAGTTGAGACCTCTGCCCTAACCTTGGTATGGACTATTTGCTCATACATAGATTTTTCTGAACGTGGCTAGGATAAATCCGCTACTCTATTAGAAGGCTTTCAAGAGGGGCCTAAGAAGACCAGAGGGCTCTCTCGCTAACATTTCTTCGCTAACATCTATGGTCGTCATTAAGAGCAGCTCAGATGTTAGACTACCTCTTTTCTTAATCTTATAGTATATTATCTAAGTCCCATTCACCATGCAGTGCAAGTGGGGAGATGATTCTAATATACATGTTATCCGAACTTGTTGGTGTGCTGCTCTTTGTGTGCACAGCTTCACAGCTACTCACGGAACGACCAATCTGTAAGTACTTCGACAAATGCGACAAAAACAAACTTAACCTGAGTACCTTGAGTAAGTAACAAAAAACACCCCATGGTGTGAACCATGAAGTGTTGTAAATGCTGTAATGTAGCTGGTTCTTAACGTTTTGAGAATTTCGCTATTGAAAACGAAGAATTCTCAACCCTTATAAATCCCGTTATATCAACATCTTACAGTTTGAAACTTCCATGAAAATGGACTAAAATCCATAAATTTGGATAAAATTGACACCAATTAACACCACAAAATAGACTAGTCATCAGTAGGTCAAACTAATTTGACCTACTTTATCTTATAGATGGATAATTTATTAATCAAATTCAAAATGATAGGTCAAGTATTTTATAAATTTATCGGTATAAGAAGACAAAAAACTAATCAATACGAGTTATTCTTCAAGAAAAAATCTTTTCAAAATTATTTCTCTTTTAGGAAGTTCGACTTGTTGCTGATTATCTCCATATAAAGTATTATATAACTCGATACAAGCTGTATATATGGACTTAATTTCTATCGCCTCAAAATAATAGTATAGAATGTCAATGTCTAATCTTTCTGTTGAAAAGACCATCTCTTTATCTAAGTGAGCCAAGAGTTTGTCGCGAAGCAATTTGATTTCATCAATATTTTTTTGTTCTTTATCAATACCCTCTTGAATGGTACTCAAAATTGATAAAAGAGATCTATCTTTGGTACTATGTCTCAACCTAGATAGAATCTTAAAAATACCATTTTTTTCTCTGATATCAAAAATTTTAGTTATACCGAAGACAACTCTATAAAACAAAGATTCATATGTCACATTTCGTATTATATCATATCTAATAGATGACTTCACTACTCTATCATGCCACTCATTGTTTACAATTTTTATTATTTCAAGTGCAGCAATTATTGATCCAAGTTCAAGTATCATAGTATGAAAATGAATCATTATTTTAGAGTCATCATCTGGTAATTCATCAGCAAAATTCTTTCCTACAAAATCTTTTAAATCATAATCATTCATAAGCTAACACCTATTTAATAAATCTTCTTACTTTTACTCAAATTGATAGTTCATTCTGCTTCAAAAATATTTTCGAGATTACAATTTCTTTAGTCACCATGCTCACTCAAATTAGACTCACTTTATAAACACTAATCTACTAAAATTTTCCGAAAATCTCCTCTAAACTGTTCTTTATCTCTTTATGGACATAGTCACTTAATGGAGTATTTTTACTAATATTTCTTGAGAATAAAAGATTTGAGAAAGCACTCTCATGAGTAGAAATATCTTTAGGAACTCTATTTAACAAATTGTAACTTTGTATTATTTCATCATATGCTCCTTCATAATTCTTAAACGAATCACTATGAGATACTTCAACTAAATTTTTATCTCCTGAATATGCTACGTGATAATATCCTATCCACGGATTACTTTCATCATCTTTGTAAGTGATAAGTAATTTGTACGGCATATCTTGAAACTTTGAAAAATATCTATAAATTTTAGGAAAGTTATATTTCACCATTTCCAGATAACTCACTTCAGCGAAATTAAAAAATGTTTCAACTATTTCTATTTTTCTTTTCGTAGAATATAAGTTCATTGTTAAGCCATTTGATTCTGAATATTCTCTATCACGACCAGGTATGATAGAACTCCTATAATCCACACCAGAGTGTAGTAAAATAGATAACAATTTATTTAAACTAAACAACTCTACTCCTTCCGATGTTGTATAGCTTAAAACTTCCGGACAATCTTCAAGGGCTTCATCTATCCTTTTTCTAACCTCTTTACTCATCAAAGAGATTTCATCAATATCTTTAAGCCAAGATAACCTATCTATGGTTTCTTTTAAAAGTTCACATAAAATATAGTTACTTGCTGGTAATGATTGTTTTTCTAATATATCTTTCAAATTACTTTTAATAAGCTCTACTGCAATTTTTCGCCCACTATCCCCTATAAATCCTGATAACTCCAAGTTTATACTATGCTGAACCATCCTAGTGGTTTTTAAAAATATTGTAGCCTGATATTCTTGACGCACTTGACTCAGTAGATTAGAGCTGACAACTTTTACATCTGGAACACTTTTATCCACGATATCAAACCAATAATAAAGACTATTTTCTACTATACTTCCAGTAATCCCGATTTTAGAATCCACTTTATTTTCTGTTATAAATGGTTCAAACTGCTCTGATATAGGATGAAAATAGTTCTCTACTATAAATGTATAAGTTGTATGAATTTCCGATAAAATTCGTTCCACATGATTCTCTATGGAAAAATCAGTTCTTCCATTATTCCTCAATAAATCATTTTTAGAGTTAACACATTCAATATAAAGAGGTAAGTTATGTTGTAGAACATAATCTAAAAATTTATCCTGCTCATCAATAGTTGAAAATAATCCTGAGATAAAAATAACTACCTCTTGCCATTCTTCATTATAGATAAGCTTCTCAAGAAGTTCAGTATCTGATGAAACTGTTAGGTTATTCGTAATATAGTATGCCGCACAAAACTCCTTAAATAGCTTATGAGAAAAACTAATTCTATCTGAAGTACTAAAAATTCCAAAATTTATAAAATAATCAATTATATTTCTTTTATTTGGTGTAGAAACTGGATAAGCACTTATTATTTTATCTACTTCACTGTATGTAAAACTAGACCGATCAAAATGCTCGTAAGAAAATTTGCCAAAAAGATTTAATGTTTCATATAGGGATAATTCTGAATAACTATTTTTGTAGCGATAATTATTTTCAAAATACTCTGTAAAAATTTGGGTTCTATTGAACAACTCCTTATTTTGTCTATTAGCCAGAACAGTTTTACCAATCTTATAAAACAAAGGGTTTCTAAACAATTCAAGATATGCTTTAGGAAGATTACTATACCATCCAAGTCTAATTAAATCACTTTGAATCATACCATCAGTAAGATTCGTTAGAAAGAAATTCTTTTCTTCCCCAAGCTCATTCTTATAACGATTATTTCGTGTGGTAAAAAAGAAAAAATTTTGTTTATATTGTGTCATTAATTGATTGACTTCAGAAAAAAATTTCAATCTCTTTCTCTCATCAATAATATCATCAATACCATCGAAGAACAGTGCTAATTGATTATTAGCGAATAGCTGATTAATAGCCTCTTTAGAATTTCCTTCACAAAAAGGCTCCATTTTCGATTGAATAATCTCGAATAATGTTCCTAAACCGTCCACGTACTCCACTAACGGAACATATACAGGAATTAATTGATAATTAGAATATTTTGCACATAACTGATTTATCAGTTTAAAGATTTCAAATGTTTTTCCAAATCCAGCTTCTCCTTTCAATACAACTTTACGGTATTGTAAAAGGGTATCTAACGAATCTTTTTCCTTACTACCTTCGGTATCTTGAAATAAACTACGTTCAAAATAGTTGGACTGATCAAATGAATCACCTAATGTTGTTAACAAGGTTTCAATATAAGAACGTATTCTAAAATTACCATCTACAACCTGTTTTAACATCGCATTATTATCATCTACAATAGACGTTATGTGCTGCAACTGCCTGTCTATTCCATCGATAATCTCTCTAATAGTCCGACACAGTGCCTGCGATTCAGGAGTCCCTATTTTATTGAGTTGTCTAAATATAATTTCAAAATATTTTTGAAGAATTTGTTTTATTTTACTATTATATAATTTATATTTAGGATATTTTTCAATAAACAATTTGATATAAAAATCTACTGATTGATTTATTGTTTTTGATTGTAGAATATCCTGATTAAGAAAATTTTTAATAATTTTGTTTAGCACATCCTGTTCAATCAAAAATTGATCAAAATCAAGATAATATATTTCATTTCCATATTGTTGTAATACTGAATATTCAATTTCATTCTTTAGCCTTTTTGTAAAGCACTTTAGTCGCATTTTTCCAAAGATACCTCTAAAGTAATTTCCAAGCTCCTCTATCAGTAAATTTTCAATTAATGAAATAATAAGCATATGTAATGTCCTCTCTCACTAAGTATATCATACCCCATAGGAATACATCTACTACGATTTTTGTATCGCTTTATCATCTCGTAATTAATTCATTGATAAAGTTTTCTCAAAATACAGCTGAACCCCCTCCAACAATTAATTTAATTTTTCATAATATTAGATTAAGCAATAAACCCCACTGACTTATTCAGCCAATGGGGTTTTTGAGTGTTTTCCATAGAATATTTAAATTACTTAACTATGGTATTTACTCAATAATAATATCAAAATATTTTGTATCAACCTCTTTTGGCGCAACATAACTAATACTTCGTTTGGCATTGAAAATATCAGATTCTTCCAATGCAGTAGAGAGTCCGCTCCATGGTTCTAATGCGACAAAGGGACTCTGATTTGTAGTTGACCAAATCACTAAATATGGAAAATCATCAAATGCAATCGAAAGTTTTTTCTGATGATTTTTGGATTTTAAGGTTACCTTTCGTGATGCTAATTGATCCAATGTGATGGCATCATGCTCAAACAGTTTATAGGACAAGTCCAAGGTCTTTTGATTTTCCAAGAATGGCCGGCGGTCTCGCAGATCAAGTAAGCCAGTTTCTGGAAAACTTCTAGGTACCGTACAAGATTCTACTTTTTCAAATTCTAAATAATAGTCTTCATAACTCTCACCATCCAACAAAGGACAATTAAAACCTGGGTGACCCCCAATAAAGTAAGGTAGCTTTCTATGTCCCTCAAGGTTTTTCACCCGATATTCAGTTCGGATTGTATTGCCAAGTAGTGAGTAGTTAATGGAAAGTTCAAATTCAAAAGGGTAATTTTTTACGGTTTCCTCATTTGATGAAATAGAAAATTCCAAAGAATTTTCGGTTCTCCTTACATTTTTGAACATCATTTTTCGTACAAGTCCATGCCTTGGAATTGTGCCTGTAAATGTCGGTCTTTCTGCAGGTTCATAGATAGCCCAATCATTTCGTAAACTTCCACAAATCGGAAATAGAACTGGTGCTTGACCGCTCCAATAGGTCGGATCTCCTTGCCAAAGATACTCGATACCATCCTTGTCTTTAATAGAAATAATTTGTCCACCTAATTCAGAAAATTGTACTGTTAAGTTCTCATTTTTTAATTCGAACATAAAAACTACCTCCCTTATATGAAAACAAGGATGCTAACTTGAGCTAGGCATCCTTGTATTAGTTTTATTCAATAACCTGTGTTTCTGCTACTTTTTTATACCAATAAGCACTTTTCTTTGGATAACGTTCTTGGGTCTCAAAGTCAACATAGAACAAACCATATCGTTTCTCGTATCCATTTGACCAAGAAAATACATCCATCAAGGACCAGATGAAATAACCTTTAACATTGGCACCATCTGAGATAGCATCTGAAATCACTTCTAAATGCTTTTTCACATAATCAATTCGACCATCGTCATAGACTGTACCATCTACAAACTCATCTTTATAGCCTAGGCCGTTTTCAGTGATGTAGATTTTCTTATAGTTTGGATAGTCATTTTTCACACGCATGATTTGATCATAAAGACCTTGTGGGTAGATAATCCAATCCCAATCCGTTTTCGGAATATCGACTGGAGATTCTCTACGACCAACTCCCTTGATTTGATACTTAGAACTTCCCTTTTCACCTTTACCATTATGGATAATTTCCGTTTCTCCATCATGAGCTCTCATCCAATCACTCATATAGTAATTGATGCCCAAGAAGTCGTTCAAATCTTTTGCGGCATCTAAGGCAGCGAAGTCTTCATCACGAAGGTCTAATTCTCCACCATTTACTTTCAGAATATGTCGAACGCCTTCAAGCGTTTTTTCAGAATAGTAACCCAAGTATGTAGCATCGAGGATAAATTTATTATGAATAATATCTTCTAGTTCCGCTGCACGAACATCGTCAGGATTGGTTGGATCATAAGGATATTTCGTTGGCAATGCGTGTACAACACCAATTTCTCCGCTATATCCAGCATCCTTGTAGAGCTTAACTGCCTTGGCATGTGAAACCATCATATTGTGGTGAGATTGGAATACCTTAGCTAAGTCATACTGAATCCCTGGTGGGAACTTCCCAACTAGATATTGCCCATCACCAATTGGACCGATTTCATTAAAGGTTGTCCAGTAATTAACTTCGGGGAATTCTTTGAAGCAAAACGCTGCGTAATTGACGAAGTGCTCAATATTTTCTCGATTTAGAAAGTCACCATTAGAATGTAGCGTTTCTGGTGTATCAAAATGGTGAAGCGTTACAAATGGTTCTACATGACGTTTATGGCATTCCGCAAATAATTTATGGTAATACTCTACTCCCTTTGGATTCACTTCTCCAAAGCCTGTTGGGAAGATACGAGACCACGCAATCGAAATCCGAATGCCATTCACCCCAAACTGTTCACTTAGTTCTAAATCAACTGGATAACGATTATAAAAATCAGAAGCTGGTTCCGCAGTGTACCAGTAATTATCTTCTAGATACTTGTCCCACGCAACACGACCTTTTCCATCCGTCTGTGTAGCACCCTCTGCTTGATATGCAGCAGTTGCCCCACCAAATATAAAATCTTTCGGTAATGTTTTAACCATATGCCTACCTTCTTCTATCAAAAATAAATAAAGGGGTAGGAGTTGGAGATGATAACTCCCTCCCCTTTTGATTAAGAACCTGTATTCACAAGTGAAGTGCTTGTATATAAGAGATAGTTTTTCGCTAATCAAGGCGGTTTTTTGAGGGAATACTGACTGTATTTTGAAAAAAACTAACGATGAGTAGCTGAAAAACTAGCCTTAGATGGAAGTGCTGAACCGTGAATATAGTTTCTAAAACTGTTGTTTGACAAAGTCAAGAGCACCTTGACCATCACGTGTGAGTTTAATGTATTGAGCCCCTTCAGTTTTGGCAAGTTTTATACCCAATGCATCGGTTTCTTGTTTAATGTCATCGTAGTTTGATGCTACTTGAGGTGCAAGGATGACTAATTGATACTCTGGCAAAATCTCACGGTGTGCCCCATAGCTTCCTGCTGTAGCTGTAACTGGAACACCATATTCTTTTGCAGCTTTAGTTAGAGCGTTGGCAAGCAATCCGCTTGTACCACCCCCTGCACAAAGTACCAAAACATTAGTTTGTTCAGAAATTTCGGTTTCGACTGCAGCTTTTTCAAGAATAGCATCCGCTTTGGCAGTATTAAAGTTAGCCGCCACTTTCTCTTTCAAACTATTTTCAACTTTCCCTGATTGTTCTTCAGCAAGAATTTGCTCATCGTAAACTTTCAAGAATGGATAATAGATAAGTACATCGACAACTACCAATAAGATAGCTAGTGCAAAGGCAAGTGGAGCAAAGTTTGTCCCCATTACAATCCCCAATGGTCCTGGAGTTGTCCATGGCAAGTTAACGCTGAAGCTGTTCATTTTTAGCGTATCAACAAAGAATTTGAAAATCCATACGTTAGCAATTGGAGCTAAGATGAATGGAACAAAGAATACTGGGTTGAGTACAAGTGGTGCACCGAACAAGATCGGTTCGTTTACACCAAAGAAAGTTGGAACAACTGAAGCACGTCCAATTGCTTTATTTCGTTTAGACTTAGTCAACCACATAAACATGAATGGCACAACCAAGGTAGCACCTGTACCACCCATTGTCACGATAAACATTTGAGTACCTGAAGTCAGGATTTTGTCCGCATGTTGACCCGCCTGTAGAAGCTGGAAGTTGGTTTCAATATTAGCATAAGTAATGGCTGCAATTGCTGGTTCAACAATAGATGGACCATGAATCCCTACAAACCAGAACAAAGCATAGGCACCAAAGATAATTGTAATACCAACATAACCATCTGCGGCAGTAAACAGAGGCTCAAATAATTTCAGAATCGCCTCAGCAACGTTTGTTCCAAGGAATTGACGTGTAACAAGATCAATTCCATACAAGACAAAGATAGACAATGCATATGGAATCACATCTTTAAATGCCTGGGATACGTTCGGTGGAACTTCGTCTGGCATACGAATGGTGACATTGTTTTTCACACAGACCTTATAGATATTAACCGTAATGAAGGCTGCTAGAAAGGCTGTCAAAAGTCCCTTAGTTCCCATGTAACCATTGGCAAATCCACCTTCAATACCATCAGAAGCCAGTAATAGGAAACCTGAAATTGAAGCAATCATGGTTGAAATGAAGTTGATTTGATTGGTCTTTGGCAATTGACGGTTAAACGCATCTGTCAAAGATTTTGCGGTCGTTCCTGCAACTAGGACAGCTACAATACCCATTGTATAACCGTAAGGTTTCATGATAGCCGCCACTGCTTCATCAGACCAAGTAAAGCCAAAGATATTAGGCACGAATGCCACCAATAGGAAGATACTTGAGAACAAGATAACCGGCATGGCAGCGATAAAACCATCACGGATAGCCCTTAAATAAGGGTTTCTCGAAATCTTTTCAAAGAAAGGCTTCCCTTTCTCAATGAATTCAATCAATTTATTCATTACTTATCACCTCGTTTATAAAGTTCAATCATATGACTCATCATGTCTTTCAATAACAATGTTGTCATGAGATGGTCTTGGCCATGCATGAGCGTCACACTAAAGGCTAAATCCTCACCAGCCGCTTCTTTCTGCAACAAACTTGTCTGAGCATGGTGGGCTTCAACAATACAAGCATTGGCAGCTTCAACTAGTTCTTCTGCTTTTGCATAATCACCTTTTTGAGCAGCAGCCAGTGCCTCCATCAAACGAGAACGAGCATCACCAGCGAATGCAACAATCTCAAAACCTAATAAAGTAATTTCTTCTCTGTTCATAATATGAACCTCCTTTTAAAATTGAATTGATTTACAATAACCGTTGAATATGTAGTACAATATAGAACCTTTCACTATCATTTACTGGCTCATCAACCAATGATGTAATCATCTCAAAAATCTGACTTCCAACCTGATGGGCTCTTGGATTCTGGAGCTTGATGTACTGTTCCAAACTAGCAATCGATTCATTTGACTGATGGGATCTATCTAAGTAATTCAGAAAATAGGACAAATGAATCATAAAGCGATCATAAAAATTGCTATTTTCTTTAGAGCGTTTAATCCCATTCTCTATCAAAATTTGTTCAACCTCAGCAATAATTTTCTTACTGATATCATGTTCTTCACTTGTGGGATGAATTGTTTCACCTTTTGCATTGATTAAGTGAAGTGCAATTTTACCAATCTCATCATTTGGAAAATCATTTAGCAACTTTTCACGAAACATAGCTAAGGCTTCACGCGCCATTTTATATTCCAATGGATATTCGGCTGAAATATTGGGTAGCCTACTCTCTTGATAACTGTTCTTTAAAACCGCCTGATATGCACAATAGATATGATCTGTCAGTGTCACATATAGATATTCTTGTACAGGGTAATGATAAGTTTCTACCAGATGATTAATAACCGTGTAGGTTGCCGAAATAAAATCTAAGGGAATATCTTTTAATAAGGTTAGAAAATTTTCTTTGGCTTCATCATTTTTTAGCGAAAAGATATTTTCTATCTTGTCCTTAACAATTAAATCCCCTTTCTTCTTTTGAAAGGTTATACCTAATCCCATCACGACTGCCTGTTCCCCATGTTCATTTTTCACCAGGGCAGCGTTATTATTTAGTGACTGTATAATCCTAAACATGTATCCCTCCTATATTTTTAAGCAAAAAAAGACTACAAACAAACCGAGAATATCCTACTCTCAAATCCATTTGTAGTCTTGCCTAATCGAATTAGTTACAATCCACTCTATTCTTGCTGATGAGATTATTATAGCATATTCTCAGAAAATGTAAACCCTTTCTTTTGAGAAAATGGTTATTTTTCAATTATTTTTCTAGCCAAGAAGTTGCTGTTTGAGACAAGACTGCATCAAGTCCCTCGATATTTTCACGACCAACAGTACGTAACCATTCTCGCGCAGCTTCTTCACCCTGTTCAATATAGACTGGCACAACTCCCGCCCACGTCGCACGACCGCAGAGAACACCGTTAAATTTAGCACCTGCTTCATGTGCAAACACTAGTGTATCTTGGAAAAGCTTAGCAGAAACACCTGCACTTAGATAGATGTATGGCAAATGAGTTGATGCTTCTTGTTGACGGAAATATTCAGCTGCTTCTTCTTTTGTATAGACGACTTCCCCTGTTCCAAAGCCTTCTACAAAATTCATGTTTACAGGTACTTCTACCTTGAGAACATCTACTCCAAAACGTTCATCCGAAAAGACTTTCATGGCTTCATTTACTTTTCGAGGTTTGACTTTTGCAAATTCCACACTGGCATTGTCTTCAATCGTTTCATCATAGCTCAAAATTTCCAAGAAGAATGGTAAACCTTCAGCCTGACATTCTGAACCCAAGCGTTCAATATAGGCATGTTTTTGAAGGTTGACATATGGATCACCATCAACGTCATAGTAGAGTAGAAACTTAATCGCATCTGCCCCTTCTTCTTTTAGTCGTTTTACAGACCACTCTACTAAGCAATCTGGTAAGCGACTGGTAGAGCTAGTATCATAGCCTGTTTTTTCATAAGCCAAAAGCAAACCGCACTGTTCGTCACGGGCGCGTGATGCTGGCAAACCAAATTCAGGATCTAACAGAATTGAGGAAGAAAACTGTGTTAATTCTTCTGAAACTAGTTTCTTTAGTTCTTCCATCTGCTCCACAGTAGGTTCTTCTGTCTGATGTTTTGCCATCATTTTTTTCAGGGCTCCACGTTGGTCAAAAGCTAAAGCTGAAATAATACCTGCTTCATTGCTTACTTTTTCCATGTATTTTCTTTTATCTGCTGTTACTACCATATTATACCTCTTCGACTTCGATTTGAGAATACAACGATTCTGCATTTTCTAAATTGACGTAACCCGTCTGTTCTTCCTGTGCATTTAACATGCCTAAAACATTAGCCTTTTTAAGTAATTCTGTATCAGGTAAGGCATGTACCAAACCTGCTGCAATACCTGCAACAGTTGAATCTCCTGATCCTACTGGATTGACGACTTTGATTTTTGGAATTTCCACACGATAGAACTTGTCATTGTGCTTGGCAAAAGCCCCCTGTGCCCCTAATGAGACGACTATCCACTCAATTCCTTGAAAAAGTTGACCCGACAAAACTGATTTCAACTCTTGAATATCATCAGTAACTTCTTTACCAATTAGTTGTGATAACTCCTCTGTATTCGGCTTAATAACTGTCGGCTTCTGCTGGCTTTCTAAAACGTTTTTCAGCGCCTCACCAGAACAATCCAGAACAACAGCTACACCGTATTTTTTACAAAGTTCTACAATCTCAACATAATAATTGCTAGCAAGTCCCTTAGGCAAACTTCCTGAAATGACAACTACATCTACATTGTTCAGAATAATTTCAAGGTGTTCGATAAAATTCAAGGCTTCGTGTTCATGAATAGTTGGGCCTTGTTCTAAAATCTCCGTCTGTTTGCCATCATGAAGAACCGCAATACAGTTACGTGTTTCGCTCCCGATTTCCACAAAGGAGTTTTTAATATCATTTCGAGTGAGTTGTTTCTTGACATAGCTCCCAATCTCACCGCCAATAAAGCCTGTTGCTACAACATCTTCACCAATTTGTTTCAAAACTCGTGTGACATTGAGCCCCTTGCCTCCAGCTGTTTTTTGAACTTTTTCTACTCGATTGACCGTATCCAAATGAAAGGTATCCAATTGATAGGCAATATCAACGGACGGATTTAAAGTGATTGTCAAAATCATGTGAGCCTCCTAGTCGTGGTATTCTCCACGATCCCACTTTTCAAGAAATTCCGTAAAGAACTCTGGATTAGCTTGCTCTTGATTGAGCGTTTCAACTGCAGCAATCTTTTCAATCAAACGTTTGTTTTCTTCAGTTGGTTTGTATTCTGCTTTAATGAAGGCTTCAATGATGTCGCACATGAGCAACTCACCTGTAATCTTTCCTCCAAAACCAATGACGTTGGCGTTTAACTCTTCTTTTGCATAGAGTGCAGAGGTCATATCACGAACCAAGGCTGATCGAACACCAGGAACCTTGTTTACAGCATTGTTGATTCCAACACCTGTTCCACAGATACAAATTCCCAAATCTGCTTGTCCGCTTGCAACAGCTTCACCAACTTTTTTACCAAAGATTGGGTAATGAGTACGAACATTGTCATAAGTCCCAAAGTCCAATACTTCATATCCTTGATTTTTCAAATAATCTACCACAGCGATTTTTTCATAGGTTACAATGTGGTCACAACCGATTGCAATTTTCATCTCTTATTCTCCTTTGTTTACAACAATTAGCACATTTTATTTAGCATATCGACACGAATTTGGTGACGGCCGCCATCATACTCACCTTCAACAAATCCTTTAACGATATTTTTAGCAATTCCTTCTCCTACAATCTCACTACCGATTGTAATAATACGCGAATTGTTGTGTCCTCTTGTCATATAGGCAGAGCGTTCGTCTGAAACTTCTGCAGCGATCATGCCTTTGACTTTAGTTGCGGTCATAAATGGACCAACACCATAAGCATCAATCACAATGCCAAGATTTCCTTCCTCTTGATTAACTTCTGCAACTACTGCCAAAGTTGTATCAACAAAATCACTTCCATCACTGACATCTTTAAAGTCATATGATTTTTCTAGCAAATAATCTTTAATAACGTCTTTTAGTTTTGAACCCGCTGGATCAGCACCGATAATGATTGTCATAACCTATCTCCTAACAAAAATAGAAAGTTGTAGCCATATTTGGCAGAAAATCTTTGTTTTGCAAAACTTAGAAAAAGCGTTTTCGCTTTTTATGTTTAAATTATACAACCAAATAAACATAAAGTCAACATGTTTTGTTTTATTTTTGTTTATTTTTTTCGTATGCAAACAAAAAACCAACATTCCGCTGTTGGTTTTGATAACTTTATGATTTTGTAGTGATAATTTCGATGTGCCTACTTAATAATTGGTAATTTTCATCCTTTGCATCCATATCGGTTACTAGAGCAGTTACATCATTCAAATCACAAAAGGAAGTAAAATCATCTTTTCCAATTTTCGAGGCATCTAGCAGTAGATATTTTTCTAAAGAATGTTTAATGGCAATATTTTGCGTATAAGCTTCGGCTAAGGTAGAGGTCATGACATCAGTTCCCTTAAGTCCGTTACCTGAAAAGAAAATCTTGCTGAATCGCATTTTTTCTAAACTTGTATTGGTAATTTCTCCTACAAAAGATTCTGTCACTTGGCGATATTCTCCTCCCAAGAGAAAGACTTGAAAATCCTCAGTCTTCTTTTGTGATAGGATGGTAAAAACAGGCATACAGTTTGTGATGACTGTTAGGCGAGGATTTTTAATGGCCTCAGCCAGAAAGGCCACTGTTGTTCCTGGACCTAAAAATACCGTGTCTCCATCTTCTATCAGCTGTGCAGCCCTTTCCGCTATCTCTTGTTTGGCTTCCTTATTCTGAATGTGTTTCTCAGAATGGGAATATTCCCGATATTGAAAAGCCTTATTACTTCTAGCACCGCCGTGAATTTTTGTTAAGACACCTTGCTCTTCCAGTTCAATAAAATCACGTCGAACAGTCATATCAGTAACATTTAGCAATTCAACAATCTCAGAAATTCGAACTGTGCCTTTTTTGTTTACCAATCGTGTAATTTCTTCTAGTCGTTCTCGTTTATTCATGTTTAATCCTTTGTTGTTTTTTACATTATATCAAAAATAAACAAGAATATGTTGGAATTTTGAACATTTGTTTTAAATGATAATTACAACTTTATTATGCGAGCAATCTTCGCGAGCAGGTTTTGCGCGGTTCGCAAAACATCGGTTCGTTAGAACCGACTGCAAGGAAAAAAGAAAGCATGGTGCTTTCTTTTTGGGCTGCAAGCCTACGTGTTTAGCGATGAGTAACGATAGTTTACTCACGCTAAACACGTATCTCATCAAAAATGAGATTATCTCAATAATAACATCAGTAGAATAAATAAAAATAGGCAGAAAATATCGAAATCTCCTGCCTTTTACCTATTCCACTTTTTGAGAAATAATGGATGGTTAGTTGGCATCTCGCTCGACAGAAAAGCTTGTAAAATTGTGACAAAGGCTCTGGGACACAATAGACCAGAGGAATTTCCTCGTTCCTACGCTTATATTTTATTGAAACGTTAGGTAGCATTGCACATTTTTCAAAAATCTAGCCTCAATTCATTACACATGTGGCATAATACTTGTATCTAGAAAATGAAAGGAATTTTATATGTTACCTCAAAATAATTCTCCTCTTCTGTTAAATAGACAACAAGCAGCTGAACTACTTGGAATAGATCCCAAATCATTTGATAAGTACATCAGAAATCACCCAGACTTTCAATGCTTTATGGTGGGAAAACAAGAGCGCTATTTGAAGTCAAAACTGGTTAAATTTATTGAAAGCCACTGCGATTGACGGATAATGATTGATAAAATTAGATTTTTCATATATCCTATATGTGACTAGTCTATTTTATCAATCATTTTTTATAGAAAGGCTGATAAAATGGCAACAATAACAAAACGTGGTAACTCTTACCGTGCAACTGTATCACTTTATAAGAAAGGAGAATATAAACGAGAAACTAAAACCTTTAGCAACAGAAAAGATGCTGAGCTTTGGACATTAGAAATGGAACTTGAAAAAGGTCGTGGCAAGAATATTGCCGAACGATCCACCCTATTTCCTGATTTTTATAGAAATTGGGTCCATACGGTCAAGAAAAATGATGTTCGCGAAGCCACCTTTATAAACTATAAACGAACTCTCGTAGTAGTTGATGACCTTTTTGATGGTATTCAACTTAAACACCTTGACGATCTCGTCATGCAAAAGAAAATCGACCAATATGCTGAAACCCACTCTAAAAAAACAGTAAAAGAACTTGTTCTTAAAATCCGTGGTTCACTGAAATATGCGTATGCTCGTGGTTTGATTAGTAATGACTTTGGTCATCTTTTGAAAGCAAAAGGACAAGAACAATCTAAACGAAATATACCACTATCTATCACAGAATTTAAAAAACTCAGACAATACTGCCTAAGTCATACTGAGGATGAATTTAATGTTCTTGTTGCTCTCGCCCTTGAGACAGGAGCAAGGCGTGGAGAACTTTTAGGAATTAAAAAAGAAGATATTTTTGAATATGGTATCAAAATTCTTCGATCAATTAGTCCAACTAATGACGATACCCAGCTTAAAACCAAACATTCTAAGCGTGATATTTCCATCAACGAAGATGTTTATCAAGCTGTGACAAAACTTGCACAAACAAAAGAAGGCTATATCTTTGATTGGAATGGATTCAAGCAAGCTAGTCAACTTCAAAAGCTGTTAAAACAGTTGGGATTAACAAAAACGACATTTCATGGACTTCGTGACACGCATGCCTCATTTCTCTTTTCAAAAGATATTAGCCTAGACTATATTTCTCGTCGTCTAGGTCATAACTCTATCTTAACAACACAACAGTATTATCTAGAATTGATGCCAGAAAAAAAGCACCAGCAAGATGCCGATGCTTTAAGTCTCTTAAACGACTTATCATTATAATTAACACCAACTGGCACCAAAAAAGCGCCATAATCGTTGGTATAATAAGGTTTTGATTAACGTTTTGAGAACTGGCTAGCTTTACGTGCTTTCTTAAGACCTGGTTTCTTACGTTCAACCATACGAGCGTCACGTGTAAGAAGGCCTGCGCGTTTCAATGAATCACGGAAGTCTGGGTCTACTTGAAGCAATGCACGCGCGATACCGTGACGGATCGCACCTGATTGACCACCGTAACCACCACCGTTCACGTTAACGAAAACGTCGTATGAACCTTGAGTTGAAGTTACTGCGAATGGTTGGTTGATAACCAAACGAAGATCAGCGTGTGGGATGTACTCTTCTACATCTTTTTTGTTTACTGTGATTTTACCAGTACCTGGGACCAAACGTACGCGTGCAACCGCGTTTTTACGACGACCAGTACCTGTGTATTGTGCTTGTGCCATTTAGATTACGTCCTTTCCCTTAGATAAGACCTGAAATATCAAGTACTTCTGGTTGTTGTGCAGCGTGAGTGTGCTCAGCACCTACAAACACTTTCAACTTCATGCCTTGTGCACGACCAAGTGTGTTGTGTGGAAGCATACCTTTAACTGATTTTTCAATCAAACGAACAGCGTTTTTAGAACGCAATTCACCAGCTGTGATTGATTTCAAACCACCTGGGTGCAATGAGTGAGTGTAGTACACTTTGTCAGTTGCTTTTTTACCAGTCAATTTCACTTTCTCAGCATTGATAACGATAACGAAGTCACCAGTATCAGTGTGAGGTGTGAAAGTTGGTTTGTTTTTACCGCGAAGAACGCTAGCAACTACTGCTGAAAGGCGTCCAAGAGGTACATCAGTAGCGTCTACTACATACCATTTACGTTCAACTTGGCCTGGTTTAGCCATAAATGTTGTTTTGTTCATGATTTCTCCTATACGAATCGTTTTTGTTTACTGGGCGGATGTTCCGGTCCGCGGGTATTTGGAAGGTTCCGGGGCCTTTCAAATGGGGTAAACAATACCGTCTACCATTCTATCAAAACTACTGTTCTCCGTCAAGTTATTTTACTTTACTTTTTTTATTTTTTGAAAGATGACAGAGCAGCTGAGAATGAAAGCCTTGGGATCTACTACTCTTCTCTAGTTCGCTTCCAATCAAAATGTGTCCCACTTACGCTATAGGCATGATAACCTCTCTTATTTAGAAAGGCCGCCGCTCGATTGGCATAGGTACAGAATAATCCCCTACAATACAGAATAATTGGTTTATCGCGCTTTAGTTCCTCTAAATGCTCCTCCAATTGACTGAAAGGAATATTCACCGCTCCATCTACATGCTCCAGCTCAAATTCACTAACGCTTCTTAGATCAACTAGTTGTGCCTGGCTAGAAAAGACCTTATCCTTGGCTTCATCTAAACCAATTGTTTGGATTGCTTTATCTTGCTCAATATAACTCTTTTCAATCCACCCTAACATCGGCGACCGTTCTTCACTAATGGAATGAATATCAGACAAGAGTTTTTCTACTGTCGGGGTGGAAATACTGTACCAAATATATTTTCCGTCTCTTTCAATTGAAACGAGGGACGCTTCCTTCAGAACTTGCAAATGCCTGGATGTATTAGCTGTTGTCATATCGGTCATTCTGGTTAGCTGTTCTACCGTCTTGGGTCCATGAATTAAACGGTGAAGTATCTCCAAGCGTTTTTCACTAGAAAGGGCTTTGGCGATCCGAACATATTCTAAAAATACTTGATCCATATAGTCACGATCTTGACTCATGATGACTCCTTGCTAAACTTACTATCTCCATTATAGCATATAGTAAAAATACTCTGCTAGTCAGAACTAACAAAGTATTTGTCCTTAATAATCTAGGAATTAGAGTTCTAATTTCTTGGCTACCGTATTACCTAGCACTCCACCCGTAACCAGAACAACTAAGAAAATCCATCCCGACAGAGAATAATTCGCAATCGGAGTAAAGAGAGCTCCTACATTACAGCCATTAGACAACCGCGTTCCAAAGCCCATCAATAAACCACCCAAGGCAAAGAAGAAAGCCTGTTTTGGAGTAATTTTCAACTCTGATTTGGCTACTTTGGTAAAGGTACCTGAAGTCAACAAGAAGAAAATTGTCCCTAACATGATTCCAAAGTTTTGTGTGCTAATTGGGTGTTCAAAGAATGGTGTTGAAAATGCTCCCTCTGGCATCAGGGTAAACTCCGCCAAACTACTTGCATCTATACCAAACAGCATCAAGAATTGGCCAAACCATAAACCGTAGGGAGTACTTGCACCCCAACCTGCTTTTGTCACTCCCATTAAGAGAGTAAAGAGAACGGCAAGAATAACCGCAGCTTTACGCAAAGACCATGCCTTTACAAACAAGCGATCATACCACCCTGCCTCATCCGCTGGATTTTCCAAAGACTCTGCCACTTCCATATCTTGAATTTTCTCGCCAAAGTGACCAGTATAGGTGCCGGCTTGCTTGCGTTTATTTTCATAACGATAAGAAAGCCAAATGACAATTCCACAGAGGAGACCGGTAAACATCAATGCTCCTAGATATCCACCCAGGCCATCAAATTTGAACAAGTCTGGTAGATAGACCCCTCCATATAATTTAGATCCCACTTCACTTGTAAACCAAGATTGTGTAATCCAACTAGCTGAATTCTGAATAGGGAATCCAATAAATACGCCCAAGCAGAAAAAGACCAATGTAATCAATCCACGAGGCAAGGCTGTCACCAAATCAGTCAATACGCCTGAGGCACAACAAGAAGAGAAGGTCATCCCAAATCCAAATAAAATCCCTCCTAAGAGAAGACCTAGATTAATGGGATTCACCCAAAGATCGTAAGAAGAAGCGTCTGCATTAAATAGAAAAGCGGTACTCAATAAAGTTGTAATAAAGAACATCATCATCATGGTCCGCATCAAGCGTGTAGAGCCTGTTCGATAGGCACGATTGACACTACCTGCAAATCCTGTATACCCTCGACTGAGTGTGTAGCCAAGAGCCGCACCTATCACCAGCCGAAAGAATAGCATATCCGATGACAATAATTTTGGCCCCAAAATCAGAATAGCTGCTCCTAATAGAAAACCGCTATAACGTTCTACATGTTTCATAAAAACTCCTTTTTATTTTGTTTATTCTTTGACAAATGAAAATAAAGAAATCCTAAACCGACCCAAATGCCCAAAATTCCAAATGAATAAGGAGACAACTGGCTCGGTGAATTTGGGAAAATAAGCAATAGTACAAACACAATCCCCACTAGCATTCCCAACAAACTTTGATACTTCATAACTCGTTTTTCTGTCAGCCGACTACTCACATAACAAACATAAGCGTAGGTGACTGCCGCCATCAAACTGGACAAATCAACGATATAGGAAATAACACTTCTCCCCAAGAGTGGCATCAGAATACTTACAACCGTTACAAACCGTAAAGCATTTTCTGGTATCTCATATTGATTTTCCTTAGCAAAGTGAGCAGGAAGTAATCCATGCGTCGCTAGAGAAGCTAATACTCGGCTACTTCCAACTAAAAAGCCGTTGATTCCGCCAACTACTGCGGCAAAAAGAGCAAGGCATAGACCAACAAAACCAACCCAGCCTGCATGTTCTAAAATGGCACTCCCCAAAGCCCAATCAAGCTGACTAGCCTGATTTGGAGAATAGGCTAAGGCTGTCATCACATTCAACATATTGTAAATGATCATCCCAATTATAGTTGCTAGAATCGTCATTCTTGTTGCGAAACGGAAAGGGAAACCAAGATCAGTCAAGACCTGCGGCACAATATCGAATCCAACAAAAAGAAAGGGAATAATGGCCAACACCTTCAAGATCGCAACGCTATCAATCTGAGACCTCTCTAAATAACTAGCCGCAAACTGAACACGATTTCCAGAAACGAGCATATAGATACAACTCACCACTACAATGGCTACCAGACTTATGATCAATATCTTTTGCAAACGCATGGAGAGAGAGACTCCCTGCAGATTGACCCAATAAAATACCAGGATTACTACTGTTGAAATCAGTACATCCGTGATATAGACTGGATAGGAAGCCGCAGTATAAAGATATCCAAAAGAAATACCTCCGAAAAGTTGTTTCAGAACCAGTACCACCGCAGTAGCATTCAAGGGAATCAAGGTCAGATAGCAAAATGTCAAGGCCCAGCCTACTAGAAAACCATGACCTCTTCCTAAATGTACGAATACATAGGAAAATTCTCCGCCACGTTCATGATGGTATTCAATCATGACATGGTAGCCCATCTGAATAAAATAAATCAGTACAGCTCCAAGAAAAAATGCAACTGCCGTGTTAAGCACTCCTGCTTCAGGCAGAAATTTTTTCCCTGGCAGATAGAAGGCACCCCAGCCAATAACCGACCCAATTACTAAGGAAATAACATCTAATTTTGATAAGGTCTGTCTGCCACTAGTCAAAGTTATACCCCGTCACGATTGGTCTTCTATCGGTCGTTTTATCCTTGAAATATTCATAATAACTCAAGGCAAGGAAGGAACCTTGGATATTGATAATATTGTCAAAGCCATAACCTTTCAAGGCGCGGATAGCATAATAGCTATTCCAAGAGGTCCGACAATGGATGTAAACCGGTCTGTCTTTCGGAATCTCCCCTAAGCGTTGTCGAATTTCATCGAGCGGAATATTTACTGCACCGATAACATGAGATTTGTCAAAAGCCTCCTTCCCACGAACATCGAGAATAAACGCACCTTCATCTACCAACTGACGAACACTTGTCACAGGTACTTGCTGATAGTCCCCATTGAGATAATTGAGGCCGACAATTCCAGCGAAGTTCACCACATCTTTTGCAGTTGAAAAAGCAGGAGCATAGCATAATTCCAAGTCTTTCAAATCTTCCAGGTAGCCCCCAAAACTAATCACGGTCGCAATGACATTGATGTTCTTAACAGGATTGCCCTTGCTGATGGCCTGGGCACCTACTATTTTTCCAGTCGGATACTGATAAAGTAATTTAAAGTGCATGGGTGCTGCATCTGGCATCAACCCAACACGGTCGTTTGGGATAACCAAGGCAACGCGATAATTGATACCAGCCTTTTGGCAGTCTTTTTCATTTAACCCTGTACTAGCCGCATTCAGACCAAAGACACGGATGCAAGAAGAACCAATCACGCCTCGATTGCGATTTTGTTTGCCCGAAATCGCATCTGCCACGTTTCTTGCTTGTTTTTGAGCAGGACCTGCAAGAGGTAGCCTTGTCTTTCTACCTGTAATCTGATGCACGACTTCAATAGCATCACCCACAGCATAGACATCTGGTAAGTTTGTTTGGTAGCGGTAGTCTACTTCAATCGCCCCTGTCTCCCCTAATTTTATGCCTGACTTGACTGCAAAATCAACATCTGGGCTGACACCGATAGCTACAATAACTGCTTGAGCGGGCAATCGTTTGCCACTCAGTAACACAACTTCCTTCTCTGTAATCTCGACAACACTATCCTCTAAGATTAGTTGCACACCATTGTCATAGAGTTCCTTGTGCAGCATCTGAACCATATCATCATCAAACGGAGTCATGATTTGAGCACTAGCTTCAACAAGGCTTACCTCTTTGCCAGAATGGCGCAAACATTCTGCTGCCTCGACACCAATAAATCCGCCACCAATCACAACGATTTGCTCTGCTTTTGAATACTTTAAATGCTGATCGATGTTGCGAACATCTGACACATTCTTCAATGCGAAAACATGAGGAGCATCAATCCCCTTTATGCTAGAGGGACGAATTGCCCTTGCCCCAGGTGACAAAATAAGGACATCATACCAATCTTGAAACTCTTCGCCAGTCTCAAGATTTTTTACGGTAACCTTATGTTCATCTGCAAGAATCTCTATCACTTCATGACGAACTTTGGCATCCAGATTATAGGTTTTCTTAAAACTCTCAGTATCATAAAAAACTAAATCCTCTATATTTTCGACCTCTCCGCTGAAATAGTTTGGCAAGCAACAGTTAGAGAAGGAAATGTCGTAACCCTTATCATAAATCTGTATCTGACTCTTTTCATCAATCCTACGAAGACGAGCTGCTACAGAGGCACCACCTGCAACACCACCTACAACTATATATTTCTTAGTCATCTTGACCTCCTTTGTGATTTTTTTCTCAAATACATTCTAACATTCAATTGATTGTTTGTCAACGGTTTCAAAATAAAAGAATGGACTTCTTTCCATTCTTCTAAAATTTACTCACCTACTGCCCTAGTTGTCCAGGCAAGACCAATTCGTCCACCGTCTAGCTCGGCGGATCTGTAAACCACCAGTCCCGGCCATCCAAGGCTTCTGGTTGGAACAACTTGACCAAGAAATAATCGGCCTCTGGGTCTGCCTGATAGCTAATGCCGACCTCCTTACCCTTGACAAAGCAAAATCGACTGTAGTAATCAGGAAAGCCTGTAATGACCGCCAAGACTGCTCTGCTATTTTCCGCCAAAGCCAACGAATGCTCTAAAAGTGCCTGACCATAACCACGGCCTTGCTGGTCTGGCGAGATGCTAAAGGGTCCAAAGAGCAGGCTGGCAAGCGAGTGCAGCCTACTGTAATCTCCGACACCACATAGAAGATATGCCCTACCAGCTGACCGTCGGCTTCCACCACAAGATTGAGATCTTGCCCGCGTAATTGATGAAAGTTCAGATGCTCCGTCGCACTCAGATAATAGGCCTTCAGTTTACTTTTAGTACAAGGCAACGAGTTGCAGACAGTACTGGAGTACGGCAAAACAAGTTAACGATGTAATAAAAGATAAACTGACGGATGAAAGACATTCCAAAAGGCGTCACGTGCTTGCTCTTCAACCGCACGCTGATCTTTTTCTTCTTCTCTTCTGATGATCAGTGACATTCTATCTCCTTACTGATTGACCTATTTTGAAATAGGTGTGCCGTTTGCCTCTGACTGCCAAGGACAGAGCCAAGATATTTTCAGGGTCTGGCATCCGACCGTAGCCTCCGTCCCCAATATGGTGGATGTCCGAGCCCACTCGCTTGTTGCTGAGCCCAAACTCCCGCACCGTCTGGCTATCCGCACTCTCCTGGCTGGTCCCAATGGTCGAAATGACCAGGCCGCCACGCGCCTTGACCTGACTGACGATTGGTGCCACAATCTCTTCCCGCACACCCGGCACCGTTCCAACCGCAGGAATGAGGACACCGTCTGCCCCCAAGTCCACAAAATCCAGCAGGACTTGACTGTCCACGACCGACTCTCCCAGACCTGCACCGTGCATTTTCCCCGCAAAGATGAGGCCCTCAAAGTGTTCTTTGGCAAGGCCAATAGCAGAGCGGATTGCAGCCATGGACACACCCGTAGCAGGATTGCCTGTCAGCATGATAAAATCTACGCCAAGGGCTTGGGCCTGTCGCAAACTTTTTGGACTAACCTGACGACCCGGTTTGAGAAAGACCTGCTGGTCTTGGACTTCCTGGCTACTGTCCACAGGCTCCAAGTTAATCCCAACCAATCGACCTGTCAACCGCTTAATTTCAGCGATGGGATTGTCGCAGTCGTAAAAATCAACAATCTCCGGATGAAACACATCTAATTCGTTGAGCACCAAGAGGTCACAACCAAAGGCAGCCATCATCTCCGCATTGGTCACTCCTGCAATCAAGGGAGCCGCCGTAACCACTGTTTCTCCCATGATAATCCGACCTTCACTGGATAGAATGGACTGCTTGAGCTCCTCCTTGGTCGCTCCCAGCAAGTCACTGGCATAACAAGACAACAAGCGTTTCATAAGAACCTCCACATCGAAATTAGTTTGTAATCGCTTTCTGTTTTTGTAAAAAGAAAAGAGATTATCTCTCTTCTTTATTGATTGATAGGATAGCCAGTACCCCTGTACCCGTATGAGTGGCAATAATCGGACCCAACTCCGTCAAGAGCACATCTGCTACCTGACTATCCTCCAATAAGCTAGCCTTAACTGCTTCGGCAGCCGCTCTATCACCTGTATAGGCTACCATTACTGTAGAATGATCCAATTTATCAAGGGTCAGGTTCAGCATTTCCTTGATTCCTTTTTTGCGACCACGGATTTTAGCAATCGCTTCTAACTTTCCTTCCGCATTGAGCGCAAGGAGAGGCTTGATATTCACTAAACCACCGATTAAACCTGCAGCTTTGGACAGACGACCACCACGCACTAAGTGTTGTAAATCATCAACTAAGAGATAGGTCCGTAAGCGCGGTACCAAATCTTCTACGATTGCCATAGTCTCTGCCAACGTCTTACCCGCAGCACGCGCTTGAACCGCCTGCATGACCAAGTAACCTTCACCGATAGATGCCGCCTTGGTATCGACAATCTCGATATGGGCTTGTGGATACTTATCCAAGACCATGTCACGGGCAATGGTACTGCTCTGGTAAGTCCCTGAAAGGGCAGATGAGAAAGCGAGATAAAGCACCTCTTGACCTTCCTTGGCTGCCGCTTCAAAAACTTCCTCAAATTGACCAACATTGACCTGACTGGTCGTTGGCAGTCCTCCTGTTGCCATTTTCTCCAGCAAATCTGCTGAGGTCAAGCGGTTTTCCCCAACGGTTTCATAGGTTACGCCGTCTAGGTTAATGGTCAAACCAAGCACGGTCACATCATTTTCTTGGACCCAGCTGATTGGCAAATCCGATGTCGAATCGGTTACGATTATAAATGTCACTCTTTCATTTCCTCCATCATTTCTTTTAAGGCTTGAAAATTCCCATCTGACCAGGGATTGAGCCGCGGGGTGTAAAGTTCGACCTGGTCCACAAACTTGTCCAAGTCCTTTTTGATGACCCTGGCTCTCTCCTCTAACTCACGCGCCGAAATCCGTAAGGCCCCTTGTGAAAAGACCACCCATTGTTCGTTGAGGTCGCTGGTTGCGACGGAAACCTGCTTGCGACGGTCACTATTGAGCTGGGCGCTGAGTCGTTCGATATAACTATCTGCCGTCTCTTCCTCCTCTGTAAAAATGACCGACACTTTGAATTCGTCATACTGTTGGCGAAGACCTGGCACATGGTGGGCATCAAAGACACAAATCACCTCAATCTGTTCAAAGGCTGCGTAGTGAGACAAGGTTCGAAGCAAGGTCGTTCTGGCCGCATCCAAGTCTCCCTTTTTAAAATCTTGCTTGGTGGCCTGCCAAAAGGCAATCATGTTGTAGCCATCTACAATGAGAATTTTTTCTTTCATTTAGATTTTCTTCCGAAATACTTCATACATCAGCACAGCTGCTGCTATGCTGGCGTTGAGAGATTGGACATGGCCCTTCATAGGAATGGTAATCATCTCATCAACCTGCTTTTTGATATTGCTGGAAATGCCCTTGCCTTCGTTGCCGATAATAAGGGCTAGCTTGCCAGCTGTATTCCACTTGTGGCTTGGGGTCCCGTTCATATCGGTACCAAATACCCAGAAACCAGCCTCCTTGAGCTTGTCGAGGGTTTGGCTGAGATTGGTTACTCGGGCGATTGGGACATGGGCCACCGCACCCGTGGAAGTCTTAGCCACAACAGGCGTCACACCAACTGCTCGGTGCTTGGGAATGATGATGCCTGCCACCTGAGTGGCATCTGCGGTCCGTAAAATCGAGCCGAAGTTGTGGGGGTCTGTCAGACCGTCCAAGATGAGAATGAGAGGATTATCTTCCTGCTCTGTTTTTTCCAAAATCACCGAAAGGTCCGCATAGGCAAACTCAGAGACCCGCAGGACAAAGCCTTGGTGGACAGCACCGTCTGTCATGTCGGACAGGGTCTTCTTGGGCGTCCAAGAAATCGACACCTTCTTCTCTGCTGCCAGCGCCTTGATCTTTTCTACATTTTTTCCGCGCAAATCATCCTGAATGTAGAGTTTGTTGCCGGTGTTGGCCTCCAAACTCTCCACCACAGCATGTACGCCATATACGATATCATTTTGTTCCATAAGAGTATTATAGCATAGGTTACTTGAAAAATGGCACTCACTGTGTCCCAGCTGAAATACTTGACCACATTACCAATATATGTTATCCTTATGCCTATTACTTGTCCGTACAAGCGGACACAAAAGGAGAACGTATGACACTTATTTTTGGAATTGTTGCGGGTCTGATTGCCTTTGCAATCGGTGGTTTGTGGTATGGTTTGATTTTCCGCGATGCTTGGATCAAGGCTTCAGGCATTGACATGGCTAAGGTAGAAGCAGATCGTCAGGCTGGAAAAAATGGCCAGAAGGAAATGGTGATTTCCCTTGTCATTGAAGTGCTGACTGCCATCATTGCTATTTTCTTCATTAAGACCCTCGGTGTTTCACCACTTCACGCAGCTGGCGGCATGGGCATAATTGCGGTCCTTGCTTCATTGAAAAACTACATCTTTGAGCAACGCCCCATCAACCTTATCCTTATCAACGAAAGCTACAAACTAGTCTGCTACCTAGTAGTCGGTATTCTGGCTCTATTTGCATAAGCGTAACCCTCCTAGCTTTAGGAGGGTTTTGTTTTATGGTACAATAGAAACAGATTAAGACCAAAGGAGCCACCATGTCCCTCTCCCTCCGAACGATTAAACTGATATTTGCCACCGTCCTAGCCATTTACCTAGCGACCGCCCTGGGTTTGTCCTATGCGACGGCAGCTGGCATCATCGCCATTCTCAGCGTCCTCGACACCCGCAAGTCCAGCTTCAAAATGGCTCGCAACCGCCTCTTCTCCACCCTCCTGGCCCTGACCACAGCTGTCCTGACCTTCGCCCTCTTTGGCTTCGGCATCTGGACCCTGGGCATCTACCTAGCCCTCTACGTCCCCCTGGCCTACCGTTTCAACTGGGAGGCAGGCATTGCACCCTCGACCGTCCTTGTCACCCATCTCTTGCTAGAGCAAGATATTTCGCTGATTTTTTTGGGAAATGAGCTGACGCTTTTTCTGATTGGGGCAGGACTGGCACTTTTGTTTAACCTCTATATGCCCTCACAAGAAAAGAAAATCCAGGCCTATCACGACCAAGTCGAAGACCTGCTCAGGCAGATTCTCCTTCGCTTTGAAGCCTTTCTGCTTAATGGTGACGGACGAAACGAGGCAGAATTGATTACGCAGCTGGATAAGACCTTGGATGAAGCCCTGAAAGTCGTCTATCTGGACCGCCACAATCAACTCTTCCAGCAGACCAACTACCAAGTCCATTACTTTGAAATGCGGGCCGCACAAAACAAAATCCTGCGGACCATGGCAGGAAATATCAACAAGTGTTTACTGGAAGGCAGAGAAAATGTCATCCTGTCCAGCCTCTTTGAGCGAGCAGCCCAACAACTGAGCCGAGAAAACTCCGCCAAGGAACTGCTCCTGGACATCGATCTCTTCCATGCCACCTTCCGCGAGCGACCTCTGCCACAAACAAGGGAAGAATTTGAAACCCGTGCCACCCTCTTCCAACTCCTACACGACATGGAAGCCTTTATTCGCCTCAAGGTTAATTTTTATGAAGTTTATAAAGATGAAGAACCGTCAGTTTAAACCGACGGTTCTTCTATTTTTCCATGAAATTCATCTGATACTTGGTTGTGCAAATGCACGAAAGATAGGCCCATCATGACCGCATTCCCTGCAACTGCAATCATAAATTCTTCCTTGGAAGATACCTTTCCTAGCCAAATGGAGAGGATTAAAATGAGATTATAAAGCAAAATATAAAGAGACGTTATACGAATTTTTCTCAGTAGCGACTTCATAGGAACCTCCTGTAAGTGTTTTCTATATTTATTATATAGAATTCAAGAAGCAATTGCACGTATTTATGTGTTCTTAGCCAAAAACCGCCAGATTTTCATCCGACGGTCAGGTGTTTTATGAACGATTTTAGAAAGGTTAGACAATCGCCTTGCTTGTTTCATCATCAAAGAAATGAGCTTTGTTGAGGTTGAAGGTCAAGCGAACTTTATCTCCTGGGTTGTGGTAGTCGCGTGCATCAACACGAGATACAAACTCTGTGCTACCTACTTTAGAGTAGAGCATGGTTTCTGCACCGAGAAGCTCAGATACAACTACTTCTGCTTCTACGATGGAAGATGGGTATGTGTCCAATTCCAACTGAGAAGCCTTGATGTCTTCTGGACGGATACCGAGGGTAAATGATTTGCCATTGTAGCCTTTTTCTTCCAAGTGTTTGCGACGTCCTTCTGGAAGATCCACCTTGAAACCATCTCCAACAAGAACGCCATCTTGAAGCGTAACTGTGAAGAAGTTCATAGCTGGGCTACCGATGAAGCTAGCAACAAACTTGTTAACAGGGCGGTTGTAGAGCTCTTCTGGGCTACCGATTTGCTCGATACGACCGATTGTACCAGTACCTGCTGGGTTTTTAGTCGCAGACATGATAACGATACGGTCAGCCAAGGTCATGGCTTCTGTTTGGTCGTGGGTTACGTAGATGGTTGTTGCACCGATACGGCGGTGGATTTTAGCAATCTCTGTACGCATGGATACACGCAATTTGGCATCCAAGTTTGACAAAGGTTCATCCATCAAGAATACTTTTGCATCACGAACGATGGCACGACCCATGGCAACACGTTGGCGTTGTCCACCTGAAAGGTCTGCTGGTTTGCGTTCCAAGAATTCTGTCAAGCCAAGAATTTGGGCAGCTTCTTCCACACGTTTTTTGATTTCGTCCTTGCTGTATTTACGCAATTTCAAACCAAAAGCCATGTTGTCAAATACAGTCATGTGTGGGTAGAGGGCATAGTTCTGGAATACCATGGCAATGTCACGGTCTTTTGGAGCCACATCATTCATGAGAACGCCGTCGATGTATGCTTCCCCTTCTGTGATATCTTCCAAACCAGCAATCATACGAAGAGTTGTTGACTTACCGCATCCTGAAGGACCTACGAATACGATAAACTCCTTGTCCTTGATGTCCAAGTTGAAGTCTTCAACAGAGTAGTGCTCGCTGTTTGGGTATTTTTTGTAAATGTTTTTTAAATTCAATTGAACCATGTTCAATCCTCGCTTTCTTTGATAGTTTTATTATAAATGAAAACGCTCTATTTTTCTCTGTCAATATGAACAAAAATAAAAAAATCTTTTGTACATCTTGCACAAAAGATTAAAAATCCTGTTCCATGATGACCTGATAGCAAACAGCTAAATCCGTCAACTCTTTTAATTGCAAGCCCGTCCAATCATACCATTTATCCAAACGGTACTGAAGGGTATTCCGATGAATATAGAGGGACTGGGCCGCCTTTGTTAATACAGCCCCCTCTTTCCAAAGCGCCTGAATTTCCTTTTCCATTTGCTGGTAGGCAATCATATCTCCCAGACCTCTTCTGATAATAGGATAAAGCTGACCAGCCCATAGATGAAGCTGACTAAAAGTTAGTAGACCAGACTGATGATGGCTTAATCTCCAGTGCTGAAAGAGAGATTGTTCTGCCTGAATGAGCATGGGCCAGGATTGCAGCAATCTTGCTGGCCAGATCTGACCTAGAAACAAGGTCATTCGCAACCCAAAATCAAACTCCATGGTCGCAAGGGTATCACCTAGGATTTCTCTAACATCAAATAGAGAGGAGCTGTCTAAGACAAAGCTGTAGTCCTGACCATTGGTCGTGTAGTAGCTCTGAAGATTGGGCAGAAGCTTGGTCATCATATCCAGCCAAGCTTGCTTCCCCTCTTCATCTGATACCGTCCAAATATGAGCGTGGATAACTTGAAGTTTACTTAGAGCCTGTGGAAGGGGGCCCATCCCCTGAAGATAACGAGCCCAAGGATGACCTGCCTCCTGGGGTAGTTCACCCAAGAATAACTGCAACAGGCCCCGTTCTCGCTCTGTGATATCCTCTTGAGCTATCACGAGCCAGGTCCCATCAGCTAGAGGCAAATGAATGCCTACTCCATCTACTTTTTCAGCTACCATTTTTGCTTTTGGAAATAATTTCTGTAATTGATCCTTACTGGTCATCTGGCCTCACTTTCATTCTATCATGACGGTTTCTTAATGGTTAGCTTCGATAAACCCAAGACACCAAGCCACCAACTCCTCCAAGCGTTCAATCTGCTCAGTCATGTGCAGGTATCCCAAGACCGCCTCAAAGCCTGTGGACATCCGATAGGTGACCACGTCCGCATTCTTGGCCTTGGTGTGACTGTTGGTATTGCGACCCCGCTTGTAGATTTCTTCCTCTTTTTCTGTCAATAGCTGAGCTTCTAAGAGGGCAGAGATCAGGCTTGCCTGAGCCTTGGCCGACACATACTTGTTAGCCTCTCCGTGCAATTTGTTAGGCTTGGTCAGCCCCTTGAAAATCAAGTGCCGTCTGACATACATGGAATAGACAGCATCCCCTTCAAAAGCCAGGGCGATGCCATTGATGAGATTGACATCTACTGCCTTAGTCACGTGTCCACCTCACACCATCCTTGGTATCCAAGAGCTTGATGCCTTGGGCTGCCAATTGATCTCGAATACGGTCAGCCGTCGCAAAGTCCCGATTGGCACGCGCTGCTTGACGCTCTGCTATCAAGGCTTCGATCTCGCTGTCCAAGACTTCTTCTTCAAAGACAATACCAAAGACGGCGAGCATCTTGCCAAAGGCTTCTTTTACAGCTTCATCATAATTGCCTGAGTTGATCCACTTGGCAAAGTCAAAGATAGCCGTAATCCCATTTGCCGCATTGAAATCATCATCCATTGCTGCTTCAAAGGCTGCCAAATACAATTCAAGAGCTGACTTATCCACAGAGTTTTGCACAGGTTGTGTATAAGTATTTTTCAGATATTTGAGATTGATTTCCGCATCTGAAATAGCCTTCTCAGTGTAGTTGAGTGGACGGCGGTAGTGCTGGGTCGATAGGAAGAATCGCAAGACCTGCCCGTCGATTTGTTCCAACATATCATGAGCTGTCAGGAAATTGCCCAAGGACTTGGACATCTTCTCATCATTGATATTGAGCATGGCATTGTGCATCCAATAATTCGCAAAAGTCTGACCAGTCTTGCACTCAGACTGGGCAATCTCATTGGTATGGTGAGGGAATTCCAAGTCCGCACCACCACCGTGAATGTCAATAGTGTCTCCCAAAATCTCTGTCGCCATAACCGAACACTCGATATGCCAACCTGGACGACCTGCTCCCCAAGGGCTTTCCCAAGATACTTCACCTGGCTTGGCAGTTTTCCACAGGGCAAAATCAAAAGGGTGTTCTTTGAGTTGACCTTCTCCCTCAACACGACCAGAAGCCCCAGCTTCTAAGTCAGACAGGGTTTTGTTGGCCAAACGGGCATAATTGGCTGCCTTTTCCACACGGAAATAGACATCTCCAGCCGCCTCGTAGGCATAGCCCTTGTCAATCAAGACCTGCACAAAATCGATGATTTCATCCATATAGTCAATAACGCGAGGGTTTTTGGTAGCAGGCTTGACACCCAGTTTTGCCACATCTTCCTTGAAAGCTGCGATAAACTTATCAGATAGTTCCTTGGTTGTCATGCCAGCTTCATTAGCAGCCTTGATAATCTTGTCATCCACATCCGTAAAGTTAGAAATGTAAGCTACATCAAAGCCACGGTATTCAAAATAGCGGCGGATGGTATCAAAGGCCACGACGCTACGGGCATTACCGATATGGATATAGTTGTAAACCGTCGGACCGCAAACATACATCTTGACCTTGCCCTCTTCCAAGGGCACAAAGTCACGCAAACTGCGAGTCATGGTATCGTAGATTTTAATCATAGTTTCTCCATTACTTCTGAGTATTCTTTAGGACTTGATACTTTTGATACAATTTTACTAGCCAATAAGCTGTCGCTGCCAACCAAATCATCCCTAACTGCCAGTTTCCTTGGGAGAATTTAAGGATAAACATGATTGTCCCAGCAATGGCGGTCAACACATAAGGCCAGTTTTGTCTTACTAATTTTTTTAACATGATCTACTTTCTAATTTTCTTGCAATGGCCATGGCCACTTCAAAGAAGGTCATACTGTCAGCCGTCCGTTCTTCCCGACGGGTATCCCACTCGTTCTTGTGGTGGTCCACATAGTCTGCCGTGTAGAAAAATTGATAGACCTTGGCCTGACGATAATTGGCCCAGGCCATGATAGCAGAAGCTTCCATATCGACCACCATGGCACCAGCGGCTAGGCGACGTTTGACCTTGGCAGCCGTTTCCCGATAGAAAGCGTCCGTGGTCCAGGTCTTGGCCCGCACATGCTCGATTCCCGCTTGGTCCAAGGCCTTTTCCATGGTTAATAGCAGAGCAGAATCATAGCTGATTTCCTCGCTGGCAGGAGCGTAGTGGTAACTAGTCCCCTCGTCCCGAAGGGCAGAGCTAGGAATAATAATCTTATCCGCAGCAAGCGACTTATCCAGCACCCCACAAGAACCCAGAACGATAAAGTTCTCAAACCCACAGGCCTTCAGTTCTTCCAGATGACCAACCGCCATGGGAGCACCAATGACTGCCAACATGACCGCAACACACAGTCCGTCCCTCTCTAAAATATACCAAGGGTGACAACCATTTAAGGTCTGTAAATGACCACCTTCCCTGCGTTCAGGCAACTGACGGACACGGTCTACGATTTCCCCATTGAAGGAGAAAATCATGGTGTCACATACCTCACCGCCACCACGAATAGCCTTATCCGTTGGTTCAATGACTGCAGAGGTGTTTTCAAATTCTTCTAGTAGCATATCATTCTCCTTTTGGGTCTAGGTAAACTACTTGTGTCTGCTTTGTAAAACCGATAGTTTCATACAGCCGCTTAGCGATGAGGTTATCATCTTCGACAGCGATTTGAAAAGGTTTGTCGTTTTTCCTGATAAGGTCATTGATGACAGCTTTGACTAAGTAAGTACCATATCCTTTTCGTTGCTGGTCTGGGGCAATAGCTAAACCGTAAAGGTAGTTATCATCGGTCGAGATATCTACTGTGCAAGAACCGATAACCGCTCCGCTATGTTCCAAAAGATAAAGCAAGCTATCTGCATCAGCGATAGCCTCACGCACGTAACGAAGAGCCACCTCGTAGTCGCTATCAAAGACCTGTGTCTGAAAACGTGCAATGTCATCTGCATGGTGAGCCTGTGCCAAACTTACTGTGAGTTCAGCCTGTTGTGAGAACTGATAAGGCTCTCGCTCACGTACCAGCCATGTCTCAGTATCCGTATTTTCAACCAAGTCCCATGCTGTCGCAAGGTCTGGGTGCTTGTCCAGAAAGGCACGTTCGGTCTGAAAGGTCACACTAGCGATAGGATAGTTTGCCGTCTTCATCTGGTAGCAATCATAGAGCTTGCCTGCCAGACCCTGTCTGCGGTAGTCTGGGTGCACGATAATCGCAAGTTCTACATCCTCATCATCAGCATACACAGTCAAGAGCCCCACCAACTGTTCGCCTTGATAAGCCAAGAAAAAAGCTGGCATTTCAGGGTCAAAGTTGAGCATATTTGACAGGTAAGGGGCACGATAGGTTCCGTCATGGGATTGTACAGTGCTTATCAGAGTTTTTGCTGCGGATAATTGCTGAAGATTTAGGACATTAGTTGCTGTTATCATGCTTATTTTTCCTCTCTATGGCTAACTCACATAGGACTTACCATATGTGGCTTTCCTACAAATGCGACGAATGATGGCTGGCTTCTCTCAGCTCTGCCAGTTTGGTAGTGTAGTGTTCACGACCACCTTCCATGTCATGAATGACCTTCTCATCTTTTTGACCATGCACACGGACAATTTTAGCTGGCATGCCGACTACTGTCACATCTGCTGGAACATCGGCTAGGACAACGGCAGCTGCACCCACTTTAGCATTTTCCCCAATCTCAATGGGACCAATGACTTGGGCGTGGGCAGAAACCAGAGCTCCTCTTCGCACAGTCGGATGGCGTTTGCCACAATCCTTACCCGTTCCACCAAGCGTTACGCCGTGGTAAAGCATGACACCTGATTCGATAATGGCGGTTTCTCCAATGACCAAACCGGCTCCATGGTCAATGAAGACTCCCGAAGCAATCTCGGCACCTGGATGAATTTCAATATTAGTCCAAAAACGCCAAAATTGGCTGTGCATCCGAGCTAGTAATTTAAAACCTTTTTTCCACATCCAGTGGGACAAACGGTGGGCAGCCAAGGCCTTGACACCTGGGTAGGTCAAAAGAACTTCCAAGGTCGTCCGTGCTGCCGGATCTTTTTCTTTTACAATCTCAATGGTGTCCTTCCACCAACCCATAGTCACTCCTTCTAGCGAGAAGACAAGCCCGCTACCGAACTTGTCTACTCAGCTTATTTCTTTTCAACCTTGTGGAATTTGAATTCACCAAAGTTGTTGTCTTTTTTCTCTTTGTTGTCTTTATGACGGCGTGGTCTGTCAGAACGCTCGCGTTTTTCTGGTTCCACATAACCTTCTGGTTTTGGAAGAAGAGCCTTCATAGAAGCATCAACACGACCTTTATCGTCAATCTTGATAACTTTGACATCGACAATATCGCCAATTTCAACCAAATCTTCTGGTTTATTGACACGGGTCCAAGCCATTTCAGAAACGTGGACCAGGGCATCTGTCTTGTCAAAGAGGTTGACAAAGGCACCGAATTTCTCCAAACGAACCACTTTTGCTTGGAAGACTTCGTCCACTTTTGCTTCGCGAACAAGTCCAGCGATGATTTCCTTGGTCCGCTCAATCGCATCGCGATCTGGTGAGAAGATAGCTACAAGCCCGTCTTCGTCGATATCGATTTTCACGCCAGTTTCTGCAATAATCTTATCGATAGTCTCGCCACCCTTACCGATGACAATCTTGATCTTATCGACATCAATCTTGATAGTGTCAATCTTCGGTGCAGTTGGTGCCAAGTCAGGACGAACTTCTGGGATCGTCGCTTCAATCACATCAAGGATTTCAAAGCGAGCTTTCTTAGCCTGTGCCAAGGCTTCTTCCAAGATTTGCGGTGTGATACCGTCAATCTTGATGTCCATCTGAAGAGCTGTGATACCATCACGGGTACCAGCCACCTTGAAGTCCATGTCGCCAAAGTGGTCCTCAAGACCTTGAATATCGGTCAAGACGGTGTAGTTTGTCCCGTCTGAAATCAGACCCATGGCAATCCCTGCAACTGGTGCCTTGATTGGCACACCACCTGCCATGAGGGCAAGGGTACCAGCTGTGATAGAAGCCTGTGAGGAAGAACCGTTTGACTCCAAGACTTCTGCTACCAAGCGGATAGCGTAAGGGAAGTCATCTAGGCTTGGCAGGACTTGCTCAAGGGCACGCTCACCAAGGGCTCCGTGACCGATTTCACGACGACCAGGTGCTCCGTAACGACCTGTTGATCCCACTGAGTATTGTGGGAAGTTGTAGTGGTGTAAGAAACGTTTCTTATACTCATCATCCAAACCGTCGATGATTTGGGTTTCACCCATTGGTGCCAAGGTCAAGACAGAAAGAGCTTGGGTTTGACCACGGGTAAAGAGACCTGAACCGTGAACATTTGGCAAGAAGTCCACTTCTGCATCCAGCGGACGAATCTCATCGACACGGCGACCGTCTGGACGAACCTTGTCTTCTGTAATCAAACGACGAACTTCTGCGTGCTCCATGAGTTCCAAGATTTCATGGACATCCCGCATGATGCGGTCAAATTCTTCGTGCTCAGCGTATTTCTCTTCATAAGCTGCGATGACGGTTTCACGAACGGCATTGGTCGCATCTTCACGGGCCAATTTTTCTTCAACCTGCACCGCTTTTTTCAAATCATCATTGTAAGCTGCAACAATCTCAGCCTGCAATTCTGGGTCCACTTGAAGGAGCTCCACATCTGCTTTTTCCTTGCCGACTGCTGCCACGATTTGATTTTGGAATTCCAAGAGTTCTTGAATAGCAGCATGACCTTTCAAGAGGGCTTCCAACATAATGTCTTCAGACAATTCTTTGGCACCAGACTCAACCATGTTGATGGCGTCCTTGTTACCAGCTACTGTCAAGTCAAGGAGAGACTCTTCCATTTGAGCCTTGTCAGGGTTGATGATGAGTTCACCATTGACATAGCCAACCTGCACACCTGCGATTGGACCGTTGAAAGGAATGTCTGAGATTGCCAATGCCAATGAAGAACCGAACATGGCTGCCATTGGAGCAGAAGCATCTGGATCGTAAGAAAGCACTGTGTTGATGACTTGAACTTCGTTACGGAAGCCTTCCGCAAACATTGGACGGATTGGGCGGTCAATCAAACGAGCTGTCAAGGTCGCATCAGTTGACGGACGGCCTTCACGCTTCATCCAGCCACCTGGGAATTTCCCAGCGGCGTACATTTTTTCTTCATAGTTGACTTGGAGGGGGAAGAAGTCTCCCGTCGCCATTTTTTTGGACATAACCGCCGCAGTCAAGACTGTGGAGTCGCCGTAGCGAACAACAACCGCACCGTTGGCTTGTTTGGCAACCTGGCCAGTTTCAACAACCAATTTCTTGCCAGCAAAAACCGTTTCAAATACTTGTTTTGACATGAATTGTCTCCTATTTTTTCTGAAATTTTTCTTGCGTGTTTTCTACAAAAGACAATCAAACAAGCTTGTTTCACTCTCTTTTGCACAAAACCACGCATACCTCATATTTTATCATATTTGAAGGAAAATGTGGGAAATTGAGAAAGCAATTTCTGCTAAAATAAGATGAAAAACGAATGAGTAACTCAAAAAAGAGAAATTGAAGCAGAAATCAATACCTTGCACAGCCTAAAAACTCGGAAAAAAGAAAAGGGAAAAACAAAAAAGAACCTGAAAAACAGGCTCTTTCTGAATTGTTGACACGAACTTTGTTCGCTTCATCTCCAATCTCCAACAGTCTATCCCAAGACTGTATTGACACGAACTACGTTCGCTTCATTTCCAACCTCCAACAGTCTATCCCAAGACTGTATTGACACGAACTACGTTCGCTCCATCTCCAACCTCCAACAGTCTATCCCAAGACTGTGTTGACACGAACTACGTTCGCTTCATTTCCAACCTCCAACAGTCTATCCCAAGACTGTTGGAGCGAGCTAAAATCCTAGCGAAGAAGAAAAACTGCCACTATCCGAAGACATGGCAGTTTCCTATTTTTCAGTCGTTTTTGACGGCTTTTGTATCCTATCTTAACGACGGAGTCCGAGTGAGTGAATCAATTCACGGTAACGGTTTACGTCTGTGCGGCGTAGGTATGCCAACAAGTTACGACGGCGACCGATTTTTTTCATCAAACCACGGTAAGTTGCATGGTCTTTTTTGTGTTGTTTGATGTGGTCGTTAAGGTGGTTGATTTCCCAAGTAAGTACTGCCACTTGTACTTCAACTGAACCTGTGTCGCCTTCATGACGAGCATATTGTGCCATGATTTCATTTTTTTTCTCTTTTGAGATTGCCATGATATGTTCTCCTTTGTATTTGAGCCTAATCCGAGTGACAGGTTGGCGACCTGTAACCAAGAAAAAGCTAGATGTGTCCTTCTGGACCTTAACCATTCTATCAAGGAATGACCTTTTTGTCAACTGATTTGAGAAATAGCTGAGCTGCTCTGCTATTTTTCAAAAAAAGCCAGCCGTGGCTGACTTTCATTTATATCTTTATTTCTCAGACTTTTCTGCTTTTGGCAAGATGAGGTTGAGGACGATGCCGACAATGGCTGAGAGGGCTGTTCCTGAAAGGGTAATGGCACCGATGTTAAGAACTGCTCCACCAAGACCCAAGACCAACATGGAGCTTGCGATAATCAGGTTGCGGACTTGACCGAAATCAACACGGCTTTCAATCAAGACTTTCAAACCGTTTGAGGCGATAACGCCGTAGAGCAAGATGGACATACCACCAAGAACAGCACTTGGAATAGTAGAGATAAGGGCTGTAAATTTGCCTAGGAATGAGAAGGCAATGGCAATCAGGGCAGCGTTTCGGATAACGGATACCGATGCGATACGGGTCATACCGATAACCCCTGTATTTTCACCATAAGTCGTGTTGGCAGGTCCACCGATAAAGGCAGATACGGCAGTCGCCACACCGTCACCAATCAAGGTACGGCTGAGACCTGGATCTTTCAAGAACTGGCGACCACAGATTTGGCTGAGAACCGTGTGGTCTCCGATATGCTCTGCGATGGTCACCACTGCGATTGGCAAGATGGCAATCATTTCTGGACCGAAGTAGAAATTGTAGGATTTGAAGGCACCAGTTTCAAATGGTAGGTAGAAACCTGGCAATTCAAACCACGCCGCTTCCAGCACAGGTTTGAAATCAACTAGACCAAGGAAGATAGCAATCACGTAACCACCGATGATGGCAATCAAGAAGGGAACAATCTTGGCGAAGCCTTTCCCTTTGGTATTGACAAAAGCCGCAATCAAGAAGGTAGCAATAGCCGCTACGACATTTCTCCAGTCACCGTCTGCGACAAAGCCTGCCGAAGTCACAGCAGAGTTGGCAAGACCGAGACCGATAACGATAATCATAGGACCGATGACAATCGGTGGCAAGAGGCTATCAATCCACTTAGTACCGATAACTTTGACAAGTGCTGCAATCAGTACATAAATCAAACCGACGAAGAGAATACCTGTCTGAGCAGCTGACACATCGCCACCCATTTCCTTGATAGCAAGCGCCATAGCCGAAATGTAGGCAAAGGATGAACCCAAGTAAACCGGCACCTTAAACTGGGTTGCCACTTGGTAAATCAGAGTTCCGACACCTGATGCAAAGAGAGCCACGGAAACGGGCATACCGAGAATCAGTGGCACCAAGATTGTCGCTCCGAACATAGCGAACACGTGCTGGAAACTCAACAAAATCCCTTGCAAGGGTGCTGGTTTCTCATGGACATCAAACAAAAGATTGGCTTTTGTACTCATAAATCTCCCATTCTGGGTACGCAAAAAGACCCAGACTTTCTAAATATATAGTCATAGGCCCTTAATTGATTTTCCTCTTGTCTTTCTCACCTCACGGGATGAGTTTAAAAACCTACGCTTTTGGTATTGTAGCACAAAGAGGAAGTTTTTTGCAAGGAATTTTGTAAATTTTTATTTTTTAGGAAAATGGCAGAGCGGGGAGCTGGACTGCTCATTATTACTCCATTTCTTCTTCCAACTCTTTTTCCACCTGCTTCTGACGATACTTATTCGCCCAAGATAGTATGTTCAACAATAGCAAACAAAGACAGGTAACAGAGACGAGGAATATCAAAATCACCACCCAAAAATGCCAATCCCAGATGCCACTATAATGCTGTCCATAGGTCTGGTAGTTGGTCCAAGCCATTACAATCGTTGTCCCAGCAATCACCCCTCCTAGGTAAAGGTAAGCCTGCCAAGAAGTTCCCCGCTCCATATCAAGCCCCTTCCTCCAATAACCGTAAAAGAGATAGACTGAAACTACCAACATGGCAAACAGTTCAAAAACATAGGTATCAAACGACCATTTTAAGACCAGACTTTTGATGAGAAATGAGAGGGGCAAAAGAATATTCATGGTCTTTCCCACCCAGGCAAAGACTTGGTTTTCTTCTTGTTGAACACGTTCATCAGTCACAATTTTTTTCATCAGTTGGTTCCTCCCAAAATAATTGATCTAAACTTTTCCCTAAACAGTGGCAAATCGATAAACAAAGACTTAGACTAGGATTGTATTTCCCTGCCTCAATCAGACCGATGGTCTGGCGGGTCACTCCAATAGCCTCTGCCAAGTCCCCTTGGGTCATATCTTTTTCCACACGCGCTAACTTTAACCGAAGATTTTTCATTCCCTAGCCATCCTCCTGTCCATTTTTATAACTTAATTATACACTATATTTTTCTTTTTGCAATATATACATTACATTTTGTTTGGTTTTTTAACAAAAAAAGAAGACAAAACTGCCTCCTTAAAATATCCATACACTTCTCCGTTTATTCCACACTCTTTATCCGTTTCTTAATCTTCTGACTAAACTCAGCCATCCTGCGCTTTTCTTCTGGCCAGATTTTGGTCACTCGGTCCACGGCGATGATAAAGATGACAATGACCGCATAATCTTTGGCACTATCAATCACTCCTAAGTTCTCCAAGATGGTCAAGAGTAGGTAAAAACTAAACAAGATGGTTCGTTTAGGCAGAGCCATCAGGAATTCAATCCCCGCCTTGTAGCCCAGATATATCTGCCGATTTAGCCCCTTGGCACGTTCTAACCGACGATTGAGAAAGGCACGAATGCGACTATAAAACCAGTCAGATGTGAAAAATAGGGACTGGATGGCAATGGCGATTAGGGATAAATTATTGGCATGTTTCTCCTTCATACCGGACACTCTGGCAATGATGTAGGTCCAATCCCCATTATCAATCCAGATCCAAATCGACAGATAAACAACTGCACCTGCCACTACAATCAAGGGCAAGGCACGCAGGTATTTGAACATGAACAACTACTCCAATCTATTTTTTTCTATTATCAACCGAGAAGCCAAACAAGTCAAGAAAAAGATAGTCAATATTTTTGACTATCTTTTCTCTTACATATACCCGTAAAATTCCCTGCGGACCACGGCCGAATGCACCCAGTTAATCAGGGTAGTGAAGTCAAAGACAGGCAGGCCTGTTTCACGATGAAGGGCTGCTGCATAGGGAGGCAGGTCGCTGCACTCCAGCAAGATAGCAGCAATCTCTGGATGCTTAGCCCGCAAATCCTGAACAACTGCGATTAGGTCCGCCTTCAAGCGACCATTGTCCAGATAAGGCTTGTTGTAACGAATGGGAGCAAAGCTCTCCAAACTGCCGATTTCCTTGACAATACAGTCTTCAATGGAAGCATTGGCCTTGGCGAAAAAGTCGGCATTGGCACCCGCTCCGTCTGCCACCAGAACGGCAATCTTCTGGTCTGGCTTGAGCCCCATTTTTATCAAGGGGATCTGCAAAACGCTGGATAGATAGACAGGAACCGCTACTGCATCCCGCACCTGCTCCTGAAAGTGATTGAAGTAGCCACAGGCACCAACAATAGCCCGCACACCCTTTTTCTCCAATTTCTTAGCCGCATCAATGACCATGTCCAACAACTTTTCCTCACCGTTGAACAAGTCTTCAATTTCCAAAACAATATCCTCATAGACGACTGGGAAAGAAAAGGTGGTCGCATTGGCCACATTACCCGGTAACTTGACATAGTTAAAGTCAATGGTGATAATTCCGATTGAAAATCCTGCCACAGAAGCATCTTGTACATGATACACTTGATCCAACTGCCCTGGGCCTTCTATACTTGCTCTGAAATGTGTCATCTATACCTCCCTCTCTCGAAACAAGCCTGTTTCCAAGTATTCTAAGGTTTCTTCCTTGGTCAAATGTGCCAAATCCAAGTCTTCCAAGGTCAAACCTTCTTCAAAAAACTTACGCCCTGTCATGACAGAACCCAGAACAATCATACTATCGATAACCGGCGTAGCCACTCCATATTTCTTGCCCAATTCATGATAGATATGGCAACCAACAGGCACATCCTCGGTCACATAACGGTCCTGAATGGTGAAGGGACCTGTCCCATAAGCCATCGGAAACTGCTTGTCGAAGGGAACAATGCAGTCATCTCCCATATACTCTGGCCCCAAAATACTCGTCCGCGACAAAAAGTTCTCCTTGGGATAGCGGAGCAAATCAACACCAATCGCCTCCGCCAGCTGCACTTGCTCCAGATAGAAGGCGTATTGCACTTCTGCCACGGATTCACTATAAGCATGTGAATAGATTGAGTACTGGAGTGGATCATTGCCACCGAAAATTCGACCAAAATTCTCCATCACACTAGCTCCCAAAATCGTACCAGGACAATGCAGGACTGGATTGACATTGCTAAAACCAACATCCAAAACGGTCTGACCACCTGTCACACCATCCCCTTCCGTAATGGCATCAAAGGCTCCAATCGCCCGCGAACTTTCTAGGAAGAGTTCTTGGTCGGTCATGGGCAGAGCTGCACCCCGAAGCGTAATGGCCCGATATTTTAACTCGATTTTAGGCGTCATGACCCCGCCCTCCCTGACAATTCGGGCTCCGTAAGGGGCACTGGTCCAGCCACCGACAATCACCTGCTTCTGACACCCCAGCTCTCTCATCTTCTTACGAAGTTTCAAACTGCCAAAATTATCCGGAATGATATGAACAATCATCCCATCTTCTAAGACAGGCACCAAGGCTTCAAAAAATTGGTCATGAGCAATGGACGGCACCGCCACAATGATGATTTTGGCCCCTGCTACCGCTTCTTCAATACGGTCCGTCACCAGGTCAAAAAAGGCACGTCCGCTACGCTCAAAACCGTAAAGACTATTTTGTCCACCTGTCAAAGTAATCCCTGTCTTGTCCAGATTCTTCAAGGTTTGTTCCGCAAATGCCGGCAACTCAAAGAGGTGAACACGATTCCCAGCCAACTTAGAATCCGCTCCTACAGCCTTTCCAACCGCACCTGCCCCTAAAATCGCTATCGGCGCTTGTTTCCATTCTTCTACTGACATAAATTCCTCCCATAGTCGTTTCTTCCTAGTATAACAAAACCACACTCACTCGGCTAATAGCAATAAATTATGACTAGCTATAAGAATAGACTATCACGAGGATAGCCTATTTCATCTTATTTTTCTTTCAAAACGACATTTAGTAAGAGGGCTGCCAGGGTCCCTGTTGAAATACCTGATGAGAAGACCATTTGGAGAGCTGAGGGAAGATGACTCAATAATTCTGGACGAACGGTCACTCCAATCCCAAGCGCAAAGGCAATGGAAATAATCAAAAGCTCACGGTCCCCAATTTTAATCGTTGCAAGAGTCTTAATCCCTTGGGCTGCAACCAAACCGAACATGATAATCCCAACACCACCAAGAACAGGCTGCGGCATGATGGAAATCAAGGCTGATAATTTGGGAAAGACGCCAAGTAGGGTCAAGATAATACCTGCAAGAATCATGACATGACGACTAGCAACTTTTGTCAAAGTAATGAGGCCAACGTTTTGTGAGAAGGCTGTATTTGGACCAGCCCCAAAAACACCGGCAATCAAGGAACCAACACCATCGGCTAGCACACCATTTGCTGCCCGCTCAGAAGAAATCTTTTGATTTGACGCTTCTCCAATGGCCATCATAATTCCCACCGTTCCAATCAAAGATACAACATAAGCAGGAATAAAGGCCAAAATTGAAGATAGGTCAAATTTTACACCATAATGGAAAATTTTAGGAAGAGCAAACCAGGCTGCTTCTCCTACAGCCGATAAATCAACTTTCCCAAGAAAAATACACAAGATGTAGCCAAAAACCATCCCAAAGAAGACAGAGGCTGTTTTTAGCATGCCTTTGCCATAGTGATTTAAGGCCAAAGTAAAGACCAAGACGATAAAAGCAATGCTGATATTTTCAACAGAAGCATAGTCTGTTGCGCCAACTCCACCAGCTGCCCAGTCCATACTGACTGGCATTAGGGTGATACCAATGAGGGAAACAACAGTTCCTGTAATCAATGGCGGAAAGAAACGCATCAAAGGTTTGACAAAACGACTAAGGGCTATCTCTACAAATGAACCCGCAATGGTCGCACCCACGATACCAGCAATTCCCAACTGACTACCAACGCTGATAGCTGGATTGGCAAAGGTAAAGTCCGTCCCCATCATACCAGAGACACGCGAACCTACTGGGCCAATACCTTTCGATTGCAAAATGGTGGCAATACCAGCAACAAAAATTGAGGCTGACACCATGATAGACGTATCTTCTACTGATAACCCCAAGGCACTTGCAACGACAAGAGGCACTGCGATGATTCCTGCAAAAGCTGCTAAAATATGCTGAAAAGCAAGCAAAACAGCCATCCCCTTTGGTGGTTGTTGATCAATTCCGTATAGCATTTCGGAAGACTGCTCCGTTCTTGTTTTCTGAGACATGATTTCTCCTTCACCATTCCTAAATAATGGTTTTAGTTTATCAGAAAAAGAAATCTATTTCAATACGTTTTTATAATTTTTAAGAATAATATTCGTTTTTTATCCATTTAAAAAGAATACATACAAATGTTTGAGTTAAATGTTCGTTTTTGTTTATAATCAGGTGAAAAAATGTTATAATACACCAAAGTATCACGTAAAGGATAGGATATCCATGAAAACATTAGAAGAACGTATTTTAAAAGATGGGCAGGTACTAGGAGAAAACATCTTAAAAGTTGACTCATTTTTGACCCATCAGGTTGATTTTGGCTTGATGAAGGAAATGGGGCAGGTCTTGGCAGATGCCTATCGCTCCAAGGACATTACTAAGGTCGTCACCATTGAAGCTTCAGGCATTGCTCCAGCCGTCTATGTTGCAGAAAGTCTAGATGTGCCGATGATTTTTGCTAAAAAGCATAAAAACATCACCATGACAGAAGGCATTTTGACATCTGAAGTCTACTCCTTTACCAAGCAAGTCACCAGCACCGTCTCCATCGCCAGCAAATTCTTATCATCTGAGGACCGTGTCCTAATCGTTGATGACTTTTTGGCCAATGGCCAGGCTGCTAAAGGGTTGATTGACATTATCCAACAAGCCGGAGCTCAGGTAATCGGGGTTGGTATCATCATCGAGAAATCCTTCCAAGATGGCCGCCAGCTGTTGCTTGATGCTTGTGTACCTGTTACTTCTCTCGCTCGTATTGAAAAATTTCAAGATGGGCAGGTTGTTTTTGCACCTGCGGATATTTAAAAGGCTTGCTTCCTATCGGAAGCAAGCCTTTGCTTTGATTTACAATTCAACTCCAAAAACTTTCAAACTAGTCAATTCCGCTTCTGTCAACCTGCGGTATTCTCCAAGAGCCAGCGCTGGATCTAACTCAAGTGGCCCCATGGTCAATCGTTGCAGATCTGTCACCGTCTTTCCACAGGCCAGCACCATGCGTTTGACCTGATGAAATTTCCCTTCTCGGATGGTGATGTCAACCAGTGAGGTCTGCTTGATTTCATCCACCTCCAAGATAGTCAACTGGGCTGGCTGACAGGTAAAGTCCTTCAGTTCTATTCCTGCCGCAAATCGTTCGACATCCTCTTGGGTCATGACCCCGTCAACCAGTGCACGGTAGCGTTTGTCCACATGTTTTTTCGGAGAAAGCATAGCATGGGCCAGCTGGCCATTGTTGGTCAAAAGGAGCAAGCCATGGGTATCAATATCCAAGCGTCCAACTGGAAAAACTTCCTTCTGGCGAGCTGTATTATCTAGCAAGTCCAAAACAGTCCGATGGTGGTCATCCTCGGTGGCTGATATGACACCCTTGGGTTTGTTCAATAGATAGTAAACAAAGGTTTCATGACTGAGAACCTGACCTGCTACTGCAATCTGGTCTTGTTTTTCGTTAATTTGCTGTTTGGGTGATGTTTCAACCTGGCCGTTGACTGTGACTTGCTTGTTTTTCAGGAGTTTCTTGACTTCTGTTCGACTGCCGACACCACAGTCCACTAAAAATTTATCTAATCGCATACGAGTTTCTTTTCCATTTTGATATATTCCGCTTGCTTTTCTGTTTCTGTAAATCCAAGAGCATGAAAGAGTTTTTGGGCAACTTGATGAGAGCTAGCAACTGTCAGTTTGATACTAGCTGGTTGAACATGCTCTACTAGGTAGTCTTCAATAGTCTGGTAGAAAGCTCTGCCATTTCCCTGACCGGTCAAAGAAGGTTTCATGCCCAAACGAAGTTCAACTACCTCACCAACTTGGTCCATACAGAAATAGCCCATGAGGGCGGCATTGCGGATGACTGCAAAAAAGCGGTCCCCACGCGCCCCTGGCGAAATCATCTCCGCATAGGTCTTGGGGTGTGCACTAATCGTATAGACATCCAAAGGGGCTTGATAGCGCCATTGGTTAGCAATTTCCAATGCCAGATCCTGGGGCAGGGGCATGATGTAAAAATAATCCATCTTCCGAAAATTTTTAGACAAATTTTTAATCCTGCGGTTTTGGGTGGCGTAATTATCTGTCTGATAGACATAATCCACATAGCCCAACTGATAGGAGGGAATCATGTCCTTAAAAATCAACTGAACATCCTCGGGAAAACGGAGTATTAATTCATTCAAACGGTTATTTTCTAACATAAATCCATTATAGCAAAAAAGAAACGGAAATCCGCTTCTATTTCTTCATTTGTTGGTAAATCAAACCAGCACTTATCAAGGCACAGCCGATGGCATAAATCCCAAAGGCACCTGTTGGGGTTGGGTTGAGTTTTTCCAGATAAGTCGGCAAGATAGCAGATGTCGCACCGCCGATATTGCAACCCATGAGGACGATTGTCATGACCGTATTGAGCAAGGCCTTAGGCGCCCGATCCGTTACCTGACTAAAGACAATGGTTAGAATGATGCTGTAGAAAAATCCTGACACCATACCACCAAGACCCAGTACCCAGAGATTATCCGCAAAGGCAATGCCGACAACCGCGAGTCCAAAGACCACGTAGGAAACAGCTAAAAGCCAACCCTTCAAACGACCAACCAAGCTACTAAAGACCGTCCCTGCCACAATCCCCATGACCTGCATAAGACTGAGAATCAGACTGGCTTGCTGAGCAGTACCAATGCCCTTGGCTAAAATAATCTGAGGAATACGAATGGTCAGGAAGGTATTGACATTGATAACAAAGAAGGCTAAGAATGCCAGATAAATGCCCATCATCCACATGGTCTTATCCAGTTTGACCTTGGGCGCATTCTCCTCAACCTTCACCTCCATGCGTGCCAGCAATTCCTCCTTGGGAACAAAGAGAAGGAAGAGGGCCAAGATGACCAAGGCAAAAAGGTAGACCAAGAAGGCAGGTTGCCAACCAAACTGGGTCAACCAACCGACAAGGAGGGTAAGCCCTGCGCTTCCCAAAACCTCTGCTGAACCACGCAAGCCCATCATCTGCACCCGCTCCTGACCGGTGAAAAAATTACCGATAATGTTAATAGCACGCGCATTGATCAAGCCAATCCCCAAACCAAGCAAGATACGAGCCAATAAAATCAGAGGATAAGCAGTTAGAAACATGGGCAAAGCTCCACCGGTGGCCATAAGCAAAAGCCCTGCAATGATAATGTTTCGTTCTGATAAGAAACGAACAACTAGACCATTTGCCAATAGAGTAACCATAATAGCAAAGGATGTCACCGTAATCAAATTTTCCACCTGGGCCGCTGCAATTCCCTGCTGGGCAAAATGCTCAATCATCTGTGGAATAGCTGGTGAAACTGCAAATGTCGAAACCAGCATGGTGGATAGGGCCAGCAAACTGGCTTTTTCTAAAATTCTTTTCATTTTTCTCCCTTTCAACGTTCGTCTTTTACTAGTATAACAGATTTGAAAACGAATAGATAGAAAAGTCCGACTTTTATTCTCTCCCATTTCATGCTATACTTATCTTAACTATATTCAAAGGAGAGAATCATGTCTGTTATTGAACGATTGACAAAAGCTGCCCATTTGATTGACATGGATGACATCATCCGTGAAGGGCATCCAACCCTACGCCAAGTTGCCGAAGAAGTTGTATTTCCTCTATCTGATCAGGAAATTATTTTAGGCGAAAAAATGATGCAATTCCTCAAACATTCGCAGGATCCTGTCATGGCTGAAAAAATGAAACTCCGTGGCGGAGTTGGTCTAGCAGCACCTCAGATTGATGTTTCCAAACGCATTATTGCTGTCTTGGTCCCAAATCCAGAAGATGAGGAAGGCAATCCACCTGCCCAAGCCTACTCCCTCCAAGAAGTCATGTACAATCCTAAAATCGTGGCACACTCTGTCCAAGAAGCGGCTATGGAAGGGGGCGAAGGCTGCCTATCTGTTGACCGCGAAGTCCAGGGCTACGTTGTCCGCCACGCGCGCGTGACTGTTGACTACATGGACAAAAACGGCGAAAAACACCGTATCAAACTCAAGGGCTTTAATGCCATCGTGGTCCAACACGAAATTGATCACCTCAACGGTGTCATGTTCTACGACCGCATTGACCCAGAACACCCATTTGCCGTTAAAGAAGGCATGTTGGTAATTGAATAAACATAAGAAACTGACTGAAGAATTTTCAGCCAGTTTTTCTTTTTTTATGAAAATAGCAGAGCTAACTGCCTAAAAATTTCCTGCCCATCCAAGACCAAATCTTGAAAAAGGAAATAGTCCAGCAGAGCCAAGAATCCAATTAGCAAGATAAAGACGACCAAACGATTTGAAAACCGAACTTGCAAAAGATGGTTGAGACTAACCAATCCAATTTCCAAGACAAGCAAGCCAACCACCATCCACAAGAGATAAGGAGCATTGGGCAGGAACCAAGCCCAGAGTTCTTGTCCCCTCAGGAGTTCAAGAAAAATACCCCTCTCCGAATGGGAAAGCAAGATTATGCCATCTTCCAGATAACCGATTCCTCCGACCAGACTATTGACTAGGAAAAGGCTAACGAGAAAGAACACTGTAAATCCTAGTGCCTGGCCCAGTCCCAGCAACCACTTAGTGAGTAGAACCTGACGCAAATCCACAGGCTGGGTCTGATAAAGACGCCAGTTTTTTCCAGCAATCTCCACCGCCTTGCCCCGACTGCCAAGCCAAACCGCCAGCAAGAGCACCACCAAATAGGCCGGACCATCAAAGAGAGAGCGCAGACTGCCGATACCTGACAAATCTCTGGAACGGTCCCATGTGGGATCATCTGCTGGAACCAAGGCATCATTAGTATCAAAACGATTTTCCAAGCTGGTCAAAATGACATCCTTGCCCCGCTTAGTTGCTGGCACCCCAGCCTCCATCAGCTGCTTCCAGTAATACTGACTGACCTGATTGCGGGTCTGGTAACGGCGAAGATTATCCACCGTCTGGCTGGCCCCAATATCACCATTGGCAAATGCCTTTTCCTCCCTAGCCCATAAATAGACCTGCTCTGCCTTCAGTAAAGCAAGGTGACTAGCCGGCAGGGCCTGAGGTTTTTCCTGATAAACCTGCCACTGTTTGACATAGAGGTCCTTATAGATATGATATTCCTGTAAAAGCTCCACTCTCCACTCCAACTCCTCCTGATAGCTCGCGTCCTCTTTGACCAACTGCCTCAGACGGCTGATTTCCGACTGCAAACTCTCCACATAGGCCCCATCCTGCTCATAGGACTGGGCAACCAACTCCATCGAAACCCTCTCCTCCTGGGCAACCTCTTGCTTTTGTAGGCCTGTTACTAGGGAAAATAGCAGAGCTAGGAGCAAGTTTACTAAGACGAGCCCTTTCCAAGTCTTGAGCCGACTAAGGATGAGTATTTCAAAAGACCAAACCTTGTCCAAAGGACAGGTTTCCCATTCTTTCTGATAACCAACTGACAAGACCAACCTTTTCTTTTCTGTCAGCACATAATAGGCAACGAAAAGCCCAATGGTCAGCAGGAGAAAGACATCCACCGCTACAAAGACCTGTGAAAATACGCCTGTGTCTAAAAAACTAGGAAAGGCCAGTAAGGGAAATACTTGACCTGACCAACCAGCTACTGCACCAGCCTGATAGGAAAGCCCCAGAGCCAATAGTAGCCCCGTCACTACAAAAATCAGCCGACTGGCTAACAAGTGGTCCAAAAATCCAAATAGCAGGCGAACAGCAAGAAGCAAGACCAGCCAAAAGCCAAGCAAGATAAGCCCATAAAGCCAAGAGCCTATCAACTGACTCTGCCCCAAAATTTCAAGAGGAGCTTGAAAACTAGATACAGCCAACTGACCTGTCAGCCCATCATAGACCAGGATAAAAAGCAAACCTATCCCCACAGCCAACAGAAGCGACAGCAAGGAAGCAACCAAACGCCTGAGCCCCTGCAAACTCAGACTATCCCATTGCCGCAACTGCCAAACTTGATGCGCCAGTGTCTTTTCCGACAGCTGATTGGCAAGTAGAAAACCAAGCACCAAAAATACAGGAAGAAAACCAAACAAACTTTCTAAATAGGCTTGAACAATACGCCCTGTTGACCAGGCTTGATTTTCAGGACCATCAGGCAATTGGTAGGCAAGCAACCAGTCATTCCATCTGGCCAAGCGTTCGACTTCAGTTTGGGTCAAAGACTGCCGAGTTTGAAAAAGCTGTCGATTGCGACTGATAAAATAGTCCAAATCCTGATACATGAGTTTGCGGTAGTTGGGGATAGCTTCAAACTTCCCCTCATCTAAGGCCTGACCGACACTTTCTATATCGGATTTCAAGCCCAGCATCCGCGGTGCTTCTTCTGAGCCATCCTCAATTTTTATATCTGCCAAGACACTAGCTAATTCACTCAGTTCTTTTTTATAGGTTTCCACATAGGTCGCTTGGTGGACTTGGCGCTGAGAAATAGGAAGGTAAGCCAGACCTAGAAAACCCAGCACGAGCAAGCAGTAGAGAGGCGACCAGAGAATTTTCTTGATTTCAAAGTTCAGCCTCATATCTCCTCACCACCTTCCTCCACGTAGAGATCACGATAGAGGGATTCCATATAGTCGCTGGCTTTTGTAAGGCCAGCCACCTGCTGGATTGGAATACAATCCAAACAATCCAGTAAATCTCTCTCAGGCAAGAAGATTTCCACCAGACCCTGCTCTGCCTTTTTCCACAAGAGTTGAGGATAATCCCGTAAAAATTCCTGAACCTGCTTGGAGTTTTCCACAGCAAGATGGTAATCATAATCAGCCGTCAACTCCACTTCTGTGGCAATCAACTTGCTAGCCTTGAGGAAATAAACCTGATTAGTCAGCTTCTCAATCTCCGACAAATGGTGGGAAGAAAGCAAAATGGCAACCCCTTCTGCTTGTAGGTTTAGAAGAAATTCCCGCTGTTGAATGATATTGGTCGGGTCCAAGCCGATATGGGGTTCATCCAGCAACAAGAGCTTGGGCTTGGGAAGGACAGCCATGGCAAAGAGCAGCTTCTGCTTCATACCCATGGAATAGCCAGCCACCCGCTTTTTGACATAGTAGCCCATCCCCAATTCTTCCACCAATGCATCCACTTCCTTTTTCCCCAGCTTGTGGGTGGCAGCCACATAGGTCAGATGGTCGTAACCCGTCAACTGTGGATAAAGGGCTTGGGCGTCCAACATGACAGACATATCCTGAAAAATCGCTCGGTCACTATTGGGACGACCATTGATGCTTACCGACCCACGGTCAGCGGTTTCTGTGTTGCTGATGATATTCAGGAGGGTGGATTTTCCCACACCATTGGGACCGACTAGGGCCACCAAGTCCCCCGCTTTCAGCTCAAAGGACACATAGGACAAGACCTGGTGGGCACCGTATCGCTTGCAGACATCAACTACTTTTAGCATAGAAACTCCTTTCTTGGGGAAATGGCAGGTTTTATTTAATATAATAATATTAAATAAAAGTATCCAGAACAACAAAAAGTGGAAAGAAAGTGTCTCTCCACTTAATAATACTTTACCCCAATATTACAACACATAAAATATTTAATTAATTTTTCTTAAAAATCAATTGATAAATATTTTTGACCTCCAAATAGATTGACAGCTCCCCAAGGAGAATTTACTCCTACACCAATTAATACCGAACCATTAGCTCTCTGTCCATAAGGAATAGAACTTGTCCAAGTTTTTCTGTCAGAAATAGTATTTGGAAACCATGCCCAATCAGTAAAATACATATTCGTTACACTCCCAGATGTAGGATTAGAGTATCCAGAAGCATGGAAAGTTACATTAAGAACGTGTAACCCCGCTAGAGAATGACCATTTATATGTCGTGTTGCATTTACATAGCCCGCTGAAACAGGCTGAGCCTGAAAACAGATAACCAGTAAAGTTATCAAAATTGCTTTTAGAGAAAATTTTTTCATTAGAAACACCTACCTATTCAATCTAATACAATCTACTGGGGATTTTTGACATGCCTTGTAAATCGGTAATAGTCCACTTGTGACAATCACACCAAAGCTAACTAGAGGTAAAGTAATCACATTTAAAATCATAACTCTCACAATATCCCTTATGTCTAAATCTAACGAAAAAGCTAGCAGAACCACTAATAAAAATGATACTAATAAAGCCATTGAACCGACCGATATAGCATATTGGACCAACTCTCTATAATAAAAACGTCTGACTGCCTTACTATTAAACCCAATCGCTTTCAATATACCTACTTCTTCTTTACGAGTATTACTCACTTGGAAAAAAACGAAAAATAAACATAACCCCATAAGCAACAGGATGACTAGACCTATATATGTCGATACTTTTCTGACATAAGCTAGGATATCTTTCAGACTCTGATAATCTTCTGCCGAGGAAACAATTGTTACACTAGGAAGTTGTTTAATGCGGTCTATTTCCTCAGAAACAGCTGTGCTATTTTTTATTTTTATATGATAGGCACTTGATTGCCAACTAGAGACCGATAGCCCTCCTAATACTTCTGGAAGTTCCTCGTCCTGTTGTAATTCCTGCTGCAAATGTAGCATTTCATCAGCCATCATGAAGAAACTATTGCCATAAATTGAATATTGGAAAGGGTAGGAATTTTTTAATATCCCAATTATTTTGAACTCTCTTCTCTGTTTAACGTAGATGTTGCCGTCACTATCTAGGATTTCCCCTGTATCAGTGGTCATTTCCCCTTCATAAAGAGCTACTGGTACATAATAATCTAATGTTATTCTTGGAAAAGTTCCCAACTCTGAAGATAAGTTTTGCGTTGCAATAAAACTTTCAGATACAATCAATCCTTGTTTCGTAGTTCTATCAATATACTCGATATTTCTCTCGGTCATATTCGTTTGAAATAGTGGCTGTATGCTGTACGGAGAAGACAAAGTAATCGTTTTTCCATTAAGAGTTATTTCAGGATTGATTTGCTGAGTTGATTGTTCAGGATTTTCAAAAGTCAATCCTTGATAAGGAAATTCTAAGTACGGGGTGACATTCAAAATAGCCACTGAATCCGCTAAAAATTCCACCTCATCAGTCGTAAATGACAAGAAATCATCATAAACTTGTTTCCCCTTAATCCCCAAGTTGTCATTCATGACTAAAAATCCATTTTCTAAAGAATTATCCAATAATTGCTGATAGTGAGACTGAAATAAACCAGTAATATTAAACATCATACTACTCAGGGCAACAAAGAAAATAAGTAAGCCTGTCACAATTTTGGAAATAGGGAATTTTCTCTTTGGTAAATCAATTTTTTGTTTGATCGAAAGATTGTAGATATCTCTGGCTCCCTCTTTTTTAAATGTATTTTTTTCTTCCTGTTCAATTCTTTGATCTAAAAATCTAATATGAACATCTCCGTATTTTATCACTTCATCATCATGAGAAACAATAATGACTATTTTCTGATAATGATGTGCCAATTCTACTAAAAGATTCGTAATCTTCTCTCTATTCTCCTTGTCAAGCGAATTTGTGGGTTCATCTGCTAAAATAATATCTTTATCTGTAACAATAGCTCTAGCGATGGCAACTCTTTGTTCCTCGCCACCTGATAAATCATAAGGGAAAGTGTATTTTTTATCTAATAAACCTAATTTTTTTAAACACTCATCCACTCTGTCATCTAAGTCATCAGCTTCACTTTGACTCTTGACTAACAATGCTAAATTATCATAAACACTGAACTGCCTTATTAAATTCTTTTCTTGGAAAATAAATCCAATATGTTGGGCAATGAAATTTGAAACTGCTTCCCCATCAGTCAAGTTAAGCGGATGACCATCGTAAGAATAACTCATATCTCCTAAATCAGTTGCTATTAGACCAATTTTGTTTAGTAATGACGACTTTCCAATACCTGAAGGGCCTGAAATCGTATATACGTTTCCTCTCTTAAACTGTAAAGAAGTCTCATTTAACAGGATTCTAGAACCATATCTAAGAATAATTCCATCAATCTCTAACATAGGTTTCCTCCCTTATATATGTTTATGCTTAGTAGATTTGCTAGAAGACCCCAATTTAAAATATGTTTCAGAGATAGTATCAAAACGAACCCTTACACTAAATATTGACATCCTCATATAGCCACTTTTACGGCTCCCTACCCCACCAGATGAGTTGCCGGTTGGGTTTCATAGATATCTTCATCTGGCTCACCAAAAATCCGAATGACCGAGATAAGTAAGACCAATATGGCGATTGTCATATATGTGACCTTCTTTTTCATCCGTCCCTCTCCTCCTCTCTGATGGGATTTTTTCTTGAATACCTCAATTCCTATCAAGAATATCGTTTCCGTTCTTCCTTTTCTCCTTTCTACCCTATAGAAATTGATGTATATTTTATACCATTATGATATACTATTTTTACAAACATTGTCTATTTTGTTACATATTTTCACATTTTTTGAAAGGTGTAGTTTATGCGGTGGGATTACGGAAGTGTATATAAGAGTATTCGGAAAAGTAAGCATTTAAGTCAGGAACAAATTTGTGGGGATTATTTCAATCGGTCTACTTTGGTTCGTTTCGAGAAAAATCAAACCATTCCTAGCTACGAGCTCATGCGATTCTTGCTCAAACAAGTGGATATGACCTTCGAGGAGTTTGAATACCTCTGTAACTACTACCAGCCCAGCCAACGCCAACAATTGCTCTATGATATAGATAATCTCAGAAATCCGACCACTAAGACCATGGAGAATTTGATAAAGCGTTGCTACAACCACTTGAAAAAAGAACCAGATGATGGTCCTATCCGTCGAAAATGTCAACTTTTAGAAACTGTAGTAGCAGTTCGAAACAGTACTTCTTTCAATCAACTTTCCGAAGAAGCTAAAACCCTTTCTAAGCTCCTCTGGTCAGAATTGGAGCGATATGACAACTGGTACCACAATGATATTATCTTAGTAGGCACTCTTCTGTCTAAGATTTCTTCACTTGATAGCCTTGAAGAAACTGCCAATCTTCTACTAAAGCGATTAGAAAAATACAAGGATTACAAGCGGATCCAACCGACCATTCTATCTTTCTACCAACAACTATCCCTTTTTACTCTTGAACAAAAACAATACAGCAAGTCTACTTTTTTTGCCACCAAACTCATGGACCTAGCCAAGCAAGAAAAACGCTATGACCAACTAGCCCGTGCCTATGTCTACCTAGGCATAGCCCAAAACAAGCAGGAACTGATTGACAAAGGACTACAAATCTTGGAGCTGACGGACGAGAAAAGGCTAGTCGACAACCTCCAATTTCTTATCAAACAACACCAAACTGACTGAAATCTTCGGTCAGTTTTTTTGTGAGTACGAAAAAACGACCCTTTCGGATCGTTCTCAATTAGCTTAATAGTATTCCCCTTGTCTATAGTCCCAAGAGTTGAAATGGTCAGACAAGTGCATCATGATTTTATCAATGTCCAGACCCTTACGAATGACAACTGGGCATGGGCTGATGGAGCGACTATCCGCACCTTGTTCTGGAATGAGTTTACCATCTTTGTCTACCATAGACACCATAACACCTTGCTCATAGCGGGTTTCGATGGTCTTGTCTGGCTGGATAGATGCTACATAATCATCCGCCTCGATAATTAAGTCTACCTTAGACGCGATACGCTCACCAATACCTTCTACCTTACCACGATTTCCCTTACCTGACGGGTTAGCAGATGAAGCGTAGACCATACGGCCTTCTTTTTCCCACATTTCCTTAGCAATCTGCTCGCCAGCTACACCAAACTTGATGACAAAGCAGGAAGTCCCACGAACGTCGGTCATCAACTCTTCACGACCATCACCATAGGCTTGCAATTTAGCATAAGCCTCTGGTTTCCAAGGTAGGATACAACCCAACAAAATGTCCTCATCCCAATGTTTTTGGTAGAAGGCATCAATCTCAGGTGTCAACTGTGCCAACTCACGAAGCTCCTCCATGCTACCGCAAAGGACAACACCCGGCTTATTACGCTTGCGCTCTTTGGCATCAAACTTCCGCTCCAAACCAGCCTTGTCAGCAGTCATGATGATGTAACCAACCTTAGTCGGACAGACAATCACGCCTCCCTCACCCTTGATAATGTCAAAACCTTCTTGTGAAAGTGCGCCATCCCAGTGAATTTGTTTCGTCATAATAGTTTCCTCTTTTCTTTTGTTTCATAGCAGAGTGACCTGCTTGTTTTCTTATCTTTATTTTATTCCTGCCAGTAGCTTGGGCGATTCCCCTCATACTCCTCAATCAAGTCCTGGTATTGCAAGGTAATGCCAATATCATCCAGACCCTTGAGTAATTTGTGTTTCCAATCTGCATCGATCTCAAAATCAAATTCTCCGACTGGAGAGATAATTTTTTGCTGGTAGAGATCGACAGTCACCTCATCAGTCGATGCCAGCGCAGCCAATTTCTCCCGAACCTCACAGGGCTGAACGATTGGCAAGATGCCATTGTTGAGGTCATTGTTGTAATGAATATCCCCGAAGGAGCCTGCAATGATAACCTTGAAGCCATAGTCAGCAAGGGCCCAAGCGGCATGCTCTCTGGATGAACCTGCTCCGAAGTTATCCCCTGTAATCAAGATCGTTGCCTGACGATAAGGTGCAGTATTGAAGATAAAATCAGGGTCCTCAGTGTACTTGTTATCCAGATAACGCCACTCATACATGAGGTACTTGCCAAAGCCTTTCTTGTCAATCAGCTTGAGAAACTGCTTGGGCAAAATCTGGTCGGTATCAATGTTGTCATTCATGAGTGGAACGGTCGTCCCAGTGTAGATTGTAAACTTTTCCATCAGACCACCTCCATCTCACGAACATCTACAAAGCGTCCTGCAATAGCTGCCGCTGCTGCCATGGCTGGGCTACAAAGGTGGGTTCGAGAGCCAACACCCTGTCGATCCTCAAAATTTCGGTTGCTGGTCGATGCACAGTGGACACCTGTCGGCACCTTGTCTGGGTTCATACCCAGACACATGGAGCAACCAGGATCTCGCCATTCAAAGCCAGCTTCCAAGAAAATTTTGTCTAAGCCTAGTGCTTCTGCAGCTGACTTAACCGGTCTCGAACCCGGAACCACAATTGCAGTCACATGATCTGCCACACGTTTGCCTTCAACAATCTTGGCGGCCACCTGCAAGTCAGAAAGACGGGCATTGGTACAGGACCCCAGGAAAACATAGCCAATTTCGATATCCTTTGGACTTTGTCCAGGCTGTAAGTTCATGTACTTATACGCTCGTTCATCGTTCATATCGCGAACTTCAGGAAAGGTCTCATCAAAGGATACCCCCATGGAAGGATTTGTTCCCCATGTTACCATCGGTGCTAGATTCGAAACATCCATTTCAATGACCTTATCATAAACTGCATCCGGGTTGGATACCAATGTTTTCCAATCAGCAACCGCCGCCTCAAAGTCTTTGGGGCGTTTTTCCTTGTCTGCTAGATAATCAAAAGTGGTTTGATCTGGGTTCATAATCCCCATCTTGGATCCGAACTCGATAGACATATTGCAAATCGTCATCCGTTCTTCCATGGTCAGAGCATCAATAGCCTCACCCACATACTCGACTACATAACCAACCCCCAGTGCCACACCATACTTAGCAATCAATGCTAAGACATAATCCTTGGAGTATATCCCCTTTTTCGGCTTACCTGTAAACCGTACTAAGAGCTTTTTGGGTTTGACCTGCCACAGGGTTTGAGTTGCAAAGACATGCTCTACTTCTGTTGTCCCAATCCCAAAGGCAATGGCCCCGAAAGCTCCGTGGGTTGCCGTATGACTATCTCCACAGACGATGAATTTCCCTGGCTGAGTCAAGCCAGTTTCTGGACCCACCATATGGACAATGCCTTGGTTGGCAGACCCATGTGGCGCATGTGGAATGCCGAATTCCACCACATTGCGGGCTAAAGCATCCATCTGAGCCTTGGAAATGACATCACGAATATCATAAATATTAACCGTTGGAACATTATGGTCAAATGTACCAAAAGTCAAGTCGGGTCTACGCACTTGACGTCCAGCCTCTCGTAGACCATCAAAGGCCTGGGGACTAGTCACTTCATGGATATAGTGCTGGTCCACATAAAGGAGTTGAGGCTGACCTTCTTGCCCTGTAATCACATGGCGATTCCAGAGCTTATCGAAAATGGATTTTCCACTCATGGCGATCTCCTTTCAATCTGGGCAATAATAGCCTCCGTCATTTCTTTGGTAGTGGCGCTACCACCTAGATCTTTAGTGAAAATGCCCTGTGCAAAGACCGCTTCGACAGCTTGGCGAATGGTCTGACCTGCTTGGACCAAATCAAAACTTTCTTCCAGCATCATGGCAACAGACAGAATCATACTGACCGGATTGGCAATGCCCTGACCTGCAATATCTGGTGCCGAACCGTGAATAGGTTCATAAAGACTAGGACCTGCCACCGCATGACTAGCAGAAGGCAGAACTCCTAACGTTCCTGTTAGTACGCTGGCCTCATCCGACAAAATATCTCCGAAAAGATTTTCCGTCACCAAGACATCAAATCGACTAGGATTGGTAATCAAGAGCATGGCTGCACTATCCACCAACTGGTGCTCCAATACCACATCTGGATAGTCCTTAGCCACCTCATCCGCTACCTTCCGCCACAATTTTGACGTTGCCAGCACATTTTGCTTATCAATGCTGGTGACTTTTTTTCGTCTTTTTTGGGCTAGGTCAAAGGCAGAGCGGACAACTCGTTCAATCTCTTCTGCCTGATAGGTATTGCTATCGCTGGCTTGGTCTGTTTCCAGAATATGCTCCCCAAAATAAATCCCACCTGTCAACTCCCGTACCATGACCAAATCCACACCATCCAAGCGCTCCGCTTTCAGAGGAGAATAGTCTTTCAAACTATCAAAAATCTTAACAGGACGGATATTGGCAAAGAGCCCCAATTCCTTCCGAAGTTGAAGCAGGCCTTGTTCTGGACGGACAGCCGCATTGTCATACTGAGGGCTACCGATAGCTGCCAACAAAATCGCATCCGCCTTTCGGCAAGCTTGCAAGGTATCCTCAGGTAGAGGATGACCTGCTGCATCAATCCCAGCGCCACCAAAAGCTTTCTCCTCAATCTCATAATCAAATCCTACTTGCCCAGCCACAGCCTCAAGGACTGCTAGGCCAGCCTCCATGATTTCAGGACCGATACCATCACCAGCCAAGGCTACAATTTTTTTCGTCATATTTCCTCCTAGATGTGTGGCAAGTCTTTCTCTGATAGTTTCCTATCTATCTGGCCACTATTTTCTTTTTGCACCATGACATTGGCATGGATATAGGCAATGGCCGAAGCCTTCAGTACGTCAAAGTCAATACCAGAGGCATTGAAGATAGTTTCCGTTGCCTTGTTTTCTACAGCAACCAGTACACGAGCCTGGGCATCAATTCCATCGGTAATGGCGTCAATATGATACCGTTCCAAGCTGATTTCCTGCTGGAAGAATTGGTCAATAGCATTAAATACAGCTTCAACCGAACCCTTACCAGTCTCAGCAACAACCACTTCTTCCTCATCTTGATTGATAAAGATGACCTGAGCCTGGATGCTGCCGTCAGACTGACTATCCAAACGCAAATCTTTAAATTGGAAACCATCACGGTTGCTAATCTCTGTCCCAGCTACTAGAGCTCGAATATCTGCGTCCGTGATTTTTTCTTTCTTGTCTGCCAGGCTTTTGAAACGAGTAAAGAGGCCCGCAACATCACTCTCTTCAAAATACAGGTCTAGTTCTTTTAGTTTTTCCACAAAGGCATGGCGACCAGAAAGTTTACCCAGTGGCAGAGAATTTTTCTTGACCCCTACCAACTCAGGTGTAATGATTTCATAGGTCAATGGATTTTTCAAGACACCATCCTGGTGAATACCTGACTCGTGTGAGAAGGCATTGCCACCAACCACCGCCTTATTGCGTGGAATGGCAATCCCCGAAAAGCGAGATACTAATTCCGAAGTATTAAGGGTTTCCTTGAGGACAATGGGACTGGTTACGTCATAAAAATCTTTCCGAATTTCAAGAGCAACAGCTACTTCTTCAAGGGCCGCATTTCCAGCCCGCTCACCGATACCATTGATAGTTCCTTCGACCCGACCAGCTCCATTTTTTATAGCTGAAAGGGTGTTGGCAACAGCCATGCCTAGGTCATTATGGCAATGGGGACTGAAAATAATCTCACGATCCGATTTAACATTAGTTGTCAGATAACGGAAAATTTCTCCGTAGTGCTGAGGGGTGGTAAAGCCGACTGTATCTGGAATGTTGATGTAGGTCGCACCAGCATCTACCGCTGTCTGCACCACTTCTAGCAAATATTCCAACTCCGTCCGCGTCGCATCCTCAGGCGAGAATTCCACCACCTCAAAACGCTCACGGGCATAGCTGACATGTTCAGTGATTTGCGCCAAAATTTCTTCTTTGGTCTTTTGCAGTTTAAATTCACGGTGAATGGGACTGGTCGCAATGAAAACATGGATCTGCGGATACTTGGCATCTTTAAGAGCCTCATAACAAGCATCAATGTCTGATTTGACTGACCGAGCCAAACCTGTCACCGCTGTCTTGGTCATCGCCGCCGCAATCTGACGGACCGCTTCAAATGAATCAGGACTGGCCGCTGGGAAACCCGCTTCGATGGCAGAAATCCCCCATTTCTCCAACTGCTTGGCGATGGTCACTTTTTCCTTGATAGAAAAATTCACACCCGGCGTCTGTTCACCATCTCGCAAAGTTGTATCTAAAAATTCAATCACACGCATAAGAACACCTTTCTAAATAACCCTAACGTCAATATTAGGTTTTCTTTCTTAGATTTCAAAGCAACCATAAGAAAAAGAAAACACCTCGAGGAAAACTACCCGCGAGATGTTGTCAACAGCGCCCGCTTGGTAAGCCAAACAGGACTAATGCATTCTTTCAGCACTAGCCCGACCGTCGCAACAACAAAGCAAAGAATTTTGTAGTGACAGGTTTCATTTGACTTTTCCTTTCAGTGTTCTGGAACCTGTGTGAACACAGGTTCTTAATTGTTTACAATGATACCTAACTTTTTTTCACTTGTCAACAGAAAAATGGAAATTTTCTGAAAAATCCGAATAATGTCGCAATTCGTACAAATTCAGACCACAAAAAACCATGCTCCAATTGAAGCACGGTTCAGGTGTTTAATTTCGTCTAGAACTGCTAAAAATTGCCACCAATAAAACGGCTCCTAAAACAGATGGTACAACTGCCATTTCGCCGAATTGTGGACCCCAGTCACCAAAGAGCAACTGTCCAATCCACGAACCAGCAAGTCCAAGGATAATATTTCCTAGACAGCCACGACGGTCATCTGATGAGGTCAAAGCCCCAGCAATCAAGCCAATAATGGCACCAGCGATAATGCTCGTTAACATCTTCTATCCAGAATGTTTTTAGCATACCAGAAATATAATACATATTTGCTTTGTATGGTATAATTGTTTAGTAGAAAAGTGAAGACGGTGGCTCTTGAGTTTCTGAAAGTGAGGTGATGCCTATGGGCAATTCATCAAAATCTAACAGAAGGGGGGAGCATTCTTTTGACAGCTTTTGAAGTTGTACAAACGATTCTAGCTTTTGGTAGCTTTACCATTGCGCTAGTTAGCTTGTGCTATAAAATCTTCAAAGAAAATGACAAAAAATAACCCGTCCCCACTTTTGCGCGAGTAGGACGGATTAAATCTAAACTACGAGCCACCGTCTTTTTAACGGTTCTACGTCAGGTGGTTGTTAGCGCAACTACCTTTTTCTATTTCTATTATAACACGAAAGCTATGAAAAGCAACTTTTAATAATATCGGCATACCAGTAAATTTATCCCATTTTTCTGAAAAAATCGGATAATAGAATTATTTTAGTTAGTTCCGTCTAGAACTAGAAAAAATCGCCACCAGCAATACTGCTCCAAAGACTGACGGGACCAAGGCCATACCAGCAAACTGTGGTCCCCAGTCACCAAAGAGCAACTGTCCAATCCATGAACCTGCAAGTCCAAGGATGATATTTCCAAGACAGCCACGACGGTCATCTGATGAAGTCAAAGCCCCAGCAATCAAGCCAATAATAGCACCTGCGATAATACTTGATAACATTCTGTTTTCCTCCTTATTTACAAAATGGGAGTGGGAAAGAACTCGACTAGGTCAAAAAGAGTTCGTCAACAAGTCCTTATTTCCAGTTGTTGAGCTGAAACAGTCTATCCCCAGACTGTTTCACTCCCACCCCAGCATAGCTCCAAAGGTTTGGGGGAACCTTTGGAGGTCGGAGATAGAGCGAACAGAGTTCACATCAGTCGTATAGGTCAGATTTGGAGTGCAAAACACGAATTGCTGAGATTTGCTTCGCAAATCTTATCTCCAACCTTTAACAGTCCACTGGACTGTTAAAGCCAATCAACCACTGCGCTGAGATGTTGACACGAACTCTGAAAAGTGATCCTGGGCTTTTTGCCCAGTTTCATTCAAGTATCATTAGATTGCCCACTCACCGTCACGGAAGATTGGCACACGGGTACCGTCTTCACGGATACCGTCAATGTTCATCTTGTTAGAACCAATCATGAAGTCCACATGGACATCAGAACGGTTAAGGCCTGCTTCTTTGAGCTCTTCTTGGCTCATTTCTGTACCACCTTCGATAGAGAAAGCATAAGCAGAACCGATGGCCAAGTGGTTTGAGGCATTTTCATCAAAGAGAGTATTGAAGAAGGTCACGCCTGATTGAGAGATTGGACTCTTGTCTGGAACAAGGGCAACTTCACCAAGACCACGCGCTCCAGCATTGTCAAAGACCAATTTCTTCATAACTTCATCGCCTTTTTCAGCAGTTACATCCACGATTTCACCGTCTTTGAAGGTAACTTTGATGCCTTCGATGATATTACCGTTGTAGCTGAGTGGTTTTGTGGATGTTACATAGCCATCTGCCACACGGTAGTCAGGTGCTGTGAAGACCTCTTCTGTTGGCATGTTGGCAATAAAGTGCTCACCTTGGGCATTGACCGAACCAGCCGCTTCCCACAAGTGATTTTTCGGCATACCGAGAACAAGGTCAGTTCCTGGTGCTGTATAGTGCAATTTGACAAACTGCTCGTCGTTAAGGACCTTAGCTTTAGCCACCAAGCGTGCCTCGTGCTCTTCCCACGCCTTGATTGGATCTTCTTCGTAGATACGGCAAGTCTTGAAGATTTGATCCCAAAGGAAGTCCACTGCCTCTTCGTCAGAGGCTGCATTTGGGAAGACTTTTTTAGCCCATTCCAAACCAGAGGCTGCACCAAGTGTCCAACTAACCTTGTTCGCTTGCGTTGCTTGACGCATTGGCTGCAAAGCTTGGCTGAGTGCACGAGCGTTGCGAGACAACTTCTCTGGATCAACGCCATCGTAAGCACCTGGATCATCAGACAAGACCACCAAACGGCTTGCCTTGCGCTCCAAGAGGTAGTTCATTTCAGTAACACGTTGTGGATGAACTTGTTCCAAGAGTTCCACATCTACATTGACCAAACGTTCACGTGCAATCACATCGTCCAACCAGTTGACCAATACTTCCTTAGCACCATGAGCGTAAGCTTCTTTGACAATCAAACGTGCCAACTCAGCCTGTTCCACACCAATTGTCAATTGAACCGTGTGACCAGGTTGGACATTGATACCTGTTGATACCAAGAGTTTAGCATATTTAGCGAGATTTTCTTTAAAATTTGGTAATACCATTTTTTTCTCCTTTGAAATGTAATACTAGATTATTGTATCATATTTTTTATAATTTTCCTCAATCTTAGTCAATAAATAACTATATTGAGTTGCATTCCTCATAGAAAAATTGGTACAATATATAGGACAACATTTAGGAGAATTGCATGTGAAAAAGTCTGAATTACTCATTATCATCCCAGCTTATAATGAAGAGGAGTCTATTCAAGGAGTCATTGAAAACCTCATACAAAACTATCCCCAATTTGATTATCTCATCATCAATGATGGCTCAAAAGACAATACCTCTCTTATCTGCCATCAAAATGGGTACTCTATCCTAGATTTGCCTATCAATTTGGGATTGGCTGGTGCTTTTCAAACAGGTCTACGCTACGCTTACAAACATGGTTATAAAAAAGCCATTCAATTCGATGCAGACGGACAACACTTACCAGAATATATCCAAGGTCTCTCTGATCAAATAGACCAAGGCTACGATCTAGTCATTGGTTCTCGCTTTGTAAACCAACCCAAAAATTGGTCCTTGAGAATGCTAGGCAATCGTCTCATCGCCAGTGCCATCAGACTGACGACAGGAAAGGAAATAGCTGACCCTACTTCCGGTATGCGCATGTTTAGCGCACCTCTCATCAAAGAATTTGCCTTGAATATTAACTATGGCCCAGAACCAGATACCGTTTCCTATTTATTGCGAAACGGCGTCAAGGTAAAGGAGGTTCAAGTAGCCATGCAAGAGCGACAAGGAGGTCAAAGCTATCTCACACTTTCTCGTTCGATTCAGTACATGATTCATATGTTTGCCTCCATCCTTATCATCCAAAACTTTAGAAAGCGAATGAACAAATGAGTTTATTATTTCAAACCATTCTTATCCTCGTATCTCTCCTTACAGGTGTTCTGATACTTAGAAGGATACGAAAATCGCAGCTACAAATACCTGATGCTCTATTTTGGATTTTTTTCTCTGCACTCTTGCTTATCCTCAGTCTATTTCCAAGTTTAGCTGAAGCTATAACAAAATTGTTAGGCATCGCCTTACCAGTTAATTTCATTTTTCTCTTTATCATTTTTTTACTGATTATCCATCAATTCCAGCTGACTATGCGGCTATCAAAATTAGATAACAAGCTAAAGGAACTAGCACAAACTATTGCAATCGAACGGTTTGATAAAGATGAATAATACACAAAAATCAGTTTATTTTTGGAATATGGTTGGTAATCTAGCTGCGGCTACCGTATCTGTTCTCTATCTGCTTATTGTATCGCGCTTTTCAAACGCAAAAACGGCCGACGACTTCAGTATGGCCTATGCTATTGGTAATCTTTGGGTAGTGATTGGTCTCTTTCAGGTAAGAAACTATCAAGGGACAGATATCAAAGAAACCCATTCCTTTGCCGCCTACCTATTAGCACGTAGCTATTCTTTGACACTTATGGTCGCAACCATTCTGCCCTATCTCCTTCTCACTCAGTATCAGTCCAGCTATGAACTTGTCCTCTTGGTCATCCTATATCGTGTAGGTGATGTTATCTCCGACTTATTTCAAGGTTTTTTCCAGCAACGAGATCGACTAGATATAGCAGGGAAGAATATGACTATTCGCTACACCACCAGTACCTTAGTATTAGCCTTCTCATTAGCTATCGGAAAACATCTTCCCCTAGCCCTAGCCCTTATGGCAACAACTAATCTGGCCTTGGTCTTTCTTCTAGATTGCCGACAAGCTCAGAAATTGTATACCACTAAACTTCATGCTCTTTTTAGAAAGTCATTACATAAGGATGCCTACACTATTTTGCGTGCCTGTTTCCCTCTTTTTATCAACGGTTTCCTACTCACTTATATCTTTAATGAACCAAAACAAGTCATCGAAACCGGCCTAGCCGAAGGAAGTCTGGTGACAGGTATGCAACGTGATTTCAGCATTCTATTTATGCCTGTATTTTTCATGAGTCTTTGTGTACTAATCCTGCGTCCATTGATTACCAGTTTAGCTAGACTTTGGTACCAACATAGCTACCAGGAATTTCGGCAGATTTGCAATCGCTTGGTACTAAGCTTGTTCATCGGAGGCAGTCTAATAAGCCTACTAGCTTTCGGCATAGGCACTCCCATCCTGAGCCTTCTATTTGGGATCGATTTGACAAGCCATAATCTGACACTAGGAATTCTAGTTTTTTCAGGTATTCTATATTCCCTGGCTATTGTTTTTGAAAATCTTATCACCATATTTCGACAACAAAAAATCCTGGTCTTTGTCTACCTCCTGCTATTTATCTTTTCAAGAATCATTACCAGCCCACTCATTTTCCATTATCAATTGCTTGGAGCTGCAATCAGTTTCTTACTAACAATGACCATATACGCTCTAGTCATGGGACTACTAACTATCTATCTCTATTCCAAAGGAAAAAAGAATGTCTAATTTACAGCCACTACATACCTTCATTATCTGTGCCTACGGAGACAGTCCTTTTTTAGAAGCCTGTATCCAGTCACTGCAAGAGCAAACTATCTCCTCTTCTATTCAGCTCTATACTTCTACACCTAGCAAACACATTCAACAGCTTTGTGAGCAATATGCCATTCCTATGCATTCTTCTGTAGGTGGAAGTATTGGAAAAGATTGGAACAATGCTCTCTCCTTTACGTCTACTCCCTATGTAACCATTGCCCACCAAGATGACATCTATCAATCAAGCTATGCCGAAGAAATGCTGACATCTTTCCAAAGCAACCCGGAAAACCTTATTGTCTTTTCAGACTATATGGAATGTAAGAATGGACAAACTATCTCCCGTAATACCAATTTAACCGTCAAACGAATCCTACTCAAAGGACTATCCTTGTTCCCTCAGTCCAAGACCTGGAGGCGTTTTATCCTCAGCTTTGGGAATTCAATTTGTTGCCCTGCTGTCACCTATAACATGGATAAACTAAGGGGCTTTCAGTTCAATGAACAAATGCGCACCAATTTAGATTGGTATGCCTGGTACCAAATAAACCAGTCTAATGGAGTTTTCTCCTATATCCCAAAACCACTTATGTATCATCGTATTCACCAAGAATCCGAGACCTCACAGACCATAGCTGACAATACTCGGACAAAGGAAGACTTGATGATGTTTGAACTATTTTGGCCGAAGCCGCTTGCCCGTCTAATCAATTCTTTTTATATCAAAGGACAGGACTCAAATCACTAGGAGGTTCTTGTGTTACATAAACTTAACCAAAATAAATGGTACTTGTTTGCCAGCTTCATTGCTTGTTGTACAGTTTATACAATTTATATACGAGACTATCACGCATCCGCCGCTGTCTATCCTCTAGCCTTATTCATGATTGGTTTCATTCTTCTACTCCCTAAGAGGCAAGATTTTGCTTGTTTGCTTGTCTTACTAGTATCTGGCCTAGCCTTCTCCATTGTAACTCCCGTATTGAATACACCAGATGAATATGTTCACCTTTCTCGTGCTATGCATATCGCACAAGGAGATATCAATTTAGACAATAACCCAGCAAATCTCCAAATATCTGAAGACTACTTTGTTATTGTTGATGACTATACTATGCCCCCCTTGGCTGTAGATGCCTTTGAATATCAGCATAGCTCCACTGAGGTTCCTTTTAAGGGCCTGGCTGATTTTCGTACGACCAATGCCTATTGGTTTATCGGTTATATACCCCAGGTTATCGGTATTACACTGGGACGAGCCTTGAATCTAAATGTTGGTTTAATCTATTACCTAGGTCGCATTTTTAATGCTATTTGCTACGCACTACTAGCTTATATAGCTGTCAAATTAAGTGGCAACTTTAGGCAAATAATGATGCTGATTGTACTCATGCCAATGAATATTTTCCTAGCCGCCTCCTATAATCAAGATGGAGTTGCACTCGGATTTATCTATGTTATTATTGGGCTCTTTATCCACTATCTAACCAGACAAAAAATGCTTGGTTATAAGGAACTTGTTATGTTTACTGCTCTTTCTTGCCTGATAATCACATTAAAATTACCTTATATCCTCTTGATGGGATTGCTCTTCTTTATCCCAAAAGAACGTTTCTCTATCAAATTCCCTACGATTAGCATTCTTTTAGTATCCTGCTTAGTTCTAGCTCTGACCGCCATCTGGTTTATCGGTTACCAACAAATTAAATCGACTACGACACTACAGGGAGTTGGTCTGGTTGGACAAATCCAATATTTCTTATCCAATCCTAGTCATGGATTGTTAGCTCTATCAAAAGAATTCTTCCTGACTCCCCACCGCTTAGTCATGCTATTCTACTTTGGAATCCTAAATCTACCTATGCGGGAAACGCTTATTCCAATTTTTACCTTCTATTTATTCGTTATCGCTAGTAATTTAGGTCAGAAACAGGTTACACTTCGCAGCCGTACAGGTAGCATTCTCATTGGCCTGGGAATTATTTGTGGGATTATTCTCGTCATGTACCTAACCTGGACCAAGATTGGCTACGGACACGTAGATGGCATCCAAGGTCGTTACTATCTGGGTGTTTTACCTCTTTTTGCACTCTCTATAACAGCTCTACCTATAAAATCTTTTACACCTTTCCGCATTTCCGATGCTTTTGTCATCAAAGTCAGTTGGATTATCTTAACAATGGTATTAGTATTCATCGTCCTATCTACCTACTAAGACTGATTTATATAAAAAAACTAGATAATAGTCATTTAAGGAGACATTATCTAGTTTTTTATTATACTCAATGAAATAGCACCAAGCTGTACTGAGGTACGGCAAAGCTACTTCAACTAATGATGAAATTAATTGAAGCAGGAAATAAGGATACAGGGTTTCCTCAACTGCCGACCTAATAAAGCAAACTGTAAACTTTATTAGTTACCAAAAACCTTTACACGGTCCCCATCCGCCATATAGTCTTTGTCTGCTGCTGGAGCTGCAATGCTACCGAATGGTGCTTGGGCACGAAGTTTCCAGTTAGCTGGGATACCGTATTTTTCAGCAACTTGTGCATCTACCAATGGGTTGTAGTGTTGAACGTTCATACCGATATTTTTCTCAGCAAATGCCAACCACACTGCGTACAAGTTGATACCATGAGCTTGTTCAGACCAGATTGGGAAGTTTTCTGCATAGAGTGGGAAGCTTTCTTGCAAGCCTTTAACTACGTCTTGGTCTTCGAAGAACAAGATAGTACCTGCACCGGCTGCAAAGCTAGCCAAACGACCTTTAGTGCCTTCAAAAGCCTCTGCTGGTGTTACTTTTTCCAATTCACTGTAAGCAATTTCGTTCCAGAAAGCTTCTGATTCAGCACCAAAAAGTACTACTGCACGACTTGATTGTGAGTTGAAAGCTGATGGTGATTCCTTCATAGCTTTCTCAACGAGAGCTACTACTTCTTCATTTGATACTGGCAATTCTTTACCGAGTGCATAAATAGTACGACGAGTTTCTTGAAGTTTTGCAAAATTTGACATTGATTTCCTCTTTTCTGTTTATTACTATCTAGTAGTTTTTATCACTATGTAGAGATTATATACCTATTCAAAAAAATAATCAAGGGTTTTGACTTCTTTTTTGAAAAAAATCACTGTCTCTCTAAATAACGAGAAACAGTGACCTTCCTTATTAAAACAAATCATCAAATAGACTGAGTTGGTTATCCTCTGGCAGTTTACCAAGGATGCCCATCTCATCCATTTTTTCGACAAGGGTGCTGGATAGACCGCCTCGCTTACGGAGTTCTGTTTTGGAGAGAAATTCCCCTTCAGCACGCGCCGTTACAAGCTGCTTGGCTACGTTTTCTCCCAGACCATCCATAGCGACAAATGGTGGGATGAGGGTATCGTCTTCAATCAAGAAGTCGGTCGCATGGGACTTGTAGAGGTCCAACTTACCAAACTTAAAGCCACGTTCCAGCATTTCATTGACCAATTCAAGTGTGGTATAGAGATCCTGCTCAACGTTTGACGCTTCATTGTTCTTCTTCTTGAGGGCAATCTCTTCCATCTTGGCCTTGACCCGATCCAAACCACCCGACATGGTCGCCAAATCAAAGGCCTTGGCACGAATAGAGAAGTAAGCACAATAGTAGTAGATTGGATAGTGAACCTTAAAGTAGGCAACCCGCAAGGCCATCATAACATAGGCAGCCGCATGGGCTTTGGGGAACATGTACTTGATTTTACCACAGGATTCGATATACCAGTCCGGCACCTTATTATCCTTCATATGTTGGATATAGCTGTTTCGCTCTTCCTCAGAAATCTTTAGCCACATGCCCTTCCGCACCCGCTCCATGATATTAAAGGCCATCTTAGGTGGTAGACCTGCGTGCATGAGATACACCATGATGTCATCCCGACAACCGATAACGGTTGATAGGTCGGCAATTCCTGCCTTAATCAAGTCCTGGGCATTGCCCAACCATACGTCTGTACCATGGGATAGACCAGACAGCTGCAGGAGTTCCGCAAAGGTGGTCGGCTTGGTTTCCTCCACCATTCCACGTACAAAGTTGGTTCCAAATTCAGGAATGCCCAGCATACCTGTCGGTGTCCCAATCTGTTCTGGTGTAACACCTAGAATTTCCGTGCCAGAGAAGAGGGCCATCACTCCCTTGTCATCAGCAGGAATGGTCTGCGGATCGATGCCCGACAAGTCCTGCAGCTTGCGGACCATGGTCGGATCATCGTGTCCCAGGACATCGAGCTTCAAGACGTTTTCATCAATATCGTGGAAGTTAAAGTGGGTGGTCTGCCAGTTGGCCGTCACATCATCGGCAGGATATTGGACAGGCGTAAAGTCATAAACATCCATGTAGTCCGGGAATACGATAATTCCTCCTGGGTGCTGACCGGTCGTCCGTTTGACCCCAGCCGCACCAGCAGCCAAGCGTTCTACCTCTACATCACGGTAGAATTTGCCATAATCCCGCTCATAGCCTCGGACAAAACCATAGGCCGTCTTGGCCGCCACCGTACCAACCGTTCCTGCACGGAAGGCATTTTCTTCGCCGAAAATATCCCGAACATCCAAATGGGCAGACGGTTGGTCATCCCCTGAGAAGTTCAAGTCAATATCGGGAACCTTGTCCCCATCAAAACCAAGGAAGGTTTCAAAGGGAATATCCTGACCATCTTTTTTATACTTGGTACCGCATTCTTCACAATCCTTATCTGGCAGGTCAAAACCGGAACCATAGGAACCATCTGTGATAAATTCACTGTGTTGACAATTTGGACAGACATAGTGAGGAGGCATAGGGTTTACTTCCGTAATCCCAATCATGGTGGCAACGAAACTGGATCCGACAGACCCCCGTGAACCAACCAGGTAGCCCCGTTCATTTGACCGTTGCACCAACATCTGCGATGCCAGGTAAATCACGGCGAAACCATTACCCAGAATGGACGTCAATTCCTTCTCAATCCGCAGGTCGATAATATCTGGAAGAGGATTGCCATAAATTTCAAAGGCTTTCTGATAGGTCAATTCCGCAACCGTTTCCTCAGCCTTTTCGATATAAGGGGTGTAGAGGTCCGACTTGACCACCTGAACATCTTCAAACCGGTCCAGCATAGCATTTGGATTGGTAATGACAATCTCACGAGCTAGACTTTCACCCAAGAAGGCAAACTCATCCAACATCTCGCTGGTCGTTCTAAAGTGAGCCTTTGGCAGAGGAGCCGGTTGAGCATTCTCACCATTTCCGATAGTCCAGTTAATCGGTGCCCCTTGACCTAGAGCACGGACAATGATTTCCCGATAAATCTCTTCCTCAGGGTCAATATAGTGGACATTTCCAGTCGCCAAAACTGGCAAACCTGCCCTACGCCCTACCTCAATCAACTGCTTGATGGTTTCTTCAATCTCTGCCATGTCCTTGAATTGCTCCTTGGCAATCATAGGAGCGTAGAGAGCTGGTGGCATGACCTCGATAAAATCATAATAGCCCGCTGTCTTAACCGCATCATCCATACCCTTAGAAAGCAGGTCATCAAAAACCTCGCCCTCTTGACAGGCTGTTCCTAGTATCAAGCCTTCTCGGTGGGCATCCAGAACCGTTCTGGGAATGCGAGGAACTCCCTCAAAATACTTAGTATTGGACAAGGAAACCAGTTTGAAGATATTTTTCAAACCAACCTGATTGACCACATAGAGCGTAGCGTGTTTGACACGGGCCTTCTTATACGAATCCTCCGCCACCAATTCTGTATTGAGCTGGTTGAGATTGGTCAGATTGTGTTTCTCCAAGGCTTCTTTTAGGAAGATAAAGAGCAGGCGACCAGTGGCCTCCGCATCGTAGTTGGCCATGTGGTGATGCTCAAGAGCAACACCAAATCGCTTGGTCAAGGCTGCCAAACCGTGCCGCTTGTAGTCTGGATAAAGGTTTCGGGCAAATTCTAGCGTATCGATGACTGGTTGGCTGATGATTGGCAAGCCAGCTCGCTCGTAGTTGACGTTCATGAAACCAACGTCAAAGGTCGCGTTGTGGGCAACCATGATGGAATCCTGACAGAAGTCCTGAAACTCTCGCAGAACTTGCTCCAAGGGCTTGGAACCACGCACATGCTCATCTGTAATCCCTGTCAGTTCAGTCGTAAATTTACTAAGCGGGTGACCTGGGTCAATAAATTCATCAAATTCCGCAATGATATTACCCTTGTGCATCTTAGATGCTGCAATCTGAATGAGGGCATTGTTGACAGCGGAAAGACCTGTCGTTTCCACGTCAAAGACCACATAGGTGGCATCAGATAGAACCATATCTGCTTCATTGTAGACAATGGGAACCGAGTCCTCAACGATATTGGCTTCCATACCAAAGAGGGGCTTAATTCCAGCCTTCCGAGCAGCATGGTAGCCATGGGGGAAGGATTGAACATTGCCGTGGTCAGTAATGGCCACCGCCTTGTGTCCCCAAGCCGCCGCACGCGCCACCAAGTCCTCAACAGCAGGCAGGGCATCCATGGTAGACATGTTGGTATGGGCATGAAACTCGACCCGCTTTTCCCCCTCAGGCATGAGATCCTTACGGATTTCCTTCTTGACCTCCTGGACCTCCTGGACATTCATAGTCAAATCACGAGTGAAGTTATTGGTTTCCACATTTCCACGCACCCGCAGCCAGTTGCCCTTTTTGACCATGTCAAATTTCTGGGCCTCTTCCTCATTCTTAGCCCACTTCTGCAAGGTAAAGGACGAAGTATAGTCAGTCATCTTAAAGTTGATAATGACCCGCCCCGTCTTGGTCGTCTTCTGCTCGACCTCAAAGACCAGACCCTCAAAGACAATCCGATTCTCCTCGCTGTCCACCTCAATCATAGGCGTAATCTCAGCCTTTTCGATATTGACCTTGGCAGGACGATTTTTCTTATATTCTGGGACAAATGGCTGAGCTGCCTCTGGTGGTGGCGCCATTTGCGCCAGTTGTTCCAGGGCCGCCAAGTTTTCTTCATTAGCCTGCAGGTAAATTTCCTCATTCTGCGCATGGAAGGCCGCAGCCTGCTGCTGCGTCATCTCTTGACAAACTTCAATATCCACCGCAAGATTGCCAAAACCAAATCGCTTGTATTGTTCCACAAGGTTTGGCAGGTGATTCTTCCGAAAATGAACGGTGTCAATGGTTTCAGGACCCTTTATCCACAGGGTATTCTCCCGATAAACAACCTCCAAAGATTGAAACAGAGCCTTGAAACCTGCACTCTGACACAAATCTTCTGTAAAAGCTTCTGGATAATAGGCCTCTACTAAGCCCGCTTCAAAACTTTCCGCATCGCTGACGATAGAAAATTGAATCCTGTTCCCTACCTTTTCAAACTCCGTCGCCAAACGAGCCTTGAAAAGTCTATAGTCCATCAGCGGCAAGGGCTTTTCAAAGCGGAAGGTAAATTCCCAGAGTTTGCTGACCTTGTGCAAGACCACTTTCTCAATCGTTGCAGTCGAAAAAGCCCCTGATTGCTGAGCATCAAGAGGCATCCCGATTTGTTGAAGCAAGAGCTGAAACTTATCTGACATGACCATTTCCTTTGTAGTTCGTTAGAAACATTTTACCATAAATGGAGGAAATTTTCTTGGGGGAGAGAAAAAACCTCTTCGGCATTCCAAAAGAGGTTCATCATTTGATACTTAACTTACCAGGCCGCTGCTTCTGTCGGAGCCTGCAAGAAGTCTAGCCAGACTGGATCCTTGACACGACAAAGGGTGACAGATATACCTTCCATATCCAAACTGGTCATAAACTTACCTGTTTTAATATAGGGTAGTTTCAAGCCTTCTAATTCCAAGAACTGGTACAAATCATTGAGAAAGATGCCTTGCTCCAACTCAGACAGGTTCCCTAGATTGTTGACCAAGAGGACATACTCCTCCCCCTCCTTCCAACGGAATTTCAGTTTTAGCTTGTTGACAATTTCATTAGCTAATTGCTCCGAAGATTCGTAGGTTACGGTGCGATAACCTTCCTCTCCATGAATGCCAATTCCATAGGAAATTTCTCCATCCGCCAAATCAAATAAAGGCTGGCTGACATCTGGCAAGCTGGCTGACTTGGTCGCAAAACCAATAGTCGCTATCTCTGTTGCTAGAGAGAGACCTAACTGCTCTAAGTCTACTAAATCATAACCAGCTTGAGCCGCAGCTCCAAGAACCTTATGCAGAAGAATAGTCCCCGCCAATCCCCGATGTCGCATCCGAAAATTATCCTTGGTATCAACAGAAATATCATCGTGGGATACAATATATTTCACAGCTATACCTTCTTGTCTTGCTTGCGCGATGGCTTGACCAAAGGTTTCTAAATCTGCCTCAAAGTTTTTTACAATCAGAAAAACTCCCTTACCCTTATGAACAGCACGAATGGCTGCCAAGACTTCTTCGGCAGTTGGTGGGGTAAAAATCTCTCCATAGACTGCTGCAGTCAGCATTCCTTTGCCCACGAAACCGACATGGGCCGGTTCATGCCCAGAACCACCACCTGAGATGATGGGAACCAGCTGACTGTCCTGTTCTTTTTGAACTAGAATAGGTTGATGTTCAAGTTTCTTTACATACTTATTTGTCCGATAGAATCCTTCAATGTAATCCGCAATCACATTATCCTGTCTATTTTTTATAAATACCATCCCTCTTCTCCCTCGAATTGTGATTAGAAAATGACTGCTCTAGTAAGGTGATAATTTGACCATACATGCTATGAATAGCACAAGGGGATTGAGCTAGCCCCTTCTTAATCAGACCAATCCAAGCGCTCGAATGGTAGGTCACTAAAAACTCCTGTTCCTGCCTTGTAAAATATCGACCTTCTTTGGACTGATATTCCGCCAATAATTTTTCCATCAGAACCCTAAAATAGCCTTCCAGATAGGTCACAAAGTCATTTTGTCCCTCAATTTCAAACAAGTGTTTGTAAAATACCTGGTTACAATCAATGTAATAGAGCAGTTCATCTAAGAGCTTCACCCCACTGATATAGGTCAGATTGTCTGTCACCTGCTCCTGCAATTCTGTTTCAAAAATCCAATCCAGTAGCTCATACTTGTCCAAAAAATGATTATAAAAGGTTTGACGACGGATACCTGCTTCCTGCATGATATCTACAACAGAAAGCTTATCAAATGATTTTAGCGATAATTGCCTTTTAAAGGCCTTGGCGATTCTTTTCTTGGTAATCAACGAGGTTGGCATATGTCACTTCCTTTCGCTTCCTCTCCATTATACCCTATCATGCTTTTGATAGAAACAAAAGGGACACATTTTAGAATTTGTCCCTTCCTTTTTCAATTATTTAAAAATATAATAACAGTATAAAAAACAAAGGGGTTTATCTCATGAAAAAAATCATTAACCAACCTGAACATGTCGTTGACGAAATGTTGAAAGGCCTTGTCTTTATGCACCAAGATGTGATTGAGCGTATTGACGGTTTTGAAGTCATTGTTCGCAAGGCGGAAAAGACTGGCAAAGTCGGCATCATCTCAGGAGGTGGTTCTGGTCACGAACCTTCTCATGCAGGCTTTGTCGGTAAGGGTATGTTGTCTGCCGCTGTCTGTGGCGCAGTATTTACCTCACCAACCCCAGACCAAATCTTGGAAGCCATCAAAGCAGCTGATGAAGGCGCTGGAGTCTTCATGGTCATCAAAAACTACTCTGGCGACATCATGAACTTTGAAATGGCACAAGAGTTGGCTGAAATGGAAGGAATCGAAGTGGCTAGTGTCGTTGTGGACGATGACATCGCTGTGGAAAATAGCCTCTATACCCAAGGCCGTCGTGGCGTAGCAGGTACCATCCTTGTCCACAAGATTCTCGGTCATGCTGCTGAAACTGGTAAATCGCTTGCTGAGATTAAAGAATTAGCTGACCGCCTCGTTCCACAAATCAAAACTATCGGTCTTGCGCTTTCAGGCGCTACTGTTCCAGAAGTGGGCAAACCAGGCTTCGTCCTTGAAGAAGATGAATTTGAGTATGGCGTTGGTATCCATGGCGAACCTGGCTATAAGAAAGAAAAGCTACAACCATCTGCAAAATTGGCTGAAGAATTGGTTGAGAAATTGGCTGAAGGCTTTGACATTCAAGATGGTGAACACTACGGTGTCCTTATCAATGGTCTTGGAGCAACTCCTCTCATGGAGCAATATGTTTTTGCCAACGACGTTGCGCAATTACTAGCTAAAAAAGGGGTTATTGTCGATTACAAGAAAATCGGTAACTATATGACATCCATTGATATGGCTGGACTATCACTGACTTTGATTAAACTAGAAGACCCAAGCTGGATTGATGCTTTACAGGCACCTGTTGAAGTTGTCGCTTGGTAGGAGAACGCTTATGGATGCAAAAACAGCATTGACATGGATGGAGAAATTCAACGAAAAAATTCAAACGAATAAGGATTATTTGAGCCAACTCGATTCACCGATTGGCGATGGAGATCATGGCGGAAACATGGCTCGAGGTATGGCGGCTGTCATGCAGGAGCTATCTGACAAAGACTACGAGAGTGCTGACCAGGTTTTCAAAGTGGTTGCCATGCAGCTTCTCAGTAAGGTTGGCGGGGCTTCAGGTCCTCTCTATGGCTCTGCTTTTATGGGAATTTCCAAGGCTAGCCAGACTGATACTGATTTGGCAGATGTGCTACAAGCAGGTTTGGATATGATTCAAAAACGTGGCAAGGCCGAATTAGGTGAAAAAACCATGGTGGATGTTTGGGTCCCTGTCATTGCTGCCCTAAGAGAAAACCAGCTCTCAGTAGAGGTTATTCATGAGGCTGTTCAGGCAACAAAAGATATCCTTGCGACCAAAGGGCGAGCTTCCTATGTTGGCGAGCGGTCTATCGGCCATATTGATCCAGGTTCTTTCTCGTCTGGGCTTCTATTTGAAGCCTTGTTGGAGGCAGGACTATGACAAAGGTTGGTATCTTACTCGTATCCCATTCAAAAAATTTGGCCCAGGGAATCATCGACCTAGTATCTGAAGTCGCCAAAGATATTCCCATCACCTACTGTGGCGGATTGGAGGACGGTAGTATCGGAACTAGCTTTGAAATGGTACAAGACAGGATTGAAACAAATCCAGCAAGTACAGTCCTTGCCTTCTTTGATCTTGGGAGTGCTAGGATGAACATTGAACTGGCTGCCGATTTTTCTGATAAGCAAGTCCTTATCCAAACTGTGCCAGTTGTAGAAGGATGCTACACAGCTGCTGCCCTCTTACAGGCAGGAGCAGATTTAAACACCATCCTTGACCAATTACAGGAGCTTGAAATCAAAAAATAAATCCATATTAAAAGCCGAGTTTTTATAAACTTCGGCTTTTTCTTATTACTTATTCAAAATCTGTAAGGTTTCAAGGAGTTGATCTACATGGACTTCAACCGTATCACCTGTTCCCTTGATTTTCACTTCAACAATGCCGTCAGCAGCTTTCTTACCGACTGTCACGCGGATTGGCAAACCAATCAAGTCACTATCAGAGAATTTCACACCGACACGCTCATTACGATCATCTGTCAAGACTTCGTAGCCTGCGCCAACCAAGCTGGCTTCGATGGACTGGGTCAAGGCCATAGCTTCTTCGTCTTTTACATTGACTGGGATTAGATGAACATCAAACGGAGCCAATTCTTTAGGGAAGTTGATTCCCCAAGCGTAACGGTATTCGCCTTTTGGTGTCTTGTTGACAAAGAGGCGAGCATGTTGCTCAAGAACGGCTGACAAAAGGCGACTAACACCGATACCGTAGCATCCCATGATAATTGGCATAGAACGACCGTTCTCATCCAAGATATTAGCATTCATGCTATCTGAATAACGGGTCCCCAGTTTGAAGATATGACCGATTTCAATACCGCGAGCAAAGTTGAGAACCCCGTGTCCATCTGGAGAAGGCTCACCTTCCTTGACTTCACGAATGTCCACATACTCAGTCACTTGGAAATCACGGCCTGCATTGGCACCTGTGTAGTGGAAACCATCTTCGTTAGCACCGACTACAGCATTTTTCACATCTTGGACCTTGCGGTCTGCAATAATCTTGATATTTTCTGGTAAACCAACTGGGCCAAGAGAACCAAAGCCTGCACCGAAGATGTTTTCAGCATCTGCTGGGCTTGCTGCATCAAAGAAATCAGCTCCAAGGTAGTTTTTCAACTTGACATCGTTTACCTGGTCATTGCCGACAAGTAGGGCAACAACTGGCTCACCATCTGCCATAAAGAGCATGGTTTTGATGGTTTGCTCTTCAGCGACATTCAAGAAGGCAGCAACTTCGTCGATGGTTTTAGCATCTGGTGTCGCTACTTTGACCAAGTCTTCTTCGACGACAACTGCTGTACTTGGTTTGTATTCGCTAGTTGCCATTTCTAGGTTGGCAGCGTAGCCAGACTCGCTAGAGTAGGCGATGGTATCTTCACCAGACACAGACCAAGCCAAAAGTTCTGCCTTGATTGCTTCAAGAACATCCTCTGGGATTTCCTCAAAAGAAGCAACCGACTTGTCCAAGACAACCCAACGGTCCAGATCAGTACGGTCCGGTGTAATAGCCATAAATTCCTGGCTATCCTTACCACCCATGGCACCACCGTCACCGATGATAGCCTTGAACTCAAGTCCTGCACGAGTGAAAATAGCCTCGTAAGCTGCCTTATAGTCATCGTAGGTCTGGTCCAGGCTCTCGTAGCTGGCGTGGAAGCTGTAACCGTCTTTCATGATAAACTCACGACCACGGAGAAGCCCGTTACGAGGACGTTTTTCATCACGGTATTTTGGCTGGATTTGGTAAATGTTGAGTGGTAACTGCCTGTAAGATTGCACCGCATCACGCGCCAATAGTGTCACCGTTTCTTCGTGGGTTGGACCCAAGATAAAGTCAGAACCCTCACGGTTTTTGAGCTTGTAGAGGTCATCACCGTAGGTTTCGTAACGACCCGACTCACGCCAAATGTCCGCTGACAAGAGAGCTGGTGCCAAAAATTCAATGGCATCAATCTTATCGAATTCCTCACGCATGATATTTTTTGCTTTTTCAATGACACGGTTAGCCAAAGGCAAGTAGCTGTAAATACCAGCAGAAATCTGGCGGACATAACCCGCACGCAACATCAAAGCATGGCTAATCACCGACGCATCCGAAGGCATCTCCCGCAAAGTAGGGATAATCATTTTAGACTGTTTCATAATGTAAGATACAAAGGGCGTGGAAACCAAAGCAAAAATAGGAAATCATTGCAGTGTGCTAACACACAAAATGATTTATCTTTTTTGCACAGGTTTCAGCCCGTGTTCAATTCCTTTCGTAGTTTACTTGATTGGAAGACAAAGAATTAACTTTTCTAAACCCCTCGCTGACGCTCGAGTTCAAATCTGAAAACTCTCTGTTCCTTTCTTTTTCGTATTTTTCAGAACATCCTGCGTTTAGCACGCATTCAATTCCATTTGAAGTTTTTATTTAGAAGAATACACGCATAATGTCATTCCAGGTCACAACTAGCATAAGAACGACCATAATGGCAACTCCTGCCAGCGTGATATAGGATTCCGTTTCTGGTTTAAGTGGTTTTCTGCGAATACCTTCTAGAATGTTCATGACAATCTTCCCACCATCCAAGGCTGGAATAGGGATAAGATTGAAAATACCGATATTGATTGACAGCATAGCCATCAGGTTAAAAACTGAGAACCAGCCATTTGCAGCAGCTTGATTGCTGACAGAATAAATAGCCACAGGTCCGCCCAACTGCTTGACATCAAAGTTTGCAATCAAGTTCTTTAAGGCAGTCACAACAATAAGGGCTGTCCCACCTGCTTGCTGGAATCCCCCAATAATCTTATCAAAGAAACCTGTTTTTAGAATGGGTGAAACGCCAATTCGGTAACTACCCTCAACCTTTTCAGCGGTCACTGTGATTGTTTTTTCAGCTCCTTCATGCTCTACGACCAACTCAAAACTTGGAGCTGTAGTCGCTTCCGCTGCGGATTGACTAATAGCGCTAGCAATTTCCGTATAAGTATCCGTTGCTTGACCATTGATAGACAAAATTTTATCACCCGTAACGATGCCTGCAGCCTGTAAAGCCCCTCCATCTGTCACACGAACCGCATTAGTCGTTGGGTCAGCAACCCCACCCTGAGCAAAGACAAGCATGATGAAAATAAAGGTACCTAGAATAAAGTTATTCATAGGACCAGCAAAGTTGGTCATCAATCGACCCCAAACGGTCGCATGCTGGTATTGAACATCCAGCGGAGCAATGCGAACTTCCGTTCCATCCTCCTCTACAATCGTAGCATCGTGATCAACCTTGTAGGTCTTGCTTTCATCTAACACCAAGCCTGTGATTTCTAGCTTTTCCTCGAAATCAAAACTAGTCACATTCATGGGTAAGCTAACATTATCAAGCTGTTTTCCAGAAAGATTGATACGAGTAACAACCCCATCAGCATTCAAGGTCAGGCTAGCTGGCGTCCCCGTCTTAATTTCCGTCTTATCTTCACCCCAACCAGCCATGCGCACATAGCCACCGAGCGGAAGGATACGAATAGTATAAGCCGTCCCATCTTTACCAATGTGAGCAAAGATTTTAGGGCCCATACCAATGGCAAATTCTCTGACAAGGATACCCGATTTTTTGGCAAAGTAGAAATGCCCAAATTCATGAACAACTACAATCACGCCAAATATAAAGATAAAGGCTAAAATTCCCTTCATAGTCCCTCCTTAAAACAGTCCAAAGAAGTGCATGATAGGAAAGACAAAGATCATACCATCAAAGCGGTCTAAAATACCACCATGACCTGGAATCAGATTGCCAGAATCCTTAACACCAAAGTGGCGCTTAATAGCACTTTCTACTAAATCACCAAATTGAACAAAAGCAGAGAAGATGACCACCAATACCAACATCAAGAAGAAGGGATAACCTGCTCGAAGACTTTTATCAACCAATAAGAAAATAATCGACAAGACGAGAGCGGAGCCAATCCCACCAAAAAATCCTTCCACCGTCTTATTGGGTGATACTTTTGGTAATAACTTTCTTCGACCAAATTGGCGACCAACCAGATAAGCCCCAATATCCGTTGCCCATACAATACAAAGTGCAAAGAACACCTTATTCAAGCCATCCGTCCGTGCCAACAGCAAATTATGAAAACCAATCCCTACATAAAAACTAGATGCAATCGGAAAAACCACATCCGAGTAGTTGTACTGTCCCAAATTAAAAACGGTCGTTCCGAGAAGAAGGAAGACGACAATAGCATAGGCTGTGTAGTTGCCATCCGTTGGTAAAAAAGTCAGGTAATTCTGCAAGGGCAAGGTCAAAACCAAACTTGCCAACATGGCCAAAGTCCCCTCAATCGAGTAGGGAGTTAAGCCGTGCATCTTAATCAATTCAGCCGTAGCAATCATCGCCAATAGGCCTATAAAGAAATGAAAGGCAGTTCCTCCTAGCAATAAAAAGGGAAGGAAGACCGCAAAAGCAATCCCTCCAAATACCACTCGTTTCTGCAAATCGTTTGTCATAACCTCTCCTTACACGCCACCAAAACGTCTGTGGCGACGGTTGTATTCTTTAATCGCTAATTTCAGTGCCTCACCATCAAAATCTGGCCAAGCAACATCTGTAAAATACAGCTCACTATAAGCTGTCTGCCAAGGCAAGAAATTACTCAAGCGTAATTCCCCGCTGGTCCGAATAACCAGATCAGGGTCACGAAGAGCAGGCGATAGACTTCCGGTATAAAGATAATCTGCAATCAGCTTCTCATTAATATCACCTGGATTAAACTTGGCATCCAAGACATCTTGTGCAATGGCCTTAACCGCTCTAGTCACCTCATCACGCCCACCATAGTTCAAGGCGAAATTTAAAATCAAACCCGTATTATTCTTGGTTTTTTGCTCTGCCTTATAGAGCGCATTGAGCGTAGGTTCAGGCAGCTTGGAATGGTCACCAATCATCTGGATTTTAACATTATTGGCATGGAGTTCAGGAACATATTTATCATAAAATTCCACAGGCAAGTTCATGATAAAGGCCACTTCCTTCTCGGGTCTGGACCAATTCTCCGTCGAAAAGGCATATACCGTCAAGACTTTAACTCCCAAATCAGAAGCTGTCTTAGTTACATTTTGTAAAGCATCCATTCCAGCCTTGTGCCCCATAATTCGCGGCTGCATCCGCTTTTTAGCCCAACGACCATTGCCGTCCATGATGACCGCTATATGCTTGGGCACCTCAATAGCTGTTTCAATGCTTTCCTTCTTTTTAAATTGAAATTTAAACATGGTAGTTTCCTTAAGATAGTATTTAGTCTGTTTTCTCTATCCTACTGACAAAAAATAAGGATATAATCAGTCTATTATACCATATTTATAGGGATTTAAGCAAAAATCAGCTAGCACAGTCAAGCAAAAAACCGAGGCTTTCCTCGGCTTTCAATCATCTATTCTTCAATAGCTGTTTCTGTTTTTTCTTGACTTGCTTCTTCTACGATAGCTGAAGCTGCTGGAGTACTGGCTACACGGTTACGAATAGCCCCACGTTCAAAGGTTAGGTAAACCCCATCAACGTCCAAGACAACCTTCTTCTCATCGATTTCATCAACAATACCAAACAGACCACCAATAGTAACAATCTCATCACCTTTTTTAATCTGACTAAGTGCATCTTGGCGCTGTTTTTGTTGTTTGCGCTGGCTATAGAACATAAAACCAATCATAGCAAGCATCAAAACAGGAAATAACAATCCTTGTATATCTGGCATTTTTTTACCTCTTCTTTTAGTTTATGAACATCATTATACCAAATTCCAGCCTAGAAAGCAAAATTCGGTCGCGCAAAAAGACCGAACTCTCGTTCAGCCTTTATCCATCTTATTTTGCACTCCACACACTCTCGAGGATGTTGGTCTGTTCACGACCTGGTCCGACTGAGAAGGTTGAGATACGAACGCCTACCAATTCGCTGATACGACGAACATAGTTGCGAGCTGCTTCTGGCAATTCATCCAAGCTACGCACACCTGTGATGTCTTCAGACCAACCTGGCATTTCTTCGTAGATTGGTTTGCAGCGTTTGAGCTGTTCCAAGCTTGCTGGGTAGTGATCAATACGCTCACCATCCAAGTCATAAGCCACGCAGATTTTCAAGGTTTCAAGACCTGACAAGACGTCAATCGAGTTGAGGGACAAGTTGGTAATACCTGACACACGGCGGCTATGGCGCATGACAACAGAGTCAAACCAACCGACACGGCGTGGACGGCCAGTTGTCGTACCGTATTCCTTACCGATTTCACGGATACGGTCTCCGATTTCATCGTGCAATTCAGTTGGGAATGGTCCGTCACCAACACGGCTGGTATAGGCTTTACATACTCCCACAACCTTATCAATCTTGCTTGGGCCGACACCGCTACCGATAGTCACACCACCCGCAACTGGGTTTGAAGAAGTAACGAATGGATAGGTACCTTGGTCAATGTCCAACATAACCCCTTGCGCCCCTTCAAACAAGACACGTTTGCCTTGGTCGAGAGCATCGTTCAAGATAACAGAGGTATCTGTTACATATTTCTGGATTTCCTGACCATAAGCGTAGTATTCTTCAAAGATTTCGTCGAATTCGATTGGCGTTGATTCATACATTTTCTCAAACAAACGGTTTTTCTCAGCCAAGTTTGTTCTCAAACGCTCCGCAAAAATCTCCTTGTCCAAGAGGTCTGCAATGCGGATACCAACACGCGCAGCCTTGTCCATGTAAGCTGGACCGATACCCTTGTTGGTTGTACCAATCTTGTTCTCACCTTTGGATTCTTCCTGCAACTGGTCCAATTTGATGTGATAAGGCAAGATGACGTGTGCGCGGTCTGAAATCCGCAAATTATCTGTCGTCACACCTGAATCATGGAGGTAGTTGATTTCCTTCACCAAGGATTTTGGATTGACAACCACACCATTACCGATTACAGAAATCTTTTCTGGGAAGAAAATTCCAGACGGAATCAAGTGCAACTTATACTTGGTGCCGTCAATAACGATAGTATGTCCTGCATTATCTCCACCTTGATAGCGCGCGATTACTTCAGCATTAGCAGACAAGAAGTCTGTAATTTTACCCTTACCTTCGTCGCCCCATTGGGTTCCTACAACAACTACTGATGTCATATTCACTCTTTCTCTGAACTGGCTGACCAGTCCAGCCTTTCTTCTACTTCTGGCAGGAATCTCACCTGCAAGTTTCGTTTTACAATCTATTCTACCAAAATACGAACATTTTTTCAAGAATTACCAATATTTTCGTTTATATCGGATGTTGTTTCTTGTTGCATTATTTTCAATCTCAAAATACGAACAAACGCTTATCCTGAACATTTTTAAAATTGTTTTTGACAGGAATTCCCGAAGCCTCCCAATCCTGTCCTCTTACCAACTTCATTTTTTCTTTCAAAACGTAGCAGAAATTTGTATTTGTTTTACAAACTAGATAAAATTGGTATAAGACATTATCAGAAATTGGACGGATTGCTTATGTTACAGAAATTATCCCCAAATAGCCCTATCCTCCAAGCCACCTTTGGTTTGGAACGGGAATCCTTGCGAATAAATAGCGACAACCGCGTGGCTCAGACACCACACCCTGAAACATTGGGTTCACGCAGTTTTCACCCCTATATCCAGACCGATTACAGCGAGCCACAACTAGAACTGATTACACCCGTGGCTCATTCGACCAAGGAAGCCCGTCGTTTCCTCGGAGCCATCACAGATGTAGCGGTGCGGTCTATGGAAAAAACGGAATACCTATGGCCCCTGTCCATGCCACCTGTGATTTCAGAAGATGAAATCCAAATTGCTCAGCTGGAAAGTGACTATGAGTATCAGTACCGTGTTGGTTTGGCAGAACGCTATGGTAAGTTGCTCCAGTCTATGTCGGGCATCCACTACAACTTCGAGCTCGGCAAGGACCTGACCCAGCAACTCTTTGAAGCCAGCGATTACGACGACCTCATCACCTTCAAAAATGCCCTCTATCTCAAGCTGGCTCAGAATTTCCTACGCTACCGCTGGCTCTTGACCTACCTCTACGGAGCTAGCAGTCTGGCTGAAAAAGGATTTTTGACAGAGGAAATTGGCTGCGTGCGGTCTATTCGCAATTCCAACTACGGCTATGTCAACGCCCCTGATGTCCACATCTCCTTCTCTTCTTTGGAGCAATATGTGACCGACATCGAGCAGGCGGTTGCTAGCGGTCAGCTGTCTGCCGAAAAGGAGTTTTACTCTGCTGTCCGCCTCCGCGGTGCCAAGACCAGCCGGGACTTCTTGACTAAGGGCATTACCTACTTGGAGTTCCGCAACTTCGACCTCAACCCCTTCGAGCCTCTGGCCATTAGCCAAGAAAACCTCGACACCACCCACCTCTTTGCTCTAGCTCTGCTCTGGCTTGATGACATGGAGCAGGTTGACGAGGAACTGGCTCAGGCAGCAGAACTCAACAACCGCATCGCCCTCAGTCATCCCCACACCCCCCTACCAGCAGAGGCAGACGCCAGCCCTATCCTGACCGCCATGAAGGCTATCGTTCAGCATTTCGGACTGGATGATTACTACAGTCAGCTCATTGCTCAGGCAGAGGCAGCCCTTCAAGACACTCGTCTGACCCTTTCTGGAAAAATAGCAGAGCAGGTTGAAGACGGGTCTTTGGAACACTTTGGCCAGCAGCAAGGCAAGACTTTCCATGACCATGCTTGGACAGCCCCTTACGCCCTCAAGGGCTATGAAAACATGGAACTCTCCACCCAGATGATTCTCTTTGACGCCATTCAAATGGGCTTGCATGTCGAGATTTTGGATGAAGAAGATCAGTTTCTCAAGCTCTGGCATGGTGACCATATCGAGTACATCAAAAATGGTAACATGACGTCCAAGGACAACTACGTCATTCCTCTGGCCATGGCCAACAAGGTGGTGACCAAGAAGATTTTGGACCAGGCTGGTTTCCCAGTGCCTGCGGGAGCGGAATTTGCTAACAAGGAAGATGCCCTGCGGTATTACGGACAGGTAGCCAGCTCTGCTATTGTTGTCAAACCAAAATCCACTAACTTCGGCCTAGGCATCTCTATCTTCCAAGACCCAGCCAGCCAAGCAGACTATGAAAAAGCCTTAGACATCGCCTTTTCGGAAGACAGCCATGTACTAGTGGAGGAATTCGTGGCAGGGACCGAATATCGCTTCTTCGTCCTAGACGGCAAGTGCGAAGCTGTCCTGCTTCGCGTCGCAGCCAATGTCGTAGGGGACGGTAGCTCAACCATCCGTGAATTGGTGGACCAAAAAAACCAAGATCCTCTGCGTGGCCGCGACCACCGCTCACCACTGGAAATCATCAATCTGGGTGATATCGAACTGCTTATGTTGGAGCAACAGGGCTACACACCTGATACGGTCTTGCCTGAGGGAGTTCAAGCCTTTCTGCGTGGCAATTCCAATATCTCAACCGGTGGCGACTCTATTGATATGACCGACCAAATGGATGAATCCTACAAGCAACTGGCTGCCGCTATGGCGACGGCTATGGGGGCTTGGGCCTGCGGTGTGGACTTAATTATCCCTGACCGCACCAAGCAAGCCAGCAAGAACGAACCAAACTGCACCTGTATCGAGCTTAACTTTAACCCAGCCATGTACCTGCATACCTATACCTACGCAGGACCTGGTCAGAGCATTACGCCGAAGATTTTGCGGAAGTTGTTTAAGGAAATATAGACTAAAGCCCCCTTATCTCATTGAGAAGGGAGCTTTTTTGATATTTCTTCTTGTACATGACTGTACCAATTTTGATATAATCTAAATGGCACTAACGATACCGCCTTAGAAAGGAGGTAAAGTACTATGCTTGACTTTCTTCTTACCAACATCATATCACCGCTCGCGGTTGGTTTTATTCTTCTAGCTATTGATAAATGGCTTGATGAGTAGTAGTGCTTTTCTAGGAAACTAGAAAAACCCCCTTGCTTTTGTAGGATCTAGCAAGGGGGTTTTCTTTTGAGGTAAAGTCAACTTGACTTCCCTACCAACATCTTCCTCTACATTATCCCATAACAGATACACCTTGTCAATCGATGTACTCACGTATCTTGGTGTGCAGAATGAGAATAGGATATCCTGTGCTGAAAATTTTTGTTATTTTATGAGATTTATCACTAGGTAGAATAAGAAAAATAAAACACTTCTACGACTCTATCAACTACACTCAGAATATTCTATCTTATCGATACTTAATCTTATAAATGAGGATTATACTTGAAAATAATAAGGAAATCGCGTTTGCAAAAATAAGCGGAAAATCTCTAATCATAATCCCGTGTACTAGCCATAAACCTATACCTAATACCGTCATACTATACATCCCTAGAGAAATAGCTCCTGTATCTTTTGTCTTTATTACCTTTATCACCTGTGGTAAGAAGCCAAAGGTAGTAAGACAAGCCGCAAGCATACCAATCATAAAAATACTCTCCTACATTATTAAGAATGCTGAACCAATTATTCCGTTATTTCCACTATCTATTTTTGAGATGATAATATTATTTAAAATATGTTTTTGCTCATGATGCAAAGATAAGCTCAAAACAGTCTTTATATCTTCTATAAAATCTGGGTTGTTTTGTGCAACACTACCACCCAAAACGATTATTTTAGGATCCAGTAAACAAATCATATTATGAATCGCTTGAACCATACCATCTCTAGCATTAGCAATAATAGCCGATGCTGTAATATCACCTTTACGCCAATTATCAAACACTGCCTTGGTTGACAAATCTTCACCATACATTTGCTTCCCTTGGCGTTCAATGGCTGGTCCTGAGCAGGAGATTTCTAGACCACTTGTTCTTCCGAAACTCCGAACTGGCATAAAACCGATTTCGCCCGCAAAGCCAGATCCTCTTAGAATTGTGTTATTTATGATATTGGTGGCTGCTATACCTGTAGAAATAGTAATATAGCCAAACATATCATCTGCTTCTAAAGAAAGCATTCGATACTCTGCATAAGCCGCTACTTTCACATCATTGTCAATTTTTATTGGAATATTTCCAAATTCTTCTTGAAGTCGCTTAACAAGAGGAAAATTCTCCCATGGAATATTATTTTGAAAAACTGCAACTCCATTTTCAACATCAACTTTTCCCGGCAAGCCAACACCAATCCCTGAAACATCCTCAATATTCAGTTGCTGACTGTTTAGTAGTTCTCGAATAGCTGTACACACGCATTGAAATAAGGTTTCTGAAGACTCTTTATTGCTTGGCACCTTTAGACTATAAGCCACATGACCTGCATCATTTACCAGTCCCACAGCAACTTTTGTACCGCCAATATCTACACCTAAAGCATATTTAACTGCCATATCACCCTCCTAGTTTTTCTGCGCAATCAGAATTGTATATGGAGCTAGTTCACACTCTGTTTCTGAAAGGACTCTATAGTCACCTTTGACCAATTGATACTCAGAAAGATTGATCTTATCTAACTGAATAGTGGCTGAATGGCTAGCTGGGTTCCGAAGTGAGAGGATTTCTTTCCCTGTTTCTTCATCAATACATCTGTAACCATAAATTTCAAATGCTGACGGTTTCCCACCAATCATTTGACTGTGCTTTAGAGTGGAATAATTGTTCTCTATCCACTTGACAGCACGAGCATTGGCCTTCCAACGTTCCTGATCAAACATTGTATAGGAATAGTGGAACTCCCAAAAAGCATTTCCACGAGTGGAAATAAATAGGAGATACTCTTCAAACTCTTCTACACTAGCATACATTTGATGGTCCATGTACCAGGTATGAGCTGTACTCGCATAGACAGGTTCATGGTTATAAAGACTCCAGAGAGGCAACTGAATATCCCGCTTGGTCAAAAATTCTTCATATTGACAATCACGATAGGTAATCATCCGCTGAATATCATTCCCAGCATTTTCTGTAAAACCAACATCCTGCGAAATTTGTATCCAAAGGCTGTTGACCCATTGTAAGAACCATGGGCTAGGATTGACATAAGAAGTCAAGTTCAGCCAACAATCTCTATCTCCTCGCTCTGCCCTTAAATCTTTTAAAAGGTCAATCAAGAATTCATAGACAGGAGTCATAGTGTGCATGGCAAATTCACCACTAGAGTCTGGCTTGTCCGGCTTCAACAACCAACCATCGATTTTCCAATAGCTGATGTCATATTTCTTCTGGTAATCCAACATTTTTTGCTTCATTCGCTCTAAATAATTAAAATCACCAATATTGACATCGTTTGATAAAGCATTTTTGCTACCAAATTCTGGATGTGCTTCTAACCAGTCACTCATGATAATTTCTGTACCGTTATAACCTCCACGTGGTCCGATCCAAAGACCAAGGCTAGCACCTAAATTGTTCACAAGAGCTTTTACCTTTGTTAGACCGTTAGGGAACTTTTCATTAAACTCCCAAACACTTTGGTAATCACACCAGCCATCATCAACGACATAGGCATCCAACTTCACACCATTATCTTCAAAACCATGCGAAATCTCTTCAAAACTCTTTACAATAATCCCTTCATCAATGGCAGTCATATGGTCATACCAAGAATTATATTGTTTTCTGAAATAACTTGGTTGAGCTATACCTCTAATGTAAGTGTAGAAATCCTTTTGAATACTAGACTTATCAAACCCAACGGAGGCACCAATAACAACTGGCCAGATTTTTTTCGGCTCTTTAATCTCGTGACCGACATAGTAGCGAGAAAAATAGGTCTGGTCCACCAGTCTATTTTCTCCCATTGGAAACTCCATACCAAAGAAGAGGGACTTGGCATAAATCGGTTGCCCTAACTCTACATAATAGCCAGAAAATCCACCCATTTCTTTAATATTATCTTGTTTTTTCGGAATATATACCTGCTCTAAATTTGCAAAACCAAACTGCTCCACATCAATATAGTTAATTGTTTTAGAAGACGACAGAATAGTAACCTCTTTAGCAAGTACATCTTCACGTTTTGAATAAAATATGGTTAACTGGATTTCTGAATGATAGAAACTCACCAAAAGACTCTCATTGGTTTGTTCGACTACATGAGCTGTAAAATCCTCAGAGCTGATCTGGCTTCCATCACAGAAATAAACAACGAATTCCGTATGTTTTTCGTTTCCAATGGGTTCATCAAGCTTTTTATTCAAGATATGGGAAGTATAAAACTTCCCATCTTCTAATTTAAAATAGCGTGCTATCTGTTTATTTTCAATCTTCACTATCATCACCTACTAACTCAATCTTAATCACACTATCTACGCCATCTGGCAAAGGATAAGTAAAGTGAGGAATATCACCATACTGTGCGAAGCAAATCCCTTCATACGCATTAGTGGTCCAACTCTTAGAAATTTTCACTTCACTTCCATCATGGAGGAAACTCATTCTTTTGACTTTGCTTTCATCGATACCAATCAGGGCAAGAGGGCCAATTGGCTGTTCGAAGACATGAGCATACACCGTGTTTCCTTTTTGAGTATAGTAGCCCCATTCTGGTTTAGGTAATGAACTAACGCCACAACCATAAATAGACTCACCATTCTTATCTAACCATTTTCCAAAATCAGTTAGAATGTTTTGACTTTCTTGGTTGATAACACCTAGTGCATCTGGACCTACATTCAGAATCATATTCCCATTTTTGCTCACACATTCAACCAACTTACGAATAAGTGTCTTGGACGATTTGTAGAGATGATCCGTAGGGTTGTAGGCCCAGTTATTATTCATTGTTAAGCAAAGTTCCCAAGGAATTGGCTCGCCGTGGATATTTCTAATCCCTTCATGAGGAATTAGCTGTTCTGGGCTAACAAAGTCACCAGAATATAAACTAATATTATCCGTTACAATACTACCAAAGCCTTCACCTGAACCCTCCAAGCGATTATCTACAATGACTTCGGGTTGATATTTACGAACCAACTTGATTAACTTCTCAGCTTGCCAACTCTCACCTACCATATCCTCATATGAGAAATCAAACCACAAAATGTCAATTTTTCCATATTTTGTAACAATTTCTTCTACTTGATGATGCAGATAGGAAATATAATTTTCAAAGTCAATTGTTTCGTCTTTAAATCTCTCATTTCCTCTCATTGGGTGGTAAAGATCTTGGTGTTTAGGATAATCTGGATGATACCAGTCAATCAGACTGAAGTATAGACCTACTTTTAATCCTTCCTCTCGTACCGCTTCAATAAACTCAGCTACTAAATCTTTTCCAATTGGTGTGTTTGTAGCCTTGTAGTCAGTATAGGCTGAATCAAACAAGCAAAATCCATCATGGTGCTTGGCGGTCAAGACCATATATTTCATACCTGCGGCCTTTGCTGCCTTAGCCCATTCTTTCGGATTGTACTTTACAGGATTAAATGTTTCAAAATATGGCTGATAGTCATCAATGGATAATTGTTGGTGACTGCGGATCCACTCCCCTTTTCCAGGGATTGAATAGAGCCCCCAGTGAATGAACATTCCAAAGCGGTCTCTTCGGAACCACTCTGTACGTTTGTTAATTTCTTGTAAACTATTTTTATTCATCCTTTTACTGCTCCTCCTCCAAGGGCTTCGATAAAGTATTTACTTGCAAATGCAAAGAGTAAAATTGGTGGTAAGATAATGACAACAATAGCCGAGAAAAGACCATTATAATTCGTATTAAAACTTGTTGTAAACTGTCCTAGAAGAGCAGGAACTGTTAACTCTTCGGTATCAATCAATAGCATAGAGGCCCAGTAGTACTCGTTCCAGTTATTTATAAAGGCTAAGATTGCTGCAGTTAATATTCCAGGTCTAGCAATCGGCAACATAATTTGCCAAAAAATTTGTGCGTAACTTGCCCCATCAATTTCTGCAGCTTCTTCCAATTCTTTGGGGATGATTGCAAAGTAGTTTTTTATAATAAAGAAACTCATGGCAATCCCACTACAAGAATAAACAAAAATCAAGGCCACAGGGGTATTGTAAATACCGAGTGCATTTACTAGACGATATACTGGAAATGTCATAGCCGTAGCAGGGATAAATAGAGTTGAATACAGCATTGCGGTTATCAATTTTTTGCCACGAAACTCCATCCTAGCAATGACATAAGAGGACATAGAAATCATAATGATGCTAATAATCACAGAGATTGAAACTACTTTAAAACTGTTCCAAAAGTAATCCAATACGTGTAGTTCTGTAAACACCTTGATATAACCGTCAAAACTCAAATCAGTCGGTAAACTAATACCTGGATTTTTCATGGGATCTGCTTTTAAAGATGATAAGAAAATCCATAAAATCGGAAATACTGATACTAGGCATGTAAACAGCATGTAGAGATAGATAATAATTTTACCGGTCTTTGTCAAACCATTCATATGACTTTTCATCTCTTTCTCCTTCTAACTTCTTTAAACATTAGGTTAATGCATAGAATGATAAGCATGCCGCCCAAAATTTGAATAACTCCTATAGTATTAGCTCTTGCATACTGAGTTCTAGAGCTAGCTACTGCTAACTCTCGAATAACGTAGGAAATGCTTCGTGTCTCTGCAGCACCATTCGTTAAAAAGAACACCTCGTTATACAGTAAGAATCCTGCAGTTCCTGACATTACTGTCACTGTTTTAATTGTCTCTTTAATCATAGGAATTGTAATATACCATTCTCTACGCCAACCAACAATATTATCTAAAAGAGCAGCTTCATGGATTTCTTGTGGAATGGCAAAAATTTGACCTAAAATCATTATAGTTGACGTTCCAGCAAAGAAAATGTAGGCACAAGTCATTGCAATAATATTTACACCCGGAATAAGTAACACCGATGAGGTAAAGTCTGGATTAAATAAACGTATAACCTGATTGACTACACCATAATTAGGATTATAGATTTGAAGAAAGATTAATCCCATGGCTGCACTGGAAATAATACTTGGGATGATATAAAGATTACGCGACAATTTCCAACCAATCAATTTCTTTGATAAAGCGATTGCTACTGAAATCGATAATGGAACCTGCACTACTACACCTATGACAGCCCATATCAATGAATTTCTAAGTGCTTCTGAGAAAAATGGATATTCTGTAAATATGTACTTATAATTATCAAATAGATTGCTTAAACCTAAAAATTGAGGATTGTTCAAATTTGAATAGTCCCACTTAGTAAATGACGTAACAAAAATTGTTACTACAGAATAAAAGTAAAATAGAAAAAAACAAACCAGTGTTGGAAGCAAAAATAGAAAGATAAATCGACTCTTTTGCTTTTTTCTATTTTTCAAACTCAAAACCTTATTTGGCATAATTGCTTCCTCTTTCAAAATAATCATAAGCTAGGTAAGGCAGGTCTTAACCAATATCTAAGAACCTGCCTAACTGGCCTAGCAAGTATCTATTAACCAATCAAAGCAATTAGGATTGCTTGGGTATCTTTGACTTTTTGTTCAATGTTTACACCCTCTGCCGCACTTTCTGTAAATGCGTTAATGAGAGCACCACGAACATCTCCACCCCAGGCAGTAATAATCGTTGGCACAGTATATTTTGCAGAGTTGGCTTGAGCTGCAGCGCGACCAAGGAGCTGAACAGTAGCATCCTCAGACCCTTCTGCTAATTTTGCAGTATCAATATTCTGACTAGCAGGGTTAGCACCTACTTTTTCAAAAATAGTAGTTTGCACCTCATCACTAACCATGTACTTCAAAAATTCTAAAGCAATCTTTTGTTTTTCTTCAGACATTTTACTAGAGATTGTAATACCTCCTCCAGGAGAACTGATTGCTACTCCACCTGGATACAAACCTGGTTGCAAGGCAGGATTATCCACCATAGCTCCAGCTGCCCATACACCATTGAAGAAAATCCCTGACTTATTCTCTTGGAAATCTACAGTGTATACATCAGCACCTCCACCTGCGTTAGCTGAACCATTTGCTTGTACTTCAGTCATAACTACTTTTAATGCTTCTGCAAATTCTTTAGACTCAATTCCTTCTTTAGTCAAAGGAGCAGTTAACAACTCTCTTCCTTTCTCAGTTGTCCCTAGAACTGTATTAAACATCCGAATTGCAGGTTCTCCAGCACCAAAACCATACACTCCTTCTTGTTTACGGACAAGTGCCAAGGAGTCAGAAAAGTCTTGCCATGTTTCCCATTGTTCTGGAGTTTTTGCTCCTGCTTTCTCAAAGATCTCTGCGTTATACCATAAACCTAGAGTTACTAACTGATCGTGTACACTATAAATTTTGCCACCAACATTATTCTGAACATAGTTGATACCAACATTTTTTTCCAAGCCATTTTCATCAATATATGGCTTCAAATCCACAACTAAGCCCTGTTCAATTGCTGCAAGCGATACACCATTTCCTGCTAAATCGATAATATCAGGAAACTCACCACTAGCAACCTTGTTGTTCATAATATCTGTCAAGCTTCCTGTTACAGGTATTTGTTTAAATTCAATATTTTCTGTGTTATGTTCCTCAGCGAATTTATCATAGAGATCCCTCATAACTTTAGCAGGTGCCCATTCTTCCTCACTGTGGTGAAATCCATGATAAAATTCTAACACTTCTTTTCCTGAAGATGCTGCCTCTTCTTGTTTAGATGTACTACAACCAGCAAGAGTTAAAACAGTTGCAAAACACAATGCACTGCATTTCAACAAACCTTTTTTCATTTTACGTTCCTCCGTTTTATTTCCTTTGTCCGTAAGTTTTAAATTTTTCAGCCATCAATTCCATTTCTTCATCTGGGAGGATGACTGGTTCTCCCATGCTTTTGGCAACACAATAAATTTTTGAACAGTATTCAACCTCCTCAATGATATTAAAGGCATTCAGTAAGTCCTGAGCACCAGCCAAAATACCGTGGTTGGCAAGAAAGACTGCACGTCTGTCTCTCATAGCCTCAGCAGCATTTTCAGCCAATTCCTTAGTCCCATATGTGGCGTATTCTGCTACTCGGACATCTTTTCCAGCTACCGCAATCATATAGTGGCTAGCTGGTAAGGGCTCTCTTAGTACTGCCAAAACAGTTCCATAAGTTGTGTGGGCATGAATGACTGCATCGATATCTTCCCTTTGCTGGTATTGAATCAGGTGCATATACCACTCACTAGAAGGAAGCTTTTCACCTTCGACTACTTGTCCCTCCAAGTCCATGATGACAATATCTTCTTCCTTGATTTCAAAGAAATCAATTCCAGATGGAGTGATTGCCATTAGACCTTTTTCACGGTTAAATACGCTCAGATTCCCACCAGTACCTTTGGTTAAGCCTTCAGTAACTAACTTTTTGCCGTACTTTATAAGTTCCTTTCTTTCTTTTTCCATGAACATAAAGTGTTCTCCTTCTATTTACTATATAGCGGTCCTAAAACCTCACACATCTTGAAATCTGCTGCTTCCAAATCCTTAGTACCGACACCATCAAAAATGCTTGGACGGAAAATTCGTTCCCTTGGAATATTGTGGAGGGCTACTGGGATACGCAACATACTTGCCAAGGTGATGACTTCCGCACCAATGTGACCATGTACAAAGGCACCGTGGTTAGAACCCCAATGGTTCATAACATCATAGACGGTTTCAAAACCAGGTTCTCCAAGATTCGGAGCAAACCAGGTTGTTGGCCAAGTTTTATCTGTCCGTTCATCCAAGATACGGTGCACCTCATCATCCAATGGACAGGTGTAGCCTTCTGCAATTTGTAAACTTGGACCAACACCCTTGACTAGATTGACACGAATCAAGGTCACTGGAAGTTCCCCCTGAGTCTTGAAGTGAGAAGAATAGCCACCTCCTCGGAAATATTCATAGTTTGCTCGACACCAATCTGTCGCTTCCAGACAGGCTTTTATATCCTCCTCTGTCATATTCCAGAACTCTTTCATGGTTGGCTGACCAGCTTCATCTCGTGCTGCTGCACTTCCATCAAGGGCTGAAGCTCCTGAGTTAATAAGGTGGAGGATGCCATCCTTAGCCCTACCTGTTAGCTCTTGACCTGTCACCCGTTTGACCGCCTCTGGGCTCCAATAAGTCCGAACATCAGAGAAAATTGGAGCCTTATTGGTTAGGAGGGTTCCAAATAACATGGCGGTCGCATTCAAAGTATCATTTTCTGTTGCAAAGGCAGTCACAGGACGTGGACCATTCCAGTCAAAAGTGGAAGCCAGAATCGCTTCAGCAAAATCACCGTTTGGCAACCAGTCTGTCCACTGACGTTGACCTTGGAAACCACCTGAAATTGCATTTCTGCCACGAGCTTCCTCTTCCCAGCCAATCTCTGCTAAGCGAGGATTTCCAAAGAGAATATCTCGGATAATCAAGGTTTGCTTGGCAATAAATTCCCAATCCTTGTCAGCTGGAATCACCTTGGACTTGGTAATCACTTCTGGGAATTCCTTTCCTACATTGATGTCAACACCTTCTTTGCAATATTCCCTAATCCAAGCAAGAGCTTTTTCATATTCTTCTTTATCGTAGATTTCCAACTCCATACGGCGAAGAATCTCAGTCATGTCCACAAATTCGACCAACATTCCCAGATAGTCTTCAAAGAAGGAAGTGGTAACCTGAGAACCCGCAATTCCCATTGAAGAAGCTCCAATGTTGACATAGGACTTGCCTTTCATCTGACCAGCAGCAATGGCTCCCTTGGCAAATAGCAAGATTTTTTCAGCCACATCTGCAGGAATGCTATTGTCATCCAGATCCTGAACATCATGACCATAAATCTTGAATGCTGGGTAACCCTTTTGAGCATAGCCACTCATGGCTGCGGCTAGATAAACTGCTCCAGGTCGCTCTGTCCCATTAAATCCCCAAATGGCTTTAATCGTATGTGGATCCATATCCATGGTTTCTGTTCCATAGCACCAACTTGGTGTGACAGATAAGGTTGCAACTACATTGTCACGAGCAAACTCGTCATAGACAATCCCTGCATCCCCTTGACCACCAATGGTGCGACTGGCCAGCAAACACTGAACAGGAGTTCCGTCTGCGTAACGCAAATTGGACTCAATCAAATCCTTAGCAGCCAGAGCCATTTGCATGGTTTTTTCTTCTAAGGATTCCCTTACACCGCCCTGTCGACCATCAATAGTTGGACGGATTCCAATTTTAGGATAAAGTGTCATTTTTTTCCTCCTTTTTTGGATAAAAATGGTTAAATGTTATAGACTCTTTTACAAGTTTCTTGGCTTCTTTCATATCTTCAACATAGCCAAGTGCCTTAAATTGAACGAGGGCATTACCGATTGAGGTTGCTTCATACAGACCAGTAACCACCGTCTTACCTGTAACATCTGCTACTAATTGTGAGAAATAGCTCGACTTGGAACCACCACCCAGTAGATAGAGTTTTTCAAAAGAATAACCTAACAGATCTTCCAGTTCAGAAATCACTTGCTTGTATTTCTCAGCCAAACCATAATAAGCTATTTTGAAATAGTGAGCTGGACTGGATGGCAGAACTTGGTTGGTCCTCTTTGCATAGGCGGTAATTTTTTCTATCATATTACCTGCACTAGCAAACTCTGGATTTTCTGTATCAATCCTAGCGACATCTTCTTGGCAATTTCCAATCATTTCTGTAATCATTTGGAACGAGTATTCTTGTCCCTGCTCCTTAAACTGTCTTCTTAATTCTTCAAAAATCCACAAACCTGTACAGTTCTTCAAGAAGGTTATGCTATCATCTAATCCAAATTCATTCGTAAATTCTTTGTCGTAGCTTTCCTTACTAATTAGAGGGGAGCTTAAAACAGTCCCTATTAAAGACCATGTCCCTGATGAAATATAGAGTACCTTATCCCCATCATCTGGGATAGATGCGATTGCACTTGCTGTATCATGTTGGCAGACATTGATGACTTTAGAAGCTTGGAGACCCCATTTTTCTTGGACTTTTCCAATAATATTTCCTGGCTCGACCAAGGATGGAAATAAGTTGTCAGCTATTTCAAAGCTTGCTAATAGCTCTTTATTCCATTCCCTTGTATAAGGATTCAGTAACTGCATTGTAGAAGCAATGGTTTTCTCAATGGCTATTTGTCCTGTAAGCCTATAGTTCAGATAATCAGAAACCATCACTAATCTGTCTGCCTTATAGTACTGGTCAGGTTGTCTGTTCTTTAAACGAATCAACTGGAAAAGTGTATTGATTTCCATGATTTGATTACCAGTTTTATAATACAACTCCTCCAAAGATGAATAACTTCCAATTTCTTCCAGTACACCATTGGTCCGACTGTCACGATAATGAACTGGCTGAGCTATCAATTCTCCCTGACTATCTAATAAGGCAAAATCCACACCCCAAGTATCTATACCTACCGATTGCAGGTCACTTTTCACTTGGGCTAACTTAATAGCATGGACAATATGTTCCATTAATTGATGGCTGTTCCAGCAGAGATTCCCTCTTTCTTTGATTGGAATATTTTCAAATCTGCTCAATTCCTCTGCCTTCAGTAATCCCTCTTCTATCCAGTAAAGGACTCCCCTGCCCGAGGTAGCTCCTAAATCAATTGCTAAAACAGATTCCATAGGTCTTCCTCCTAGAATGTTATCGCTTACATTTTTTATTATAGATTCCTGAACACTTCATTTCAATACTTGAACAGAAAGTTGGAAAATGGTCATTTTTTCAAAAATATATTGAAATATTGTTCAAAAATATTGGTTTTTTATGTATAATATAACATAAAAGGAGGTTCTCCCATGAGCAAAGAACAACGAATCCAAGAAATCAAGGCTATCTTACAAGTTAAAAAACGTATAGGGGTAAAAGAATTGGAGAAATCGACCTATTCCAGTGTATCAACTTTACGTCGTGATTTGATTTTCCTTGAACAGCAAGGTTTTCTTAAACGACAGCATGGCGAGGTCATCTTAAATTCCTTCAACACGATTGAACTATCTCACACCATTCGAGAATCAGAAAATAGACTAGCTAAAAAAATGATTGCGGATATGGCAAAAGATTTTATAGGCCCAGGCATGTGTATCTATCTGGATTCTAGCACCACTGTTTACGAACTCTGTAACTTCCTCACAAAAATTGATAATTTAATTATTTTTACAAATGGACTGAACACTGCTCAACGTTTGTCAGAATTTGCTAATCCAACAATGAAAATCTTCATTACTGGTGGGGAAATCAAACATCACTCCGCTTCTGTTGTAAATCATGCCATCGAAAATACTTTGTTAGATCACTTCAGTGTTGACTTGGCTTTCTGCTCTGCGCGTGGTATAGATAAAGAGTTTGTTTATGAAGCATCTTTCAGTCAAGCCTTGGCTAAGAAAAGCGTCATTGATCGAGCAAAAGAGACCATCCTTCTCATAGATAGTTCCAAATTTCACCAGACAGGATTCTTCAAAATCAACAACCTCTCACAATACAAGGCTATTATTTCCGACCAACTGCCAGATGAGCTTATGCTGGAAGAAGCTGAAAAATCTGGCGTTGAGTGGTTATCTTATAAATAACCTTCTCAAAACCTCTCCCTTTCCTCATTTTCCCCACTTGTGCTATAATAATCCTTATGGATAAAATTATTAAGACACTATCAAAGAGCGGGCATTTTCGTGCCTTTGTGCTAGATAGCACAGAAACCGTGAAAACAGCCCAAGAAAAACACGATACTATGGCGTCGTCCACCGTTGCTCTGGGACGCACCCTCATTGCCAATCAGATTTTGGCTGCCAATGAAAAAGGCGACACCAAGATCACCCTGAAAATCTTGGCCAGCGGTGCTGTTGGGGCTATCATCTCCGTTGCTAATACCAAAGGTCAGGTCAAGGGCTACATTCAAAATCCAGACTTGGATTACAAACGGACCTCAACTGGCGAAGTCATCGTTGGACCTCTTGTAGGGAACGGACAATTCCTAGTTATCACAGACTACGGAACAGGTCACCCTTACAATTCCATGACACCATTGATTTCTGGTGAAATCGGTGAAGACTTTGCCTACTTCCTAACAGACAGCCAGCAAACACCATCTGCGGTGGGACTGAATGTCTTGTTGGACGAGGAAGACAAGGTCAAGGTAGCTGGCGGCTTCTTGTTGCAAGTTTTACCAGGTGCGACCGAGACTGAAATTGCTCGTTTCGAAAAACGCATCCAAGAAATGCCTCCCATTTCGAGCTTACTGGCTTCTGAAAACCATATAGAAGCTCTGCTATCCGCCATTTATGGCGACGACGACTTCAAACGCCTATCAGAAGAAGAAATCGGTTTTGTCTGCGACTGCTCTAAGGACCGCTTCCTCGATGCTCTGGCCAGTCTGCCAAAAGCGGACCTGCAAGAGATGAAAGACGAGGACAAGGGCGTGGACATCACCTGTCAATTCTGCCAGACCCACTACCACTTTGACGAAAACGATTTGGAGGAACTCATCAATGGCTAATCTCAATACCCCTTTCATGATTGGTGATGTGGAAATCCCCAATCGCTGCGTGCTGGCCCCAATGGCTGGCGTGACTAACTCGGCCTTCCGTACCATTGCCAAGGAAATGGGCGCAGGCCTAGTCGTTATGGAAATGATCTCTGAAAAAGGCCTTCTCTACAACAACGAGAAGACCCTTCATATGCTCCATATTGACGACAACGAATACCCTATGTCCATCCAACTTTTCGGTGGCGATGCCGAAGGGCTGAAACGGGCTGCCGACTTCATCCAGAAGAACACCAAGGCTAATATCGTAGATATCAACATGGGTTGCCCTGTCAACAAGGTCATCAAGAACGAGGCAGGTGCCAAGTGGCTCAAGGACCCCGACAAGATCTACCACATCATCAAGGAAGTGACCTCTGTCCTTGACATTCCTTTAACCGTTAAGATGCGGACCGGTTGGAACAATACCGACCTGGCGGTCGAAAACGCCCTGGCCGCAGAAAGTGGCGGTGTGGCTGCCCTGGCCATGCACGGACGGACCCGCGAGCAGATGTACACAGGAACCGTAGACCTGGAAACCTTAACCAAGGTGGCTGGCAGCCTGACCAAGATTCCCTTCATCGCAAACGGCGACATCCGCAATGTCGAAGATGCCCGCCATCGAATTGAGGAAGTCGGAGCCGATGCTGTCATGGTCGGCCGGACTGCTATGGGAAACCCATACATCTTCAACCAAATCAACCACTATCTTGAAACTGGAGAAGTCCTCCCCGACCTCTCCTTCGATGACAAACTCAATGTCGCCTTCGACCACCTGACCCGATTGACCAATCTCAAGGGCGAGTCAGTTGCCGTCCGCGAATTCCGTGGCCTTGCTCCCCACTATCTCCGTGGCTCAGCAGGGGCTGCCAAAATCCGTGGAGCCGTTGCCAAGGCAGAAACCATTGAGCAGGTCCAAGAGCTCTTTGACCAAGCACGAGAAGCCTATCAAGAACGGATTGCTAAATAAGATAAACAGGCAGGTTAAAACTCGCTAACAATGAAACAGAAAAAACGCATAAAACCAAGGTTATGACCTGATTTTATGCGTTTTTTCTATACTGTTTTACATGCTTTCCTTTCCAAAAAAGGAAAGAAAGGCAGGGGCAATGTAATCATGGTATTGTTGAGGATGTTCACGAATGAGAGTGGCTGAAATACCAAATTTTCTAGGACTATAATGAGCTTGATAGCCTCGCCTATGCAGTTCTTGGGCATATTCTTCCTCGGACACATAGAAGACTGGCACTTGATTTTCAGACAAGTCCAACAAACCAAGCAAGCGTTCTAGCCAAAGGTCCCAACCATCTGGATAGGCTGGCAAGTCGGTTTCATCAAGCGCACAAACACTCACCAACCTATCTTCCTTAAACTGCTCTTGAGCAAATTGAAATCGTTTGGTCAGATCTAAACCTATCCTATCTCCTCGATCCTTGTCATAGCCTGAAACCACCACATAAACCTGACCACAAGCCAACTTTGCTCGTTCAATCAAATCCAAATGCCCCTTGTGCATGGGGGCAAAGGTTCCGAAAACGACTGCTACGGTTTGTTTCATACCTTGCCTTTCTCATCCGAAACTATATGATTGCGGCAGATAAAGTCCTCACAATCTGCTTCTAAAAGCAGTCTTAGTTCGAGCATTTTTCCACCTATTTGACCACATCAAACTTGAGCTCTTCGCCCTTAACCCCAACTTTCAAGGTTGAACCAGTTGGTAACTCCCCACGGAGCAACATCTCTGCCAATGGATCTTCCAACTTGGTCTGCAAGAGTCTGCGAAGTGGGCGAGCCCCCATTTCTGGGTCGTAACCTTGTTTAGCCAACAACTTAAGGGCAGACGGCTGAAGTTTGAGAGTAATGTCTTTCTCAGCTGTTACCGCAAGCAAGGCTTTGACCATGACCTTGACAACATCCTGCATATGCCTTTCCGTTAGGCTATGGAAGACCACTTTTTCATCAATACGGTTGATAAATTCAGGACGGTAGGCCTTTTTCAATTCCTCAAAAATGCGTTTCTCCACTTCTTTGTGGTCCTTAGACAAATCAAGAGCCCCAAAACCAACTGTCTTATCATCACGAAGGGCTGTCGCTCCTAGGTTTGAGGTCATGATAATGATGGTATTGGAGAAATCAACCTTGCGTCCCTTACTGTCAGTCAAGACACCATCATCCAAGACCTGCAAGAGCACATTGAAAATATCTGGATGGGCTTTTTCAACCTCATCAAAAAGAAGAACAGAATAAGGTTTATTACGAACTTTTTCTGTTAATTCGCCACCTTCTTCATAGCCAACATAGCCTGGAGGGGCACCATTTAGACGGCTAGCTGCGAATTTCTCCATGTATTCAGACATGTCAAAGCGAATCAGAGCTGACTCGTCATCAAAGAGGACTTCTGCTAAGGCCTTAGCTAGCTCCGTTTTACCGACACCCGTCGGTCCCAAGAACATGAATGAACCAATCGGTCTGCGACCTGTCCGAATGCCTGACTGATTACGGCGGATGGCCCTGCTGACTGCAGAAATAGCTTCTTCCTGGCCAATGACACGCTGGTGTAATTCTGCTTCCAAATTCAAATACTTCTTGGCATCTGACTGGCTAAGCTTGGTCACAGGAATACCAGACAGACGACTGAGGGTTTCTAAGACATCTTCTTCCGTCACTTCCAAGTCATAGTTTTGACTGGATTTAGCTGCTTCTTTTGCTTGACGCAGTAGCTTGCTAACTGTCTTATACTTACCAGCCATCAAAGCCTTATCCAGACTGGTCAAACCAGATTCTGCCAATTCTCCCTGTCCCTTGGCACGATTTTGCACGGTTGCACTGGCTTCATCTAGCAAGTCGATTGCTGAATCTGGCAGGTTTTTACTGGTCAAATACCGCTTAGCGTAGGTCACAGCAGTTTCAACAGCCCTATCTCCAATACGGACCCTATGGTATTTCTCAAAAGTCCCTTTTAGACCAGACAAAATGGCAATGCCATCTTCCACAGTCGGCTCCTCAATCATCACCTTGGCAAAACGACGTACCAAGGCCGCATCTTTTTCGATATGCTTCTGATACTCCGCCTGAGTGGTCGCCCCAACCGTACGAAGGGTCCCACGAGCCAGGGCCGGCTTGAGGATATTGGCCGCATCCAGAGTCGAATCAATCCCTGAACCAGACCCCATAATCGTGTGCAGCTCATCGATGAAGAGTATCACCTGACCGTCTTCTTCAATGTCATTGATGATATTGTTCATCCGCTCTTCGAAGTCACCACGGAAACGAGTGCCCGCAATCACATTCATCAAGTCAAGTTCCAAAACCCGCATCTTAGATAGACTAACAGGCACATCACCTGAAGCGACACGTTGAGCCAAGCCCAAAGCAAGAGCCGTTTTTCCGACACCCGCATCACCGACTAGGACAGGGTTGTTTTTCGTCTTGCGGGAAAGGATTTGAATCATCCGCTCAATCTCGACATCACGGCCAATGACCGGTTCCATCTTGCCTTCTCGGGCCAGGGCAGTCAAATCTCGGGTATAGTCTTCCAAACCACCCGTTTGAGGTCCAGGAGGCATGCCCATCATCTGTCCCGCATTGACTGGCTTGGCTTTTCCGCCCTTCATCAAGCCACGAACAGCCTTCATATCTTCCTTGGTAAATCCTGCACGTTTTTCTAAGCTCTTGCGCAAATCTACAAAACGAATCTTGTCATCGGAATCTTCCAAATGAAAACCGACCTTGTCCAAAATCAGACTGGCAGTCGAACGTCTGTTCAGCAACATGGCTAGGAAAAGGTGTTCTGTTCCCAACTCCTTGGCCTTGACCACTTCCGCAATCTTTTTAGCTAAGCTTGCTGTTTCATCCAAACGTTTAGAAGACGGCAAGATACGAAAACTCTCCAAGTCTTCACGATAGACCTTCTCCGTCACGACAAAGGTCGCATGCTCATACTCTGAAATAGAAGCAGGATATTCTGCCAAGACTGCTCCAGCAACCGTATCGTGATTGATGACAAAGGCCAGGAGAATATGCCAGGTTTCCAAATACTCACAGGCATAGCGTTGGGCGACCAACTGGGCATCTTCAAACACCCTTTGTAAACCAGTTGAAATCTTCATGAATTTATTCCTCTTTCCTATCTAAGCGCCGCAAAACCTGGCGCATCATCCGAGCGCGAATACTATCTGCATCCTTGCCCAAGACCTCATCCGAACTCGTTGCCAAAAAGAGATTTCCCTCCCTTTCTGTCATCAATCCTTCATCAAACAACAACTGCAAAATATCTGCATAGACCGTAGCAGACAGCTGCTCGCCCATATTGTTTAATAAATCATGGACCAGTTCATGCTTGTCTGAAAAGGTAATACGCCCAATGCGGATGTAGCCACCGCCACCTCGCTTGCTTTCCACAATATAGCCACGACTGGCTGTAAAACGGGTTTTGATGACATAGTTTATCTGGCTGGGAACCACTTCAAACCGGCTGGCCAATTCGCTGCGGCGCAATTCTGCCACATTGACCTGGTCCAAGATGGCTTTGATATGCTCTTCGATATAATCTGATGTATTTTTCATCGCCATAGTATCGCCTCTTTCTTTGACTATCTTTGACCATTATACCCTAATTTGACAAATATTGAAAGAAAAAGCCCAGCCTTATCCGTAGCAGAATTTTGAAATCTCTCCTCAAATTTTCTATAATAGAAAGAAAAAGGAGAAAGGACTAGGGCTTCCGTATTTGGTTGAACTGAATACGGGCTAGGGACTGGACCAGAAAGAAAAACCAGAACAGGACGCTTGCATCGTCCTTCTATTACCTATTTTGTCTGTGTCCGCTTAAGGCCCTTTATATCTTACACCATGAACTTTCAAGATTACATTCAAGATTTTACAAATGTGACTGTGGAGCAGGCACAGAGCCTTCTAACTGCCAAAGACGGTGCTGTTCTCTTCATCGGACGTAGCACCTGCCCTTACTGCAACCGCTTCGCACCAAAACTCCACAAGGTAGCCCAAGACAAGCAAGTGACCGTCCACTTCCTCGACTCCAGCCAAGTCAGCCCTGAACTTCAGGCCCTCCGTGACCACTACCAAGTTCCTACCGTACCTGGTCTTCTCGTCGCTAAATCTACTGGTGTCCAAGTCCGCTGCGATTCCAGCATGACGGAAGAAGAGATTGCGGCGTTTATTCAAGGCTAATGCTAGACATTTCCTACCAAGCCAACACCTTCCGCATCTCTCATCACGGAAGACCAATCGGCAGCATCCATACCTACAGCAACCCCTACCACCAAGTCAATATCTATCTGCGACTGGATTTGGCCGATTTCGAATGCACCATAGCAAAGCAGCTCTTCCAGTCCCTACAGACTTTCTTAGAAGGTAAGCCTCTGCAGGTTATGCTCTCCTCTGCAGAGCAGGAAAGAATCCATTTCCTTACCGCAGCTGGCTTTGTCTGCAAGCGGAAATGCTATGAGTTCGAAGTGACCAAGCAAGACTACCTTGGTCAAACAACTACCACTAACATCATCACAGCTCGAAAAGGCACCGCACCTTATCAAATAGCCTGTCAGCAAATTTTTGACCACTATCAAACAGTCCACCAAGACATCAATCCTTGGACTGCCAGTCAAGAAGAATTTGAAAAGGGCTTACCTGATCTGGTTTATACAGACTCAGCCAATTGTGCCTTCGTAGAAAACAATGAAATTGCCTATGTATGCGGAAAAGATGAACAAAGCCTTGGTTCCTTCATCCAAGCAGTTATTTGCCAACTATTTGAACAGTATGAGCAAATTAGCTTTGAGGCTGATGACTGCGATCCTATCGCCATGCATTTAGCTGACCAATTCCGACAACCAAACAAGCCTAGTTGGGACACTTATATCTTAAAAAGCTAGCAAAAAGCACCGACCACAAGGCCGGTGCTTTTTAAGGAGATTATGAAAAATATTTAGGATTGATACTAGTATAACTCACTCAACCTGTTCAAACATCCGCCCTAAGACCGATTTATCAAAAAAAGAACTCCTTTTCGGAAGTTCTTCGTTATATCTTATTTACCAAGAGCTGCTGCCATAGTAGCTGCAACTTCTGCTTCAAAGTCGTTTGAAGCTTTCTCGATACCTTCACCCACTTCGAAACGAGCAAATTCTACAACTGAAGCGTTTACTGAGTTCAAGTAAGCTTCAACTGTTTTGCTGTCGTCCATGATGTAAACTTGAGCAAGAAGTGTGTATGCTTGGTCAACTTGAGTGTTGTCAAGCATGAAGCGATCCATTTTACCTGGGATGATTTTGTCCCAGATTTTTTCTGGCTTGCCTTCTGCTGCCAATTCTGCTTTGATTGCTTCTTCAGCTGCTGCAATCACTTCGTCAGTCAATTGAGCTTTTGAACCGTATTGCAAGAGTGGCAATGCTGGTTTGTCAACCATTGCACGGCTTTCGTTGTCTTGTTCGATTTTGTGGTTGATTTGTGCCAACTCATCTTTAACGAATTGCTCATCCAACTCAGTGTAAGAAAGAACAGTTGGTTTCATCGCAGCGATGTGCATTGAGATTTGTTTAGCAAGAGTTTCGTCACCACCGTCGATTACTGAGATAACACCGATACGTCCGCCATTGTGTTGGTAAGCACCAAATGCTTGAGCATCTGTTTTTTCAACCAAAGCAAAGCGACGGAATGAGATTTTCTCACCGATTGTTGCAGTTGCGTTTACGTATGCTTCTTCAAGAGTTTCACCTGAAGGCATTGTCAATTTAAGAGCTGCTTCGTTGTCAGCTGGTTTACCTTCTGCAATTACTTTAGCAGTAGTGTTTACCAATTCAACGAATTGAGCGTTTTTCGCAACGAAGTCTGTTTCAGCGTTAACTTCAACAACTGCTGCTACATTACCATCAACGTAAACACCTGTCAAACCTTCAGCTGCTACACGGTCAGCTTTCTTAGCTGCCTTAGCCATACCTTTTTCGCGAAGCAATTCAATCGCTTTTTCGATATCACCTTCAGTTTCAACCAATGCTTTTTTCGCGTCCATAACGCCAGCACCTGATTTTTCACGCAATTCTTTAACGAGAGCTGCTGTAATTTCTGCCATGTCTATTCTCCTTGTTTGTATTTATAAAATAGAGGAGCGGGCTCAGCCCTGCCCCTCTAGGATTGTTTTTGTGTTTGATAAATGATGTAAAGTGTACTCAGACTAAAAAGCTAAAATTTAGATAAATCTAACGCTTTTTTTCACGTCCTCGTTACTTATTTTCCTTCTACAACTTCAACCAATTCTTCGATTGATTCTGTAGATGCTGGCTCAGCTGCCAATTCAGCTTCAACTGCTGCTACGCTGTCTTCACCTTGGTTACCTTCGATGATAGCGTCAGCCATTTTAGCTGTGATCAATTTAACAGCGCGGATAGCGTCGTCGTTAGCTGGGATGATAACATCGATATCATCTGGATCTGTGTTTGTGTCAACCATCGCTACAACTGGGATACCCAATTTCTTAGCTTCTTTAACAGCGATTTGCTCTTTGTGTGGGTCAACTACGAACATTACGTCTGGAATGCGTGGCATGTCAGCGATACCGCCCAAGAATTTTTCAAGACGAGCACGTTGTTTGTTCAACAATGCTACTTCTTTCTTAGGAAGCACATCGAAAGTTCCATCTTCTTCCATACGGTTGATTTCTTTCAAACGAGCGATACGTTTTTGGATTGTACCCCAGTTTGTAAGAGTTCCACCCAACCAACGGTGGTTGATGAAGTATTGACCAGCGCGGATAGCTTCGTCTTTAACAGCTTCAGCAGCTTGTTTTTTAGTACCTACGAACAAGATAACTGCGTCGTTTGCTGCAGCGTCACGGATGAATTCGTAAGCTTGGTCAGCCAATTTTACAGTTTGTTGCAAGTCGATAACGTGGATACCGTTACGCTCTGTGAAGATGTACTTAGCCATCTTAGGATTCCAGCGACGAGTTTGGTGACCGAAGTGTACACCAGCCTCAAGAAGTTGTTTCATTGAAATTACTGCCATGAGTATTTCTCCTTTTTGTTTTTTCTCCTCTCCCGAACTTCGACTTGCAGCCCAACCTTTCGGCAACAAGACCACAATTGGTCCGAGATGAGTATTTGTTGCACAGCAACTCTATTAGTATATCAGAATACCTGCCTATTTTCAAGCAAAATAGTAGAGAAATTCGTCAAAAATCGGCACTTTTTCTATTCAAAGTATGTTTCTGCAACAACAGAATAAGACCCTGCCACAACATCCATTCTTTCTAACTGTCCACTGGCATTTATTCTATAAAAACCAGCTGATGGAGCAACATTGGGATCTGTTCCCTGCATATTAGGGCTATTATGGTCTTCCCTTACCTCAACATAGACCAAGCCATCAGATGACTGAACATTGGTAACCACTTGGGCCAGAAAATCCGCTTTGGTAAAAGGAGCCCCGTAACGAGAAGCTGCATGTGCCTTGGCCCAATTAGCTGCCTGCTCGACGGTCAAATTCTTGGTGTCTACAGACGTATTAGGAACAGTTGCCGAGCTAGTTTCAGTTGCCACTGCTGAACTTTCACCGAGAACCAAGTTTTCAAAGAAGGCTTGTAATTCCTGGTTTTTAGTCGGTCGGAAATACAAACGCTTCTCTGGATTACCCTGATTTTGCTCAGTAATCCAAGCAATAACCTGACCATCCTTAATGGTAAAGAGATAGAGGTGGGCACTTGGGAATTTTGTATTTTCAATATCCGAATAAATCCCAACTACTGCTGTTTTCCCTGCCGCCACTTGTCCAGTTTCACTCCAAACGAGGTCAGGAGTTTCTCCTAGAAAATCAGGCGTCATTTGTTGCTCCGGGCCACTGAGAATACCTGAGGGCAAGGTCACACCAAAAAAGTTACCTTGACGACTGGGCCCATAAGATACATAGTATTGGGGAGGCGAGAAAGAAGGTCCCCACTGGTCAATCACAAACGTCCTCAATGCCTCTGCCTTGCCAGCATCCCAAGGACCGACCTGACTACTTGAACTACTTGATGTAGAGGTAGTTGTGGTTGATGTAGTGGAACTGGTGCTTGACAAGCTAGAGCTAGAGGATGAGCTAGATGAGGATGCCGGGGTTACTTCCTGCTTCTGCCCACCACAGGCAGCTAGTAAGCAGACACTGGCTCCCAAAAGTAAGCATGAAATAAATCTTTTCTTTTTCATTTTATCTCTCCCATTTTAACTAATCATCTACTCGATAAAAGACACCTTGGCTAAAGCTTTCTGTCGTTGCAACACTCTGGGTAGTAAAAATCCTATCCTTGCTAGTGTCCGTCTGATCGCTATGCCCTTCTAAAAATCCATAAGTATTCTGTACCCCTTTTGGAATCAGCAAAGTTGGTATGGTAGGTGAAGACATAGCATTTGGATTGGTAATTCCTGCTAAAAGAACTTCACCTTCAAACTTGGCATTTTGTACATCAACAAAGACGGTATTGCCCTCGCCATTTACAGCCACATTTCCTTGACTATCAATCTCAATCCGATCACCGCGTCCATTGACCCATTCTCCTTCCAAACTAGAAAAGTTCCCAGCTAGGATTTGTTCCAAATTCATGGACTGGACACCATCTGTTTGATCTGAACTGCTGGTTTCCGTTTCAACCATGTCAAACTCAAAATATTCCCAGTCAAATTGATTAGGATCTAGAATTTCTGACTCTGTCTTTCCAAAAACAGAAACAAGTTCATCTCTCATATGAAAATCTTGCGCGACTCCCTCAATCAATTGACCATTTGCATCTAACTTATTAAGCGTACCTACGGCATCTCCTGTCCCTGAACTCCATCCATAACTAACATATTCTCCACTCTGGAACAAGACAAGGGCGCTTCTCCCACCACCAACTCCAGCTACAAAATTTTCTGCTAACAAAGAAATTTGACCATCAATAATCGCGTAGAATCCCTTTACAAATACTGACTCATCTGTATTTTCAGATCCGATAAACAGTTCATTCTGACCATCCTGATTAAGATCATAAAAGGCATATCTTAAATGGGGAGCAGTTTTTACCGCACTTTCCATAACCCAAGAATTCATCGGAAGCTGTAAACCTTGCAAGACAGCCATCATTTTTTCTACATTTTCTTTGTCTGCACTATTCGCAAAGTCAATGATTGTCTGGTAATCCGAAAAGACGGACTGATACAGTTCCTTATCATCCTTCTTGACTTGGCTCGAACTAGTTGAACTTTGTTGTTTCGTTGATGAACTAGTCGAACTTTGCTGAGTGGATGACGAGGTTGAGGATTGTTTCGTCTGGACATTTGACTTGCTACAAGCTGATAAGGTCGCTACACAAACCAGTGCTAGAGCTAGATATTTTTTCATAATAACCTCCAAATGAAAAATAGATTAGGAACGAAAGGTATGGCCATTCTTGATTATACCGACAGTTGCTCCGACTAGCATTTCCAGTCTTCACTGCCCTTTACCAGACACATTATCTGTAAATGTTTATTTTTCCACTTGACCAATTTCACTATTTAAGGTACAATATTCTTTGTTATGGCGGTATAGCCAAGTGGTAAGGCACGGCTCTGCAAAAGCTTGATCGTCGGTTCAAATCCGTCTACCGCCTTTATTATAGGATTTTATCCGAATTTATACAAGTCAAAAGCCCGATTTTTCGGGCTTTTTTGATTTGTTATTTGGTAAAATTCGGTAAAAACAGAAAAAAGTTTTGGACAAATTTTGGACACCCAAAATAACAACAAACTCCCCACAGCTTGTCGCTATGAGGAGCATGGATATATTACAACTCAGCAATCTGGCTCAAGTTAACTTCAGCAATGGTATCATTACCAAACATAGAGATGACCATTTTGACCTTGTTGTTGTCGATTTCTGTGATTTTACCTGTGTAGTCGGTGAAGGCTCCGTCGATGATACGAACAGTGTCTCCAACTTTGACATCAATATCAAATTCTTGCACGGTTTGACCCATAGATACCAAGATTTGACGGATTTCTTCTTCCAAAAGTGGTGTTGGTTTTGAACGGTTACCGTGTGAACCCACGAAACCTGTAACGTTTGGCGTGTTACGCACTACAAACCAAGCTTCGTCGGTCATGACCATTTCCACCAAAACGTAACCTGGGAAACGATTTTCTTCTACTTCCTTAACCTCACCATTTTTCTCAACTTGAACGGTCTGGGTAGGAATTTCTACACGAAGAATGTTTTCCAACATGTTATAGGTATGAGCGCGTTGGAGCAAGTTCTCCTTGACCTTGTTCTCATATCCTGAATAAGTTTGCAAAACAAACCAGCCCTTATCAAAACTATCGTACATTTTAACTTCCTTTCTATGGAACCACTGCATTTTTAGACGCTAAAAAAAGCCCGAAGGCTTTCGCTTTTCTTTATTATATCACTTCCATTTTACAAATGGCAAGTGTTTTCTAGAAAAGATTAATAAGACTCACCAAACCACGTGACAAAATCAAGTCAAAGAGGTAGATTATCGCCACGAAAAATGCTGTGTATTGCATCACAGAAGCGAAATCCTTCCAGCTCTGCTTACGAGTTGGCCAGGCGGTCTTTTTTAAAATACGAACAATATCTTTCAAAAATTTCACGCGCTACTCCTATCTGGTTTCCTTGTGAACGGTGTATTGTCCACAATGTTTACAAAATTTATTTACTTCTAACCGTGTTGGCTTGGGATTACTCGACAAACTAATCGAATAGTTGCGAGAACCACAAACAGTACAGGCTAGGCTTGCTTTTTTTAGTGCCATAAAGCCCTCCATCTTTCTCATTTTATCATGTTTCTAAGGATTTGACAACTCCTCAAACCAAGTTGTAACCGTATCCCAAAGAGATTTAGCCCTCTCAGGCAACTGGGCATCAATCAAATTTTGCTTGGTTTGCTCAATCAGATTACGAGCTTGATCGGAGATCTCCTGTACCTGCTCCTGGCTAATGCCAACCTCAGACTGTGTCGCTGGTTCTTCTGCTACCTCCACAATTCCATTTTGCACATAGGCATTCTCAACATCAAAAGGAGTTCCCGCAGTATAGGGAAGTATGGAATTGGCCACCGTTTGAAAAACTGCCGGTGCCATCCAATAGCTACCACTGTCGATATAATGGTTTTCATCCGTCTGCTCAAAACCAACCCACTGACTAATAACCAAATCTGGCGTGTAGGCAATGTGCCACTGGTCATTGACCAAATCCACATTAAAGCTGGTTTCCGTCGTTCCCGTCTTACCAGCCAAGTAGTAATTTGCCGCATCAGCTGTTACACCTGTACCGTTTGTAAATGTTCCCAACATCATTGAAGTCATCTTATCAGCCACCGACCGATCAAGAACCTTAGTACTGGTTTCACGGTGCTCTGCCAGAACCTTACCGCTAGCTGTTTCGATTCGAGTAATCAAGTGAGCGTCTTTCATGACACCCTTATTAGCAAAGACAGCATAGGCCTGGGCCATTTGTAGAGGATTAGTTTCCACACCCGAACCAATTGAAACACCCAAGACCTTTTCGACTTCATCCATGTTCAGACCGAACTTTTTCCCATATTCGAAGGCCTTGTCAATGCCCAAGGTGTTCACTATGTAGGCTACTGGCAAATTGTAAGAAAGAGCCAAAGCTTGATACATTGGAATAGTGTCCGAGGTAGAACGATCGTAGTTATGTAAAGTGTAATCGCCATAGGTTTCCGTATGGTTATCCAAAGCCATGTCTGTGGACCAGCCCGCAGCCACCGCAGGTGCATAGGCTACAAGAGGCTTAATGGTTGACCCAGGACTTCTCTGCCCCTGTGTCGCAAAGTTAAAGGTTCTAAAGTCTGCATCTTCTGCACTGTTGACACGACCAACCAAGGCACGCACACCACCTGTCTGAGGATCAAGAGCCACACTGGCAGCCTGGGCATAGGTCCCATCATAGTTGGAGGATGGGAACATACTTTCATCATCAAAAATGACCTGCATACTAGCCTGCGAATTTTGGTCCATCTCCGTGTAGATCCGATAGCCGTTGTTAATGATGTCCGATTCTTTCAAACCATATCTATCAATGGCCTCCGCAATGACCGCATCAAAATAAGATGGGTAGGAATAGTTACTCTGTTTTCCTGAATAAGTGTCAGCCAATTGACTAGCCAAATCAACCTGAAAGCCCGCATCCGCCGTTGCCTGATCAATGACTCCAGCATCTACCATGGCTTGCAAAATAGTATCCCGACGATTGGTCGCATTCTCAATTGAGTAATAGGGATTGTAAATCTCCGGACCTTTCAACATGCCTGCTAGTAAAGCGGATTGCTCAATCGACAAATCACTAGCTGAAATCCCAAAATACTTTTGACTGGCGTCTTCCACCCCCCAGACCCCATTACCAAAATAAGCATTGTTGAGGTACATGGTTAGGATTTCCTGCTTGCTATATTTTTTATTGATTTCAAGGGCAAGGAAATATTCTCTGGCCTTCCGACTGATGGTCTGGTCCTGGGTCAAAAAGGCATTCTTGGCCAACTGCTGCGTAATGGTTGAACCACCACCTGAACGTCCCAAGGTCAAGACCGCTAGAATAGTCCGCTGATAGTTAATTCCTGAGTTTTTATAAAAACTCCTATCTTCCGTCGCGATGACGGCATTTTCCATATGATCCGAAATCGCATCCAGCTCCACATAGGTGCCTTTTTGACCAGACAAGGTGCCTGCTTCCGCTCCATCCTTATCGTAGATAATGGTGGTAGCCTTGAGAGCTTCCTGTAAATCCCCAACATTGGCTGTTTTGGCTAGGAAGAAGAGATAACCACCTACGGTCAACACCATGACCCCAATCACAATCATTAAAATCTTAGTCAACTGATAGCGACGCCAAAACTTGCGAATCGGCTCTGGAATTCGTGACTTCTTCTTTGCTTTTTCTAAAGATTTACCACTTCCTCGACGGCTACGACGAGGATATTCTTCCTGCTCAGCCTGAAAGTCCTCTGGTACATCAATCGGTTGATACTCTAAATCATCTCTGTCCATTACATACCTCTTTCTAATGAATTTTGTACCATTATACACCATTTCCTAAAAACTAGCAGAAAAAAGCCTGCGGCCACTTGTGACAACAGACAGAGAAAATTTTCCAAAAATATGATAAAATAGGGTCATTCTGAACAAGAAAAGGATATTCCATGACACAAGTATATGATATTACCATCATCGGTGGCGGACCAGTCGGTCTCTTCGCCGCTTTCTACGCCCACCTCCGTCAAGCCAAGGTCAAAATCATTGACTCCCTGCCCCAACTGGGTGGCCAACCCGCCATTCTCTATCCTGAAAAAGCTATTTTGGACATCCCAGCCTTTCCAAGTCTGACCGGACAGGAGTTGACCGACAACCTCCTTGCACAACTGGCGCCCTTTGACACTACCATCTGCCTCAATGAAACCCTGACTGCTATCGAACCTGGGGAAACCATTACCCTAAGGACCAACAAGGGCTGCCACCAGACCAAGACCCTGATTATCGCTATGGGTGGCGGGGCCTTCAAGCCACGTCCGCTGGAGATTGATGGTGCTGACAGCTTTGACAACGTCCACTACCACGTGTCTAATATCCAGCAGTATGCCGACAAGGACATCGTCGTCTTGGGTGGCGGTGACTCTGCGGTCGACTGGTCTCTAGCCTTTGAAAAGATCGCCAAGACCACTCAGATTGTCCACCGTCGTGACAATTTCCGAGCCCTTGAGCACAGCGTAGAGGAGCTCAAGCAGTCCAGCGTCACCATCCACACACCTTTTATCCCTAAAGGGCTTTCTGGGGAAAATGGCAGAGCTTCTAGCATTGATTTTGACAAGGTAAAGAGCGAGGACAAGCTGACCCTGTCTTTCGATCACCTCTTTGTCAACTACGGTTTCAAGTCATCTGTCGGTACGCTAAAAGAATGGGGATTGGAACTCAATCGCCACCGAATCATTGTCAACAGCAAGCAAGAAACCTCTGTCCCTGGTATCTATGCCATCGGTGACTGTTGCTTCTACGAAGGCAAAGTTGACCTGATTGCGACTGGACTGGGCGAAGCCCCAACCGCTGTTAACAATGCCATGAACTACCTCAATCCAAACGAAAAAGTGCAACCCAAGCACTCGACCAGCCTATAAGATGAAAATTGATATTCGTATTCCCCAAGCCTTTCCCCAACTGACTGTCAAGGAAGTCTTGGAAGATTATTTTCTCATTCCCAGAAAAATCCGCCACTTCCTCCGCACCAAGAAGCATGTCCGCGTCAACGGTGAGCTGATAAACTGGCAGAGTCCGATTACCGCAGGTGACTTGTTAGAATTGACCTTTGACCAGGAAGATTATCCTGAAAAAAGTATTCCTCTAGGACAGGCGGACTTGGTGGAGGAACTCTATCAGGATGAGCATTTGATTATCGTCAACAAGCCTGAAGGCATGAAAACCCACGGCAATGAACCGACGGAAATTGCCCTGCTCAACCATGTATCTGCCTATGTCGGCCAGACCTGCTATGTGGTCCACAGACTTGATATGGAAACCAGCGGAGCCATTCTCTTTGCTAAAAATCCCTTTATCCTGCCCATTCTCAATCGGCTTTTGGAGGACAAGGTCATCTACCGTGACTACCTAGCCCTCTGCCAAGGCCAGCTAAGAAAGACAGACTGGATTATCACCGATAAAATTGGACGGGACCGACACGACCGCAGAAAGCGGGTGGTCGATAACCGCAAGGGGCAGACTGCTCTTACCCAGGTCCACCTCTTGAAGACCCTTGGCAAAAATAGTCTGGTATCCTGCCGCCTCCAGACAGGTCGGACCCACCAAATCCGAGTCCATCTAGCCCACCACGGTCATGCTCTAATCGGTGACCCTCTTTACAGTCAAGTCGCTGCCCCCCGCCTCATGCTCCACGCCCAAAAACTCAGACTAACCCACCCGCTGACCCTCGAAGAAATTAGTGTAGAAGCAAGGTCGGAGAGTTTTGAGAAGGTAGTGAGAAGTATGAAATAAACAAATACACCCCCAGAGTTCTCATGCTCTGAGGGTGTTTTTTTACTTGAAGCTCACTCGGAACCTCCTTGATGGACTCAGCCTGATCCAGACCTGACAGGTCTTCGTTGAGAATCTCATATTGACCGATGTCATTGATGGCATAGATGGTATGGTCCTCAATCCCCTGCTCATCCTTATCTGGCTGGTAATCAGCCCCAGACCAGGCAGACTGGAAGAGTTCATACACTTCATTGTTTCCGACCTGGAGGTAGCCACGACCCACCTGAGTAATCTCAGCCGCATCTGGCGTCTTAAGCATCTCCATGGAGTCGCTCCGATCTGCCACCTTGAGCGCCAGCTTGAAGCGGGAGTTGGAAATTGACCGCAAGTGAGAGAATATAATACTGGATGACCTCTGAATTACCTGAACCCGCAGTTCCTATATTACTTTTTTTGAAAAATAGCAGACCATTTCCAAGAGTGAAGTAAGTTTGGTAAGTCTAACTCTGTCATATCCATCAGCTCCACTTTGAAACAAGTCCAGTCTGATTGCTTATGTATCAAGGAAAAATCTACCTTTCCATTATACCAAAAATCCAGACAAGGTGACCCTGTCTGGATAGAAATATCTTAGGTAGATTATTATCTATAACACCATAACCTGTCATAGTCATTCAAAGAATTGTATTCTGTTCTGTTTTTATAAATTTATGTATAGACTAAAGTAATAAGCTAGAACAAGCTACCTATGCATTAGATAAAAAAACACACCTCTACTTACCTCAAAATTAAAAGATTCGCTGTTAGATTGGCTTTCTAACCGTCCCTTTTTCAAGCTTCCCTCCATTTTGCTTAAACCAATTATCATAAAGCTCTCTAAATCTCTCCTCATCCTCATCTTGGTATCCTTCGAAAATAACTTTATCAATATTCTCTTCGTTAAAATAAAAAATTTTTTCCGGACTGAACCCCACTGGATACGCACAAGCAGAGTAATCAAAGTACACCTGTCCTTCACCTAGATCAACTATTGCTCCACGATTTAATATCATCATTTTTTGTCCACCTTCTTTCAAGTAGACAATACTGCCAATTGTTTGCATTATTTCCTCCTCACTTATATAAATGTTATCATCTCTATATCATCAGGCGCCATTGAAGCACCGCTTGAATTTAATAGCATCAAAAATAGTATAAATACAACAACAATACCAAGGAGCTCTCCTATTAAAAAATAATAAGCACCTACAAATAGTATTGTGAATAAAAACAATATTGGAAATACCATCCTTTTAAAGTAGTTTCGTCTTGAAGACTTAGAAAATTCTATACGAACAATCTTCACTTCGGTAAATTCCACTGCTTGCTTCTTACTCCACAACAGCCTGGCTAAAAATAACAGTACGCACACTCCTAGCATAATTGAACCTGCGATAAATTGGTTATAATTGGTATATACCAAAGAAAAACGTGTGAAAAAGATAGCGACTAGCGATGAAACCAAATATGGCGAAATTTGTGGCTGTTTCTTGCTCACAAAAAATTTTGGTCCTTTTAATCGATAAACTCTCATAGGAAACCACCACACACTTGTCGGAATCAACCAAGTCCAAATATGTGTGTCCAAGTCTAAAAGATAATAATCACTTCCCACTTGTAACTGACGGTAGCGTAGGTTTCCTACTTTTGTGATAATGTAGTTTTGTTCTGGTTCCTTCAAATTAAGTCTCCGCTTCCTTTACTCTTTTAAAAATACTATTTCATCTATCGGCTTAATCGGAACAATTATATTATTTAAAAAATAATAGAAAATTGTTCCAAGAGCAATCAAGACTCCTACCAGTAAGTTCCCCTTTGTGATAAACCAATGTAGAAAATAGCCGTAAATTGTAAAAAGTATGACAAATCCAAATAAACGTTGTAAATAGTATGAACGAATTACTGCTTGATTGTAACGAAATTGCACCATTTTTCTATTCTTTCCCACTTTAGCATCTTTCTGCCGTTGAAAACACTTTAGAGAAAAAGCAACGACATGTAGCAAGACCATCAACCCTATCGTTATTCTCACATTATCAATATATACCACTTCATAAAAGTTTTCAGGTAAAAGTCTTGTAAAAAGAGCAGAGGTCAGGGAGGCAATTATAATGGTCAATCCAAACCATCCCTTTTTGGATAACGCTGACTTTTTTCTAAATTCATTATCTGAATCAATTTCATAGATAACAATCGGTCTTATCCAAATTAAAGATGGAAAAAAACAATATAACAAACTATCATCTAAATCAATCAAGTATCTTTTACCTTTATAAACCAGTATCTTGTGCCGTATATAATTACTATTTTCAATATTAATCTTTTCACTCAATAATCTAACCTCCTCATAAAAAATATCCTACATTTTTAAATGCCGTTCCTATATCAGAAAAAGTTTCATCCATATTCTATCCACAATCTTAACAACAAAAATATTTTTGCACGTATAGACAATATGAATGACATCATTTGTAAAATCGGGCAATTTTCCTATTGAATCACAGAAAATTACTTCTAACGAATGACCCAAAATTAATGCCAGTCATTGCATATATAAACAGTCTATTGATTTTCTTTAATTTCAACACTACTGACCTCTAATGGCATATGCATAAGGTTGTGAAAATAAAGAAGTAGAGCATTAAAGCCAATAGTCGTAAAAAATACCAAAATCGAACCTGTACGAAGAAACTCACTGACTAACCAAAAGTATAAAAGTACAAAACCTATCAACCCCGGGAGAACCTGTTTATAAAACGATGTCAAGTTTGAATAGTAAATTTTTAAAGTATACTTCTCTCCATCTGACAGCTTTAACATGCGACTGATTAGTAATTTAGTACAAAACAAAATTAGTTGTGTCAACAAAATTAACAATAACAGTGTTTGCTTCGAAAAAATAAATGCATCCTTTGGAAAAAATCTAAAAATGAGCATTGTGGCAATAGGAGTAACCAGCCCAACTGTCACCTTTACTTGAGGAGCTCTTTTTTCTTTTCTAACTACTCTTTGATTTATTTTTTGGGCTTTCATTGGGAAAAGACCTACAATCCCAGGGAAAAACCATAATAATGGATTAGCATCCAAATCAATCAAATAATATTCCTCATTTATCTGAAGTTCACGATAACGGGGATTATTAATTTTCCTTGTCTTGTATACGGTAACTGTATTTATTAATTTCCCCATAAAAAATCTCCTACATTTTTAAATGCAGTTCCTATATTAGAAAATGTTTCATCCATATTCTCTCCCCAATCTTGAGCAACACTTCTCATACCCATAAAATCGGAATTATATAGCCATGATGATATTGCCCCAGCTGCTACACCAATACCAATAGCGGCCCAACCCACTGGTGTTGCATTAGCAATCAAACCTATAGAATAAAGACCTAAGGTAATTCCTTGTCCAACCACTACCGATGTAACAGTCGTCATCACTGAACCAGCAATTGCCTGTCCAGAGCTATCTCCTTGCATCATACCAATCACTGAACCAATAGTTGCTCCAAAGACTGTTGATCCTATTGCATCACCAACAGTATTAATTGCACCTGTATAACTAGCGCGAATTGCATCATTAGTAGAACGGGCAATCGGTCCTGCCGCATCATCAAAAATTGTCCCTAGTGAATAACCTATTTTTGACGCCAATCCATTCTCCTTAGTAAGCAAGTAAGATAATCCACCTAAACTTACATCAGTTACTGCCCCATGAGTCGCATCCTCGATTTTTTCCTCGACTGTCATTTGATTTTCTTTTTGTTTTTCAAACCGAATTATTGCATCTTGCAGATGTTCCGGGATTTTTGCTTGTGGATATTTTTCAAGATATTTTTCAACCGCTTGAATATCTTCATCAATTAGACTAAACCCTTTTTGAGCTTTTTCAAAAACCGATTGGAATTTTACATTAACCAATTCATAATCCGCTTCCCTCTCCTCCAACTTCCTGAAATCCGCAGGACTAGAAGTATCTCTCATCCGCTTCACACGGTCGTTCCATTTCTGATTGACCTTTGAAACCCATACTGGACTTAGACCACTTGGAAAACTTCCAGAAAAGTTACTCATGTCACTGCCAACTTGGGCAATCCCTTGACTAAGCTGCGTTTCTAGGTCTCCTATACCCGAAAAGAAACCGCTCGACCGCTCATTAAAGGCAAGCAAGGCTTGAAGTTGGCGTCGAACCTTGTTCTTACGGTCTATAACCTGGTGGAGCTGGCGCATCATGGAATGGGCATGCCACTCATAATCAGGATAGTCACGAGCCATCTCCAAAGCTCGATCAATCGACCCCTCCAGACGCATGCCTACCGACTCCAAACGAGCTAACTCTGCTTCCAATACATCCGAATCGAGACTTTTCCCTTCCAGGTATTCGGTAGCCCGATAGTCGGAAGGGAGGCGCTTAACCGCCTCGCTCAAAGATTCCTCGTAGAGAATCGCTGCTTTAAGCAGAGGCAAAAGAGTGCTCGTCGCATAGTCTTTGGCATTTTTATAAGCTTGACCAGATAGGCCAGTCGCATCTATAAAAGAAACAAGAGCCTGCATAGCTGACTCATATGCCCCTATCCGAGAGGCCACTACCTGACCGAAGGAAGCTGCCTGTGTGTCCGAGCTAGGTAGATTCATCTTAACCATTCGGTTTCTCCTTTACTTTTTCTTCTGTTACTCGTGATTGACTGTAGTAATTCTGTTTCTCCTTATGCAGTCGATCGATACGTGCCTCTGTTTCCGTCATCTCTTTCTTGTACTGAGCTTGTAATTCACCAACTTCCTCCTCAAAGGCATGGTTGGTTCGCTCCATATCAGCCGCAAGACCTTGATAGAAAGAGGCTAAGTCAGGTTCGTTGGAAGTATGTTCTAAGTTTAAGAATATACCTTTCCATTATACCAAAAAAACCAGACAAGGTACGCCTGTCTGGATGAAAAATCAATTGCTATAAACACAATTACTTAATCTTTATTTTTTGGAACTTTCCCTTTAGGATATTCAGCTCCATCTGTTTCCAACCATTTGGTATATAATTCTTGAAAACGCACTTCTTCCTCATCCTTATAACCCTCAAAAATAACTTTGTCAATATTTTCTTGGTTAAAATAATACGTTTTATCAGGATTTACTCCCAGCGGATAAAGCGAGGCAGAGTAATTAAATAGCACATTTTCCCCCTCTTCTTTCACAATTACACCCCGGCTAATTATCATTAACTTTTGGCTTCCTTCTTGTAAATATACTACACTTCCAATTGGTAACATAATTTATTCTCCTTTAATAATAAGATACATTCATTCCTAATCACTTACTTCCGAAATATTTGTTAAAATTAGCTCACCATTCCGATACGGAGTGCTGACTGGTGACATTGCAATAAAACCTAGCAACATCAACGTCGTTACTATCCCATTTATGATTAAAAATGTTCCTGATCCACTAGTATTTTGAAGCATGTAAAATCCAAAAATTACAAGATTGATCAAAATCAAAAGTTGCCAACCAAACATCCTCTTCCCATTCGGAGTAAATGATACTTGCATTTTCTTAGTATAATTTTGCAATCGTTGCTCGGCAATGCGACCACTGCTAAAAAGATAATATTGAACAACTAAGTAAGATATTATAAGAGGAAGTAAGAATAAACTTGTCTTAATCACCATCTGTTGTTCGATATTGTATCTGATGAATGTTCTCTCCATCATATCATACAAAAGCTTTACAAAAGGTTGAACTACAGCAACAATCAAACCGGTGCTAAACTTGGGTGTTCCTTTACGTTCAAACGACACATCATCTAAACTAACTTCTGTCATCTGAACAGAGATTTCTTTTGGTAGAAGTCCTGCATAGTAGCATTTCCCTTTCATTGAATGCAGGTCCATAATATACTTTCGTCCCTGATACTCAACAATATTATATCTCGCTAAATTTGAATTTCTAAATTTTAATTCCATCTATTACCACCCGAATGCACCTGTTAAACTATCCCACCCAGAACTAATAGCCTGGCCGACATTTTCTAAATCCTCAGTCATTCGATCTCCCCCATCATTTACAATATCATCGATAATAAATAGAACTTAAAAGCGAATGATGACAACTTTAATACTCCAGTTTTTACTTTTTGTAACAATTTATTCTAAATTAGTATTATTCCTCTTTCAAAAAGGACGCTTCTTCAAAAATAAGGTATCCAAGCTGATGATGAACTCCGATAGGTATTATTCGATAGCTGAAAACATACATTGCAAAAAAGAATAGAGTTGTTAATATTAAGAATGTTCCTGACTGGGGATTATCCCAGAGAAGATAAATAATCAGAGTAACTGTATTAAGTATTATAAAAATTGGAGCAAGGCCAAATCGTCGTTTTCCATCAGTCTTAAACGTCAACTTTAAAAATTCATCCTTAGAAATTTCTGATAACTGGTATCTCTTGTCTTCGCCGTAGTAGAACACTTTATATATGATAAAAGCTACAATGCTGGATATACCAAACATAAGAAGTTTCATTATTAAATTTCCACCGAGATAATGAGTATTGAAAAGTTCAGCCAAGAACCTGTACAGCAGTCCAATAACCGGTTGGATAATAATTGCAATTACTAATAAACTGAATCGCGGATTCTGGCTCTTTTTTACTAGCTCTCCTTGATTCACTTTCCTACCAAAAATGGATAATTTATCTGATCTTTTTCCTAAAAAATATGACCTTGGTGATATCCAGCAATTATGTATGATATACTCATCACCTTTATATCTTACGTAATGAAAGCTACCTTTTATTTGTGTTATTTTCAATTCCATACATTACCTCCCGAATGCACCTGTTAAACTATCCCACCCAGAACTAATAGCCTGGCCTACATTTTCTAAATCCTCAGTCATTCGATCTCCCCTATCGTTTAAAATGTCCTTAATACCTAGAAAATTACTATTGTAAGCCCAATTCACGGCTAAGCCAACACCTATCGTTGTAACAACTGCTAATCCAACAGGATTCATGGATAAGATTGTTCCTGCCACTGGTGAAACAACACCAGTACCAACACTTGCGGAAATTAGCCCAGCGGATAAAGCGAGGCAGAGTAATCAAATAGCACATTTTCCCCCTCTTCTTTCACAACTACACCTCGGCTAATAATCATTAACTTTTGGCTTCCTTCTTGTAAATATACTACACGTCCAATTGGTAACATGGACAGTTCTCCTATTTTTTACTAATTTCTTTAAAAATCAAATACTTATTTTGATATGAATGAGCAACTGGTGGCATCGTCCAAGATGCTAAAAATAACAATATTGACCATATACAATTCATAACTAAAAATCCTGCTTCAACTCCATTATTAATATAGATGTAGAAAGCAAATAAAATTATATTTCCTAAAAAAATAATACTGTTTACAGGATTTCTTCGGTTGTTTGAATGAAAAATAATTTTATAATCACTAGGATTTTTATCAAGTAATATCTGAGCTTTTGAGTGAGCCCTTCTTAAAGATTGCAGTACTATAAAATAAGCAATACTCATTGATAGTAAAAATAGAATGGTTTTTATCACTATTTGGGAACTTATATCATAGTTTACGAATACATTTTTAAAAAGATCGTAACCAATTTTCACAAAAGGTTGAACCATTATTGTTATGACTGCAGTAGAGAAAGACATTTTTTTCTCATTATCAAGTTCAAATTGACTATTAGATTTTTCAATTTCTATCATTTCTAACATGACTGTTTTTGGTAAAAATCCCCAATAATAGAACTTAGGCTTCAAAGTACTCAAATCCATAATAAATTTTTTATCCTGATATTCAACAATCTGATAGCAGCCTATTTTAGACTGTTTAAATGTTAATTTCATACTACCCTTTCTTGAGGTTTTTGAAAAATAGCAGAGCAGACAACCACATCTCCTTAAACAGCCTGTAAATCCAGCTAATCGCAAAAACAACCCAAAGCAGAGCTTTACAGCTAGAATAGACAGGCAGAAGAACCTTCCATGAAGAATCATTTCTACCACTCCATTATACCAAAAAGACCCAGCTAAAACTAGCTGGGCAATTCAATCATCCACAACCTATTAAACATTTTCTTTCAAGGATTCCTTATACTTCTTTGACTTCTTGCCATACCAAGCTTCGATGGAGTAGTCAAACTCTTGACGATAGTATTCTTGGTTTTTCTGGATTTCAGTAACAATTCTATACTGATGTAATGTCGTTCGAAACCAGTTCGTAAAAAATATAATAATGAAAATTGGAGCCAACATAATGGCTGACATGAAAAATTTGGCAACTAATCCATCGATATCTGCTCCAATAAATGTTAACCCCAAATTCACTAGATATACAAAAGGTATATACTTAATCAATTTATTAACTTGGATTGCATTTATCAAGTTGTTTGCGTCGTTTTTGCTTGAAACTATTAAAAATAGTATATAAACCAAAGAGCCAACGAATATTCCCCAATATACTATCCTTAGAAAAACTATTGTTACAAAATACTGCAATCCGAATATGAATGAATAATAAACGATACCGGACAAAATAGACAATACAAGCAAATTTTCCAAGTAAGCTTTTGGTCTATCATTTCTTGAAATAAAATAGATTCTAAAATAATTAATCCAACCCACCAGAAAAATCAAAACTAACACCTGAGTAGGAATTTGCAATAAAGTTTCAAACTTGCTAAGTGGAGCTGCAAAGGATGTGTTCGAATAAGCAAACATTTTACCAAATGTCGGCAAATAATACGAAGCAAAAATAAACATTGCTATCATAATTGGAAATAGGAAAATAATTGTGAAAATGTTCCACTTTTTTGTAGTATCTATTATATCTGATACTATTTGCTTTTTTTGCTCCATGCTTACCCTCCAAACCAGGACGCAAGCATTTTCGAATTTGAGTTGAAATAATCAGATACATTCTGACCAACCGATTTCAGATCATTCCAAGCCGACTCTATTGCTTTTCCTGTATTTTCTACTAATTGCTCACCTAGATCGACTAATTTATAAGCTCCATCCTTAATAGTATCATAGCCAACTTCATTCTCTCTTCTAAAAAGTGGGAACCGATTAATAATCATAATTTTCCTATTCCCATTCTTGAGCTGAACCACTGAGCCAATTGGTAAATATTTCTTCATCAATAATTTCTCCATTTCTAATACCATTCTTCCTTTGTTTTCCCTTCCCACTCACGATATTCTTCAGGATATTTCCATTTATAATAGCCCTGAAGAAAGAACGGAAGAAAAAGATAGATTTGCAAGGTCAAAATTCCTATATTGGTAATAAACCATATAGACAGGGCTCCTAAAACACCTAATCCATCCATGCCCTTCCAACCTTCTAGTATCCATTTTAAAACGGTTAAAATAATCACTACAATCCAAAAATACCGTGCCAGAACACTGAAAGCTCTGTCTAATCGTGATGGCAAAAATTGACCATATAGCAACTGACTAAGACTTTTAATTTTATTATTGAACAGATTGCCAATAATAACAGCTTGAGAAAAATAAATCACGCCAACCCCTAATATACCGAGGGTTCCATAAAATACATTCAATAAAAGTAAATTAAATTCAATCAATAACCAAATAAAATAGGTTACAAAAATATGAAACTGAGTACGATAAGTTAGAATAAACTTGAATTTGAATCTTTTTCCCAAAATAACGATCAGTAACCATAGAAATGCCAAGAGATAAAAGATCCAATACGGAAAAAAATTGATTGGAGAACCGGTAATGGATGTTTTTTCACTTGGGAGATGATAGATCATATTAGATATGACAGCAAATAAATAATTGACGCCAAAAATAAGAAGAAGACTCCACCAGAAAGTATTCCAATTTCCTTTAAAGGTTCCTCTATATTTCTCAGTCTCTTGCGCTGATTCAAAATTTGGTTTCCCAAATTTTTTATAAGATGGATCATCATATAGATTTAAGCTCTCTTCAAAGCTTGCATCTAAAAGTGTTTTTTTCATATTTTCTCCTTAACCAATAGCAAATAGTCTTAGCTCTTAGTTCAATACACTTTTTGCTACTGATTTTAATGTTTCCTGCTTATATTTATTACTTCCCCAAACTTTCCTTATATCGCTTGGACTTTTTACCATACCAGTCTTCAATACTATATCCTGAGAGAATACGATAGTCTTCCATATATTTGTTAATATAAAATCCTTGAATACAGCTAAACACTATTGCTACTGAAAAATAGAAAAGTAATATAGGCCCACCAATCCCAAAAATCATGACTAAACTTCTTAGAATATCATTCTCATAAATCCCTTCACCTTTATTAGGTAAAAAGAGACGAAACAGAACGAGGGGAAAGACGATTAAGCCACCATATTTCCTCCCTAAGACGACAAACTTCTCTAACACGTCATTCAATGGATTAGAAACAGATTGATTTCCATATAAGCCATTCAAAACCTCTTTCTTAAACCATAGATATCTTTCTGCGATTACAAAGATTATGATAGATAGGTTTAGAATGACTGCAATTAGCGAACCAAAAAACATGGCCGAACCAATCGCACATAGAACAAATACTTGGTAATTCAGAAGACTCACCATCAAGAACATATTCCGATTGAAATAGTAATACGACAAAATTCGATTATGGCGTATCTTTCTAGCGTCCATTAAGTAATGAACGATTACTAATAAGCCGAGCCATACGGGGATTGAAAATAGGATTTTCGCCTCCACAAATAATATCTTTCCAACTTCTTTGTCAGAATACGGTCCGATAAATGATATAAGAAAGATAAAAAATTCAACTGTCAAAAATCCCAAGATTTTCTTTCCATAACCATTTTTCTCTATGTCCTCCATTGAAGTCTGAATGTACTGATCCGTTACCAACCCCGTGCTCTCTTCTAAAGAGGCATTCCATACTGTTTTTTTCATGTTTTCTCCTTAACCAAACCAAGATAATTCAGGGACTTGGAAGTTAGAAATGATTGATTGGGCCTTACTTCCTACCTCACTGACTCTGAAATCAAATCTTCGAGTGGTTTATCATAATAAGTTTCCAGACCAACTCGTGTCCGCGCTCCTCTGTAATTGACTCAATGATTTCTTTTTATCCTTAAAATCAGATCTTGTCGTCTTCATAGCTTCATAAGCTTTTTTAAGTGCTTCTAGCTTTGTTTTGTAACTGGCAATTGTTGATTCTGTACTTGAAATCTGACTATTAGTAGTTGATATCCGTTGGTTACAACGAGCAATTTCAGCATCTTTTTACATTGTGAAAATCTCCTTTCTATTGAAAATTTATCCCGCAAAGAAGTAAATAATTGACATAGCAAGAAGCCAAACTACAAAGATTAGTATAGTTAGATTACGGAAATAATGTATCGTTCCTGCATACCGCTCAACATAGGCCAATTTAGGATTTTTGGGGTTATAGTAAACTGCCATAGTCGAGCCAACAGGCCAATGTTTTCTATAATCGCATTTTAAACCATTTGCATAGATTGTTAATCTATCTTTTAGTATTTCTCGCTTCAGTTCTTCTTCTGTTTCATAGGTAAAGTAAACATTACCTTTATCGATATAACGCATATAGTAACGTAAGTGTTGTCTGTACCTCTTTCCATCAACATAGTATTCAACTATCGGTGTATGAAATCGTTGAAACATTTTATGACCAATGACAATCCCTTTGATTTTTACCGAACTCTTATCTCTAATTGTCACTTGGCGCCACCAGTTGTAGAAAAAGACTAAACCTAGAAGCCAACATACGAATGTTAAAATAACATAGCCCAAAGTTGATTCTTTCATCCTTTACTCCACATATCCTAAATCTGAAATACTTAGTGAAATTTTGCTATTATCTGTCATATTTTTTACAACATCAACACTCTCAGCAGGGAGAGGTAGGAAGATAATGGCTGTCGTATTGGGCTCCAGCACCCCATATTCATCAGGCTCATACAGCACTTTTTGATTTTCATAGATGACCGTTCCATCATAGGACCAGTTAACCGTAAAATCAAAATTCTGTTCAATCCTATCTGCCGTCCTGTTCGTTACTAAGAACAGGGCGTAGGTAGTGGTTCCATCTGAATTCGTAGCATCCGCATAATTTAAACTAATGGCATTTTCTGCTCCTAAGTTAGGATTCTTTTCAAGCAAATCCTCAACATATTGAACAACTTCATCAGATTGAGTTGTATTTTTTCCATGTACTAATGTCAAGGCCTTATCCTCCACTGAACTACTTGTACTACTTTCAACACTTGATTGTGTTTCTGTATTTGTACTCGAATTTCCACAAGCCGTTAATAAGAACATGCTTGTGACGATAACAATTATTTTCTTCATCTCTTCTCACTTTCTAAAAATTGAGATTAACCTAGGTAGCACTACGATCACTAACAAATCACCTATAAGTCCACATCAAACAGCGCTTCTGAATATACACCGCTGACTTCTACATAATACCTATCCATTATACCAAAATTCTAGATAAGATGGCATATTTAAAAAATGTTACCCAGATATGAGTTTGAAGCCACCAAAAAAAGCTGAACACTCAGCTTTTTTATGCACGCATAATTTAAATGGGGGGGCAGCATACATCTCTTGAAGTGCTGACCAGTAAAAGTTACTCAAAAATATTACCCAACTCAACGTCCACGCGATTTTCTTTGACATTAATGTCCGTCACAGCTAGAAGGGATTTGTAGTTGGCAACGTTGCGATCACCTTTTTGGTTTTCCGCAAAGACGGCTACACCTACTAAAGTTGAGTCAAACTCAGACAAGAGGCTGATCATACCATTGATGGTACCACCATTTTTCAAGAAATCATCGACAATCAAGACACGACTTCCTGCCTTCAAGCTACGCTTGGATAGGAACATTTTCTCAATGCGGTCGCTAGATCCTGACACATAGTTGACAGAAACGGTTGAACCCTCTGTAATCTTGAGGTCACGACGAACAATAACAAATGGAACATTGAGTACATTGGCAACGGCATTGGCTAAAGGAACACCTTTTGTTGCAACCGTCATGACAGCATCAATCTTTTCTTCCTTAAAAGCATTGGCAATAATACGACCAACGTTTTTCAAGACATGAGGTGTTGAAAGAAGGTCAGATGAGTAAATATAACCACCTGGCAAAATTCGGTTACTTTCAGCCATCTGGTCACGAAGAGCCTGAGCAATCTCGATGGACTCTTCCTTAGAAATAGACGGCGTGAACACAACACCTCCACTGGCACCAGTAATGGTTTCAATCTGACCAATCGAACTTTCTTCAAAGGCTTTTTTAATAATTGCAATATCTTCTGAAATTGAAGACTTAGCAGACTCATACTTTTCCGCAAAGGTATTCAAGCTTGTTAATTCGTAAGGGTGATTGATGAGGTAGTTAGAGATAACAACCATTCGTTCACTTCTTCTTAATTTCATATCGTTCTCCTTTTTGGCTTTTTCCTATTATAGCACAATCTATGCAAAAAGCGAACTTTTTTATTTTAAAAAGTCCGTCTTTTTCGTATTTTGTTCATTTTTCACAAATACCATGATGGTTGAAGCCTGCTATAGCCTTGATACCAAGTCCAAACAGCATCAGCCTGTTCTTTCATCAAGGGGATTTGGAGGGGATCCACCTGTTCCGCCCAAGAAAGAGCCCCTAGACTGTTCACGGTCAGATAAAGGGCTAAAAGCCTCCAAAATTCCTCTGGAATAACTCCTTCAAAGTAGGCTTCCACCTGACCACGCGCAAAGGCTGGCGACAAGTCTGCCGTGAAAATCAATCGATTAAACTCTTCCCAAGGATCTCCTATATCGTAGCGATCAAAGTCTAAAATTTTCAGTCTTCCATCCTGGCCCCGTAGAAAGTTCCCTGTATGAAAATCACCATGATGGTAGGCAATTGGTCTTCCTGCCAGCAAGTGACGATTGGCCTGAACAAAGTCTATCATAGCTTGACCATTTGGATAGGAATGACTAGCTGCTTGGTAGGCAGCTAATTTATTGTCAATCTTAGCCTGATAGTAGTTGTTCCAGTCCCGTTGGCTTTGGTCAATAGGCAAGGCATGTAAGGTTCGCAAGAACTGACCTGACTGACAGCCCAGTTCATATAAGGTTTGTTCTGACAGACTGGTAGCCAAGTCATTCATATCCTGACCTTCTATCCATTCATAGAGGCTATGGACCGACTTCTCATCTGTCCAAAAGGCGATTGGCTCTGCCACAGGCAAACTTAGACCAAACAGTTTTTCAACTAACTGAAACTCTAATCGCTTAGCCTCATAGGCTGGTCGCTCTGCTATTCTCAAAAGACCAAGGCGACCATCTTCTAGCTGGACCTTATGCTTTCGGTCCGAGGACCAACCTTTGGTGAGGGGCTGTCGAGATACAATCCCAACTGCCATCAGTCGATGTTGGGCTTATAGAAGGCGCGGTTATCCATGGCAAAGATACGGTTGGTCATCTCGCCTGGGCCGACCTTGTCCAAGGCCGATAGCATCATCATCATTTCCGCATCGATGTTGTCAATCATGTGGAGGATTTCCGCCTCCATAATCTGCGGACGGACAGGGCTTCCATACTCCAGCAAACCGTGGTGGCTGAGGATGACGTGGCGCAGAACAGTCACTTCTTCCTTGCTATCGTCAATGCCCAATTCCATCAAGACCTTGGTAATCTCTTCATCAATCAGGGAAATGTGCCCAATCAGATTGCCACGGACAGTGTAGCCAGTGTTATCAGGACCTGTCAGTTCAATCACCTTGGCTAGGTCATGAAGCATAATCCCTGCGAAAAGCAGGCTCTTGTTGAGCTGAGGATAAATGTCACCAATTTTATCTGCCAAACGGACCATGGTCGCTGTATGGAAGGACAAACCTGAATAGAAGGCGTGGTGATTGGTCTTGGCCGCTGGATAGGAATAAAATTCCTTGTCGTACTTGCTGTAGAGAGCACGGACAATCCGCTGCCAAGTGGCATTTTCAATGCGGAAAATCATCTGGCTCAAGTATTCCTTGGTGTCCTTGACATCAACAGGTGGTTTTTCCTTGAAATCAGCAGGATCATTTGGCTCACCAGCTTTTGGCAAACGAAGAACCAGTTGATTGACCTGGGGGGTGTTGTTGTAAACTTCACGGCGTCCCTGCATGTGAACTACTGTTCCAGCAGTAAAGTCTTTGATTTTCCCTGGTTGGGCATCCCAGACCTTGCCTTCAATCTCGCCCGTATCATCTTGGAAGGTCAGAGCTAGGTAGTCTTTGCCAGCTCGTGTTTGACGGACTTCAGCTGTCTTGATCAGATAGAATCCTTCGAAGAATTCATCTTTTTTCATTTGGTTAATTTTCATTATCTTCCTCATCTAATGGGGACAGGCCAAGCAGTCCCTTGGTTTGATCATCTTCGTACAGGTCAATGGTACGAAGACTACGCTCGATAGCGTTGGTGCGAGTGGTTAGGAGTTTGTCAATATTGCTGCTGGCCTGATTGAGCTGTTTCTGAGCCTTGACCAAGAGGTCAGAAAACTTGCCAAATTCCAGCTTGACATTGCCCAAGACCTTGGAAATATCATCGGCCGACCGTTGAATATTGAGGGTCTTAAAGCCGACGGAGAGCGAATTAAGCAGGGCAGAAAGTGTGGTGGGTCCAGCTACTACGATATTTTCCTGACGGCGAAGCTCATCAAAGAAAATCGGATTGCGGACCACTTCTGAATAAAGCCCTTCGGTTGGCAAAAACAAGACGCCAAAATTAGTGGTTTCAGGCGGATTGAGGTACTTGCTCTGAATGTCCTTGGCAAAACGTTTAATAGCCGCTAAGAGATTTTTGCGGTGGAGGTCAATCTGGTCCTTGTCCCCACTTTCGTAGGCATCTTCCAAGCGATAATAGTCCGCCAGCGGAAACTTGGAATCGATTGGCAAGTAGATATAATCTCCCTCGGTCCGTCCCGGTAGCTTGACCGCATACTCCACGCGCTCATTCGAGCCTGAAACCGTGGCAAACTCTCGCTCATATTGGCTAGGTGTCAAAATATCCTCGATAATCTGTCCCAGCTGCAATTCGCCCATGATGCCACGGGTTTTAGTGCCAGACAGGACCTTGTTAAGACTGCCCACATCACGCGCCACCGTCTGCATTTCGCCCAGACCACGATTGACCGATTCCAACTGCTTGGACACCGTTTCAAAGGAGGCTTGTAGGCGGGTTTGCAGGGTTTTCTCCAGTTTTTCCTCAACCGTCTGCCGCATTTCTTCCAGGCGTTTTTCATTGGACTCCTGAATGGCCTGCAAACGGCGATCGGTGGCATCTCGATTTTCCAAGTGGCCCTTATTCAGCTCTTGACGGATGTCGGTTAGCTGTTGGTAAAGCTCCGTGCGGAGTCGTTCCACTTCCTGATGAATGGCCTGCTGCTGTTTGAGAGTTGCATTTTCTAGTTGATAGCTGAGCTGGTCAGACAAGTTGTCTGCAGTATCTTCGGCTTGATCTTGCAAAAGCAGGGCCAAGCTCTGCCATTTTCCATAAAGAAAAACCAAGGCAAGCAAGACCAGTATCAGCAAAATAAGTAGTACAATATCCATCTAATCCTTGTCCTTACTGTAGATCAGGACCACGTAGCCCTGATCCAGTTGAATGTCTATGTCCCTATCTATAAATTCGTTAGAAGCATAGCATTTTTTGAAAAAATAATTACTGGCATCCAGCGGGTACTTGGCATGACGAATGGTCAGGCGACTCTGGTCCGACGGCATAAAGGAAATGTACTTCATACCAGCAATCGGTGACAAACGGTGCTGACCTGCAGGTCGAAAACGGACGATGTTCTGACTGTCCACCAATTCAATCTGCTCCATATAGGCTGCCAAGTCTGGCTCAGCAGGCAAGAAGAGATTGCTCATCATGTGATCCATGCGACCACCCAAGGCTCCGTATATACGAACCTGAGCCTGCGGATAGGCCTTGAAGATTTCCTTTAAAGCCAGCTCCAAGTCTGTATCAGCTTTTTCAGCAGGAGCTTGCAGAAACCGCTCTGCCATCTCCCTGATCCGCCCTAATTCTTCAGGTGTCACCGAGTCAAAATCACCGATAGCCCAGTCAAGAGGCAGGGAATGGTCCAGAAGACGAAGAGAGCCTGCATCTACCCCCACATAGAGGTCGGCAGGCTCAGGAAGGCAGTCAAAGGAACCGCCTGCAATGACAGCAACCTTAGTCATTGAGGGCAGCTCTCAATTTGGCAACGTTGGCATCCAAATCGCCTTTGAAGAGATAGGACCCTGCCACAAAGACATTGGCACCCGCATTTTTGGCTGAATGAATGGTCTTGTCGTCAATCCCGCCGTCCACTTCGATGTCAAAGTTCAAGCCCTTGGCTTCACGAAGTTTGACCAAGGCCTCAATCTTCTCAGCCACTTCTGGAATGTAGGCCTGACCACCAAAACCTGGGTTGACCGTCATGAGCAGAACCTGATCCACCAAGTTGAGCACAGGCTCAATGGTCACAAGAGGAGTGCCTGGATTGATCACCACACCCACCTTCATACCGGCAGCACGGATTTTTTGCAGGGTCCCATGCAAGTGAACCGTTGCTTCTGCGTGAATAGTCAAGATATCCGCACCAGCGCGGGCGAAGCTTTCGATATGGTTTTCAGGATTGGACACCATGAGGTGGCAATCGAAGACCAGCTTGCTATGAGGACGCATAGCCGCAACCACATCCGCACCAAAGCTGATATTTGGCACAAAATGACCATCCATAATATCAATATGAACGTATTCCACACCTGTCTGCTCAATACGCTTGAGCTCTTTTTCAAAATTTGCATAATCTGCCGCCAAAATAGACGGTGCAATCTTATAATGTGACATAGAGTACCAACTTTCTATTTGAATTTCTTACTAACCTTGGTATAGGTTTCACGCTGATTTTGGATTTCGCTGAGGAATTGGAGGTAATTGTCAAAGCGACTTTGGGAAATGGCAGAGCTGGCAACAGCTTCCTTGACTGCACAATCCGGCTCGTGTGTGTGGGTACAGGTCCTAAATTTACAGTCCTGACTGCCTTCCGCAATCTCTGGGAAACAATCTGTCAGAGCCTCCGCCTCCTTGACTTCATAGTCTAGGGATGAGAAACCTGGCGTATCCGCAATTTTCCCACCGAAGACATTGTAGAAGCTGACCGCACGAGTGGTATGGCGACCACGCCCCAGACTATCTGAAATTGCCCCTGTTTCCAAGGCTAATTCTGGCGCAATGCGATTGAGTAGAGTCGATTTGCCAACCCCTGTCTGCCCCATAAAGACCGTCACCTTATCCTGCAATAGTGGCGTCAATTCCTCCAAACTATAGACAAAAGGATAGCCAATTTTCTCATAAATAGCCTTGAAGTCATCCATTTCTGTCCTGTCTTCTACCAAGTCCATCTTAGAGATGTAAATAACTGGGTCCATATCCTTTTGTTCAAGGAGAACTAGGAAACGATCCAGTAGATTGGCATTAAAATCAGGTTCCTTGGCTGACATGATAACCACCGCTTGATCGATATTGACGATAGGAGGTCGAACCAAACTATTCTTTCTCTCGTGGATTTTTAAAATATAGCCTTCTGAATTTTCCTCAGCCGAAAAGTCCACAAAATCACCCACATAGGGCGTTTGTCCCTTCTTACGAAAATTTCCTCTGGCTCTGGTTTGATAAATCTGTCCATCTGCCTCAACATAGTAAAAACCAGCCAAGGCCTTGATAATTCTTCCTTGCAATGAAGACTCCTTTGTGTGTACTTGTTCCTATTATACCAAATTTCCTACAAAAAAACCGCAAGCGGTTTCGATTTTACACTTTACTCTAGTCATTTCAAATAAAAAATAGTATAATAAAAACAAGCGGAGGTGGTGGAACGGCAGACACGCATGCTTCAGGCGCATGTGCCCATCGGGTGTGAGGGTTCAAATCCCTTCCTCCGCATGATAAATGGAGAGACCCCAAGTCAGAATTATTGGCTTGGGGTTATTTTTATATCTTCTCGCTCAGTTTCCCATCACGCATTTCCAAAACCACATCAAACAAGTCTAGGATAGCTGGGTCTGATTGGTGCAAGATAGTAATGATCAGTTTGTCCTCCAACTGCAAGAGGTTGGTCAAAACCTGTTTGGTCAGGGCAGGGTCTAAATGAGCGGTCGGTTCATCCAAGAGCAAGATGTCCTTGCCGCTCATAAGGGAACGGAGCAGACACAGGACATTTTTCTCGCCACCACTCAAGAGACTGGGGTCTGTTGTTGTATGCAAGGTGTCCTGTAAACTCTTTGGCAAGCTCTTCAACAAGCCAAGCATGACATCTCTTCCCTTCTCATAGGTCCCAAAGACAGACACATTGCTTTCAAAATCGGTATGGTAAAGATGTTCAAACTGGCTGAGATAGAAGGCTGTGGCAGTTTCCATTTCATGCAAAACATCATTTTCCAGATAGGAAACACTTCCCTTATCCAGAGCTAGTTCTCCTGCCAACACTCTTAGAAAAGTCGATTTCCCGCTAGCTGACGGACCAATGATGGCATACTTTTTCCCCTTGTCAAACCGATAGGAAAAATCTGCTACCGCTAATTCTCCCACATGATAGGCCACATCCCTGACTTCCAAGGCTGTCACATTGGGATAGCTTGGCACTTGCTCAGACAAGACCTGACCAGCAAGATAACCTTCTAAGTTGGCAACTGTTTCCTTGGTCGAATGGATATAATTGACATCCAAGAGGATGTATTTCATAGGATAGATGAAATTTTCAACATAGCTAAAAGTCGCAATGGCAGCTCCAATGGTCAACTCTTTTTGCAACAAGAGGTAGCCGACCAAGCCAAAAGCTGTTAATTGCACCAAAAACATGGAAAATCCATTGACAACATTGGCCAAGGTTTTGAATTGCCCAAAGCGAAAACGGGCTTGCTCACTTTCTTCTACTGACTGATGATGGACACGGCTGATGGAGCCGAAAGTTTCGGTATTAACGCGGTTCTTAGCAGAAAAGAGGTCTGTCACCACCTGAAAATAACTTTCCAAACTCTGTAAAAATGCCCGCTGTCGCTGAGAAAGAGGACCGGAAATCCACTTGGGAATGAAGACCGCCAAGGCAGACGACAGAATAATCCCAATCGCAACCAGCGGATGAACAAAGAGAAAGAGGGAAACCGCATAGATGAGCATGCTCAAACTAGAACGAATAATGTCCATGAGAGGACTCAGATAACTCTCCTCAATGGTTTCCAAATCGTTGTCAAAAATGGACAGATAGGCAGAGACATTCTTCTCTGAAAATTTGGATAAAGGCTGTGATAACAAGCTGTTTGCCAGGCCTTTTTTAGCCGTGACATAGAAGCCCTGAGACACCTTCCACTCATAAACCTGGGAAATGTACTGAAAAACTGAATTGGCAATGATGGTCAAGGCATAAGCCAACAAGAGCCAGACAAGCCCTGTCCAGCCCATCTGAAAAATATGGTCAAAAAGATACTTATTTAACTCAGGCAAAACGACATTGGTTAAACTATATAAGATATGGAAAACCAACTGAATGGCAATAACAGGCCGAAGAGATGATAGTATTTTTTTCATGTTCTTTTACCCCTAAATTCAATTTAGGACAATAGGGTTCTAATTGTTTAAAGTCTTGTTATTATTATACTACAATCCCCACGTTTGTGTCCTTTTTCACATAAAACAAACCAAGCCAGCATTCTGACTTGGGCATAGTTTTATTCTGTTGTTTCTGTCGCCACCTTGAAAAAGTCTTTGTATTTCAAAAGGTAGCCTTTTCCTGTGGATAGGTCGTATTGGACCAGCTTGAGTTCTGCTGCGACTGTTGCATCGCGCTCAGCCTGCCCTACACGGTCCTTGTGGAGCACTTCTGTCAAGAGAGCGTAGTAAGGACTGACCTTATTATTGGTCGTCTCCAGCATCAGTGCATTGAGATCGCTAGAATTGACCAAATCATAATGGTAGTCTTCCGTTTCAAAATTACTCCAAACGAAATAGTCGGTCTTATATTGCAGACTTGGGTCCGTCACAAAGGCAGACTCTGGATAGAGACCTGGCAGGTGGTCACCGTAAAAGACGACTGTCACTTTTTTATCCAAGGTCTTGAGCTGGTCTAGGAAATCCCTGGTCGCCTGGTCCGTAAAGGATAGAAGACGAACATAGCTATTAAGGTTTTCATTCTCCTCAGCCGCGAAGCCCTCACCCGAAGCCGTAATACTAGCTGGCTCTAGGGAATTCCACTGCACATGGTTCTGCATGGTAATGGCAGACACAAATGTATTTGTTCCTGAACGTACCTGCTCCAAAATCAAGTCATAAGTCTTTTTATCACTGATAAAATTCCCTTGATAATCTTCAGCCGTCACTGTCAGAGGATAAGCAGCACTATTCAGAGTGTAAAACTGCTCAATTCCCAACTGCTTATAGATTGAATTACGATTGTAACTAGTATCGTAGTAGGGGTGAATAGCGACACGATTATCTGCTGGATAGAGGTCACTGATACTTGGCAATTTCTTCATATTTGGCGCCACATCCAGATAGACGGACGAAATGGACGAGTTGTAATTGTAGAAGGGCAGACCACTGTAGACCTGAAACTCGATGTTAGCTGTACCACCACCATAGTGGTCACTCTTCATCAAGCCACTGGTAGTCTGACTCATGATGTACTCAATATTTGGAAGGACATTTTGACTAAGGGTCACGCCTGGAATCCGACGCGGATCAGCCAAACTCTCACTAAGAATGTAGATAACCGTCTGGTCAGTCAATTGACCTGTCCGTTCCGCATTGATTTCCTCGGCCAGGGCGGTGTATTTCTTCACAATCGCCTTCATGGTCTTCTCAGAGTAATTTTCAGGCTTTTCCATACTGGTCTTGCTGAGCTGTTGCAACCAGAGGAAGGATAGGGTGCGATAACGCGCCACAAAGGCATAACCCTTCCAGTCTACGTTACGCCAGTTATTGACCTTAGAAAGAATAGGAACCCAGCCAACAATCTTATGGTCTTTTTCATTGCGAATCGCCCACCCCATTCCCAAAATCAAGGACACAATGATTGAAATCCCTGCCAGCCGTTTCCAGATAGAAGCGACAATCCTTCCTTGGAAGTAGTTCTTGTGAATTTTCCGATAAAGAAAGAACAGAAGAACTAAAAAGAATAGCGATATGAGCACAACACGCAGACTGATAAAGCTGAGAATCATCCCCAAGTTCCCGACCCACTTGAAATCATTGGGGGTCAATGGCTCCGAACGATAGCGGAATTTGAGGAAATTGGCCGCTATCAAGGTCACATTTAAACCGGCAATGACAGCAACCGATAGGATTTGACGGTTGATGACCAAACTAATGATAATGTTTAGGAAAAAGAGGCAGGCAATCTGAAAGACAATGGCTCCAGGAAAGAGGTGACGGGTGAAATATGAACCCGTTCCCCCAGCCATAGAGGCCTGATAACCGATATGCGACAACATAGCCAGAGCCAGGCTGATAAAGAGCATACTGTGAACGTTGGTCCGATTGGCCTTAAACTCTACAAATGCCTTATGAAGATAGCGGAGAAAAATATAGGTCCCTATAAAATGAATAGGGGCAAACAGCGGTGTCTGGCTAAAGAATTCTATATAAGACCCCTTTTCCACCAAGCTCTCATAATGGCTATCTTTCCAATAAGAGATAGCTAGAGGGCTGAGAGAAAGCAAACTGGTCAAGAGCAAATAGCCATCTGGTACCAAGTGATTGGCTGACCACTGGCTTAATTTTTCTCGAATACCCGTCTTCTTCCGCCATAAAAATGCCAATAATACAGGAAGAGCCAACATCAACAGAAGCTCAAATTGAAAGAGATTATTACGGAAAATATTCCAGGCTTGATATTTCTTGGCATTGAGCCGATAGACTAGATTGACAAGATACAGAAAGCCTAGAAAATAGCCGACATACTTGGCAAAGCTCTTGGTCTTGATAAACTGTTCGTACTTATCCAGCAGGACCAAGATATAAAAAGTAAAAATAAGATAGGCAAGTAAGGGCAGAGGGATAAACCAGAGCGGAAAAGATACTCCACTTAGCAATAGAGCCCGACCCATCGCCAGCAAAACGGTCATAATCATAACCAGAATAAATTGCTTGCTTGCCTTTGGATTGATTTGTTTCATAACATTTCTCTCTTAGGAAAGGCTTGATTTTCGGTAAATAAAGATGTAGTGCATCGACCAGACTAGCCATCCAGTCAAGCTAATCGCGATAACAGGCAGTAACCACCATTGTTGCTTGTAGGATAGGATTAGGGTATTTTGCCCCGGTTGGCTGGTAACTGTTGGCACACCGATATCGGAAAGTTCCACATCCTCTCTATCCAATACCTGTTCATTCAAAACGAGCTGACTATCTTGGTAGACAATAACTGGTACCACAGTTTCTTCTGCTTCTGACGCCGTCCAAGTTACCACCAGCTGATTACCATCAACTTCTTTTTTAAATTCCTGATTTGGTAAAATCACTTGGTCACGATAGGTAAAATAGGTATTGTCCGACTCTTCATTGGTCAGATGTCCCGTCTTTTCTGATAAATCTGGTACATAGTCAGGCGTGGATTTCTGAGCAATGTGGATAAATTCACCCAAGTCTTTGGAATAGAAAGAAGCCCGTAACTCTTCCGTCGTCCCGTACAAGGTCGTATGAATTCGTTTTTGTAGGAAGGTATCGCTATAGTAATGTCTTTTGATTTCCTTATAACTTTCATTCCAGAGGAAGCCAACCGAAACAAACAAAGAAATAACAGTCAAACCAGAAAAGATTTTCTGCATTTTGTCTGACAAGCCAGATACTTGTAGCCCTACAACTCCTAATAACAAGGCATTGGCATAGAGGAAGAAACGGAAAGGAAATTGGATCAACTCAACTAAGTCAATCCCCTTACCAGCTACTAATTGCCAAGGGAAGAGGTTGGTTGACAAGACCAAAAATACTGCGTAGGTCAGAGCAAGACCAGCCAGAACCAGCGATTGTTTCTTCCAATTTTTCACCAAGAAATAAAAATAAATTCCAAAGAAAATTGGCAGTGGATATGGATAGTAGAGAAAGGCTGTTTTCAGCCATGTGACAGTATTTTGAACGAATTTCTTATTTACAAATGGAGGAACCAAGGTGTTGGTCGCATTGATATAAACCAGTGGCAACCAGATATTGATGGTCAGGAGCAGGAAAATCCCTACCGAAAGGGCTACTTGTCCAATAATCTTCATTTTTTGGTCTGATTTCCACCAACCAATGAAAAAGAGAATGCCATAGGCAATGACCAAGAACAAGGTCGATAGCATATGGACCTGTAACATAAGCCCCACAGCACCTGCCATAAGGAAAATGGGTACTTTTTTCGTCTGCAAAAAACGGACTGCAGGGATTAAACAAAGCGGAAAAAGAGCCACTCCCCAGCTGGTAAATCCTTGGGTTGCCCACCAATACTGAATGGAATAGGTGGTCACAAAGAACATAGACAAGAGAATGGAGTGAGCATACTTGACCTTGACCTCACGCATGAGGAAATAGAGAGAGGTGGCACTCAGAGTTCCCAAGAGAAGATTGGACAAAATTTGATAACGAAACCAGGTCCCACTTAAGAGTACCAAGGCTCCCTGTAGATAGGCAAAATAAGGACCATAGAGAGCATTGACAATCCGCCCTGACTGCTGATAGCCATACAAACTGATGATATAGGAGAAATTGCTCTCCTTCATCTGCATAGCCGCATCATAGAAACGGTTGTAGTGGAAAATCAAGTCCGCACCTGTCACCATGCCCTTGGTGAGCAAGTGGGGAACCAATAATAATAAAGAAAAGCCCACAAATAGGCCCAGGGCTACTAAATGGGGATGCTTTTTCAGCATAGTTTTTAACATATAGATACCTTCATAAAAAAAGAGGGAAACCCTCTCTTGTTTTTGTAAATATTCTGCCAATTTGCAGACAATATTTTTCAAAAGTTAGTCATATTTCAGTATAGCAAGCTTTCCACCCACTGTCAACGAACAAGGCAAATAGGAAAACAATTTTCCATTAAAATAAATATTGATTGCAGATTTCTCCGCAATCAATACTTGCTTATAAACCGACTTCCTGGAGGCTGTCAGACAGACGTGCGAAGTCAGCCATGGAAAGTGCTTCTCCACGAACACTGGCTTCCAGCTCTGCCATGCCAAGTGCCTGCGTCAGCTTGTCCTTAACTTCTTCGGACTTACCGAAATGGTTGGTCAGGTTGTTCCACAAGGTCTTGCGGCGGTGCACAAAGCTAGCCTTGGACACCCGGAAGAAGAAATCTTCGTCCTTGACGCTCACCATGGGTTGCTCGCGGCGAACCATTTTGAGAATGGCGGAATCCACGTTTGGTGCGGGTACAAAGACGGTGCGAGGCACGATGAAGGCCACCTTGGCAGTCATGTAGTACTGGACCGCAATGGACAGGCTGCCGTAGGCCTTGGTGTTTGGCTCGGCAGAAATGCGATCGGCCACCTCCCGCTGCATCATAACCACGAACTCGCTGAAGGGAATCTTGCTCTCAATCAGGTGCATGAGGATGGGTGTGGTGATGTAGTAAGGCAGATTGGCCACGACCTTGATAGGCAGGTCAGGATTTTTGAAATTCTGAATCTGGGTCTGCAGGTCGGTTTTCAAGATATCTTGGTTGACCACGGTCACATTGTCAAAGCGACCCAGGGTGTCCGCCAAAATCGGAATCAGGCGGTCGTCAATCTCAAAGGCCATGACCTCAGCAGCATTCTCTGCCAAAAACTCGGTCAAGGCCCCGATTCCAGGACCAATCTCGATGACATTGACATTCTGGTCAATCTCTGCCGTGTCCACAATCTTCTGTAAAATATTGGTATCGGTCAAAAAGTTCTGACCGAAAGATTTCTTAAAGGTAAACCCGTGGCGTTCCAGGACGGCACGAGTAACGTTTTTGTCTGCGATTCTCATGTGTGTTTCTTCTCATTCATCTGTTTCATTTTGAGTTTAATGTGATCAATTGGCTTATCGCCCCATATCTTTTTCATGTCATCATAGGCACTTTTGCTAATATACATACCAGCATCTAGGTATTGTGTAGCATTGATAGCAAAATCGTGCTGCTCAATAAAATCATCAACCGTCGTTATCATCCCATTCCATTCATCATCAAATACCATTCGCAATCGTTTCCAGTCTGTAAAGACTTGAAGCGTTGTCCGGCCATCTTTGTATTTCCCTTCACGAACTGGAAAGGACATGGTAGATTTCTCTTTCAATACCGTTTTCCCATCTGCATCAACAGCATCGTGGATAAGATTACCCTTCATTGGGATTAGCAACTTGGCACCCATCAATTCCCTAGCCATAAAACCATAGTACAACTGAAAAATTTGCTTAGCTTCATCTGTTTCTGGATGACCTATTTGTCCCATAAGCAACATCCAACGAACCAAATCTGGGTTAGTAATTGGTACTTGAATTTCTGGAATTCCACTAAAATCGGGTTTTGGAACCAACTCTTTCGCCCAGACTACTGTATCTTTGGACTCAATAAAAACTCCAAGTGCTCCATTTAGGTAAAATTCAGTTCCTAAAGCGTTGGTAATTCCTTCACCATCTTCCCCTTTTTCAACCTTTCGTAAAGTCACATCAGTCCGTTTAGCTTCTGTTAATTTTGTCATTACATAGTCGTAGCGTTCCTCATCTACAATCTGTATCAACGGATCTGTACAAAGGAATGAGCCATCTTCTCTTTGGAAGGTTTCAGAATGGAGGTGAGCTTCTCCGGTTCGTGTCGATTGGAGAACATAGATCCTATCAGCTACTAAAAGTTTGTCTCTGACAATATCTTTCAATGTTTTGATTTTTTGAAGATTCTCGTCAATTTCCTCTGCTGAGAAAAGTTTGTCGTTTCTTCTACAGTAATCAATAAATAGCCCTACCAATTCAGCAACATCAGCTAAGCTGGCTTTCTGAATATCCTCGGGTTTTAAAATTGCCTCTTGAAAGCCAATAAAACCATCAGCTAACGCTCTGAGATAAGCTTCTTCTTTAAAGTCAACGCTAGCAACAGCATTATACAGGACTAACCCTGTTTTGGCAAACTTTTTATCAGACAGAGCTACTCTCAAGCTACCTTTTTGATTGTTCAAGACTTGCATAGAAATTTGAGATTTCTCAATCCCCTTGATTAGTACAGTATGTTCCCGGCTGCCCTTAACAAAAGTAAGCCTATCACCCACCTTTATTGTACCATAAGCCTGACCAGATAAAATGACTTCCCCAGAATCTTGCGAGTTAAAGACCGCTTCTACACCAAAAGCAACTGGCTGCTGGGTAGCTGTTGTCACGTCTGTCATCTCATCTTTATTCTTTTTCCAAAAATCAAATAATCCCATCTTCCATCCTCCAGATTTAACATCTCACTCAATTCTGAAATAAGACTCAACTCCCTCACAGTAACTGCCATTTCCAGCTATTTTTCATTATCGATTCTCCACCTTCCACTCACCGTCTTCAAACCAGAAAAAATTCTCCGTCAGCTGTGGCTGTTCAAAGATTTCCAACATAGCTTCAAAACCGTCTGCCAGCTGAACATTCTTCAGGTCCGCACGATCAATCCAAAAGACTTCTCCCTCATCAGAAGATTGGAGAACTCCTGAAAAATGGCTGGTTTTGTAGCAAAATACTAGATAACGATAGTGGTCAGTAGGATCCGTCCAGTTTTGAATGCCACAGAGTTCGAGGTTGAATACAGTCAAGCCCGTTTCTTCTTTGACCTCACGAATGACGGAGGAAATAATACTCTCGCCACGTTCGACATGGCCACCCGGAAACGTGACGCCCGGCCACTTCTCTGACTTCCTATTCTGGACCAATACCTGCTGACCGTCTGTAATCATGCACATATTGGTTAAGACAACTTGTTCTCATCTAGACATTCCCTATCTCCCCAAATCATCAAAATAATAGAGATTCAAAAATTCTTCCTCAGTAACTGGACGTTCAAAATTGTAAAACCAACGATAGACTTCCACGGCTGGTCCATCAAACTCTACCCTGTCGTCCATTTCTTGCAGACCAGCAATATGAAACAAACGGCTCTGCTTCCAAATACCATCCGCATTGACATAGCCATCTTCGACCAGATTACGCAAATAGTCAAGTAGCGCTTCCGTGTTAACCTGCTCATCCTCCCAAACAAGGACATTAGCCGGTAGCAAGTAGGTCACTTCTTCATAGGACGAGTAATTCTCATAAGAAGGCTCAAAATCGTTTTTTACCAAGCACTTAACAGCGTAGACCCTATCCATGATAGTACTCCATACACTCTTCAACTTCCACCAAACTTATCCCAAACAACTCCAAGCGTTTGAGCAGTTGCTTGCCATTGCAGTAACCGATGCGGAGCTGCTCTCCCAGATACTCTCTCCTCTTGCGACTATCTCCGCCCATAAGCAAGCCTAGGCGCATTAGGTCTGACTTGCTGATATCAAAGTTATTTTCATCATCATAATAGCCACGCAGGCCTGCAAGGGCCTTTTCCAAGTCTTCAAAGCTGGCGTGCTCAATGCCCAAGGACCGCCCTTTTGTCTTGGACTGGGGCCGAGCCTCATCCCGCTGTAAGAAGGCGTGTTTGACCGTGGGAATGGCCTGCATAATCATCTTTCGAATCCGCTCGCCATTGTAGTCTGGGTCAGTAAAGACAATCACGCCCCGCAGGTCATGGAGTTTCTCGATGCGTTCTAAGTCATCGTCTGATATGGCAGAGCCTCTGGTTTCGTAGGTATCCACCTCATAAAATCGTTTGAGATTGGCTGTATCATCCTTGCCCTCGACAACGAGGACTTCTTGTATCTTAATTTTCTGAGTCAATTCTGAACAAGCTCCTTGCATTCTCGTAGGTCGCTCTCGCCACTTCTTCGACCGACTGGTTGCGAAGCTGGGCCAGCATATCCACCACATATCGGGTGTAGCCGGTACGATTTTCCCGACCACGCTTAGGAACTGGGGCCAGATAAGGCGCATCCGTTTCGACCAGGATTTTTTCTAGGGGCAATGCTTGCGCCACTTCCTGAAGCTCGACAGCTTTTTTGAAGGTCACCACTCCCGAGAAGGAGATGTGCATGCCCAGGTCCATGAAGGCCCGAGCCTCCTCCAGCGTGCCAGAGAAGGAATGCATGATGCCTCCGCGTGGACCGACGCCGACTTCCTTGATAATCTGATAGGTATCTTCCAAAGCATCGCGAGTATGAACCACAAAGGGCAAATTCAACTGCTTGGCCAGCTCCATTTGCCGCTTGAAGACACGGGCCTGGGTTTCCTTATCTGCCGTCATCCAGTAGTAATCCAGCCCAATCTCGCCCAGGGCAATGACCTTGGGATGTTTAAGAGCCTTGAGTA